>NZ_CM001776.1:3470007-4070007 GCF_000332275.1 Synechococcus sp. PCC 7336
TAACAATCATCACCGTCTTTTTCCTTTAGCCGCTCAAACCCAGTATTTATCGGAGAAAATCACATCTAAAAAGTGAATTGCCTCTGACTCAATTATTGACCCAAATAGTAGAACCCAGAGCCCTCAACAGCGTGGACGTGAATCAGAGGCAAGAATTTTGGAGGAACTTGACCTTCCGAGTAATAATCAACGAGTAAGTTCTCCGGAAGGCAATTCCATTCCTGACGCTCTAACAGATGATGTCTCTGTTGAGATTAAGGACACTCAAACTGTTTCAAACACTCGACAGATACGAATACAGACGGATGCAGCACGAGAATCGGGAAGAAGATCCACTTTAATTACAGGAGAAAATACTCGGGTGTCGAGAAATGCTCAAGAATCATTTGATCAAGCTATTCGTCGTCCAGATCTTGGACCATAATATTCAAGGAGGCATAAATGTTAGTTGGCATAATTTACTTTGAAGAAATCAGAGCTAAAGAAGTTCTGAAAACATTATTTTCCTTTCCTGTTCCATTAAGACCTATTTCTTATAGCGAGGATGAAGAGCCTAGTTCGAAAAATACAAGAAAATTCAATGAGGGAAGTGCCAAGAAAATACTAAGTCAACCACCTCAAAAATACTTCCTTTCATCAGATTTTTGTCGATACAACTTTTTGCTTAGAGAAAGTTATGCAGCTCTTTTTATCGATAATTTTTCTTCTCCACGTAGCTCCTCTTTGGATTTATTGATAGAAGAAATTTGTAATATGAATCCTTTCTTTGGATGTATCTGCGAAGGAGAAGAACGAGATCACAGAAACAGAGTTGTCAAAGTAATCGGCAAAAATACAATTGAATCATGGGTTGGTAGAAACCCTTTCAAGAAAGTGCCTGGACTCTACTGGAAGACTATTTTTTCAAAACAGATTCTTCTTCAGAATAACCTCAAAATAGAAAAACTTAAAAAGCTTGCCAAACACTCCTCTACATTAAAAATTTCAACAGTTGTATTGACCTTTTTTGATGATCCTCAAGACTGGAGAAAATATGCTGAGGCTTTGGACTCTGCCTGTAATTCATTAGATGGAATATTTTCGAAAGAACAAGTTTTGGCAGAGACTAGTCATATTGAGAACGTAATGCAATACATAACAGCAATATCAAAGTTCAAGTAGTTAATAGGCAGGCTACTGGCCCAAATAGAGTAGCGAGTCCAGGTCTAAACACGCCTCTCAGCTCTAATTCAGTAGTTCTTGATTCTAACGCTGCAATTGCCTTGAGGAACCAGAGCCAAGGGGCTAGTCTCAATCCTATTGATCAGGCCACAGTCGACCGACTGCAGAGCCTAGGATCGGATCTAAGAATAACTAGTAGAGGTGCTGGAGAATTACCGACAGCACCATCTGGTCTAGGACAAGTACCTACAACTGTTAGTAGCAGTAGCCCTGAATTCCAGTCTTTACTAACTGAATTACAACAACCTGGTCGCATTGTAGGCGGACCAAGAGGGACTGCTGACAGACAAATTGTAGCTGAAGCATTCTTTGCTGATGTTGAATCCGGTGTAGTTCCTCAACTCATCACAGCGGATCGAAGTATGTTCAATAATTTAGCCAGAATTGCAAATATAAACCCAGCCAAACTCAACGGTCTTACCATACCCAGGGCTTTTCCACAGGGATTTGATGTAACAATCAATTCAAGAACAATTCGTGTTATACCGATAGAAACACCATAAAACCAAGGTTAATTATGGCATTTGACTTTTTTGTTGGCCTTTTAAAATGCCCCAACTGTGCTTTTGTGTCAAAGGCAGATAGCTCAACAAATATACAGATTAAAATTCGCAAACAGCCATCATTTGAATGCTTCGGGATTGGTGATATTTTGGAGGCCACCTTGGAAGATCTCAAGGGTGGAGGGTACGAAACTCTTCGCCTTCCTGATGAAGGAAAAGATATAATTTTAATTGACATGTGGGATTGCCCGAATTGTGGGCAGGCTCGAAACTGGGTAAAGATAGTTATAAGAAATGGCAAGATTGTTGATATATCAGCAGTTGAAAATAAGAAAGAAATACTAAGTAAAGCTCATTTTCTAGTCGATGAATGTGCTCACGACATAGGATATTGGCCCAAATAATTCAGCAGTAACGGTTTTTCGAGTTGATGAGAATGCATTTCCTGCCCGTATCAATGTCGGAGAAAATGGCCAAATAGATGTCCCTACTATAACTACAAGAAGTGGAGGTGAGAGGGCTTTATTCCTAAATTTTGACCAGCCACAGCGAGCTAGACAATTTGCTCTCGAAAATAGACAGGGCAATGCTACTGTTACAGCTGTCGATGTAGATACATCACTCTTAGAAAATCTAAGGCAGCGGTCAATCTTTGATAGAGGTGAACAGGTTTTAACTGATTCCAGTTCACCATTGAGAGTTGATATTAATCAAGCACCTGATCAATTTGGCCTGCGAACACCTGAAGATATTCAGTTGTTTAGAACGTGTCTGAAAAGTCTCAAGCCAGCCTACGAAGCATGAGATTGACCATAGCAGCGTAAAGCATCGTCTCACTCGTAGTGGGCAAATATTCGTAGTCCTTGCTCAAGCGACGGTATCGACCAAACCAGGCAAAGGTGCGCTCAACCACCCATCGCCGAGGTAAAAGCTGGAACCCTTTTTGCTCAGCAGGCCGTTGTACGACTTCAATAGTCCAGCCAAACGCTTGCTCAACCCAAGCCACAAAAGATTTGCCACCAAAGGTTTTATCGGTCCAAATCAATTGCAAGCAACTCCACATACTGGCAAACCAAATCCCCAGCAAGGTGAGGCCGTCATGGTCGGAGCGTCGGGCACTGTGGACCTTGGCACCCAGCAGTAGACCCATCGTATCAACCAGGATAGTGCGCTTGCGACCTTTAACTTTTTTGCCTCCATCAAAGCCTGTTTCTTGAGCGGCACCAGCTGTTTTGACCGATTGGGAATCCAGGCAGGCTGCCGAGGGAGAAGGATTGCGCCCCACCGTTTCTCTCAGTTGCTGGCGCAGAGCATGGTTGAGAGCTTCCCAGGTGCCATCGGCTTCCCACTGACGGAAGTAATGGTAGACCGTTTGCCAAGCGGGGAAGTCGTGGGGCAGCAGACGCCAGGCACATCCGGCTCTCAACAGATAGAAGATGGCATTGACCACTTCGAAAACGTTGACGCTGCGGGGACGACCGCCTGGCTTAGCTGGCGGTAATAGCGGAGCTAGAAGCTCGCACTGGGCAGGGGTTAGATCGGTGTCGTAGGATTGGCGTGTCATTGGTTGGGAGGCTCTAACTCAGCCTCTCAACTTTATCTGCTGACCTTTTCAGACACGCTCTTAGAAATTCCATCATTCCTGGAAGCGGCAGGGTGGTAGACCCAAATGATCTATAAATTCCTGAAGTCATTATACAAGTACTCTTAGGCTATGATCGATTTCAAGGAGCGATTAATGTATATACTTAACTAAGGTTGCTCGCATAGTTTGGCTTGGAACTTAAAGCGAGACAGTCAGAACAGTTTCTTCTTGGCCTATAATGGCTAGAACACTTATTAGATCAAGTCTGACTCTATGAGGTTGTAATCTTTGCGGCACAAGATGTCCTGGCCTCAATGGACAGCTCATAATCTTTTCTCAAGTTGTCTCATGAAAGTAATGCAGAAAGTTTTTATCATCCCTTTTCATGTAAAGGTATTAAATGATTCTATAATGCCAAAACAGTTCAATGGAGCTTATGTAAGCTGCTTTGTTTATTCTATTGATTATGTTGATGCTGTCGAAAAAGCATTGAAGAAACTTGCAGATGATGGACTTCATCCCGAGGAAATTTTGCAGCCAATTAACGAAATGAAGCTATCCGATTGGGAAGAATATCTAAGGAATACCTGGCTAGAAAATGTTAATGATCTTCCCAGGCAGAAGGATTTTGAAAAAGCCATGAAGTCAGGGTTAGTAATCTATAGTCCATTTTCATCATACTAATTTTTGATCGGAGAAAATTCTAGTCGGCTTCTATTTTTTCTTTAAGTGATTGAGAAAGAGGATATTCTTCTTCTTTTGGCAATAGCTTCTCTGCTTCTTTAATTTTACTATTCTCTATTAAGCAATAAATTTGCCTTGCTAACATAGTGATTTCAGTAATGCTTTGAATCCACTCGTTAACATATAAATCAACAGCCAACTTCGATAAGCCTATTTGGATAGATCGATATTCGAGTGGCTGTAAGTTCAAATTACGTTCGGGATCCCATTGAATACGGACGGGAGTTTTATTCTTGTTTTTTAGCCATTCTTCTCTATTTACAAATTTTCTAGATTGATGACTTAAAAAACTATGCTCTAACGCCCAATTAAAGCCTTCTCTCGAAATATCAATAGCAAGGATTCTACTTTGCCCACTCTCCTTCATACCCCAGCCAGAGCGATACATCATCCAAAGGAAAGATGGCTTAATCCATGTCATTCGCGCAAATTGGAATGATGGCGCTACAAAAGTACCATTTTCAAGTGCTGCGTCAGCAATAGCGTCTCCATAAGCCTGGTAAACGCGAATAGTTGTGTCATTGTACATAGCCCTGATTTGTTTGTGAGAAATTACCATTGCTAATATAAGGCTCCAGCCAGAGTTTTCAGAACCCATTTCATTTAAACAGCAGGACCCTCCTGAAGGCCACTACAAGTTTGTCCCGAGGCTGATACGGTAATGAAGTCGCTTTGTTCCGCCTGTTCCGCATCGCCGCTCATCAAGCGCACGGTCGTGCAACGGCAATGCTAGTCCCCCCACCCGCGCTAATCGCACCTCCCATCGCCCGCGCAACCCCGCTAATGCCCAAAGTTCCATTTATATCGCTATGTGGGCAACAGCCCGCTCAACTTTATCGACCCCAGTGGCAATCAGGCAGAGTCGCCACTTCAATTTAATTTGAGCGTGGAGAGCGGCTCTACTATTCCCCAAGCAACTATTAACGAGCTACGCGATCGCTCCAACGAGATCGCTGAAGGTAGTAAGACATCCCTTCCCGAAACAACCATTAACCAGACACTTGCGAGAGATCGAGAGATCGCCGAGCTGAGAGCAACGGAATTCAGCCCAGTCAACCCCGAGCCTGTGTCTTTTGATGAGAGGACTTCTGTATCACCAAGCGCTGAAGCCCCCGAACCGCCGATTGCCGAAGCTCCCGAACAGCCCACTCTAACTCCCGAGCCAATCATTGACGAAGGGGCCGATATCATCATCACGCAGGACGATCTACCCCCGCGCGCTCCCTCTCCCAATCAAGGCACCGAGCTGTCCAATAGCGAGCACAACCCCGTGCCCGAGCCTGCGGTCGACGAGCCGGAAGCAGAAATCAACGAGCCAGAAGAGCCCCTACCACCTCGGGATCCCCGCCCCAATCGTCCCCGCGATCCTCGTCGCCGAGTTGGACCCTTTGTGGTGTCTCCCGATGCTGTGAATGGCACCGATGGACCAGATGTTGCTGGAATCCAACCTTCGACTACTCCTGAAACAGCTCCTTTAACTGAGCCCCAGCCAATTAACCCAGACCAGTTTGTACGAGAAGTGGTTACCGGTGGCGTTGTCACTGGAGCTGCTGTGGGGATAGCGATCGCAGGGTTTACAGCACTAGCCCCAGCAGCACTACCAGTAGCAGCCACCATTCTCGGTGTGGTAGCCCTCGGGACGACTTTGAATAATATCGGTCGTCGCTTGGACTGAATAATAGTTTGTTAGATGATAATGTTCTGGGTGCTATAGATCGATTGGGAGTAGATCCAAGTAGTATCAATCTTTCTCCAGATGGAACTGTCACTGCAAGAATTGATGTCTCTGAAACTTTAGCAAGAGATGATATCGATTTACTTCTCAATGTCTTTAGAGAGCAGGGGGCAACTAGAGTAAGCATTGAGTCAGGATTTATCGTAAATGAAAAACTGGCTAATACTTTGACTAGGCTTGCAGAAAGAGGACGAAGCTTTCAAGGAGGTAGAGTAAGACTTAGTGACTCACCCAATACAGATTTCATTATTGATTTTGACCTATGAATCAAAATATAAAACGAGATAAATGGTACGAGAACAGGATTCTTTGGCGTGCCGAACAACACAAATTATTTGATAAAAGATGTCTGAGGTATGTAGATGCTCCTGAAAAGGTAAAAGAGGTGATTGAATCTTGTTCAAAGTATAAAGGTATTCCAGTTTTACTTTTCTTTAGAAATAGTGAACTTTGGACTTTACTCACAACAAATGAAGTAGTATCCTTCTATGACGGTAAGTTACGCTCAGGTGAACTAGATCTCGTTCAGAAAAAAGTAAAGATCAAAAGAAATGGAAGCAATGGTTCTAATCAATCTAATAGTGTCAAAGAAAGTGAGTTTATATCACTGGCTAACTTAGGCGTCACAGTTTGGGCTCCTGCTGGATCTGAGCTGTTCGCTCTAATGAATATCCTACAAATGTTTCCCCTCAACATCAAATAGGGTGAATGAGAACAGACCCATTGAAAAAACGAAACTTTGACAATAGCTTTGAAAGAGATCTGGGTGAGTCTGCGAAAAATCAATCTCTGACTTGCATAAGAACATCATAAATTCAATGTGTTAGCATGACTAACTTGTACTTCTATTGTGCTTCCTTTCTGCCTTTATATATATCTCTTTTGGTGCTTCTTCAAAGTAATATAATAAGGCTGGGCATAGCCAGCCTTCCAAATCCCACTCAGAGGACTTGTACCAGTTACCCTCATACTCTTCCTTAACCCAGATCAAGCTTTGTTGAAAGCCAGGAAATGGTTTGGCCGAGAAAATAAGTTTAAAGCCTTTATTGGCTTCTGGCATATCTTTTGAAATACGATCAATCATTTCAGGTATTCCAAAGACAAATGGTTCTTTCGTAAGCCCCATTTCAGCGTCGTCAAATACCCATGTATCCTGATATTTATATGGGAAGACTACCATTAGTGAATTACTCATATATTAGATCCCTTGCACAATTGTTTTTGTGATACAATATAAGTCCAACTATAAAAATCTATTTTCCTCTGTGACATTAACGTTCACACCTGAAGTGCTGAAGATGTAAATATCTTGAAAAGTCTTTTGTTGTACCATTAAATCTTTTTAGCAAGAGTTCTAAATAGACCTCTTATCTTGGCAATAGTCCGGACAGTTTTTACGAAAATGGCTGAAACCCGCATTCTACCGTTGATGATTGGGGCATCCAGAGGGGCTGAAACCCGCATTCTACCGTTGCCTCTGAAAAACTGTCCGAAGTGTTGATCTTGGGTTGTGTTTCAGCTCATGACATTATCCTATGATATAACCCCGAAGCTCCTACGGTGGCGACTGACCTTCAATGGGGTGGCGGATACTCGCGCTCAGTTGGTGGCGGGGGGGAATGTCTCGTTTAACAGCCCCGCGATGTTGGTGGGGTCAGTGTTGACTCGGGGCAATCTCACTTTTAACGAAAGCATTACGGTTGTTGCCGAACCTGCGGGCAATCCCCAGCCGGATACGATCGCCCCCGTAGTAACGGCTGGGTTAGCTAACGATACGGGGGCTGAGAGTGGGGATGGGATTACCAATGACTCCGCCATAAGCGGTCAAGTGACTGACAATCGCACTGTAGCGGGGTTGGTGGCTCGGTTTGCCAATGGGCTCAATCCCGAGTTTGTGGATGTGCTGGCCAATGTGCAGGCAGATGGCAGCTTTAGCTTCACGAACGACCAACTGGCGAGCATTTATGGCGGCGCATTGCCCGATGGGCCATTAACGCTGCAGTTGGTGGCACAGGATAGCTCGGGCAATCTCTCGGAGCCTGTGGAGTTGGCATTTGTGCTCGATACGGCTGCACCTGGGCTGGGGACACCCGAGTTGTTGGCTGGGAGTGACAGCGGTTCGAGCGATGCCGATGGGATGAGCAATGCCGAGCCATTGGAGTTTGCTGTTGCAGCAGAAGTAGGCAGTAGCGTTCAGCTATTTGTGGACGGGCAGCTCGTGTCTCAGGCGATCGCCACCGATGTCGCGACTGTGTTTGCGATCGCTCAGCTAGCTGAAGGGAGCGCGAAGTCACCGCAACCGCGACCGATGCAGCGGGGAACAGCAACACGTCAGAGGCGATCGCGGTGACGGTAGACCGTCAAGCACCGCAGGCGGCGGTGGAGAGCATTGCCGATGGGGCTGAGATTGCTGAAGGGGCTCGCTTGCAGGGGACAGTTGCCGGGACGGGCTCGGCGATCGCCAGTTTGAGCTATCAGTTTGAGGGCACGGCTGCAGTTGAGGTGCCGGTGAATCCCGATGGCAGTTTTGATGTGGCGATAAGTTTGGCGGGGGCGATCGAGGGAGCCCAGAGTCTGACGGTTAGAGCGGTCGATGTGGCAAGAAATGAAATTGTTTCGACCTTTGCCGTAACGGTGCTGCTGGCGGGAGACGAGGATGTTGCCCCGCCCGAGCTGTCGGTGGAACTGACGAGCGATACCGGAGTTGATGGGGATGGGATTACGTCCGAGGTGGCTGTTGCGGGCACAGTTTCAGATGAATCTGCAATAACGTTGCTGCGGGCAGGTCTGGATGGCGTGCCGGTAGCCGAGTTTGTGGATATCTCTACAGCACTCAATCCCGATGGCAGTTTTGCCCTGTCTGCCGAGCAATTGCTGCAACTGTTTGGCGAGCTAGCCGATGGCGAGCACACCCTCAGCTTTGTGGCAGCGGATGAATTTGGCAATGTGTCGGCGATCGCCGCTCTGACTTTTACCCTCGACACCACCGGTCCCGACCTGACGATTCTGGCTCCCATCGTCAATGCCGAGCACAGCGGTACGGCTCGACTGATTGGCTCGGTGGGCGATACCTCCGGCCCTCTGACGGCCCAGTTCAGTCTCGACGGCCAAGCTGCGACTGCGGTGGACTTGCAGTCTGATGGCAGCTTCGATGTGGCGATCGGCAGCACTCCTCTGGCAGAAGGTACTTATCAACTGACCTTGGAGGCCACCGATCTCGCGGGCAATCGCAGCCAAACCCAACTCTCCTTCCAAGTCTCCCCCGATTTCGTGCTCGGTCCCAATGACGGCACTGGGTTTGGCGTTCGGACTGAAGATGCCATTGTGCTCGACGAACGCGATAGTTTCCTCGTTCAGACCGACCGCACGATTGACCTGCCCCTAGGCGAAGGCTCGCGCACCCTCCGCTTTGACCTAGAGACAGACTTCGATACTTCTGCCACGGGAGGTGCGGTTGAAGACCAACTGTTGGTTTATTTGCTCGATCCAGTTACGGGCGCAACGCTGCTAGGTGAAGACGGAACAGCGCTTTTCTCACTCGCAGGCGATCGCGCTGACTTTATCCCTGGCTTGGTGCGCTTCGACGGCTCGGCGGTCGAGATCGACCTCACCCGTTTGAGCGAGGTCAACTCCGCTCAACTGGTGGTGCAGTTGGTTAATGCCGATGGGGATACCGGCTCCTCGGTGCAGTTGAGTAACATTACGGTCGAGATTGACCCCGAAGGGAATGAAGCACCCCTCTTCCCCGAGAACGACGCCTTTGCGACAGCAGCAGGCGAACTGGATTTGAGCCAGCTGACGGTGGCAAGCGCCGACACGATTGAGCTCAACTTCGACACCGTCAGCTTGGAAGCCGAGACGGGGCTCTACCAGGCAGAAGTGCAAATTCGCAATGCCGGGACTGAAGTCTTGGGTCGTCGGGTGGCGATCGTCTTCTCCAATTTGCCGGAGGGGGTGGAGTTATTGTCTGCCTCTGGCTTTGATGGCGAGGGCAATCCTTACATCAATTTGGGCAATGCCATCTTCTCGGGCGGATTGGATATCGGTCAGTTCTCCGATGTGGTGACCCTCAGCTTCAGCAATCCCGAACTGCTGCAGCTCGATTTGCAGGCGACTGTGCTGTCGGGGGGAGCTAACCGAGCGCCGGTCTTCGAACCCCTACCGCCTCTGGAGGTCATGCCGGGGGACACGCTATCGCTGCCGCTGACGGCAACGGATGCGGATGGGGATACGGTCACCTTCCGAATTCAGGCGGATGGTCCTCTGCCTGCGGGCACGTTGGAGGGTAATGGCCGTCTGGTGTTCCGGCCTCAACTGGATGAGATTGGCAGTTACAGCTTCACGTTGGTGGCCACCGATGGCGGAGCTGAGGTTCGTCAGCAAGTGACGCTCGATGTGGTGGCCGACCCGGTTACCACCACTCGTTTTTCGGGCACGGTGGCCAGCACCGAAGCCGATCCGGTGACGGGGGATCAACTGCGCCTGGAGGGGGTACGGGTGACGTTGGGCAATGCTGAAACGTTTACGAGTGCGGATGGGTCGTTCGCCATCGAATTGCTTGGGGAATTGCAGGGGGACGAGATTCTGCAGGTACATGGCGATTCAGTAGAAGGAACTTTTCCCTTCATTGCCGAACAATTGCCCCTACTTCTGGGGCAAGAGGCGATCGCTGGAGTGAACAAACGTCATTACTCGACCGATTTATCTGCCCCCGATCGATCTTGCGAACGGTCAGGCGATCGATCCGGCTGTGGATGTTCTCGTCACCACGGAGGCGATTCCGGGGGCAGCGGTTGAGGTGAGTGCGAACTCGCTCAAGGTGGTGGACGAGAGCGGCCAGTTTCAGGATTTCGCAGGCAGTTTGAGCATTACTGAGGTGCCACCCGAATTGACTCCTGCTGCTCTACCGGAGGGCTTGCTGCCGGATTTGGTGGTGACGATTCAGCCTGCCGAGTTGGTGTTCGAGATTCCCGCCGCACTCACTCTGCCCAACCTGACAGGATATGGTCCCGGAGAGTTACTCGATCTGCACTCCATCGATCCGAATACGGGCGAGTTTGTCATTGTGGGGACGGGACGGGTCAGCGACGATGGCTCGGTCATCGAAACCATTGAAGGGGGCATTCGCACCAGTAGTTGGCACGGTTTTGGCATTCCGGCCTCAGGTAACCCCATTGAGTCAGAATCCCTCAACCTGAACCACGATCTCAGTGCAGAGGAACACCCTTGTCCCTTACCAGCTACTTCTTCAGTCGATGCCTTTTCCGGCAGGTTAACGGAAACTCACGATTTGGTCAGCTACTTGTCGGTGGGAGTAGAGCGCAGCCTTCAACTGACCTACGACTCGGAGCGAGCCAATCCGTCACCGATTGTTTACTTCGGTCGCGAAAGCGCTCGCCAGGGGCGCGCAACAGAAGACTTCCTCACCGCTAGACTGACGCTGAATCTCGACGGCTTCGACTATGTCGTCCCTGGCTTCTCGGGTGGGGGAGGTCTGGGAGCCGGATTCCATTTTTGGAGAGCGGATGGCGACACTATCTTTGGCAGCTTTCGCGGCGCGCTTCAGGCAGAGCTGCAGGAGGTAGCCTCCGGTCAATATGCTTACACCTTAGAGAGCGGCATCCTCTTCCGACCCGGCGAGCGTTTTCGGGGCAGCCTCGATTCGCAATCTGGCGAGCTGATTGTGGTCAATACGGTTGCGAGCTTCTTTGGGGCCGGTTGGGGATTGCAGGGCTTGCAGGAGATTGTTGAGAATGCCGATGGCTCTCTGCTACTGATCGATGGCGATGGGAGCGAGTTGGTGTTTGATGCGCCTGCTGCTGGAGGAGATGTATATCAATCGCCCGCTGGAGATTTCTCCACCCTAGAGCGGCTGGCTGACGGTAGCTTCCAACGGACTTTCACAGATCGCACCGTGCATCGTTTTAACGCCGACAACCAGCTACTCTCCGTGACCGATCGCAATAGTAACCAGACCCAATACGTCTACAACGAGTTGGGGCAGTTACAGGCGATCGTCGATCCAGTGGGTCTGGAAACCAGCTTTACCTATGGTGCGGACGGTCGCGTCGATACGATTACCGATCCGGCTGAGCGGGTGACGCAACTGGAGCACGACGAATTTGGAAATCTGACTCGTATCACCGACCCAGACGGCAGTAGCCGCAGCTTCGAGTACGACCGGGAGCACAACCTAACTGCCGAAGTCGACCAGTTAGACAACCGCGAAGAAACCTACTACGATTTTGCCGGTCGCGCCACGGGGGCACTCAGAAAAGATGGTTCCACTATCCAGATCGCTAGCGCACAACAAGGACTATTCCGACCCGAGCTGACGAGCAATCTAGAGACTGCGCCAGAGGTTCTCCCCCGTCTCGAGCCCACGGCCAACTATGCCGATGGCAGTGGGAACGTTACCAGCATCAGCCTAGACCGGGCCGGTCAACCCACTGGGATTAGCGACCGATTGGGCGATGCAGATGTGCTGTTTTTTAGCGAACAGAACCAAGTCTCAGCATCCACAGATGCAAGGGGAGCCACCACCAACTTTGTCTATGACGAGCGTGGCAATGTTATTGAGAGTAGCGATGAAATATTCTCGGTTGCAGCATCGCAGCCGAGTCAGTTCGACTTCTTGCCCACTCAAACCCTCTTCAATAACGGCATTGATATCCCTCGCTCCCCGGTCACTGCAGATATCAATCACGATGGACATATCGATATCGTTGCAGCCACAAACACAGAGCTCTCTGTCCAATTGGGCAATGGCAGGGCTCAATTTGGCCCTCGGATGCTCTCGGAGATTGGTTTCGAGCCATCCATGTTTGTTTTGGGAGATTTCAATGGTGACGCTCTCCTAGATCTAGCTGCAGTTAACTTTGGCGAGGATAGCCTGTCGATTTATCGAGGTGACGGTGCGGGCAGGTTTGAATTTGAAGATCGCTTTGCCATCTCAGTGCCAGATGACTCTACAGATGGGGCTGCTTCGTTGGAGTTGACGGACATTGCGGTGGCAGACCTCGATGGGGATGGCGAGCTCGACATTGCAGTCAGCGGTACAGGCAGGCAAAGTATCCGGGTGCCCGACACTGGTGGCGGTTATGGCGGCGGTTATGGGGGTGGCTACGGAGGGGGCTATGGCGGTGGTTTCACGACCATCTTTGAAGATTACGAACGCGTCTTTACCTTCTCTAGAGAGACCGATGGCAGCCTCGCTCAACTGGGAGAGTTCGAGCTGCGTGCAGAAGCAGACCAAATTCAGTTAGGAGATATCGATCTGGATGGCGATGCCGATCTGATCTACTTTTCACGTTCGAGCATCTCTGTTGCTCTAGGGGATGGGGATGGAACTTTTACTGCTGATAATACGTTTCTTGCTGCCCCTGATGCAGTTTTTCCAAATCTTTCTGAGATCGAGTTAGCCGATTTCGATAACGATGGCTTCCTCGATTTAGTCACCTTGACGAGTGGAGCCTTCTTTGCTCCTTCTGGGCCTAGAATGAGCTCTACCGATCGCGTCTCGATCTGGTTGGGTAATGGCAGCGGAAACTTCAGCTTGAATGCTTTCCGAAGGGTCAATCTTTTCACCGATTCCCTGGCGATCGGGGATGTCGATCGCGATGGCAATCTCGATGTGGCGGTTTCTACTCTCTCGGGTGGTGACGAGCTGTTTGTCTTCAGTACGGATGGAGAGGGGCAGTTTGTCTTCAATCAATTGGGGAATGAATTTGCCAATGATGCAGGCATTACCGATCTCTCGCTGGCAGATTTGGATGGGGATGGAGCGGACGATCTGGTCGGGTTCAGTCAGTCCGAGCGTCGCATCGCTTTTCGGCGCAATGGTCGGGCAGTTCAAACCAGACAAACGTTTGAGTACGATTCGGTTTTCAATCAGCTGACTCGCTCTACCGATGAGTTGGGGCGCGACACGTTCTTCGAACTCGATCCTACTACGGGCAATGTATTGGTGGCCCGACAGGTTGTGGGCCAAGACGATCGCATCTCTGGTGAAACTGATGATGTCGTAACCCAGTTCACCTATACCGCATTGGGATTGGTGGACACCATCACCGATGCCCTCGGTCGCGTCATCGACAACGACTATGACGCATTTGGTCGCTTGATTGCCACTACCTTTGCTGTCGGCACGACCGATGAAGCCACCGTCCGTCAAGAATATGACGATCTGAGCGGCAACATCTCAGCCTTCACAAACGAACTGGGCAATCGCACCGAGTACGAGTTCGATTCGAACAATCGCCTAACTCAAATTGTTGAAGCCGATCCCGATGGGGAGGGACCCTTAAGCTCTCCCGTGACTCTCTTTGATTACGATGAACGGGGTAATGTCCTCTCAGTTCGGGACGCGAATGGCAATCTCACACGGTTTGAGTATGACGAACGCGATCGGGTTGTTGCCACCCTCGATGCTCTCGAACAACAGGCCACGTTTGCCTATGATTTGCGGGGCAACCTCATCGCTGAAACAGATTTCAACGGAAATCTGACTGAATATCGCTACGATAGCCGCAGTCGTCGCATTGAAGAAATTGATGCTGAAGGATTCTCAACTCAGTTCTCCTATGACCGAAATGGCAACTTGCTCTCTGTGACCGATCCGCGTGGAAATACTACACGGTACGAGTACGATGCCCGCGATCGCTTGACGGAAATAGTTGATGCCGTTGGGAATTCAACTCGATACGAATACGATCTAGCGGACAACCTAATTTCTGTAGCAGATCGCAACACTAATCGAACGGAATTTGCATACGACGAGCTCGATCGCCTTATCGAGCAAATCGATGCCGATAGCAATAGCGCTCTATTTGAAGATGACAAGCTCGGCAATCTAGTACGTCAAACCAACCGGCGCGGATTCGCTCTCGAATTTGAATACGATGCTCGCAATCGTCTAGTTAAAACCAGAGATCCATTAGACGGACAAGTTTTGTTTTCCTATGATAATGCCAACAATCTATTGTCTGTGACCGATGAATTAAACCGAACGACTCAGTTCAGCTACGATGCCCTCAATCGCCAAACTGAAATCCTCGATCCCTTATTGCAATCCACACAGTTTAGGTACGATCCCATTGGAAATTTGCTAGGTGTTGACGAAGAGTTAGGTCGCACTGTTGAGTACGCTTACGACCCACTCAATCGTCTCACGACCATTACCAACGCCTTTGAAGATACCGTTGAGTACGGCTACGACGAAAACAGCAGTCTCACGTCCATTACTGACGAACTGAATCGCACGATCGCCTTCACCTATGACGGTCGGAATCTCCAGACCAGCGTTACCGATCCGCTAGAAAACACTACAACTACTACCTATGACGGAAATGGCAATGTGGTATCCGTTGCCGATGCCTTAGGCAACACCATTACCTTCGCCTACGACGAACTCAATCGCTTGGCAAGCAATACCGACGCCAATGGAGATCCAACAACTTACACCTACGATGCGGAGGGGAATTTAGCTTCCCTGCTCGACCCTGCCGGTAACCTAACTACCTACGAGTACGATCGCCTCAATCGCTTGGTGTTGGAAACCAATCAACTGCTGAATAGCCGCAGCTATGACTATGACGAAGTCGGCAATTTAGTGAGTCGCACCGATCGCAACAACCGCCGCACGGTCTATATCTACGATCCACTCAACCGACTGACGAACGAACAGTTCTTGGGGATGGAGGGGCGATCGAGCGCAGTTTCACTTACACCTACGATGCGGCCAGCCAATTGCGCGCTGCTGGCGACGCTCTCTACACCTATAGCTACGATTACGATCTGGCCGGTCGGCTCACTTCGGTCTCGAACGTCGGCTCGGTCGGTGTCCCCGAAGTGATGTTGGACTACAGTTACGATCGCCAGAACAACCTCACCTCTGTGACCGACAGCATCAATGGCGTCGAAGCTGGGTTGGAAACCTTTGAGTATGACTTGCTCGATCGTGTCACTCGCATCACTCAGTCAGGTAATGGTGTAGCTGAGAAGGCGGTCGCCTTTGCCTATGATGCGGCCAGTCAGCTGACGCAGTTGGACAGCTTTAGCGACCTGGCCCAAACTCAGTTGGTCGCTAGCTCTCTCTACAGCTACGATCTCGCTGGCAGGCTGGAGCAGATCGAGCAGTCGAATGATGGAGGTGCGATCGCCAAGTATCGCTATCAGTACGATGCTGCCAATCGGATTACCCAACTGGTGTCTCCCGATGGAGTGAGCAACTTCACCTACGATGCTCGCGACCAGTTGACCTCTGCAGAGCAAGGCTTTCAGACAGATGAGGCTTACAGCTACGATGCCAATGGCAATCGCACGAATGTTGGCTATCTCACGGGACCTAACAATCAACTCCTGGAAGACGAGCAATATCGATACGACTACGACGGCGAAGGCAATCGCATTCGTCAGACGGAGAAAGTGACTGGCGAAGTCACCGAATATGACTGGGACCATCGCAATCAACTGATAGCAGTAGTCACCCGCGATGCGGCAGGTAACATCACCCTCTCGGCGGAATATGACTACGACGTGTTCGGTCGCCGCATCCTCAAAACGGTGGACTCTGATGGGGATGGGATCTTAGCGGCGGAAACGGAACGGTTTGTTTATGATGGCGAGCATATTGCGCTGGTGTTTGATGGCAACGGTAATCTGGCTTATCGGTATTTGCATGGACCGGCGATCGACCAGGTATTGGCTCAGGAAGATGCTGAGGGGTCGGTACTGTTTGCCCTGACTGATCATCTCGGGAGTGTTCGAGATCTGGTTGATACGCAAGGCAATGTAGCCAACCACATCAGCTACGACAGTTTTGGCAATATTACCGGACAGACCAATTCCAATATTGAATTCCGCTTTGCCTATACAGGTCGCGAGTTCGATGTAGAAACGGGGCTGTACTATTATCGAGCTCGCTACTACGATCCCTCCCTCGGACAGTTCATCAGCCAAGATCCACTAAGTTTCGGTGCTGGAGATGCCAACCTAAACCGCTATGTTGGGAATTCTCCCCTCAACTTTACCGATCCTTCTGGTAATGTTTTTGCACCAGCTCTAGCTCCACCCGTTCTGACTGTCATCGCCAAAGCTGCATTAACTGCTGCAGCTGCTACAGCAGCGGTTGCGACTGCGCCTGTTTCGGTTCCTGTTATCGCAGGCAGTATTGTTGGAGCGGCTGTGGTGGGAGGCGTGGTTGGATTGGCGCTAGAGCAGCAAGCGCGACAAGCGAGCAGTCAAACGACTTTTAATCTGGCAGCATCGGCAGTAATCGATCTGACTCAATCTGTTGGTGACTCAAACACTCTGAGCCAAGCTCCTCCTATACCTTTAGATATCACCGATCTTAAGGGCATACCGCTTGAAAATCTATTACCTCAAGTCTTTGGAGGAGAAGACTCTATCAAGGATGCGATCAACGTTCTTCTCCCTCCGATCGATCTAAGTGTCGGAAAGGAACTTATTCAAAATATATTATCATCTGATTTTGATGAGTTTCTACATCCAAATCCAGAGCAGCTATTGAGCAGACCTGGACAAATAGCAAGAGCACTCGATCTCGACATTGATGAGGTGAATACGAGGATTCATAGAGCCAAAAGAGATCCTAGTGTACGTGCAAATCAAGGCCGGAGAAATCCAGATATTGGGGTTGATCCCGAAACTGGTGATATCTTTATTGAAATTGTCGAACTCGGAAAAGGTATATTTTCCGGAGACGCTATTGGCAATATATTTGACTAGGAAGCAAAGGAGAGAACATGAATAGAACTAAATCTTGTCAGGCTAGTCTCTGTATTCTAAGTGAACAAATGAGTGCCCATGAAATATCAGAAAAATTGGAGATTCAACCCAGTGAGTTTCATGAAAAAGGCACCCCTTACAACAAGAGTCGTCCAGGTGGAAGACTTAGGAATGCAGCATCTTGGATCTTAGATAGTGGCTCAATATCAGATTCTTTAGAAGAGCACATTGAAGAATTGGCTTCTATAATTGAATCTAAAATAGACGAATTTCAAGAGATAGCGAAAATCACCAAAATAGATATTTATTGTGGATTTTTTCCGAAAGATCTGGACGATCAAGGAGAGTTTTTCCTCGATTCTAATCTTCTTAAGAGGCTTACTGCTATACCATTGGATATCATAGTTGTTTTATATCCGCCACATAAAGATATATGAAGTGGCTTCACTCGAATTTTCCAGTAACGCACTACTCAATACCAATGAATGCCTGACCAGCCACACCTACAATGCGGAGGGGAAGTTAGCCTCCCTGCTCGACCTTGCCGGTAACCTATGATAGCCTCAATCGCTTGGTGCTAGAAACCAATCAACTGCTGGATAGCCGTCTCTACGATTATGACGAAGTCGGCAATCTGGTGGGTCTGACCGACCGCAACAACCGCCGCACCATCTATACCTACGACCCGCTCGACCGACTGGCGAACGAGCAGTTCTTGGGTAGGGTGATCAGCCTGTAAACAAGGTTTCCTGCACTTTTTGTGTCCTTGGATCTCTACACAAAAGCTTAATCTATAATGCTTGTGTAGTTTGGCAAGTAGACACAGTCAGTGATGGCCTTTCCGATTCATGCAACTTCTATGTCACCCATAAACTGGCTGAAATGCCTGTCTTGCCTGCACTAAGGAGGTTTTATGGGCAACGCAGAAATCTGGTGAACCTAAGGGACAAAGTAATCATCCTAGTTCTTGAGTGATGGAGGGGCGGTAGAGCGCAGTTTTGCCTATAACTACGACGCCGCTAGCCAACTGATGAGTGCGGGAGACAGCCTTTATACCTATACTTACGATTACGATCTAGCCGGTCGGCTCACCTTGGTTTCAAACGTAGGCTCGGTGGGTGTTCCGGAGGTGGCATTGAACTACAGTTACGATCGCCAAAACAACCTCACTTCCGTCACCGATACGATCAATGGTGTCGAAGCAGGGATAGAAACCTTCGAATATGACCGACTCGATCGCGTCACGCGCATCACTCAATCGGGTACAGGAGTGTCAGAAAAGGCTGTTACCTTTGCTTACGATGCAGCTAGTCAACTGACGCAGTTAGACAGCTTTAGCGACCTAGCCCAAACTCAGTTGGTCGCTAGCTCTCGCTACAGCTACGATCTCGCGGGCAGGCTGGAGTTGATCGAGCAGTCGAATGATGGAGGTGCGATCGCCGAGTATCGCTATCAGTACGATGCGGCCAATCGCATTACTGAGTTAGTTTCAATCGATGGGGTCAGCAGCTTCAGCTATGACGAGCGCAGTCAACTCATCTCGGCAGAGCATAGCTTCCAGACTGATGAGGTTTACACCTATGACGCCAATGGCAATCGCACCAATGACGGCTCTCGCTCAGGCCCTGACAATCGATTGCTCGAAGACGAGCAATTCCTCTACGACTACGACAATGAGGGCAACCGCATTCGTCAGACGGACAGAGCGACTGGAGAGGTCACCGAATACGAGTTCGACCATCGCAATCAATTGAGAGCGGTTGTCACCCGCGATAGCAATGGCAACACCATTCTCTCGGCGGAATATGATTACGATGTCTTCGGTCGTCGCATTCTCAGAACGGTTGACTCAGATGGGGACGGAGCTTTAGCCGCGCAAACGGAGCGGTTTGTTTATGATGGCGAGCATATCGCTTTGGTGTTTGATGGCGAGGGCAATCTGGCTTATCGCTATTTGCACGGTCCGGCGATCGATCGAGTATTGGCTCAGGAAGATGCCGAAGGCACAGTACTGTTTGCTCTGACCAACCATCTGGGGAGTGTTCGAGACCTTGTTGATGCGGAGGGAAATGTCGTTAACCACCTCACCTACGACAGTTTTGGCAACATTACCAGTCAAAGCAATCCTGAGGTTGAGTTCCGCTTTAGCTATGCAGGCCGCGAGTTTGATGATGAAACCGGCTTGTTCTATAACCGGGCTCGCTACCTCGACCCCTCAACCGGACAGTTCATCAGTCAAGATCCATTAGGCTTTGGTGCTGGCGATACCAATCTCTATCGCTATGTCTTCAATAATCCTCTCTCTTTCAATGATCCCAGTGGTCTGCAAGCGTTCGTGCCAACCTTATCTCTAAACGATCAAGACTTTGATGGCAGGGACGATTCGTCAGAGCCAGGGGCAATCGATTTAGATGGCGATGGGGAAATCGACGATAGCGGTCTTGCCTCTGAGTTATTTGGCTCGGCTTTAGCGGGGCTCTCCATTCTGCGGGCGCCCGCTTCCCCAATTAATTTACCGTCGCCGACGCCTATCGAGCTCACTCCAGATGTTGGCGATGCCAATACTCCCAGTCAGTTACCTGATATTCCTGTGGATTTACCAAGCCTGGAGGGTATACCGCTTGGAGAGAATATCGGTCAAATTTTGGTTTTGGGAAATGATGCGATTCAAACTGCGCAAGATATCGCTGACGCTATTCTCGAATCAACGGATCTCGATGCGGCAAGGGAGATTATTGAGAATAGTCATATCCTTCTCTCCGAAACCCCAAATAGTGGAGTTGCTAATGACCCGAGAATCAGACTAACTAATATGCAAGATCCCGATGCTCAAGATCTTGCATCTAGCCTTGGTGGGCAGGCTAGCGTAGAAATAGATGGGTTTGGGAATAGAGAGTTTGATGCGGTGAGCGATCAATTTATTGCTCAAGCTTTTGGTCCAAGCGAGCCAGGAGCGACACCATCATTTCAAGGTAATCCAAGCAACTTTTTAAGTAAGTCGAGACGAACACAAATCAGAACCACACTGGATGCTGCTGCTTCAATTGAACGAGATGCTTTTTTCCGGTTTAGAGGAGGGACTCCAGATCGGTCAGTCTTAGATTTTATTTCCAGAAACGCACAACGGAGGAACGTTAATTTCCAAATAGAGGTGATTGACTAATACTCCTTATAAATAATTTGTCAAATTATAAATAATTTGTCAAAACTAAGAAGGCCAATGAAAGATTATTCAGCATACTTAATTCTTAATAAAATAGATCAAAGTACAATATCCTTGATCAAAGGAATTGCCAATAGATTCAAGTTAGAAGTTGATATTGGAGAGAATTATTTTGAATTTGATTATTCAGGACGCGATAAAAATCATTATGTTGTTCGTTTCTTTGCTGAGTTGGCTGCTATTATTGTTGATTGTAAAGGCGAAATAATTTGTGAGATCATTAATGATGAAGGTGACAATTCATATGAGTTCTTCTCGATAGAAAATGGTGAATTGTTTTGCCAGCCTGGGGAGATATTGAGAGGAGTAAAAGAAAAAGTTTCTTTTTCAGGTTAGCTGCTTATTCCCACCCTCGAAGCTAATACGGTCGGGTCGGGAACTTGATAAGGAGACAGGCTTTTACTACTATCGAGCTTGTTATTATACTGCCGAGCAAGGACGTTTCCTCAGTGAAGATCTCCTTGGTTTTGAGACAGGCGATACCAATCTATCTCGCTATGTTTTTAACTCACCGTTGAACTATACCGATCCCTCTGGATTAGTTAGCACCTCTACTCTAGGCAACAGTTTGAGTTCAGGTCCCTCAGGGCAATCCACGGGGGATTTACCCTCCAATTTAATTTCTGGAACCTTTTTGGACTCTGAAACCAGTTTTGTCGACCCTCGGCCACCAACAGGTGGATCGGCTCCTAGATTTAACATTCCCGCATCACCTAGTGGCCCTGGCAGTCTTCCCAGAGGTGGTGGCCCTGGCAGGCTCCCTACAAGTGGTGGCCCTGGCAGGCTCCCTACAAGTGCTGGACCAGGCAGGCTCCCTACAAGTGCTGGACCAGGTGGTGGCCCAACGAGACCAGTTCCAAATTCAGCAGCAGGCGGTGGCTCAACTAGGCCAGCTCCAAATTCAACAGTGGTTGGTGGCCCAACAAGACCAGTTCCAAATTCAGCAGCAGGTGGTAGCTCAGGCAGACGAGTTCCAAACCCAGGAGGTCGTTTAGGAAATGTACAAACGCGTGCGAAGACCCAGGAAGTTATTAATGATCTAAGGAATCGTGGATTTACTTCGATTCAAACCGAAGTTCATTTCCGTACAGGATCTCAAGGACAGGGTAGAAATAGGTTTGCTGATGTAGTTGGCACAAATCCTCAAACAGGTCAAGTTGAGAGCATACAAATTGGAAGAACCTTACGGAGCGATAATCGCGTTCCTATCATTCGCGAGCGGAGAGCGCTTGATGACATAATCTTTTCTCCAGATATTCAAAACTTTTCACCTTCAACGATTCGATTTGTTGATGTTAATCGGCCAAGTGTTATTCAACCATAAACTTAACCATGAGCAAGGATATTTTTTCTCCCGCCATAAATATAGTGTTCTCGCTGGGGTATACTACCTCACATCAGATTAGATTAAACAGCCACCATTCAACCAATTGCTCGAAAGTGAGGCTGACTTCTCTTGCCAATTGAACAGACAGACATGATAATAGTTCCTGCCATTCTTGTGCTGTTTTGTATGAAAACTTGACAGAATGAAACATCTAGGATGATACTAGGAGATTAGAGATATATCCTTGCAGCTAGTAGTCTATTATCTTCAATGTAATCATGATGGGGAAACAAATAAATCTATACCGAAATAATGCAATAGAGGCACGTATCATTGATGCGTGTAAACACTTGGGTTTGAAACAATATAACGATCTAAATGGGTGCTGGTTTGCCTATCAAAAGCCAGGAGATAATTGGTTCGAATCAGACGTTATTCAATACTCGGATAGTCTGGGTAAAGACACACACCAGGCCCGTTTATGGACGGGCTCTGTCAATCCTGAGTTCATAGCAGTGTTTGAAAAGCTGAGACGATTTATTAAATCGAAATCGCGTTTCGATAGACCATCGAGTCTCTGGATTTGGAAAGACTATGATCATGAATTTGTTTCATACTACTCTGAAAAGCAGCAGAACTTGGATACATTAGTACGCAAGAATATAGAGTATGCCCGTAGTATTCTGGGTGCAAACATTATATCTGATGACGAACACCTAGAGCGATGATAAATGTTAGGTCTACCGACCTGTCTAAACCCTGTCTAACCTAGTTTAATGGGCACCTCGATTAATTCAAGTTTGTTGAGAATAGAGTCGATTTATTGAGAATACTCAACGAGTTTTCAATAGTTTCAGCCTTTGATTTTTTGGCGAAAGCAATTTTTCGAGGGCCCCTAATGTTTAACTTTCTTCTTTCGGTCATATAAGAAACTCGATAAATTTAAAGAGTCTTAGAGCTGATTTGTAAACAAATGTGTACCTCTTATCCCATAAGGGTTTCAGTGTTTTTGCCTGTTTTGAAGTGAATTGACTAAAAACCAGTCCTGGTAAAGCCTAGAGATACCTTAAGGTTTACTTTGCAAATTAGCTCTTACACTGCAAATCAATATTTACATTGTAAGGACTAAGCTGTAGTCTGATAGCTTCTAGAAACTCACTGGTCTTTGCATCTGGTTCATGACTACAGTCGATTTGAATCGTTACATTATCGATCCTTACATTAGAATACATCTTTTGTAAATGTCCATCAACTATAAACTCCATATAGCTATTGATTTTGTCTTGTAATTCAAGAAGTTGATTGACACTACCATCCCAGGGCCTAACCTCAATAATGGATAGAATAACTTCATGCTTTTCTGGATTGTATGCAGCCATATCAATCATCAATTCTACGCTCCACTAAAACTAAAAATAACGATATGGAATTTACATTAGTCTGGACAGTTTTGGCATTAAGCCTGAAACGCTTGATTTCTCGTAGGCGAAGCTTGGTGTGCAGAGGGCTGAAACCCTCATTCTCTCGTCGCTGATCGGCCGGATCTAAAAACTGCCCGGAGTATTGACCCAATTCTTCTGCAATCTCGATGATAACCTGATTGCTGTTACAGACTCGCGTGGGAACTCGACTCGATATACATATAGCGATCCTAAATGAATTGTAAATCTCGATCCTTGCCGGCACTGGGTTTCAGGTCTCTCAGCATTCACGACTGACTTATGACTGCTATAGTCCTCTTTTGTCATATTGGGATAAGCTCAATAAATTGATAGATAACTTTTTTAGGATTGAGCTACTTGAAAAAAGAATGCTCCTCGCCTGTAATAGCTGTTCTGTAAGAATTTGAGGATTTCATCCCTGCATTTGCCGTCAGTTTGACGATCAGATTTAAAGTTGTGGAAAGCTTTTACTCTTGAATATAGAGCTCTCTTATGAATAAGAATAAACTCTCTAGTCTTTGCCCCGTATACATCTAGGGCTTGTCATCAGTTAGGACATGTGTCATGTAACCGCTCACCTTCCCCCCTTGAATGCAGCTTCCTAGATTAAGGCAGTCGCCATAAATCTCAGTGATTCTTGAACTCTGTATAGCCTGTTTAGGGCTCATACTTTGGCTATCAGACAACGGCTAGCGAGATGGCTCGACTGAGCAAAGCAGACCTGGAACAAATGGGAGAGGAGTATTTTCGTGCTCTCGACCCAGAGCGTTTAGTGGAAGTGGCCAAGAACCTGCACGGGCTAGCTGTCGAGCAGTTAGAAAAGCTTGAGGAAACCTCTCAGACGAGTTCGCGTCCGCCCTCGTCAGACAATCCCTATCACTCATCGAAGCGGCAAGAGGAATCTGCGGACGCTTGCCAGGATGGGCTCTGCGAGCAGACGCCCGAGCCAGCCCAGACGCCTGAGAGTGCCAGTGCCGGTAGTGCCGATAGCCCAGACTCTGGCAAAGAAGCGGGCAAGCGCAAAGCCGGCAAGCAACCTGGAGCCCAAGGGAAATGGCGCACTCAGCCGCTCAAAGCAGAGCGAACCATCGAGCATTATCCTCAGCAGTGCGCTGCTTGTAATGCCCAATTAGACAATGCTCAAGTGAACCCTGCTCCTTATATGGGCTACTACCAGTTCGAGCTGGTGAGCGAAGGCAGCGGGTTTAGGATTGAGTGCCAACTGCATCACTATTACGGTGCTACCTGTAGCTGTGGTCATCACACTCAAGCAGCTCCAGGCAAGGGGGACTGTTCAACCGTGACCGGTCGCCAAGTGCAGTTGCAATTGAAGGAGTATACGTTGGTGGGACCGATGCTGGGGAGCTTTCTCGCCAGTTTGTCGGTGCGCTATCGTCTGTCCAGAGCGAAGATTCAGGAATTTCTACAGGACTGGGCAGGCATCGAGTTAAGTGTTGGCAGCATTGACCGCAGTATCCGAGAAGCAGGTCTGGCTTGTCGACCGGTGGTGGAGGAGTTGAGTGAGCAGTTGCAGCCAGCGGATGTCCTCCATCTGGATGAGACTCCCTGGTACGAATGGGGACGGCTCTGTTGGCTGTGGGTTGCCACCAGCAGTACCATCGCAGTCTTCTTCATTGGCCGACGCACCAAACAGATGCTGTTGCACATCGTGACGACAGCGTTTGTGGGCTGGTTGGTCAGCGATGGTTATGGGGCCTACCGCTGGTACGAACATCGCCAGCGCTGCTTAGCCCATTTGATTCGTAAAGCGCTGGCCTTAGCCCAAGCTGTTGAGCGAGAGGCTAGACAATTGGCACAGTGGCTTTTAGAGGAGATGCGAGAGCTGATCCATGCTATGGCCACAGCGGCTAGTGACGACCCTGACGACCCTGGCGTTATCCGCTTACAAAAGGTCGCTCTGATCGCTACTGGCAGTGAGCATCCTAAGCTCAAGGCCTTAGCTCAGGAGATCCTCAATGATTGGGATGCGGTTGTAGCTTTTGTCTACAATCCACACTTACCCGTCACCAATCATCAAGCTGAGCGGGCTTTACGTCATGCTGTCATTGCCCGACGCATTGGCTATGGCACCCGCTCTGCCGAAGGGAGCCAGGCTTATGCAGCCCTACTCAGTGTGATGGAGACTTGTCGGCTCAGAGGTATCAATCCTTGGACTTATCTCGCTCAGGTGATTGCAGACAGACGCAAGGGCTTGGATGCACCACCCTTTCCTGATTCTCTAATACTGGCTAGCTAGCCACTCTTTTGAGGGGGGAAGGTGAACGGTTACAAGAGCTTGGAGTTAGAGCCATGTCAGATGATGAGTATCGACGTAAGGGCGAACTTGCAATGCGGCTCCGAAGAAACGGGGATTATGAAGCTGCATATCATTTATTTGTTGAGCTCATTTCAAGATTTCCGCAGAAATTTGGAATGCACTTAATGGCTGGTGATATGGCAGATAAAACAAACCGATTTGAGGAAAAAGAAAAGCATTTTAAAAATGCATCAAGGTTATATCCAACACATGAGTTTGCATCTGTATTATACTTTCATGCACTTTTGGACAATGGAAGAAAATCCGATGCCATCTTAGAAATGAAGCGCTTCTACTCAGTTGGAAAACCAAATGAATACAGACAATTAATTAAAGACCTCAAAGAAGGAGCAATAAAATCAGAGTCATCAAAAAAATTCCTTTTACAAATAGAAGATGCCTTAAATACTACTTAAAATAATAGGGGCTAATCGGTTCTGACTATGCTATTTTTGACTCAAAGTACCACCAACAAAGTAGAGCTCTAGTTTTGAAGTTTTCAAAGTTTCTAAAGCCATAGCCTAATCTCTTAATCAGTTTAAGCTTGTTGTTGATTCTTTCAACTATACCGCTGCTTGTTTTCTGGTCAAAGTAACCACAGATCTCTCCACACCATCTCACAATTGTCCCATAGCTTTCAGGAAAATATCCCTTTGATTTCTGGCTCTACCGGACTTGGTATGCTAGTTCCGACCTGATAATCCCTCAAAGCCTTATTAGCTAAGGGTTTGTTGGCAAAACACCCTTTTCTGGAGACAAAATCGCATATAAGCCTTACTGAGTAAGGGGTTTGGTCAGTTACAAGCTTCCATCAGCATAACAGGTACCGAAGAACCTAATTTGATTTCTCTAGGCGATCGCAATAACAATCGGACTGAGTTTCGATATGACGAACTCGATCGCCTTATCGAGCAAATCGATGCCGATAGCAATAGCGCTCTATTTGAATATGACAAGCTTGGCAATCTAGTACGTCAAACCAACCGGCGCGGATTCAGCTTCGAGCTCGAATACGATGCTCGCAACCGGCTTGTTAGGACAACCGATGCACTGAACGGTCAAATTTCCTATGCTTACGACGGAGCGAGTAACTTACTCTCAGAAACTGATGAATTAGACCGAACCACCCAGTTTCGTTACGATGCGCTCAATCGCCAAGTTGAAATCCTCGATCCCCTGCTGCAGTCTACTCAATTTAGATACGACCTTGTTGGGAATTTAGTCGGAGTTGATGGCGAGTTAAATCGTACTGTTGAGTACGCTTACGACGAACTCAATCGCCTGACCACCATTACCAATGCCTTGGACGATGCCATTGCTTATGGCTATGACAGCAACGGCAATCTGACCTCCATCACGGACGAACTCGCTCGCACTATTACTTTCACTTACGATGCTCGGAATTTCCAAACCAGTGTTATCGATCCTTTCGAAAACAGCATCACCACTGCCTATGACAGCATCGGTAATGCCGTATCCGTTACCGATGCACTGGGCGACACCACTGTCTCCACCTACGACGAACTCAACCGGCTACTGAGCACCACTGATGCTAATGGAGATGAGGCAACTTACACCTATGATGCCGAGGGCAATTTAACCTCTCTGCTCGACCCCGCTGGCAACCTAACCACCTATCAATACGATCGCCTCAATCGCTTGGTGTTGGAAACCAATCAATTGGGGGATAGCCGTAGCTTCGATTATGACGAAGTCGGCAACTTGGTGGGTCGCACCGATCGCAACAACCGCCGCACGGTCTATATCTACGATCCACTCAACCGACTGACGAACGAACAGTTCTTGGGGGATAGTGGGGCGATCGAGCGCAGTTTCACTTACACCTACGATGCGGCCAGCCAATTGCGCGCTGCTGGCGACGCTCTCTACACCTATAGCTACGATTACGATCTAGCCGGGCGGCTCACTTCGGTCTCGAATGTCGGCTCGGTGGGTGCTCCCGAAGTGACGTTGGACTATACCTACGATCGCCAGAACAACCTCACTTCTGTGACCGACACCATCAACGGAGTGGAAGCAGGAATAGAAATCTTCGAGTACGATCTGCTCGATCGAGTCACGCGCATCACTCAATCGGGTACAGGAGTGTCAGAAAAGGCTGTTACCTTTGCTTACGATGCAGCTAGTCAACTGACGCAGTTGGACAGCTTTAGCGACTTAGCCCAAACTCAGTTGGTCGCTAGCTCTCTCTACAGCTACGATCTCGCTGGCAGGCTGGAGCAGATCTCGCAATCGAATGATGGAGGTGCGATCGCCGAGTATCGCTATCAGTACGATGCTGCCAATCGGATTACCCAACTGGTATCCCCCGATGGAGTGAGCAACTTCACCTACGATGCTCGCGACCAGTTGACCTCGGCAGAGCACGGCTTTCAGACAGATGAGGCTTACAGCTACGATGCCAATGGCAATCGCACGAATGTTGGCTATCTCACGGGACCTAACAATCAACTCCTGGAAGACGAGCAATATCGATACGACTACGACGGCGAAGGCAATCGCATTCGTCAGACGGAGAAAGTGACTGGCGAAGTCACCGAATATGACTGGGACCATCGCAATCAATTGAGAGCGGTTGCTACCCGCGATAGCAATGGCAACACCATTCTCTCGGCGGAATATGATTACGATGTCTTCGGTCGTCGCATTCTCAGAACGGTTGACTCAGATGGGGATGGAGCCCTAGCCGCAGAAACGGAGCGGTTTGTTTATGATGGCGAGCATATCGCTTTGGTGTTTGATGGCGAAGGCAATCTGACTTATCGCTATTTGCACGGTCTGTCGATCGATCGAGTATTGGCTCAGGAAGATTCAGAAGGCACAGTCCTGTTTTCTTTGACCGACCATCTCGGGACCGTGCGGGATCTGTTGGCTGCCGATGGAAATGTTGTCAACCACCTCAGCTACGGCAGTTTTGGCAATATTACCGGACAGACCAATCCCAATATTGAATTCCGCTTTGCTTACACAGGTCGTGAGTTCGATGGGGAAACCGGGCTGTATTATTATCGAGCTCGCTATTACGATCCCTCTGCTGGGCAGTTCATCAGTCAAGATCCACTAAGTTTCGGTGCTGGAGATGCCAACCTTTATCGATACGTCTTCAATTCCCCTCTTGCTTTCACCGATCCCTCCGGCCAGATTATTGTGACGGCGTTAGTGACCGCCATAGTCGTGAGTATTGCTACCGAATTGATATTGCCAGATGCCATTCCAGATGGAACTGACGTGCAGCAAAGTCGAGATCTCGAGCGTGCTGCGCTTGAAGCTACTATTGAGACTGGGGCTGCGCTATTTACAGGAAATGTTGCTCCTCTAGGAGAAACATTATTCAGTGCGACAGTTGAAGCATTGACAAGAGAGAGTAGCGAACAGCTAGCCTTTGCTGTTGTCCAAGGAAGTGCCCGAGAAGCATTGGAGAATGCCGCAGAGAGCGCTGCGCGATCTGGAGCTGACACAATACTTAATCCCCGAAATCTCACTGCCGCAGATAATGTTGGGAGAGCGGCCTTAGAGCGTTTTCAAGCCATTAACCCTAGTGCTCCTTTCCTTTCAAGCGTAGATAATGTAAATCCCTCTACCCCAGTGGGAAGGCGAGGAGGAGACCCAACAAGAGGAGGACCTATCCAAGTACCTCCTCCAGCTAACACAAGAACGACGATAGGAAACCGTGAGTTTAGTGGTCATACACTTGACCGTATGCAAGAACAAGGTCTTGTTCCTTCAGTTGTTGAAGACGCGATTCAGAATGGACAAAGATCTGCTGGTCGGGATGGGACCGATCTTTTCTTCAGTCCTGAAAATAATGTCACTGTTGTCGTAGATAATGCAACAGGTTCTGTCATTACTGCTGACTTTGGGAATTTTGTGAGGTGACTGAATCATGAATCAATACGACCAGCGTCAATATATTCTGATGAGGCAATGTTTAGAGGGTTTTGAGTCTGGTAATGTCAAGATAAATGTCTTGATCAACTCTCTTCGAGGCTTGATTGATGTATTGGAAGAACCAGAAAAGGAATGGAAGACTTCATTCAGTCGAGCCTGGTGGGTTCTGGAAGAAATTTATTCTATTACTTCAGCCCGAGGAGAAACTCATTTTTCAGAAGCAAACCAGAAAGAAATATGGCAAGCCGTAGATCAAATGAAGAATATGCTTAACGCAGTTATCATAGGGTCCAAGTAGTGAAATTGCTGGTAGTGGACTTGATATTTCTAATGGTTTGTTAGACAACGATCTATTAGATGCAATAGATCGACTAGGGATTAAGGTAAGCGCAAGAAAAATTTTGCTTACGATGCTACCAGTCAACTGACGCAGTTGGACAGTTTTAGCGATTTAGCTCAAACTCAGTTGGTCGCCAGTTCTACCTGTCCGTTCGAACATTTTTCCTGGTGTAACGGGATTTTATTTCCTACAGATAAGCACTACATGTAGCGTGTCGAAAAACTGATATCCATCGACCGCATTAAAACAGGCATAGATCATACTGCTGGTATTTTGTCAACTAATTGCAAAGGCCCTGAAACACTGATTCCACCGTGGATAATTCGGGGACTCGATCCAAAATGCTCGAACGGTGAGTTCTACCTATACCTACGATCTCGCGGGCAGGCTGGAGCAGATCTCGCAATCGAATGATGGAGGTGCGATCGCCGAGTATCGGTATCGCTATCAGTACGATGCGGCCAATCGCATTACTGAGTTAGTTTCAATCGATGGGGTCAGCAGCTTCAGCTATGACGAGCGCAGTCAGCTCATCTCGGCAGAGCATAGCTTCCAGACTGATGAGGTTTACACCTATGACGCCAATGGCAATCGCACCAATGACGGCTCTCGCTCAGGCCCTGACAATCGATTGCTCGAAGACGAGCAATTCCTCTACGACTACGATGACGAGGGCAACCGCATTCGCCAGACGGACAGAGCGACTGGAGAGGTCACCGAATACGAGTTCGACCATCGCAATCAATTGAGAGCAGTAGTCACCCGCGATAGCAATGGCAACACCATTCTCTCGGCGGAATATGATTACGATGTCTTCGGTCGTCGCATTCTCAGAACGGTTGACTCAGATGGGGACGGAGCTTTAGCCGCGCAAACGGAGCGGTTTGTTTATGATGGCGAGCATATCGCTTTGGTGTTTGATGGCGAGGGCAATCTGGCTTACCGCTATTTGCACGGTCCGGCGATCGATCGAGTATTGGCTCAGGAAGATGCCGAAGGCACAGTACTGTTTGCTCTGACCGACCATCTGGGGAGTGTTCGAGACCTTGTTGATGCGGAGGGAAATGTCGTTAACCACCTCACCTACGACAGTTTTGGCAACATTACCAGTCAAAGCAATCCTGAGGTTGAGTTCCGCTTTAGCTATGCAGGCCGCGAGTTTGATGACGAAACCGGCTTGTTCTATAACCGGGCTCGCTACCTCGACCCCTCAACCGGACAGTTCATCAGTCAAGATCCATTAGGTTTCGGTGCTGGCGATACCAATCTCTATCGATATGTCGCCAATTCTCCACTCAACTTTACCGATCCGTCAGGTAACGCGTTTGCGCCAGCTCTAGCACTACCCATTGTGAGTGTGGTCGCTCAAGCAGCATTAACTACTGCAGCTGCAGCTGCAGTGATTGCGACGGCTCCGGTTTCGCTGCCCGTTATTGTCGGCGGTACTGTTGGAGCGGCTGTGGTGGGAGGAGCGATTGGGGTTGCACTAGACCAGCAAGCCCGACAAGCAAGCAGTCAGATAACACTTAATGCTAGGTTGGCGATCGATCTCACTCCAGATGTTGGCGATGCCAATACTCCGAGCCAATTGCCTCTTATTCCTGTAGATATACCTGGTCTTGAGGGCATACAGCTTGGAGAATTAGTAAATCAAGTCCTTGGAGGAGACTCCATCCAAGATTTGCAAGATGTAGTCGACTCTATTCTTGGCCCAACCGACCTCGGTGCGGCAGACGAACTTATTGCTCAAGCTCACATCCTTTTATCAGAAGACACAAATAATTCAGCAGGTGGTGTTATCAATCGACGCCAAGAAGTCGCAGACTTATTTGACTCATCTAATCCTCGAAGTGGAATAGAGATAGGAGATAGAACGTTACTTCCCAAGCCAAATAGTAGAAATACACCGATTTTTCAAGGTGCTTCTGAGGCTGAAGTCAAGCAGGTTTTTGCTGAACTATCTGGTGTAGATCGGCTGCCACCTCCCAGAGTCATACCAGGCAGAGGTGAAGTTATCTCTATAAGTACACCTGATGGTACATTTACCTTGCGAAACTTCTCTAACTCGGCATCAGAGACAGGCCAAGCATTTACGATCGATCTACCAAGAGGAGTCGGAAGAAGAGGGACTGCTGAAATAAAGTTCTTGAGATAATTTTTGGATACGTAATAATGATTAAAATAGATGGCTTAAATGATATCATATCGACCTCATTTGGCATGTGGATTACAGCCTTATTTGGAAACATTCCGGCTTACAATCCAGGCATAAGTTTTGGCGACCAAAAAGAAGTGTTCTTTTATATTTTAAAGAAGCTACTTGACGAGAAGAAAATATATTTTGAAGATCCAAAGTCAAAATTTGGGAGTCGAATTATTTGGGATGAAGATACAAGTACGATTATCCAATACTTGCTAGATCGTTGGCCAAAAAGTGCTAAAGATGAAAATGACGTAGACTTAAATACTTACTTTTATGAAATCCCTGTAATACTCTGGGTGGGTGATAACGGCAGGCTATATTCTTCATAAAAGTAGCTGGGTGGGTACCACCCACGGCATCATCTGGGGGTAGGGAGCAGTGTAGGGTGGCTCCTGTCCACGGAATTGGAGCTCAGACTCATGTCCGTCCCCGAGGCTGATACTGTAATGAAGTCGCTTTGCTCCGCCTGTTCCGCATCGCCGGTGATCAAGCGCACGGTCGTGCAACGGCAATGCTAGTCCCCCCACCCGCGCTAATCGCGCCTCCCAATTCGCGCCAAGCCGCCCCCGCGCAACCCCGCTAATGCCCAACAGTGCCATCAACGAAGCGGGGGCAACGCACCCACCCACCCGCCGTAGCTGCTTGGCGCGGGGATAAAACCATCAGGTGCAAAATAACGCCAACTTCGGCACCCTAATCACGCCCAACTTCGGGGTCTTGTCCGCTTTTGGTGATGCAGAGAAGGTATAGGAGAATACCAGGTGCAAACCCTCACTCTGCCAAGCCCGTGGAACTTTTACAGCATCTCCTGCCCAGCCAAACGGATGTGAGCTTGAACAGTTGGAGTATCGATCCGGCCAACCAACAGCTCGTTGTTAACCTCTGCTCGACTCAAACGGTGGCCTGTTGCCCGCTGTGTCATCGCTCCACCGATCGCATCCATAGCCACTATGAGAGAACGTTGAGGGATCTGCCATTAGTTCAATTCACGCTGACGATATTGCTCCAAGTCTGTAAGTTCTTCTGCCTCAACGAGCGTTGCCCTCGGCGTATCTTTACGGAGCGTCTGCCCGAGGTTGTCGCGCCTTGGGCCAGACGCACGACTCGCTACACGGCTCAACTGGAAGCGATGGGCTTAGCCCTCGGTGGTTCGGCAGCAGCCCGCTTGAGCCATCAGCTCGGATACGGATACAGCCCGCACACCATCTTGCGAGCCATCTCCAAATTGCCCCTACCAGTCATGGCCACGCCAAAGATATGGGGGGGGGGATTAATTTCGCCGTTTCGCACGGGTCATCATTACGGAACGATCCTGGGTCGAACTGGGAGACCACCCAACCGATCGCACTAACTCCCCGACCGGGCGGCTGGGACCTTAGCAGCCTGGTTGAAAGAGCATCCTGGGCGGTGAAGATTTTCTCGAGAGATCGCTCCAAAGCCTACAGGCGAGGCATGAGCGATGGAGCACCCGATGCCATCCAGGTAGCCGATCGCTTTCATCTGTTGCAGAATCTCGAAGAGGCTTTAGAGAAAGTCTTTAAGGGACAAACCCAGTCGCTCGAACAGGTTGAGCAGCAACAGATTCAAGCCCAACAGCCAACCGAAGCACCGACCCCCGAAGCTGCTCCGGATAGATATCGAACCCAAAGGGAAGTCAATCGGGCCATACGACTGGAGAAGTGGGAACAAACCCATGCTCTACGCAAGCAAGGCTATGCCATTAAAGACATTGCCCATCACCTCGGCATTGGCGAGCGAACGGTGTATACCTACCTGGCCGCGTCAACGTTTCCGGAATGGCAATATCCTGTGGGGCGGCGGAGAAACCCCAGTTGTTTGGATCCATACAAGGCTTACCTGTCAGAGCAATGGCAGCAAGGGCGCCAACAAACTAAACAGTTGTTTGGCGAGATCCAACAGCAAGGGTACCCGGGCAGCTATATGACCGTCGCCCGTTACACTCGGCAGTTGCGTTGCTCTCTGCCCTCCATCAAGCCCAGCCGAGAATCCCTCAATGACTTACCGGGTCGGGGACCAGCGCCATCACCCGCCACACCAGTGTCAGAGCCTTTGAGTGCCAAGCGGGCGGCTTGGCTGCTGTTGACACGGCCTGAAAACCTTACGCCTGAGGAGAAAACCCTGCTGGAAAAACTGGGCCAGCAGCCAAAGTTATCGGGGGCGATCGCTCTGGCTCAGGGGTTCATCAAACTGGTGCGCGAGCGACTGCCTGGGGAATTCGACGATTGGCTGGAGACAGCTGTGAGCAGCTCAATCAAGGCATTACGGAGTTTTGCCAAGGGTCTTCAAGAAGATTACGATGCGGTGAAAGCAGCTCTCACACTCGAGGTGAGCAATGGGCCAGTGGAGGGTCAAAACAACCGACTAAAAATGCTGAAACGGCAGATGTTTGGAAGGGCTGGGCTCGAGCTATTGGCCAAGCGCCTCATCCTAATCAGTTGATTCTTATACGAAATAAGCGCCTCATTTAGGACAGATTTAACGATCACCAAAAGCGGACAAGACCCCGAAGTTGGCGTTATTTTGCACTTGGCAGATTCTGTTGCCCGCCATTACGATTGTGAGCTGTTTTCTGCACTAGGTGCTCAAGCTCCGCCGAGGGTGCCGCCGTCTACCCCAGTTGTTCGCGCAACTCAACCAGCGACTGTGGCACATCTATCACGCCTCCACTAAAGCCCAGTTTTCTCAACGGCTGCGGCGCTTTTATGAGTGGAGTAAGACCCAGCCCAACCTTGAGGCTCTACAACAACTGCGCATCCGCCGCTTCTGGCAGCAGGGAGACCGCTTTGCCTTGGCCTACGACTGGCCAGGTGCCTATCGCACTAGTGCTCATCTTGACCGCTTAATGAATTATCAAGACCGACTGTTGTTTGCCATGCAGTATTTTCATGGCACGCAGGACTCGGCAAAACTCTACCTGCGCTCAATGGCTCTACTGTGGAACTTCCATCCCTATGGCACCCGCACCCGAGACCGTTGTCCACAGCGCCATTCTCCTTTTGCCGAGCTCAATGGCTTCTGCTATCACGACAACTGGTTGCGCAACTTGCTGCTGGCCTCCTCCATGAATGGACGTAGACAGCCTCACACTGACTGACCACAAAATCCGTTAGAACCAGTTCTATTCGTTCTCCCTTTGGACCCCACACGTAACCACAAACATCTCCCCAGAGAAGATGACACTCGTCAATCAAATACACCACAAGCTTTCCAGACTCTATGTCTTCTCGATTGGACTCCAGCAATTCACAGATCTCTTGATGTTTCTTCTTGACTGCTTCATCATCTCTTTTTGGATTCTTTTTTTGCGACTTCTTCCAACTGATGCCTGCTTCTTTAAAAAGCTCGTAGTAGCTTTGCTTTGACTTGAAACAGACATTATAATTATCTTCAATATGATTTTCTAATTCTGGCAAGCTCCAAGAATTCTGAGTTTTGATCCACTCAATAATTTCTTCACGTTCTTCTGGATTGAGATATCCTACAGAACCTTGATAACCCAGCCTTAATGCTTCAATACCTCCCAGAGCAAAATTTACTTTCCACTTGCTGATAAAGGGAAGCGATACCTCTAGTATCGCCTGAATCTGAGCTCGGCTCATACCCTCAATCAGCATCCGAACAGCCAAAGCCCTTTTGAGCTCTCGAGAGTCAGGATTGCTTTCAATAAACTCTCTTAGTTCCTTTAATGCATCTACTTCAGCCTTCTCTATATTGCCTGTCTGACTACTTTTAGACATTTCATACACCTCTCAAGATATCTAACTTGATTATAACATCTTGAAAAATCACAACTGATTTAGGGCTGCTATATCCCTCTTCTGTCATATTGGGATAAGCTCGATAAATTGATAGATAACTTTTTTAGGATTGAGCTACTTGAAAAAAGAATGCTACTCGCCTGTAATAGCTGTTCTGTAAGGATTTGAGGATTTCATCTCTGCATTTGCCTTCAGTTTGACGATCGGATTTAAAGTTGTGGAAAGCTTTTACTCTTGAATATAGAGCTCTCTTATGAATAAGAATAAACCCTCTAGTCTTTGCCCCGTATGCACCTGGGGCTTATATTTATATTTTCTCCACACCATCTGTATCAATGCTCCGGACAGAATTAGGCTGCTATAGCCCCGTAGCCAAGCAGGTTCTGGTAGCTGGGGTGGGATTTAATTGAACTTGGCTCCAACTCAAACATGGAAATAAATAAGTCCAACAGATGCTCGTTAAGGGCAAGCCGTTTGTAAGCTCGACTTTATCCAGCAACGAGCAGTAAGTGACAGGTAGTCCTCTTGGGTATGAGCACTGCTGCAGAGCTAAGCTGGTATCTCTGTCAAAGCCTTCTTGTTGATGTTGAATCTGCCAACGGAACTAGCCAGCTTGCTGCTGCCATTTGCCAACTTGTTTTCAACCAGCGTCTGGAATTCAGCCCAAGTGCTAGTTGTCGGAGCCATCCTCGCCCCCGGCAAGCGGACCGTAAGCGCAATACTGCGAGTCATGGGGTTGGGCCAGCAGCGGCAGTTTCAGAATTACCACCGCGTCCTCAATCGCGCCCAATGGTCTAGCTTGGCGGTTAGCCAGGTTCTGTTACATCTGCTGTTGGCCTTCTTTCATCCAGTGGGCCCGCTGGTCTTTGGCTTGGACGATACGCTCGAGCGACACAGAGGAGCCTAAATCAAGGCCAAAGGCATCTATCGAGATCCGGTGCGCTCCAGCCGCAGTCATTTTGTCAAAGCCAGTGGCCTGCGTTGGTTGAGCTTGATGCTACTGGCTGAGATTCCCTGGGCAGAGCGGGTTTGGGCTTTACCGGTGTTAACGGCATTAGCTCCGTCCGAGCGCTACAACCACAGCCGCAATTGTCGACACAAGACTCTGACTGACTGGGGCAGGCAGGTAGTCGTTCGAGTTCGACGCTGGCTACCCTCTCGTGAGATGGTCGTTACCTGCGATAGCAGCTTTGCTGCTTTGGATTTCCTGGATGCTTTGCGCCGATTGCCCCAACCAGTCCATGTGATTACTCGCTTACGGCTGGATGCTGCTTTGTATGAACCCGCTCCTGTTCGCCAACCAGGGCAGATGGGTCGTCCCCGACGTAAGGGTCGAAGACTGCCCACTCTCGCACAAGTCTTGAGCAGTGCCGATACTCAATGGTTCAGGGCAAGTATCTCCCCTTGGTATGGTGGAGACACCCGTGAGGTTGACATGGCTACGGGGACTGCGGTCTGGTATCACGTCGGCAAGCCAGTGGTGCCGATTCGATGGGTCTTGCTGCGGGACCCTCAAGGTCAGTTTGAGCCTCAAGCTTTGCTCTTTACAAATTTGGATTACTCGCCAGAACAAATTGTGCGGTGGTTCGTACGCCGCTGGCAAGTAGAAGTCACGTTCGAGCAAGTGCGGGCTCACTTGGGCGTCGAGACGCAGAGGCAATGGTCGGATTTAGCGATCGCTCGCACAACTCCGGCATTGTTTGGCTTGTTCTCCTTCGTCACTCTAATGGCCGATCAATTGCAACGGCAATCTCGCTTCAAGATCCGACAGGCAGCATGGTATTCCAAGTCTTTGCCCACCTTTGCAGATGCGATCGCTTGGGTCCGCTCTGAGCTTTGGGTTTCGACTTTTTCCATGTCTCATGATTCACCTGAGATGGTAAAAGTTCCACGCTCCTTGCTGAACCGTATGACTGACGTGCTCACCTATGCGGCCTAGATGGATAAAGTCGAGCTCAGGACTATCTTTGAATGAAATAACCCTGCCTCAGGGCCTATGGTTAGGTTTGATGGCCAACTTGCGGTAGCTAGACCAATTAGGGCGATCGCAGGTTAGCACTCCCAATTTTGCCCACAAAATTTAAGGACAGTAGAAACCTAACGGTCGTACTCAGGGGCGCGGAAGTAACCTAGAATTCAAACGAATGACGTATAAATTAAGCGTTCCTTGCAACACAGTGTTAGCCTGTCCTATACTTAAACAAAATGTAAGCGTCCTCACTGTCTTATGGACTATCGTGACATAATCACCATTGAGCCGGATAAGCGTGGCGGAAAACCCTGTATTCGCCGGATGCGGATCACGGTCTACGATGTGTTGGGCTGGTTAGCTGCTGGAATGTCCTTCGCTGAGATTACTGACGATTTCCCAGAGTTGACGGAAACAGACATAAGAGCATGTCTAGAGTTTGCAGCCGATCGCGATCATCGCCTAGTTACTTCAGTGAGTGCAACTTGAAGTTACTGTTTGACCAGAACTTGAGCCGAAAGTTGGTAAGCCGTTTGGATGATATTTTCCCTGGATCTAGCCACGTACAATTTCATAGGCTAGCGGAGAAGACAGATACGGAGATCTGGGAGTTTTCGAAGCAAAATGATTTCTGTATTGTGACCCAAGATGCAGACTTTGCAGAAAGAAGCCGATTGTATGGTTCTCCACCTAAGGTGGTGTGGCTACGGTGTGGCAATACATCAACCAGTCAAGTTGAAGCTTTAATACGGGGTAGCAAGGAAGCAACGCAAGCACTTTTGAATGATGCTGATTTACACTGTCTAGAATTGCACTAGAACCGATCGCAATAAAACAATGCTAATACGCAAAAAAGATTAAGAATAATCGCACCTAAACCCAATCTAGTCAGAAACTTATAGTTTTAATGAGCACTTTTCAGTTCTTCTCACTAACGTCGTCAAATACTATATTTCCCCCCTACCCCCCCCCCACTAGTGGGAGATTTAGGGGGCCGAGTGCAATACCTAAAAACTCCAGATCTCCATATAGATTAGATTTATATCAAAAGCTTTAAATCAGAACACAAAGGCTGAAAATGAAGCAACCAAAAGACTAAAGGCGAAGCAAAAATATGAGTGGAGAAACTAAGGCCAACGGTCTTGAGGTTGGCGGTGCTAGATCAACTCTCAACGAAGAGTAATAATTTTGCTAAGCATCCGCTGCGGTGAAGGGTTAGGTTTGATGGCTCACTTGCAATAGCCAAACCAATTAAGGCGATCGCAGGCTAGCACCTCCCAATTTCACCCACAAAACTTAAGGACAACAGAGACCTAACGCCCAAGATCAGCGGCAGCAAATAACCTATGCATCACCACCAGGATCTTCTGACTGTCCGCTCCAACGAAGTGTTCGACCGCTGTCGCCTCCATCTTCCACTCCTCCAAACAAAGGTTTATCTCTATTATTCAGCCATTCGAGAATGCGATCAGGACAGCGCAGCATAGGTTGATTTTCTTCCAATAACTTTAGTTCTTGAGCTGTCAAAGTTCGGGCTACTATCATGGATTTACCATCAGAACTTGTAGTTTTTACCATCAATAATGAACCGACTTGAATACATGCATCTGGTACTTCTTTCAGCACATTTACAAGGGAGGAAACAGCATCTGCTTGATGTTCATTTGCCTCAGCTTGTGGCTTATCTAAATAATTTGTCTGGATCGCTCGTTCTATTTTTTTAAGTCTCTTCTGTACATGTTTCTGCGAAACAGCGTCTTGAGTTCGATAAAATATTTGCTTCCACCATGATCCCTGCTCACTTGGGAATTCACCAGTTTTTTCAAAGCCAATTAATCCAGACATCTCATCAAGAGCGATGAGCAAATTACTTAGCTCATCAGAACTTGGTACAGGATCAGAAACGTAAATTCGTACAGGTATATACCGTTTTATATCAATACTAGCAATATCAGCTCCTGTAGTCAAAAGCCATAAATAAGATTGAATTTCAGCTTTAGAAAGCTCTAATTGATTATTTCTATTTAAGTTCTCGGAATCTAATCTTGTCTGTGCTTGTTGAATCGATTCCAATTGTCTATTTACACCATCCAACCGATGAAATACTGAATCTTCTAATTCTCTACGGAAACGCTGAACTGTAAATTCTGCTACTTCCTGTGCTTCGTCTCTTAATGCCCTTCTTGAGTAAAGATCTTTCCTGCCTCTAGGATCTTCTCTCAAAATCAGATCCTCAAAGTCACCACTCTGAATTAGATCTTCAAGTAGAATATCTAATTCTTTTTCTCCTGTGTGTATATCTAGCATTTGAGGTAATCGCCTTTCCAGAAATCTGTCCAGAAGCATTGCATATCTCCGCTCACTGGTATTTGCCAGTCTAGATAAGACAAGAGCAATCGCTAGAAGATTGCTGTCATCACTTCTCGAAACCATGCAATTATCTCCAGATTTCAAAAAATATACGCATGTCTACTCGACAATTAAAGCAGTCGAACGCCTGGCTTCACCGGCACTTGACGGCAACGACCGGAGCGGCAGCGAAGGGAGGCAGCAGTCAAGTGTCCGCGTACAAGCTGTTGTTAGGCGGACTTTTAGATTGCTAATCTGGAAACGTCACCTGGATGTAGTCTGCAAACCCCCTATTGCTCCTCCTGCCCGTTGTTGAAATTCTGGATTCATCCTCCATCTTCTTTAACACCTCCTTGTAGTTCCTGCTGATATACGGGGTGTCAACGCAGTGTTGCTCGTAGATCTCTTTCATCGTTAACGTGCGGCCTCTGAACGAACTGAGGAGAAGTTGCTCCAGTTCATCCAATGGCCGGTTGAGCTCGAATAGCAACTTCTGTTCCGCAGAAGACGGTGGAACAAATTCAAACGATGGAACACCTTGATTCTCTTTCGATGATTCCTTCGCCATGACCTCTTTCATCACTTCATAACCCTTAAAAGCCTTGGATACGAAGATCAGGTGGTGCGTAGTACGCTTGCCGCTTTGATTCTTGAAACAAAACGGTAGGACGTATCGGTGCCCGAAGGATTTGAGGACCTGTGCCAAACTTTCGACTATGGTTGTTTCTCTTTCCTGTGATGACATGCCATTCAACCTGGCTGACAGAGCTTCAGCTTCATCGCCGAATAATGCTTCCATGTGTTGTTTGACTAGTGGATTAGACAGCCCTGCATTTATCCGAGAGTAGTTGAAGAAAAAAATGCAGTCACAGCCCCAATCTTTCAGGAATGCATCGACAAGTCGCAGCGAAAGCCCTTTGTATCCCCAAGGATCAATAAATGCAAACAAAGGGATTGTTATAATCTCTTCGAATTGCTTGGCAATATCCTCTCCCACTTCTTCGTTCCAGACGATTGGAGAGTTTTTTAATCGGGAAATATTCTCAAGTTCGCCAATTGCGGATAGGAGTGAGCTTGAGTGATCTTCGTTCTTATCGTTGAGGATTGTTACCAGTCTCTCGCTGATCTCCGGATCATCTAGTGCTCGGTTTAGAATTCGAAGTGGAGTAGATATTGACCCATCTTTGTATCTACCTGGCCCAGCAAACAGATCTACATATCCCAGCTTCTGGGTACGTCTTGGAAAACGTTTCTGAGTTGCGATAATAATCTTCGCCCAAGCCACAAAGTACTTCTCGACGATGGTCGCCTTTACGACTGACTGCTCTTGGGATTCGTCGAAAAACTTATCGCTGCTACTTGGGGACATTCCTTGTCCTTTTCTTTTTGCTAAGTTGCCGGAAGCTGATTCCACATTAATTCATCAAGCAACCGACCAGTGTTTTTCTTGCCAACTTTGACGAATTTCTCGCCATACCAAACTTCCACTTTCTTTGTGACAAACTGGTCTCCCATCTCTTGTGCGGGAAACCAGTCACCCCACTGCTTGAAGTGAAAAGGTACATTGTGCTGGACGCAAACGTCCCGGATATGTCTAAACCAATCAGGGGAGGTGGGCCTTGCCTTTGAGCCCGTTTCGCCACCAGTAATTACCCAAGAAAGACTGCTAATCCATCGCGAAAGATCTAAATCTTCAAGCAATGGTTCGCAAGAAAGAAACTTCACCCTAGCATTGCTCTCTACGAGTTTGGGTATTCGTTTCAGGGCTGCGGCTTGGTCCTCAACTGTTGTCCCTAACCACACGTTTGTCGGCCAGTTGTCCCCCCAAGGAGTCAAGCGCCCAGCGAGATGCGGTCGTTTTGTGAGCAAGAGCCAGTCCAAGTTTGGAGTGTCCTCTATGAGCTGCCAGAGGCGCCTCCTATACTTGTTGAGGTCTTGGCGCCATTCAAATACGTCAGCCATAGAAGCGCAAAACACTCGCTTACGGCCAGACTCACCGGCCTCCTTATCCCAGACTAGCGGTTGCATCCAATAGTTGTCACTGAGAGACCTTCTTTCAGCTCTGTGGCCCCATACTGAATGGCCAGTTCGTTTTGCCCAGGCTTCGGCATAGCAGTTGTCGCAAGCAGGGGAAACCTTGGTACATCCCCACCAAGGATTGAAAGTATGATCAGTCCACTCGATCTTGGAATCTCGCATGGGCCGAGTATACACCTGTATTTATAACCAGTATAGCCCTTGTGTACTGGGCAGATGTATCGGTCCGCCTAACGTCCTTGAGGTTAGCGGTGCTAGATAACCTCTCAACGAAGAGCAATAGTTTTGCCAAGCATCCGCTGCGGCGAATGGTTAGGTTTGATGGCCAACTTACAATAGCTAAACCCATTAGGGCGATCGCAGGCTAGCACTATCTGGCGACAATGATCTTGGCCGCCAAGTGTCAATCATCTTGGCCGGTGAAAGCGGAAACTAAGCAGCAACCCATATCCCCATCTGCACAGTGCCCGGTCAACGAATCAATCAACGACAGGTCAAGATCTATATGAATGCAAGAGAGGGAGGTTGCGAGCAGGAAGCTGCGGCAGCCAAAGCTGGAATATCAACCCGAAGCAGTCGACGAATTGAGAGGGGGGAGCATCAACCGGGAAAGGCGCGTCAGCGCTGGCGCAGTCGCCCAGATCCGCTAGAGGCTGTGTGGGAAAGTGAGCTGGAACCGTTGCTGCGTCGGGAACCGAAGCTCAAACCGATGACCCTGTTGCTCTATCTACAGAGGAAGCACCCTGGCGAGTATTCCCGTTCCATCTTGAGAACGCTGCAAAGGCGAGTGCAGCAATGGCGAGCCCAGCATGGCCCAGCCAAAGAAGTGATGTTTCCCCAGGAGCATCGTCCAGGCGAGCAAGGTCTGTCGGATTACACGCAACTGAAACAGGTGAAGGTCACCATCGGGGGAGAAGCCTTTGCCCACCTGCTCTATCACTACCGTCTGGCCTACAGCGGTTGGCAATATGTGGAGATTGTGGAAGGGGGGGAAAGTTTCATCAGTCTCTCCGAATGCCTGCAAAATGCCCTGCATGAATGTGGCGGAGTGCCCAAAGCACATCGCACCGATAGCCTCAGTGCTGCCTATCGCAACCTGGGAGGACGAGCGGAAAAAGACTTGAGTTTCAGCTACCAAAAGCTGTGCGAACACTACCGCATGCGGCCCAGTCGGAATAACCGGGGTCAGGGTCACGAGAACGGTTCCATCGAATCCCCGCACGGTCACTTCAAACAGCGATTACGCCAAGCCCTGCTGCTGCGGGGAAGCACGGACTTCGACTCGAAAGCCGACTATCAGGCTTGTATTGCCGAAGTGGTGGCCTCTCTCAATCAGAGCTGCGAGGCAGAGTTCGGCATCGAACGAGAATTTCTGGGAGCTCTGCCGACTCATCGTCACCCGGATTGCGAAGTGCTCTCGGTTAAGGTGACTCGCAACAGTACCATCAGCGTGTGCTGTATCCTCTACACCGTCCCCTCTCGATTGATTGGCCAGCGACTGACGATCCACTTACACCACGACCGCTTGGTGGGGTTTGTGGGTCTGCAACCAGTGGTGGAGTTGAAGCGATTGCACGTGCCCAAAGAGGCTCCCAGCCGCCGGGGTCGCCAGCTCGATTACCGGCATGTGATTGACAGTTTGAGGAGCAAGCCGAGAGCCCTGCTCAACTGTCAATGGCGCGAGCAGCTCCTTCCCAGCGAGGACTACCGCCGTTTGTGGGGCCAGTTTCTCGAGCAGTTCGGTTCCGATACTGCTTGCCGGTTGATGGTGGCATCCCTCTACATCGCCGCCAAACAAGACAAGCAACAGGCGGTGCTGGAGTATCTCGAATCTCAGTTTGCGGCCCAAAGCTTGACCCTATCTGGCTTGCAGCAACAGTTCGGGCAGACTCAATCCTCCCCCCATCCGCTGGAGGTACATCAACATTCTTTATTCGACTACGACCAACTGATTTGCCATGACTCTATCCAATCCCCGCATCCAGCAGACCCTACCGCTATTGCTCAAATCCCTGCGCCTGCCCCACATGCTCAAACAGTGGAGCTCCCTGGAGCAACAGGCTAGCGAGCAGGGATGGTCCTACGGTCAATTTCTCGCCGCTCTGTGCGAACAGGAGCAGGCTCAGCGCTACCACAACCGGGTACAGCGCTATCTCAAGCAGGCTCAGTTGCCTCCCGGCAAGTCGCTGACCAATTTCAACTTTGACCACTGCCCCCATCTCAATCAGACTCAACTGATGCAGTTAGCTAATGACCGGGGTTGGTTGGAGCGAGGAGAAAATTTGCTCTTGTTCGGACCCAGTGGAGTTGGGAAAACTCATGTCATTACGGCTGTATCCCGCTCCCTGATTGAGTTAGGCGCTCGGGTGAAGTTCGTCAGTGCCACCACTCTGGTGCAGCAGTTACAGCAGGCTAAGCTTGAGCTTTCACTACCGACTCAGCTGCTGGCTCTCGATCAGTTCGAGTTGTTGGTGCTTGACGATATTGGTTACGTCAAACGCTCGGAGGCTGAAACGTCGGTGCTCTTCGAGCTGATCTCCCATCGCTACGAACGGCGCAGTTTGGCCATCACTTCCAATCATCCCTTCAGTGCTTGGGATTCTATTTTTGCCGACACCATCATGACGGTTGCGGCGGTCGATCGCCTCGTGCATCACGCCACCATCATCGAGATTCAAACTGAAAGTTTCCGGCGACAGAAGGCCGTTGAGTCTCACTCTGTTGGCGATCGCAACCCGGCAGGATAGTTGACGCCACTGCTTTCACCGATCGCTGTTTGGATAGCGCGACAAACATCGCGATTCCAACTGAGGTTCCCAGCCATAGCAGGCTGTCGAGACTCGCATTCTTAGCGGATCGCAACCCGGCAGGATGCTTGACGCCACTGCTTTCACCGATCGCTGTTTGGATAGCGCGACAAACACTGCGATTCCAACTGAGAGTTCCCAGCCACAGCAGGCCGTCGAGGTTTGCATTTTTGGCGATCGCAACTCGACAGGATGGCTGACGCCACTGCTCTCACCGAGCACTTCTTGGCTGATGCGACCATCATCCGCTTACTGCGCGTTACAGTAACCGGTCAGAATGATTGACGCCGACCGGCCAGGATGGTTGACATTTAATATGTAGGTATAGCTGGAGTCGAAGTCACGGATGCCAATCAGTTGACTGGCGGCATCGTAGCTATAGTCGATCTGGTCAACTGTGCTACCTACACTGTCTGAGAAGCGTTCTTGTGAGAGGCGATCGAGTAAATCGTAGCTGTAATCGGTTTGACGACCGTTGCGATCGATGAGGCTAGTTAAGTTACCGACTGCGTTGTAGCTAAAAGTGCGGCTGTCGCCCAGAGGATTGGTTTCGCGCACCAATAGGTCGCGGGCGTCATACTCATACGTGGTGGTGTTGCCGGAGGCGTCAGTGAAGGATGCGAGGGTACCGACAGCGGTATAGCTGGAGGTGGTGGTAAACCCGAGTGGATCGATAGTAGCGATCTCTCGATTGAGCTCGTCGTAAACAAAGCGGGTGGTATTGCCCAAAGCATCGGCTTGCGAGGTCAAATTGCTGACGGCGTCGTAGCTGAACAGTGTCGAGTTACCCAAGGCATCGGTGATGCGAGTTTGTCGGTTGAGCTCGTCATAACCGAAGCGAGTAGTGCGCCCCAACTCATCAGTAAAGGCAGTCTGATTGCCAACAGCATCGTAGATGAAGTTGATGCTATTCCCCAAAGCATTGGTGGTTTGGGTAAGGCGGTTGAGGACGTCATACTCAGAAGTCGTCACTCGCCCTAAGGCATCCTCGATAGCGTTAAGGTTGCCGACAGCGTCGTAGTTAAACAGGGTGGAGTTGCCGAGGGCATCGGTGATGCGAATTTGTTGATTGAGCGCGTCGTAACCGAAACTAGTGATGCGCCCTAACTCGTCTTTGGATGCAGTCAGATTTCCGACAGCGTCATAGGTAAAGTTGGTGCTATCCCCCAAAGCGTTAGTAGTTTGTACCAGACGGTTGAGCTCGTCATACTCCGAAGTCGTGACGCGCCCTAATTCATCCTGGAAAGCCGTCAGATTTCCTGCCGCATCGTAGGTGAAATTGGTGCTGTCACCCAAGGTATTGGTGGTTTGCACCAGACGGTTTAGCTCGTCATACTCCGAAGTCGTGACGCGCCCTAATTCATCCTGGAAAGCCGTCAGATTTCCTGCCGCATCGTAGGTGAAATTGGTGCTGTCACCCAAAGCATTGGTGGTTTGTACCAACCGATTGAACTCGTCATACTCCGAAGTCGTAACACGTCCTAATTCATCTTGGAAGACAGTCAGATTCCCTGCCGCATCGTAGGTGAAATTGGTGCTGTCACCCAAAGCGTTAGTAGTTTGAACTAGACGGTTGAGTTTGTCATACTCCGAAGTCGTAACCCGGCCTGATTCATCCTGGAAAGCAATCAGATTGCTGACGGCATCGTAGGTGAAATTGGTGCTGTCACCCAAAGCATTGGTGGTTTGTACCAGACGATTGAGCTCGTCATACTCCGAAGTTGTGATACGCCCTAGCTCGTCTTGGAATGCAGTTAAATTCCCCGCCGCATCGTAGATGAAGTTGGTGCTGTCATCCAAGGCATTGGTGGTTTGCACCAAACGATTGAGCTCGTCATAGTTTGAGGTTGTAACGCGCCCTAACTCATCTTGGGAGGCAGTCAAATTACCGACAGAATCATAGGTAAAGGTGACGCTGTCGCCTAAAGCATTAGTAGTCTGTACCAATCGATTGAGAACGTCATACTCCGAAGTCGTAACCCGCCCTAATTCGTCTTGGAATGCAATCAGATTACCGACAGCATCGTAAGTATTTCTGAAACTATCACCTAAAATATTAGTGGTTTGAGTCAAGCGATTGAGATTATCGAATGCGAACGTCGTCACCCGACCGAGCTCGTCCTCCCGCGCGATAACGTTACCAACAGCGTCGTAGGTCAAAGTGACACGATCGCCTACAGCATTGGTGGTTTCCACCAAACGGTTGAGCCCGTCATAGCTGAGGGTGCTAACACGGCCTAATGCATCGATAGTCTCGATGAGATTGCCTTCGCCGTCGTAACTCAGACGGTTAGTTTCTCCCAATGCATCCGTCACTTCGGCCAAACGATTCAGCTCGTCGTAGACCGAAGTCGTAATACGCCCTAGCTCATCTTCAATTGCGATCTGGTTGCATTACCATTGGAAAACTCAGTCAGTGTAACTTGAGATACATTTGCACCTGTCCCCAAAAGAACAGCTCCCAAGGCGCTTGTTGCAACAACAGGTGCCAGTGCACCAGCAGCAGCTCCTACTCCAGCGGCGATTACCACATCGCCAATATCTATACTTCCTGTAGAAATAAGTTGGCCTGCAACCGAGCCAGCAGCCCCAGCCAGCAGCCCTATTCCGCCAGTAACCACAAATAATGGAACGAATTCACCAGTGGGATCGGTGAAGGTTGTAGGGCTATTAAAAACATATCTATAAAGGTTAGAATCACCTGCACTGAAGCCTAATTGATCTTGACTTACAAACTGTCCACTGGACGAGTCATAATAACGTCTTCTATTGTAGTAGAACCCAGTTTCTACGTTGAACTCGCGGCCTGTGAAACTAAATCGAAACTCAATACTGGGATTAGTTTGTCCAGTAATATTCCCAAAGCTATCGTAGAGAATGTGATTGACAATACTACCCCCTGCATCGACCAGATCTCGCACGGTCCCTAAATTATCGGTCAGAGTAAAGAGTGCTCTGCCCTGAGCATCTTCCTGAGCCAGTATTTGGTCTGTTACCGGACCGTGCAAATAGCGAGCAGTCAGATCGCCCTCGCCATCAAATACAAGAGAAATGTGCTCTTTGTCATACACAAAACGCTCCGTTTGCGCGGCTAAAGCTCCATCTCCATCCAGATCGACAGTTCTGAGAATGCGACGGCCGAAGACATCGTAGTCATATTCCGCCGAGAGGATGGTGTTGCCATCGCTATCGCGGGTAACAACTGTTCTCAATTGATTGCGATGGTCGAACTCGTATTCGGTGACCTCTCCAGTCGCTCTGTCCGTCTGACGAATGCGGTTGCCCTCATTGTCGTAGTCGTAGAGGAATTGCTCGTCTTCGAGCAATCGATTGTCAGGGCCTGAGCGAGAGCCGTCATTGGTGCGATTGCCATTGGCGTCATAGGTGTAAACCTCATCAGTCTGGAAGCTATGCTCTGCCGAGATGAGTTGACTGCGCTCGTCATAGCTGAAGCTGCTGACCCCATCGATTGAAACTAACTCAGTAATGCGATTGGCCGCATCGTACTGATAGCGATACTCGGCGATCGCACCTCCATCATTAAGCCTTGCTGTATCTGATTCCCGAGGTGTAATGTCTCTCCTCCAGCTAAATTTCGCCGCTCGCTCTCTCCACCGACTCAAGAAAAGTCTTAGTAGTGTTCGAGTTTTGGGCTGCTTCTCTGAAGTCTTCCAGGATTCGTTCGTATTCTTCCGGTTTCCCAACTGAGTAGAAGCGCTGTATCTCTCGGATAGCTTCTTCGTTATGTCTGGTCCTCAACAAAGCATGAAAGTAACAGACCGAGCTTAACTCATTAGTTGAACTTATCTTTGAGGTGATTTTGAAAAAAATACTCCGATTCATCGAACAGCCCTATTTCCTTAGCCATTTCACCAGCCATCGGGTAGGCGGAACCTCTCTTCGGATACTTGGAAATTAATGCGACAAATGCCTTATAATCAGCTTGATATTTTTTTTAGCTTCGTAAAGCCATTGCATGCATAAACTGCTTTTCATATTCTTCGTCTTTCACAATCATTGCCTCCAAGTCAAGTGTCATTTGATTGCAGCTCTGCCTCAATAGCCTCGAGGAAATCACTAGTTGCTTCAGAAGTTTTTGCCCCTTCACGAAGATCGTCCAACAACAGTTCATACTCTTTAGGTTCTCCAACTGAATAGAATCGTTTGAGTTCTAATATAGCTTCACGAATTTTTGAGTTCTTCATCAATGCATGAAAATAGAGCACTGAGGGAAGTTCTTTCTTTGGGCTCAGTGTTGACGTAATCCTAAAATGCTTTTCCACCTCGTCACGTAAGCCGAGCCTTTTCGCCATATCGCCAGCCATACCGTGTATTTCAGGTCTTCCGGGATACTGCGAGGCCAATTCAACAAACGCCTCGTAGGCAGCTTTGTAGTTCCCCTGCTGACGGAACTCCATCGCAAGTTCGAACTGCTTTGCATAATCTTCTTTTGACACACTCTAAACTCCTACTCAGTCAGCTGCGAAATCTCCACACGAAAGGCGAGAGGTGTTTCACTTTAGCTAAATGCTTTATGATCTGGCTCTATCTCACAAATATTTACACCCTCTAAGGATCGTTTTGTTGTATGCAAGTAAGTGCTCTGACTTCGGCATGAATAAAGTTGATTAGAATTGGGTTCTGCCACTACCACCACCAAGTCCACTAAAAATAAATGTGAGAACACCTCCAATTCCCGAAAGTATTGTTGTTGCAAAATAACCCCAACTTCGGCACCCTAATCACGCCCAACTTCGGGGTCTTGTCCGCTTTTGGTGATCGTTAAATCTGTCCTAAATGAGGCGCTTATTTCGTATAAGAATCAACTGATTAGGATGAGGCGCTTGGCCAATAGCTCGAGCCCAGCCCTTCCAAACATCTGCCGTTTCAGCATTTTTAGTCGGTTGTTTTGACCCTCCACTGGCCCATTGCTCACCTCGAGTGTGAGAGCTGCTTTCACCGCATCGTAATCTTCTTGAAGACCCTTGGCAAAACTCCGTAATGCCTTGATTGAGCTGCTCACAGCTGTCTCCAGCCAATCGTCGAATTCCCCAGGCAGTCGCTCGCGCACCAGTTTGATGAACCCCTGAGCCAGAGCGATCGCCCCCGATAACTTTGGCTGCTGGCCCAGTTTTTCCAGCAGGGTTTTCTCCTCAGGCGTAAGGTTTTCAGGCCGTGTCAACAGCAGCCAAGCCGCCCGCTTGGCACTCAAAGGCTCTGACACTGGTGTGGCGGGTGATGGCGCTGGTCCCCGACCCGGTAAGTCATTGAGGGATTCTCGGCTGGGCTTGATGGAGGGCAGAGAGCAACGCAACTGCCGAGTGTAACGGGCGACGGTCATATAGCTGCCCGGGTACCCTTGCTGTTGGATCTCGCCAAACAACTGTTTAGTTTGTTGGCGCCCTTGCTGCCATTGCTCTGACAGGTAAGCCTTGTATGGATCCAAACAACTGGGGTTTCTCCGCCGCCCCACAGGATATTGCCATTCCGGAAACGTTGACGCGGCCAGGTAGGTATACACCGTTCGCTCGCCAATGCCGAGGTGATGGGCAATGTCTTTAATGGCATAGCCTTGCTTGCGTAGAGCATGGGTTTGTTCCCACTTCTCCAGTCGTATGGCCCGATTGACTTCCCTTTGGGTTCGATATCTATCCGGAGCAGCTTCGGGGGTCGGTGCTTCGGTTGGCTGTTGGGCTTGAATCTGTTGCTGCTCAACCTGTTCGAGCGACTGGGTTTGTCCCTTAAAGACTTTCTCTAAAGCCTCTTCGAGATTCTGCAACAGATGAAAGCGATCGGCTACCTGGATGGCATCGGGTGCTCCATCGCTCATGCCTCGCCTGTAGGCTTTGGAGCGATCTCTCGAGAGAATCTTCACGCCAGGATGCTCTTTCAACCAGGCTGCTAAGGTCCCAGCCGCCCGGTCGGGGAGTAGTGCGATCGGTTGGTTGGTCTCCAAGTCGACCAAGATCGTTCCGTAATGATGACCCGTGCGAAACGCGAAATCATCCACCCCCAATATCTTTGGCGTGGCCATGACTGGTAGGGGCAATTTGGAGATGGCTCGCAAGATGGTGTTGCGGCTGTATCCGTATCCGAGCTGATGGCTCAAGCGGGCTGCTGCCGAACCACCGAGGGCTAAGCCCATCGCTTCCAGTTGAGCCGTGTAGCGAGTCGTGCGTCTGGCCCAAGGCGCGACAACCTCGGGCAGACGCTCCGTAAAGATACGCCGAGGGCAACGCTCGTTGAGGCAGAAGAACTTACAGACTTGGAGCAATATCGTCAGCGTGAATTGAACCAATGGCAAATCCCTCAACGTTCTCTCATAGTGGCTATGGATGCGATCGGTGGAGCGATGACACAGCGGGCAACAGGCCACCGTTTGAGTCGAGCAGAGGTTAACAACGAGCTGTTGGTTGGCCGGATCGATACTCCAACTGTTCAAGCTCACATCCGTTTGGCTGGGCAGGAGATGCTGTAAAAGTTCCACGGGCTTGGCAGAGTGAGGGTTTGCACCTGGTATTCTCCTATACCTTCTCTGCATCACCAAAAGCGGACAAGACCCCGAAGTCGGATGAATATGCACCAAGCTTGTTGGGTAGCTTCCCAGCCATCTGTGTTGACTGTTTGGGGCTTGTAGTCCGGTTGCAGCGCTTGAGCCTGCTGCACAAACTCCAGATAGCCGCAGCGCAAGGCTTCTGTACTCGCGGCAGTGGTCAGACTAGCCCCTAAAATGCACCCCTGAGCCACGGTGGTGGGCAGGTAGACTCGTTGCCCTTGCCACCAGGTATGCTTCTCATCGGCCAGCAGATGCTCGGGCAAGCGTTCGGGGGCTTTGACCGTGGAGCCCACAATCGAGCAGCGACCCAACGAGCGATAGGCTCGATACCAATACATGCTGTTGCGCCCCAGCACGTAAGCTAAGCCATCGAAGGGAACGCCAAAGCGGCACAGGTAGAGTCCTTTTTCCACCTGCTCGGTGCGCCCAACCATGTAGGGCATGACAAAATCTGGCCGCAGTTGATAGACCTCTTGGGTGGCATGCAACTCAATTCGACGCATGCGCAGCCCCAGCTTGCGCGAATAGACAAAGCTGTGAAAGCGGAAGCCCTGTTCGAAATGGGCAGGCAATAGCTCCGGATGCCGCCTCCACAGTTGCATCAGATGGCTGCGGCAGGCATCGGCATTCTCCATCAAGCTCTGATACTGGGCTTCAGTCTCGACTGGCATGCAGATGCTCTTGTCTCCCCGTTTGGCTGCAGGCACGATCGGCGTCTCATCCACGACAAGCTAGCTCTATCAAACATCCATTGGTACTTCACTATACACTGGTGCCATAGAATCCGTTAGAAGCAGAAATATATTTTGTTTTATTGATTGCTTCTAGCTTTTCCTCTCTTTCTGCTTTGCTCTCAATCTTTCCCGCAGCTTTCTTCTCTTTTCTTCTCTCTTTGTCTAGCTCTTCGTTGACTATCTTCATTACATGGAACCTATCTGCCACCACTGTCGCATTTGGCATCATTTCTTCAACTATAGCAATCCGATATGAATTGTAAATGCTGATCCTTGCCAGCACTGGGCTTCAGGCATCCTGACGTTTACAAATGGCTTAGGACCGCTATAGATCCCGGTATGGCCTCCACAGATCGATACTGGCTTCCACAATTCTACTCAACACCTCTTCTCCCCATCCAGTAAAGACTTGACGCAATTCCTCTTGACGACGTGACTCTAGCAACATGAGTGGCTTCCTAAGATCTAGGTCCACTAAGACAGCACAATAGTTACCCTGTCCTTTGACTAATGAAATCTCATCGATTCCTAACCTCTTTAATCCTTCCGGTACTTCTTGAATTAATTGCTCGCCCAATTCATTGAGAATTGTTTGGATCTCATCATCACTTAGATCGTTGCGTTCTGCCACACTCCGGATATCACTATCCAAAACCTGACCAATGATTGCTCTGGCTAAGCGCTTTGTATAAGTTCTATTCTTGTCAACATGCTCTAGCACTTCACTGAATGGCTTTCCACAATTCTTACGCTTAAATTGACGGCGATTGATTCGTAGATAAACAGATTGTCCACTCATTGGCAAGTCTCTAACTAAGTACCGGTGATTTTGGTGCAGTCTTCGACTCGTCTAACCGCAATGAGGACAAATGGCTTGTCGACTTTCTGACTCTAGTTCCAAGAAGATGCCGATACCTTCAAGAGTTTGATATCCTGTGACCCGAGACCCAGGCAGATCCAATGTCTCTGTGAGTAGTTTTTGACAGGCTATGGCGAGCATATTATGATCTTCTAAAGATGATATCTACATTATCATTCAGATATTTATATGATTCAATCTCTTGTAATCCATGCTCAGTAAGAGCTCTGGCCTCGGAATAGAAGTTTTGATTTTAGGGTTCTTCGGTACCTGTTATGCTGATGGAAGCTTGTAAATGACCAAACCCCTTACCCAGTAAGGCTTATATGCCATGTTGTCTCCAGAAAAGGGTGTTTTGCCAACAAACTCTTAGCTAATAAGGCTTTGAGGGATTATCAGGCCGAAACTAGCATACCAAGTCCGGTAGAGCCGATTTTAGTAGATTTGTTCTTTTTGCCTTGTTTGGCATAGCAGGACCGGAAGAGCCAAATTATTTAGGTTATATCTTTCTGAATAGACGGTAAAGTTCTCGTGAAGGAGCTCGAGTAATATTGCGGATTGAACGACCATAACGGAGCATGCTTCGGGTAGGGGATTTGCACCCAACGACCGATGATTTTCTCCCACCACCTTGCTTTATGAGGTAAACTTGCCACTTGAACGCAATGGCATCCATTCCATAGTGCGCCGATCGCATCTGTGTGAAAACCATCTCCAATAACAACCACTTGAATCGGTAGTAATCTCATGCTATATAATGCGATCTTGAAACTTTTTGGAAATGGTTTTTTAGCTCTGCCGATCGCATCTATCCCTAATCGCTCGGACCAGTAATTCACCCTATACTCGCGCTTTCCATTTGATAAGATAAATAGACTGAAACCCTCCTCCTGCGCCCGCTCAATCCAAGATTCAGAATTTGGTGAAAGATAGCGATCGTCTTCTGATACTATTGTGTTGTCTAAATCTAGAATAATCCCGCGAATTCCAATTTGTTTAAGTTGATTGAGATCTAAGGATGAGAGACTTGTACATCTTCTGAATGTTCTTCTAGACATTGGTTTGGATGTTTGGAATGCGACAATAAGGCTTAATGAAGACTATCTCATTTCAGTTCTGCAATCTAATTCCTAAGTCTTTTTTGCTAGAGGTTAAATTTTAAATGTTATGCGATCAGTCCTGCCGTTTGACATATATGAATGCCCACAATGACAGCCACCCAAGATATGACGGTTACGAGAATAGGTATATCTGACAATAAAACATCTTCGGGTCTTTCTGTCGATTTGGTTGATTCTTGACCCAGCTCGAGCTTGCGATCGATGGTATCGACTAAGAACTGATATCGGAAGATTCCAAACATAACAAACGGTAATGTGAATAGCATCCAAGCAGTTGATGCACCGTTGACTACTGGCCCAGAGCTCCAAAGGGCATAGCACATTACTGTGCTGGTGGTTGCCGTACTTTCCATGCGGTATAAGAAGGGAAGTGAATATCGCTGCAGCACAAATCGCGTACTCCCTCCATATCTCAACATCATCTTGAGTTCAGCTTTGCGTTTCTCGATCGCCAAAAACAGAGAAAGCATGGCCGTGCAAAGCAGAAACCAGGGCGAGACCGGGATATCAGTACTGGCTGAACCTGCATAGGCTCGAAGTAGAAAGCCGGTTGCAATGGCTCCAATATCGGCAATGGGCTTGTGTTTGAGTTTCAAGTTGTAGGCAGTTTGCAGGAGGATGTAGGCAAAAAGCGTTAGAGCAAGAGTGGGCTTCCACAATCCGCTAACTAGGAGAGCTCCAATTAATAATCCCCCTGCCATTGCAATTGCGGTCGGTATGGCTACTTTACCTGCTGCAATCGGACGATTGCATTTCACCGGGTGCTGGCGATCGGATTCGAGATCGGCGATATCATTCAGTAGGTAGAAGCCACTGGATACACAGCAAAATAATAGAAAGGCAATGAAGCAAGACCCAAGGGAATCCAACCGAAATGCAAATAATGGGACCGCAAAGACAATTAGATTTTTAGTCCATTGCCGAGGTCTTAGAGCCTTGAGATGTTCTGAGAACCTATGGTGCGAGGTTTCGGGTTGCATGACTGGAGGGCTCTCCCCTTCAGGTTCTAATAATTTTTCTCGCTCGTCTACAGGGTTGGTGTCCATGATTTACTTGGCTTATCTGTATTGATATTCAATGGGAGTTGTTCGCTAGCGATAGATGATAGATTCAAGCCCTCTGGCTAGCTCCCTATACCCACGGAAAGTCGAGCTTTTCGGGCTCCATCTCAAAAACGGTCCAGACTGTTGTACAGATGGAAATACTTCCCGTTTGTATGATGAGGTGTATCGCCTGTGGGGTCAATCAAACTGACGGGATCGCTATCTTCTGCAATCCCGGCACTGAATGGCGGTGGGTCCAGTTAGACAGCCTGCGTTTGTCTGAAGCGAATTTTTTGAGGCGAATCGATTTGTGCCTGAATTACCTGAAGTTGAAACCGTCCGGCGCGATCTCGAACGCTCGACGCTGCATCAAACGATCGCCAGCGTCGAAGTCCTGCTCGATCGCACCATCGCCCATCCCTCGCCTGCTGACTTCTGCAGTCGCTTGAGCGGCCAGCAACTGGTGGACTGGCAGCGACGGGGTAAATATTTGTTGGGGGAACTCAGCAGTGGCGATCGCCTCGGAGTTCACCTGCGCATGACCGGACAGTTACTCTGGCTGGAGTCCTCCGACGAACCGGTCCACAAACACACGCGGGTGCGCATGGCGATCGCCCAGGGCCGCGAATTGCGCTTCAACGATTGTCGCACCTTCGGCCAAATCTGGTTGGTGCCCAGCGGCATCCCCACAGCGACAATTGTGACAGGGTTGGCCAAGTTGGGGCCGGAACCCTTAAGCCCCGAGTTTTCAGAGGAGTATTTTTACCAGCAGTTGCAAACAAGCCGCCGCCCGATTAAAAATGCCTTACTCGACCAGCGGTTAGTGGCGGGGGTGGGAAACATCTACGCAGATGAAGCCTTATTTCTCGCTCAGACGCATCCGCAGACCCCCTGCGATCGCTTCACCCGCCCCTGGAGTGCCCAACTCCGCGCCTGCCTCATTCAGGTCTTGAGTGACAGTATCGAGCAGCGGGGCACCAGCTTCAGTAGCTACCGCGATCTGGGTGGCGTTAACGGCAATTATCTGGGGCATGCATGGGTCTACAGCCGTAAGGGGAAACCCTGTCGGCGCTGCGATGGCGAGATTGTGCGGATTAAATTGGCGGGGCGATCGGCTCACTTTTGCCCCAACTGTCAATTTTCGTCGTCGGCCAAACTGACATCCTGGCTGCGCTGCCACAAACCGTAGAGATCGAGCACCGCAGTCAATTGCTTCTCTTCGGCTTCGGGGGATTGACTCACCACAATTGCTTCAATCTGGCTGTCGCCATAGCGAAACTGCTGGGCCTGACTCCATTCCAACTGGGCATCTACTCCAGGCACGCAACGCAGGTGGGCAGCTAACTCGCGGTAGACTGCCAGGGGCATGTCACGATACCGAATTGCGAATTGCATAGAGGAGCTAGGCCGTTTGGGATTGGACTTCGCCAGAAGATAGAGTGCAACAGTTGACATCGTCCAGACAGACTTTGCCCCACTGCAAGGCCCAACGCACCAATGCCACACGATTGGCAGTTCGGGTTTTTTCTAAGATATTGCTGATGTGGTTATCCACCGTGCGCTTGCTGATCTCTAGCCGCTTGGCAATATCCTGATTGGTCAAACCCGTTGCAATCAGCTCGACTACCTGCAATTCACGATCCGACAAATTATCGTTAGTACGATAGGAGTTTTCCATGCTGTCCGCCAGAACGTATATATACTCAATACCCTATGGCGACCATTGTAGAGGATCGACTTAGATGTGGCACCTGCCGAGAGAAAAAAAAACTATGGGGCTGCAACTCTTGCCTAATTGGCCTCTGCATCTGTCGAATCGGATGGTCGAGTGCCGATGAAATCCTTGGGGCTTACCCCCTGCAAAAAGCGACGGAAAGCTTCTCGTTCGGCGTCGTCGGCATCCTGATCGACGGGAATTGAGGCTTCTGCAATCACCTCTTCCATCGTCCAAATGGGTGCATCCGCCCGCAGCGCAATGGCGATCGCATCGCTGGGCCGAGAGTCGATGTGAACGCTTTCTTCATCTTTGCGCAGGGTGATGGTGGCGTAAAATGTATCGTCCTTCAGCTCGCACACCACAATCTTGTCCACCGCATAGCCCAACTCTGTCCAAGAACTCAGGATCAAATCGTGGGTCATGGGGCGGGCGGGGGTTTGGCCGTCGAGGGCCTGCATAATGGCATTGGCCTCAGCTTTACCGACCCAAATGGGTAACGCTCGCCGTTCGCTGAGGTCTCGCAGAATCACAATGGGCACGCGATTGGCAGCATCTAATGCAATCGCTGCAACCTCCATTTCCACCATGATTCTGGCCTCCCGACCGCTGGGTAATTCGATCCTAACCATGCCCCATAGCTTTGACAAGCAGCCGAGATCGGGAGAAATTGCAAGAAAATGATTTGTTCTGTCAGTGCTTGACCGGTTGCAGAAACAATCGGATACCAATCGCAATCAATCGATAGATCGCCGCGATCAAAGATGTTTATCTGTCCCCACCACCCCACAAGATCGCCATGTTCACTGGACTCATCCAAGCCACCGGTCGCCTGCAAACCGCAAACGAATCGCAAGTTCGCATCCACTGGCTGGGGGCCAGTCCCCAACTCTTGGGCGATTTGGAGTTGGGGGACAGTGTGGCGGTGGATGGGGTGTGTTTGACTGTGGCGCGGGGGACATCCGATGGCTTTATTGCCGATGTTTCGCCCGAAACGCTGGCCCGCACGACATTGGTCGATCGCCCCGCCAACCATCTCGTCAATCTGGAGCGTTCGCTGCGGGTGGGGGGCAAGGTGGGGGGGCACTTCGTCACCGGTCACATCGATGGGATTGGCTATTTTGGCGAGGGCGTTGAAAGTGGAGCCGCTTGGGAATTGAGCTTTCGAGTACCCGAGCGGGTGGCAAAATATATCGTGCCCAAGGGCAGTATCGCCATCAACGGCATCAGTCTGACAGTGGCAGATATGGAGGTTGGGGGGAGTGGGTTTAAGGTGGCTGTCATTCCCCATACCTACGAACTCACCAACTTATCTGCCCTCAAGCCGGGAGATCCAGTCAATCTAGAAGGGGATATTTTGGGCAAATATGTCGAGCAATTCTTGCTGGGGCGCAGGACGGAGACAACTGCCGAGCGGGTGCCGGTCGGCGAGCCCGCATTAGACCTGAGCTTTTTATCCGAACACGGTTTTTTGTAGGACTGGCCTCGATCGGAGACTCGCGCCTGTAGGATAAGGAGTTGATTGACCGCAAGAGGACGTTATGGCGCTGACACCCAATGAATTGAAGAAAATGGCTGCTGAAGAGGCGGTCAAGCGCGTGCAATCGGGCATGGTGGTGGGACTGGGCACCGGTTCTACTGCTGCCTATGCCGTCAGCGCCATCGGCGATCGCATGAAAACAGAGGGGTTGAAGATTATCGGCGTGCCCACCTCCGCGCGCACGTTCGAGCAGGCCCAGTCCCTCGGCATTCCCCTTGCAACTTTGGAAGCACAGCCCAAATTGGATCTGGCGATCGATGGGGCTGACGAAATTGAACTGAGTTCCCTCAACTTGATCAAGGGAGCGGGGGGGGCACTGCTGCGGGAGAAGCTAGTGGAGGTGAGCGCCGATCGCCTCATCATCGTGGCGGATAAGTCTAAAAAGGTGAATAAGCTGGGGGAGAAGTTTGCGCTACCCGTCGAGATTGTGCGGTTTGGTTGGAAGAGTACTTTCAGCCGTGTGGAGGCGCTCGGCTGCCAGCCCGTGTTGCGCCTGAGCGATGGTGGCGAACCGTTTATCACCGACGAGCAACATTACATCATTGATTGCCAATTCGGTCCGATGGACGATCCGGTGGCGATCGCCAATGCACTCAAAGCAACGGCAGGCGTCGTCGAGCACGGTCTCTTTATCGATATGACCGCCGAGGCGATCGTGGCCACCGATTCGGGTATCGAAGTATTGTCGAAGTAATCGACTTCTGCCGGGGTCGAGAGCGCCACATCCCCTGACCCCTAACGCTTGCCAGTATGTGGGAAAAACCGCAGCGAATTACCCAGACGCATCTCAGGGTTCTCGACAAGGAACCCCACCGGTTTCGGCGACTGTTTCTAGATGGATTGGCGCTGCCTAACTTGCCGCGAAATCCTGAGGCGATCGAACGGGGCCAACAGTTTCACCAGCTCATGCAGCAACAGGCGCTGGCGTTGCCGATCGATGCGTTAGTGGCAGCCGATCGCGATCTGAAACGATATTTCGATGCCTACGAACGCCATCCTCCCCCCTCGATTGAGGGCGATCGTCAAGCAGAATATCCTCTCGCCATCGCAATGCGGGGGTTCCAATTGTTCGGGGTTGTCGATCTGCTGGTGACAAATCGCGATCGCGCTCAAATTGTGGATTGGAAAACCTATCGCAGGCCGCGCGAGCTCCGAGAGCTGGAGTTCGATTGGCAAACTCGACTGTACCTATTTTTATTGGCCGAAACCCATGGCTATTCGCCGGCAATGCTATCGATGACCTACTGGTTTGCCGAAGCCCCCGATCGCCCTGTCACCCTTCACTACGATCGCGCTACCCATCAGGCCAACCGCCAAATCCTCGCTCGCCTGCTAGGCCAACTTGAAGATTGGCTGACTCACAACTCATTTCCTGACGGGAGCGAGTTCCAACGCGAGATCGCAGGAGCCGCTCGGCAACTGGATGTGGCTGATATCCCCCCTTTGCCGCTGCCCTAAAAGGGATACGATCTGACGGCGGTTACCAGCAAATCCAAGCAATCGCCCAAGCTTCAGAGGTTCAAGCCCGATTCCAAGCAAAGCGAACTTGACCGGGCAAATACTGAGCGATTTCTGAGTTTGATTCCGAACTCAGAACTGCTTTTATCGCCCCGAACACAGCGATCGTGACATCCGTAGCACCTACATTTTTAGGCACTCCAGCTTCCTCTTGAATCCGACGCAGAAACATCTCATCCCTAACATCCAAGGGAGCGCGAACCTGGCTCAACCAGCGGACTAACGGATTGGTATCGCGCCACAGTTGGGCGATCGATCCCGTTTGCAGATCGAGCCCGGATTCAATCTCGTCGAGTTCGGCCGCAATGCGGTTGGAGGCTTCAGTGGGCATGAGATCGCGAATCGAGCGAAATACCACTTCTGCAATATCGCGGGCATCGTAGGTGCTATCTAGACCGCCATTAGCGGCCACTGCTTCTAGAAAAACCTGGTAAGGAGAGGGAGAGTCGACCTCTGCGGCAGGGTCTGGAGAGGAGGAAATCTCGGCTGCTGTCATGGGTGAACCTTAAAAGCTTTAACTGTGGACTGAGGAGGACGAGCTGCGATCGCATCGTGGAAAGTGTCCATCGATGGAGCTAGCCTGCGGCGAGAGAATCAGTCAGTGGGTTGTCGCTGGGGCAAGACCAGTGTCCGAAATCATCCGATCTAGAAGTGCGTCTAGTTGCTCTAACGTAATCAGCCCAAACTGCCAGAGCACCATGTGCAGTGGACCTTGCAAGCGTTGAGCGTGGCGCATCGCCAGGTCGAGTTCTTCAGCAGAGACTGAAAACTCTTCCCGCAGCACTTTAACCAGATCGGTATCGGACATTAGAGGAGCCAAAGGCAGTAAAGCAACTATAACGGCTTTAATTAACTTTTGTAAACAAATTGAGAAAAAGGAATCCCCCGAGGCGGTCTTGGCCGTCTGACGTAGGTCTATTCGCTGGGTGGAGAAGAAAGAGGGTTAGCTAAATTGTTGAGTTAACTCTGCTGTCTTCAACACCACCTCTCGTTCTCGACCGTTGCGGTTAATGGATAGAGTGACCTCCGTCCCCACTGGCAAGCCCGAGATCGCGCCCTGCATCTGGCTGGCTTCGGTAACCGCCTCGCCATTGAGACCGATGATGATATCCCCGCCCTGCAAGCCAGCCGCAGCTGCAGGGGACTTCGCCACCACATCCACAATCAAGACGCCACTGGTGACGGTTTCGTCGAAATTAAAGCTCAGATCCCGCTGCTGTAACTGCTCCACCACTTCGGGGGAAAGCGTATTCATCCGCACCCCCACATAAGAGCGCACGACCTTACCGTTGCTTAACAATTGATCGAGAATAATTTGGGCTTCATTGACTGGAATAGCAAAGCCAATCCCTTCTGCGCCGCGAATAATGGCCGTGTTAATCCCCACCACTTCGCCATCGATATTAATCAGCGGGCCACCCGAATTGCCGGGATTGATGGCTGCATCTGTTTGAATGAAATCAATGCGGCGATCGCCCACTCGAATTTCCTGGCTGGTGCGGCCCAAAGCACTAACGATCCCTGCCGTAACGCTATTGCTCAGCCCTAACGGACTGCCGAGGGCAACCACCCATTCGCCAGGACGCAACAGGCCGGAGTCGCCAAACCCAATGGCAGGCAACGGTTCATCGGTTTCCAACTGCACGACAGCCAAATCAGTGAGGGGATCGCGGCCGATCACTCGCCCTGCATATTCTCGTCCGTCGGCCAGGGTGGCCCTCACCACGTCCGCATTGTTGACGACGTGGGCATTGGTGACGACCATCCCCGCTTCGCTAACAATAAAACCCGATCCAGACCCTCGTTGTTCGAAGCCTCTGCCTCTGGGCGATCGCTCCGGATCTCGCTCGTTGGGTCGACGGGGACCGGGTTCGGGTAAAAAGTCATCTAAAAAGCGCCGGAAAGGGGTGCGGGGAGCAGAGTTGTCTGGATTGACTGCTATGCGGCGGGCTGTTTGTAATTGCACGACAGCAGGAGCAGCCCGCTCGGCAGCGTCGGCAATAAAGTTGAGGCCGTAATTGCTCCGTTCGCTGGGGGCTGAGAGTTCGTCACTGAGATCGAAGATGGGATTCTCAACGTCGTGGGAGGGCGAGGGAAAAGATTCTGCGGCTGATGGATTGTCTGCTCGGGGTTGCGAGGGCCGCTCGATCGCACTGCTGCAGGCTACCAGGGATAACAGCCCTACCCCAACGCAAGACCGGACTATCCAACGAAGAGACGGAGAAGTGGGAGACATGCGCGATCGCCGGTGACAGGGCCGACGCCTCAAACAGACCAATATGCTGAAATTCTAACTGTTCTGCCTCGGGGATTGGGTTACGGAACCGGAATCTCTGCGCTGAAGGTGATGGTGCCGCGCGTTTATTCCCGATCCTGTTTGGGCGCAAAGGCAATATCTTCGTAAATGCCTGCCATTGCGAGCTCGACAGGGATACTTGCCATTGTTACGGTTGTTTCCAGCCCTTCGTAAGACGTTAAAACCCATTGAGTGTCTGTCGTTTTGATGTAGCGATCGATGAATGGTCGAGATTGGCTGACCAGTAAGTATTCCGAGAAAGTTGGGATGGAGCGGTAGTAAAGGAATTTATTGCCTCGATCGTAGGCTTCTGTCGAGGGGGATAGGACTTCAACGATGAGTTTTGGATTCAGAATTTCATCTCGGCGGTTGTCGTTGAACTGGGGTGGCCCCTCGATAGCTGCGATATCTGCGTAGGTACCTCGTCGGTATTGAGGAATCCAAATGCGTAAATCGCTGGTGATGGGTTTGAAGGAGGTGCCTTTCAGGGCAATTCGCAACAGGGCATAGATATTGCCAGCAATCTGGCTGTGCTCTAACGTACCTCCCGGCATAAGGGCGACTCCCCCATTGCGGTACTCGTGGCGCTCTTCCGAGGCTTCTTCCAAGGCCCGATAAGCAGTGAGGGTATAGGGTTGCGCGAGGGTGGGAGCAGTCATGGCGATCGCCCTGCAAAGGCTTTGCTGTCAGGGTAGCTCATCTGGGCGAAAGCCTCGATTGGCGATCGCTCTCTCGATGATTTCGAAATAGAAAATCGAGCAATCGTAACGCAAAATTTGACGGGAATTCTCTTGGGTCAACCGAGTGGCGTAAAAGCTGTTTCTCCCCTCTCCCTGGGGCTATCCATTAGGCACAAGTCGATGGAGAGCTTACTGTGACTGGATTATAAACTGCAGTAGAGACTGAAGCAGTTGTAGCCGGAGGGAGAGAAACCATGCAAGATTGGGTCAGCCAAGAAATCAACCCGATCCACTTCGCCGATTTGCGACATGCAAAGCGGTTGGGGCAGATCGTCACAGACTTGAGTGAGCAGCCCACAGCGAGCGTGCCTCAGGCGAGTGGGAATGCCTCAGTGGCCCAAGGAACCTATCGATTTTGGGCCAACCCGAAGGTGAGCACGAGCAGCATTCTGGACAGTCATCGTGATGGAGTGGTCAGGCGGGCCCTCACGGGCAAGACGGTGCTGGCCATTCAAGACACAACGGATTTCGACTTCACCACTCACCCCCAGACCGAAGGGCTGGGCTTCATCAATCAAAGCCATCAACAGGGAATCAAAGTCCACAGTTGTTTTGCGGTGAGCGGCGAGGGAGAACCCTTAGGTCTGTTGAGTCAATTCATCTGGAATCGCAAACAGCGGCGCGGGAAGAAAGAAAAACGCTCAGTGACTCCCATCGAGCAAAAGGAAAGCTATCGCTGGATAGCAACTCTCGCAGCCGTAGAGCGAGAGCTCGCGGGCCAAGAGCAAGTGGTTCATATTGGCGATCGAGAAGCAGACATCTTCGAACTGTTTGCCCATCCCCGTGCGGACAACAGGGAGTTACTCATCCGCGCAAGGCACAATCGCAAACTTAGCCACGAGCTGGGCAAGTTCATCCCCACCCTCGAACAAGCCCCAGTCTTGGGAGCGATGAGCCTGCAAGTGCAGCGTAATCCCAAGCGAGCGGCCCGCATTGCCCAGTTGCAGGTGCGGGCGATGGCGGTGACGCTGGAGGTGCCATCGCATCACCTCAAAGCCGCGAGCTTAGAGCCCGTGCGCCTCAATGCCATCTTCGTGGAAGAAACCGTCCCCCCTGATGATGGCGCTCAGCCGATTCGCTGGTTTCTGCTGACCAGCTTGCCAGTTGAGAGCTTCGAGCAGGTCTGTCAGTGCATCCGCTGGTATAGCTACCGCTGGCTGATTGAGCGGTTTCACTTCACCCTCAAAAGTGGCTGTGGCATCGAACAGCTCCAACTGCAAAGCTATGAGCGCTTGCTCAAGGCTCTGGCAACCTACAACGTTGTAGCTTGGCGATTGATGTGGCTGACCTACCGCGCTCGACTCACCCCGCAAGCCTCCTGTGAGCTCGTTTTACAGCCTGCTGAATGGCGGCTGTTACGACGCAAGTTTGTGCCGAAAAGTCGCTCTCAAAAGCCACCCACTCTGCAACAGGCAATGCTGTGGATTGCTCGATTGGGAGGCTTCTTGGCTCGCAAGGGCGATGGCAACCCTGGATTGAAGACGCTTTGGCGAGGGCTGACCAAACTCCACCATTTGCTTGAAGGGGCTCAACTGGCTTCTCAAAGCTAGTGCCTGTCTATGGTTCAGCTACTTTTGCCTAATGGATAGCCCCAGGGAGAGGGGCCGGGGGTGAGGGCCATGCAGAGCTATCGAACTCAGGTTGACTAGCTTGGCCGATGCTTGCACAAGCCGAATACTTCGATTGCACGATCCACATTGATTGTGGCTTTTTCCAAGCCGAATGCTGCGGCTGGGCCTAGCTTTAAGGGGCCTAGCTGGTACTATAGGTAGCGTGAGTTGACTGTGTGTTGTGCGACACACTCTGCCAGACGCGCTCGGAACCTCGCGTTCTCTACCGTGCGATTTGAGTTAGGGGTTGGTGCCGAGCAGCATTACTGCAGTCGAGATCTCATCCAATGAGGAGTGTTTCATGAAATTCAATCAGTCTTTATGGCTGGCCAGTGCTGCAATTGGCGCTGCGCTTGCTATTGCCCCTGGGGAAGCTGTGGCCCAAGCCACTCAGTCCCAACAATTTGCACAGGTCACCTCAGTTTCTCAACTGTCTGACGTGCAACCCACCGATTGGTGGTTCTCCGCTCTCCAGTCCTTGGTAGAGCGCTATGGCTGTATCGCCGGTTATCCCGACGGCACCTATCGCGGCAACCGCGCCCTCACCCGTGGCGAGTTCGCTGCTGGCTTGAATGCCTGCTTGGACCGCATCAACGAACTGATTGCAGCTGGCTTAGCCGATAAGGTCTCCCGCGAAGATTTGGCCACCGTTCAGCGCCTGCAAGAAGAGTTTGCGGCTGAGTTGGCAGCTCTATCCGGTCGGGTTGACGCTCTGGAAGCCAAGACCGCCGAGCTGGAAGCCAATCCTCTGGGGTTGAACGCCGTCACCAGCAAGCTGAGCTTTGAAGTCATTACCGGTATCTTCGCTGCCAGCGATCCCTTCGACGAATCAAACAACGCGATTATTCCGTATCGGATTCGTCCCAAGTTCGATGCTTCCTTCACGGGAGAAGACTTTTTCCGCGTCCAAATCCAAGCGCGCGAAAACTCTGGCTTTGCAGGCGATCCGGTCGGGCTCGGCTTGGGTGAAGGGAGCGGTGCTCCCGGTGGCGTCAATGATGACGTCAACCTAGACGACGTCTTCTATGAGTTCCCTCTGTTTGACGGGCGCGTGACGGGCTTATTCGGCCTGAACGGAATCCAGACCAACTTCCTGACTGTTTTTGACAATGTCCTCTCCGGCGGTATTTCCGACCTAGCCGAATTGGACTTTAACCTTACCTTGAGTGGGTTCATTCAAGACACCACATTGAGCTTCCAATGGGAAGTGGTTGAGGACCTGTTCTTCATTACCTACGCTTATAGTGCTAATGAAGCCGAATCCTCTACCTTCGGCGAGGGTCTCTTCGCGGGCGAAACCGTTCATCTTGTTGAATTAGGCTTCACCCCGACCGATAATGTGACCGTTGTGGCCCAGTATGCCAATTACGCACAAGGCCAGGGCGAAGGCGGCGGTGCCACCCCTGTCGGCGACATTCCGGGTGACGTCCAGGCAGCCACGATCGGCGTCAACTGGGAAATTATTCCCCGTATCGCCTTCCAGGCTTACTATACGCGTGGCTTTTTCGAGGAAGGTGGCCTTGACGATACCAATGATTTCATTGCTGGCTTTGCCTTCTCTGACTACTTCATTGAAGGGTCCAACGGCGGTTTCTTGGTTGGCAGCCCCGAGACAAACGTTCTGAGTCTCAATGATGGCGACGACGACTTTGATTACCCGCTGCAATTTGAAGCTTGGTATGGCTTCCCAATCACCAACAACATCACCATCACGCCTGGTGTCTATTACATCACCAATGTGAACGGCGATGACGACGACATTATTGTCGGCGGTGTTGAAACCATCTTCAGGTTCTAATCGACTTGACTTAAGGCGATCTCACACCGGCAGGTCTGCGGGCCTGCCGGTGTTTTTTGTTGGCGATCGCCATCAGAGGCAATACCCCTCTTCCTGTCAACCTGAGTTCAATGGCTCTGTAGGGCCCTCGAACTCAGGTTGTGTAGTATGGTGCCGATAACCAGCAATGAGTCGCTTGAGTCCAACCTTCGACACCCTGAGGAGACATGGCAGTTGCGATTTCCGTCGTCATGACGGTCTACAACCGGGAGTGCTATCTGGCGCAGGCAATTGAGAGCGTGTTGAATCAATCCTGGCCGGATTTTGAGTTGATTCTGTGGGATGACGGTTCGAGCGATCGCTCGGTCGAGATTGCTCGGACCTACGCCGAGCGCGATCGGCGCATTCGATTTGTGGCAGCAGAGCATCGCGGCAGAGGCTCCGCCCTCGATGCCGCCACTCAACTAGTGCGTGGGGAGTTTCTCGGCTTTGTCGATAGCGACGATCTGCTCTGTCCGACTTCCCTAGCTCAGACTGCAGTCATGCTCGAAAACTTTCCCGAAGTGGGCATGGTCTACACCAACCACAACGTCATGGATGCAGAGGGCAGAGATTTGGGCCTGGGCAAACGCTGCGAGATGCCCTATTCGAAAGAGAAGTTGCTGCTGGATTTCATGACCTTTCACTTTCGTCTGATGCGCACATCAGTGTTTCGGCAGGTGGGGGGAATTAATCCGAAATTCAATGCGGCTCAGGATTACGATTTGTGTTTGCGTCTGTCGGAAGTCACTGAGATTCGCCACGTCCCCAAATCGCTGTATCGCTATCGGGTCCATCGCCATTCCATTTCGCAGGCAAGGCAACTGGAACAAATTCGCTGCAGCTACGAAGCGATTTTGCAAGCTCTGAAGCGGCGGGGACTGGCAGATCGACTGGAGCTGCGTTTGGAACTGCGACCCAGGTACATCCTGCAACCCAAGCAATCTTCTCGAACGGCGATCGCGACGGACCCTCACTAGCTCGTCCTCTCAATCTAAATCATAAAGTATTTATAAAGACTACAGATTGTTAAGTCACGTATAAAAACAGATGAGTGGCGGCAATATAAGCATCGACTAAGGATTCTTAGTCTAAATTTATTTGGCTCTCGCAAATTGCCCAGTCGTCAAATGCAGGTGAAAACAGCCTGCAGGCTTCTGGTAGGGGCTGTATAGATTTTCCTTGACTACTCTGTGTCGTCAACCGCAACATTCTTGTGTCCCAATCCTCATCGCCTGCTTCTCAAGCCACTGCCTCTGGACTAGCCCCAGACGACGCCCTCGCGTTTCAATCACTCATGGAGCAAGCCAGCCTCGATCGCAGCTTGGTGCTGCCCGAGACTGCACCTTCAATCGGAGAAGGGAGCTTAGCTGCCGAGGCTGAAGCCTTGCCCGAGCTAGAGCCAATCCCATTACAACTAGAAGACCCCGACAACCTCTTCCAGCCACCGCAGGGATCTTCCGGCGGGGGAGGCAACAGTTCCCTTCCAACGGGCGATCCGCTCACCGGGCTGGGGAGCGAAGGCGGGCCGAGCGATATTGCCGTGCGGGCAGAAGGACAGGTTTTCATTAACAGTGGCGGTGATTTTGATGGCGACCCCCTCAATCCGACAGACGATGCCTTCATTTATGCCGGACAGGGATTTACGATTAACAGCCGCCCCGTTCTACCAGTTCTGCGCGACGCAAGTGGCACGCCCGTTTTGGATGAGAGCGGTCTGCCGGTACTCGTGCCCGGAGCATTGACAGTCTCGGAAAACTACAACACTATCAATGCTCCGCAGGATCTCTACAGTAATTTGCGATCGCCTCAAGTGATTCCCACCCAAACGGTGGAGGTACCCGGCTGGCAGCAACTGCGGGACGAGCGCTTGGCCGAGTTAGTTGATGTGCAGATTCCTGCAGTGACTCGCTTGCAGGGGCTCAATACGGCCTCGGATTTTGCCAATGCCGTGCCCAGTGGCAGCTCTGCCGAGAATCGAACGGTGCTGCAGATCGAGCGGGGCGGGCTGACGATTCCCGATCGCGCCGTACTGCGCAATGCGGTGCTGATCGTCGAGCGGGGTGCGATTAACTTCAATGGCAGCGCTAACTTCGAGCATGTGACGCTGATAGCCAATAGCGGCAATGTCAATCTGGGTAATGTAGAGAGCGTCAATCTGGAGGTGTATGCCTCCCGCACAATTCAGACGAACGAGGCTGCCCGGTTCGACGATCGCACGATCTTGGCGGCGGGTGAAAACATTCTCTTTAATGGGGCCACCAGCACCGTCGATGCCGATGACTTCGCGACTGTGGCGGCGGGAGGCGATCTGACCTTCAATGCCAGCGCAGATACGCGGGGAGAATTTCTCGCCTCGAATTCTGTCACGTTCAACAGTCGCTCGGTGCTGTATGGGTCAGTTGAAGCTAAAAACAACATTACCTTTAACGGCAATCCAACAATTGTGGGACTGTCTGGAAATGTTGGGGAACCACTGCCGGACACGACTGTACCGCAACTGACGCTAGCTTTGGCGAACGATACCGGCAGCAGCGCCAGCGATCGCCTCACCTCCGAGCCCACCCTGCGGGGAACGGTTTTGGACGAGGGGCCATTGGCGACCCTGGAGGCTCGCATTAACGGCACGGGCAACTTTGCGGACGTGCTCTCCCGCGTGGAAGCGGGCGGGCAATTCAACTTCGATCGCGCGCTGCTAGAAACCCTCTACGGCAATCCCCTCGCCGACGGGCTCTACACCGTGGAGGTGCGCTCGACGGATGCCGCTGGCAACCTGGCTGCCACCCAACTGAGCTTCCAACTGGATACGACCCTCAGTCCCCTAACGGTCGATCTCTCCCCCGACTCCGACACTGGACCGCTGGGGGATTTAGAGACTACCGCCGAATTCATTGCCCTGCAGGTGCAGGTGGAGCCTGGAGCGACCGTTCAATTGGCGGATTTCAATCGCACGGCGATCGCCGCTCCGACGGGGGAGGTGACGTTTACGGATGTGCCGTTGGAGTTGGGGGCGACGGTCTTTGCGGTGGTGGCAGCGGATCTGGCCGGGAACCAACGAACCGCCACCATAACCATTACCCGCGTGCCGGAGAATCAGGCACCGAGTGCGATCGCTTTGAGCAATACGGCGGTGTTGGAAAATAGTCCTGCCGCCACCGAAATTGGTCGGTTGAGCACGACAGATGCCGATAGCGGCGACCTGCATATCTACACGATTGTCGGCGACCCAGACGGGCTATTTGTGGTTGAGGGCGATCGCCTGTTGCTCGCTGAAGGAGCCAGCCTCGATCGCGAGACAGCCAGCAGCCACAGCGTCACCATTCGCAGCACAGACAGCGGCAATCCTGCCCTGAGCTTCGAGCAAACCTTCAGCATCGAAGTGCTCGATGTCAATGAGGCTCCCGAATTTACCAGCCTGCCCGTCACGCAAGCGGAGACCGGTCTGCCCTATAGCTACTTGATTGCGACGACTGACCCCGAAGGAGATGTCCTCGGCATCAGTGCCACCGGTCTGCCCGATGGGTTGGCGTTTGTCGATAACGGGGATGGCACGGCCCTACTCAGCGGCATTCCCACGACTGGCGGATTATTTCCGGTCGAATTGACGGTGACTGACAGCGCGGGCAATAGCGCCATCCAAACGGCTGTGATTAGTATTGATTTCGTCCTGCGGGAGGAGATGGAGTTTGTGCGGGAGGCGGCGATCGCCTTAACGGTGCCGACCGAGCCCTCACTACTCAGTTTCACCCTCGACCCGATTGCCTTTGACCTGGGCGATCGCAATTCCATCAACGATGCCTTGGAAGTGAGTTTGGTGGATGCCAGTGGCAATTCCCTGCTGCATACGTTCCAAAGCGATCGCGATGCCTTCTTTAACTTGACGGAAGAGGAGACCGTTCAGCTCGCCCCCGGCATTACTTTCGATGCCCTGACCGGTGTCGTCACAGCCAATCTGGCTGGGTTGGTGCCCGGTTCATCGGCCACGTTAATCTTCCGGCTGGCGAACAACGATGGCGACACGAATACCAGTGTTGGCATCTCCAATATTCTCTTGCTGGATGCCCCCGAGGGTACCGACGCTCCCAGCAGCGGTGGGTTGGCTCAATTGGCGGACGCTCCTGCAGCCGGTCCCGACTTTGCCAACTTAGAGGATGTCAGCACCAGCATTGCGGCGGAATACGGGCTCACCAGCTTTGATGAAAGCTCGAACCTGTTGCACTCCGAGGTGACCCTGCGCAATATCGGCACGTTTGCAGTAGACGGTCCCCTCTACGTTGTCGTGACGAACCTCAGCGACCCGACTGTCTTGCCTCGCAATACGGCGGGGTTGACGCCAGAAGGCTTGCCCTATTTTGCTTTTGATGCGCTAGCGGACGGTCAGGTCAATCCCGGCGACACCACGCTGACGGGGACGCTGGCCTTTCACAATCCCAATCGGGTGCAGTTTACTTACGACCTGACCATCCTGGCCGATATTAACGATGCTCCTGCGATTACGAGCGATCCGTTGGTACCGGGGCGGGAGGTGGCTGAGGCGATCGCGGGTCGGCTGTTTGAATACACTGTCGAAGCGGTCGATCCCAATGGCGACCAGCTCGCGTTCGAGTTATTGGTTGCGCCTGAAGGATTGACGATCGATCCGACAACGGGCCTGATTACTTGGCTGCCGAGCGAGCTACCCGCCAGCGACCCCAATACGGATGTGGGCAATCATTCGGTGGTGGTGCAGGTCAGTGACGGACGTGGTGGCGTCGATATCCAGAGCTTTACCCTCTCCACCATCGAACTGCCTCCTAACCGACCGCCCATCTTCACCAACGATCCCGAAGTTGATGCCTTCATCAACCAGGTGTTCCGCCACGATGCCGACGCGATCGATCCCGATGTCGATCCGATTAGCTTCCGCGTTATTCAAGGTCCCGAGGGGCTGACGATCGATCGCCAAACGGGCGAAATCGAATTTACGCCGCCCCCCGCGCTAATTTTGGGGGACACCGTATTAGCCACCACTCGCGTTGTGGGCGAGAAAGATCTCTATACCTTTAGCGGTACACTCGGTCAGCTCGTTTATCTCGATACCTTGATTCCGGGGAACAATAACTTCGATGTCAGGGTGATTAGCCCGACGGGCACCGATGTTTTGGTTGAGGCAAGACGCGGGACTAATGGCCGGGGCTTGAATAGTCCGGCCTTTCTGCGCCTGCCGCAGACGGGGAATTATCGCATCGAGATCGATCCTCGGGACGAGCACGCCGGGTTCTACGGTTTCAGCCTGATTGACGCGGCAGCGGTTCCCTCCATCGAACTGGATACGGTGGTTTCGGGGGCGACGAGCCCCGGTACGGAAGATGATGTTTACCGCTTTACGGGCAATGCCGGTCAGAAAATCTTTTTCGACTCGCTGCAGCGCTCCGCTCGCTCCTTCCGACAGTTTTGGCGGCTCTATAACGAGCGGGGAGAATCGGTTCTGAGCTCCAACACCGATTTCACCGATCGCGAAATCTTTCTCCCGGAAGACGGAGAATACTACCTTGTGATTGAAAGCACCGAGAACTTCGGTCGCACTGACACTTACACGTTCGAGCTGATTACACCGGACGAAATCACCCGACCGCTCAGCCTCGGCGATAACGCCCAAGCCAACATTGTGAACGGCACGATTGGCGAGAAAGGGGAGGAAGACCTCTATACCTTTGAGGGATGGGCGGGGCAACGGATTCTGTTCGACAACCTGTTTGTGACGGGGGCACTATCCGGCCAAACCGATGCGAGCCTCACCGATCCGAATGGCCGTACGATCCTCAGCACGGTACTGCAACCCAATCGGAATGACAATCCGATAACCCTCGAACGCGATGGCACCTACACCCTGCGTATTGATGCCAGAGACGAGCGACTGGGCGACTATAGCTTCTCCGTGCTCGATCTCGATCGCGCCACGATTGCCGAGCTCGATCGCGAGTACCGAGGCAGCCTCGACTCAGGCCAAGAAACCCACGCCTTTGAATTCACGGCAGAGGCCGGTCAGCGCCTGTTTCTCGATGCCCGTTCGGGAGGCGGTAACGGCACTTGGATTATTTACGATGCGGGCAACAACGTCATCGTCAACAGCACTTCTATTCGAACAGATATCGAGCATGTGTTCGATCGCGCTGGCAGCTATACGTTGCTGCTGCGCGGCAACAACGGTAGCACTCCGATCGAGTACGGTTTTGAAATTATTACCCCCGATATCCTCACGGCCCCCGTGGCGCTCGATACGCCCATCAGCGGCGAGATTGGCGAGAAGGGAGAGCGCGATCTCTATACGTTTGAAGGTAGGGCCGGACAAGTTCTCTTCCTGGATTCCCTCAGCTCGAATGCGGGAATTCGCGCCACGCTCACCAATGCCTATGGCAGTGCCACCGGTTTGAATGGGGTCACACTGGCTCAAGATCTCAACCGTCAACCCTTTGTTTTGGCGGAGGATGGAATTTATCAATTGGAAATTGACGGTACTCAGGCCACAACGGGCGACTACCATTTCCAATTACTCGATTTGCGGGAGAAGCCGCTCCTCGCCCCATCCAGTCTGGAATCGGGAACCCTAGCCCCCGATCGAGTGCAGGTTTTCCAAATTGAAGGGACTGGAGGCGATCGCCTTTATTTCGATCGGCAGTCGAGTTCGCGAGATGCCATTTGGCGATTCTATGGTCCTAGCCTCAACTTGCTCGAAGATCGTCGCTTTAACAGCGATTTCGAAACCGTTTTGGAATCCAGCGGCACCTACTATCTGCTGGTTCATAACGAGCTGGCGAGCGCGAGCGATTATTCCATTCAATGGGTGCCCACCCTGGCTAATCCAGAGGCGATCGCCATTCTCCCGGATACCGTTATCGCTAATAGCCTCTCGGAGTTAGGAGAGAGACAGACTTTTACGTTTGAAGGCACGATTGGCCAGCAACTGTATTTCGATGCCAAGACGGGCAGTTCCAATCTGACGGTGACTATTTCTGGCGTCGATGGAGTCGTTTATCAGGGAAATCTCGATTCGTCTGGCTCGATCGATCGGATCGCAATTCCTTACAGCGGTATCTATACCGTGAGGGTGGACGGGCAGCAGGAAGCGATCGGCGATTACGCCTTTGAGTTACTCGATCGCGCTGCCAGCGCTCAGTTAGAATTCGATACCCCCCTCTCCGGCAGTCTCGATCCCAATCAAACCCTGCTCTACCGTTTCGAGGGGGTCGCCGGAGAAAAGCTTCAGCTAGAGACTTTACTCGCAGACTCTGCGGCCAATTTGACCCTTTACGGCCCCGATGGCGAGCAGATCGACATTGGCACTGGCGGTAATTTCAGCCGCACGCTGTTTGCCAGCGGTCCTTACACGTTGGCGCTCAATAACGATGCCGATAGCGCCGCCGATTTTGCGCTGCAGGTGGAGGCGATCGCCACTCCCGAGCTCGTCGAAACCGGCTTTGGCACTTTCTCGGGAACGGTGAGCAACGGGCTGGATGAATATGAAATTCAAGCCAATGCAGGCACAATCGTCTATCTAGATAGTGCGCGCTCCGGTGCAGCAAACCGGCTCGAACTGCTCGATCCCAATGGCAATCCCGTGTTTGCAGGGGTTGCAGATGGCAACACGAATGACGGACTCTTCCGACTGTCCGAAACCGGGATCTATCGCTTGCAGGTCAGGCCAATCCATGCTTCACCTCAGCCCTATAACTTTCAACTGCACAATCTGTCTGCTGTTGCCCCTCTAGTTCCGAATGTCCCCAGCTCGCTTTCTTTTCCTCCCAATACTTCGCACGTGTTTAGAGTGCCAGGAACGGCAGGCCAGCCAATCCTCTTCGACAGTCTCAGCGACCACAGCAGACGTTCCCCCGCCCAAAATCTGTTTGTGGAGTTCTACGCCCCCGATGGCGAACTGCTGCTAGAGACAGATGCCAGATTCGATACCGGCTTGCAAACGCTGACTCAAACGGGCGATTACTATCTGGTGTTGTCGAGTCGCACTGCTGGCTCGCGCAGCCTGAATTTCCAGGTGCTCGATGGAACTGCCGACCCCGTCATCGACTACGACACCCCGATCTCGGGTAGTTTTGGCGCGAGTGGCCGCGAGGCTGCGCTGTATCGTTTCTCGGGCAACGCGGGCGATCGCGTTTATTTCGACCTCCCCAGCGCCAATTCGAGTGCCTTCTACCAGGTGTACAACGCTGCCGGTCAGGCCCTGACAGAGCGACTGCGCTTTTCAAAAGAACGGGCAATTGACTTGGAGCGAGCGGGGGATTATTTCCTCTCCATCAGCACCGATTTCGCTCAAACGCAAGCGGACTATTCCTTCCGTCTGGTGACTCCCGAGCCCCAGTTTGAGGCGATCGGTCTCGACCAGCTCATTGCTGGGGAAATCGCTGAGCTGGGCCAGTTTAACGACTATAGCTTCGAGGCGGCGGCCGGTCAGAGGGTCTACTTCGATTATCTCGACAACACCAGTCTGAATTGGCGGCTCATCGGCCCCGATGGCAGCCCCCTGTTCTCGGGCAGTACCTATGGGTTCAATCGATTTGGTCCTAACGATCGCGATCGGCTGCTGCGCTTGAATGAAGGGGGCACTTATACTTTGCGCTTGAGCGGCGCTCCCAACCCCTATCAATTCCGGCTATTAAACTACGACAGCTTAGATGCCAGCGCTGGCGGAGAGATTGCGCTGGATACGGTTATCTCCGGCAGCTTCGAGCAGAGTCCTTTTGAGACCAAAATCTATCGGTTCTCGGCCTCGGAGGGCGAGCGCATCTTTCTCGAATCTCTGGCGGGTGTCGGCAATCATTTCTGGAGCTTGTACGACGGCACGGGCCAGCTCTTGAATCTGGAGAGCGACATCTCGTTCTCCAGGAATTTGCGCGCTTTGAGCCAAGATTTTGACAGTTTAATCTTGCCTCATACGGGCGAATACGAATTGCGGATTGACGGCGAAGGGGGAAGTAGCTCTAACTACCAATTCCAAGTTGTTTCTTTAGACTGGATCGAACGGGAATATCGTTTAGACGAGATTGTGACGGAGGCGATTAGCCGTCCGGGCGAACGAGATATTTTTAACTTTGAGGGGACAACCGGACAAACGCTCTATTTCGACAGTCTGGTCGGTCCTACTTTTAGCCAACTCCGAGTCACTCTCAGCACCCCCAGCGGCGATATCGTTGCCGACGATATTCGCACGCAAGATCTGCGGGTTACCCTGACCGAAACGGGGCAATATCGCCTCACGATTGACGGCATTGGGTCAAGGACGCGGGACTATAGTTTCCGCATCTTTGACTACGACGCCACAGCAGCGGCTGCCCCGATCGAGCTAGACACCCGCATTGCAGGGGATTTCGGTCCCAGTAACTTTGAAACGCGCCTGCACCGCTTTAGTGGAGAGGCCGGTCAGCGCATTTATATCGACAATCTCGATACGCGCAATGTCGGTAACTGGGCTCTGTTGGACGAGAACCTCAAAGTCATCGCTGGCTCTCGCAATCTCGCGACTGATTTTGAATTGGTTCTACCCGAGACGGGCAATTATATTCTGCAGTTAAGGGGCTCGGGTGCTGCGAATGCCAGCTATGAAGTCGAGATTGTCACGCCAGAGTTTATCGAGCAAGACTACACTCTCAGCGACACTATTTCCACCAGTATTTCCGAGCAGGGAGAGCGGGACTTTTATACGTTTGAAGGGGTCACAGGACAGCGGCTCTTTTTCGATAGTCAGTTCCCCTCCTCCAGGGATATTATTGGCACCCTGATTTCTCCCTCCGGCCTGACGATCGCCAGCAGTCAATTCACTTCGCTCGAACGACTCTACACCCTGCAAGAAACTGGCACCTATCGCTTAGAGGTAGATGGAGTAGAAGACCATACACAAGAATATGGCTTCCGCCTGCTCGATTTAGATGCAGAAGTGGCTAAACCCGAGCTCTTGCTCCCGAATGGAGAGATTATCTCGGGCAGTTTAGGCACCAGTGGCAACGACGTTCGGTTCTATCGCCTTGAGGGCAACGCCGGACAAACGCTGTTTATCGATGCGATTGGCGTTCATAACTTCGGCAATATCGCGCTGTTGAGCGATCGCTACGAACGGCTCACCCCCAATCAGACCCTTTCAACTGACTTCGAGCGCGTCCTTCCTTATACGGGCAATTACATTTTGCGGGTGAGTGGAACTGTCTCTGCCTCGGGCTTGGCGCGGGGAGAGGAAGCTGACTATCAGTTCCGAGCGCTTTTGTCGGAAGCGGAGAGTCGAGCGATCGCTTTGGGCGAACGGCTGGACGGGGAAATTTCTGTCGCAGGCGAACGGGATGCGTTCGAGTTTGCAGGGGTAGCCGGTCAGGCGATCTACTTGGATGCGATCGCGGGGGCCGATGGCCTCGTCGGTCGACTGTTTAGCCCCAGTGGCGAACCGGTGCGGATTGGATACTCGAATAGTTTCGGCAACATTAGCCCTACCTTCGAATTCGAGCTCAGCGGCGATATCCCGCCTCTTACCCTGCTCGAAGACGGCCTCTACCGCTTGGAGGTGGACGGTACCAACTCGACAACGGGTAGCTACAGTCTGCGGTTGAGCGACATTCTCGATGCCCCCGAATTGCCCATTGGCACGCCTGTAGCGAGAACAACTATCGCTGGGGGCAATACCAGCCTCTATCAATTCAGCGGTCGAGTGGGGCAAAGTCTCAGCTTTAGCCTCGACAGCAACACCTATCGCAATTTTGGCGGAGCAATTGCCCAATGGGCTCTCTACAACTCTAGGGGGACTCGTCTGGGGTTTGGTCAGTTTAACCGCCCCGATCCCACTTTCAATGTCGGTCTTTCGAGCGATGACACCTATGTATTGGCGATTGAAGAGAACGGTTCTGCCCCCTTCGACTATCAATTCACCGTCACCGACACCACCCCGGCAGAGCCAGTCAGCATCGCGCCGCCCAGCAGCGAGCCCGTCACCCTCGCGGGCGGAGAAAGCTATAGCTTTAGCGGCTCGGTCGGCTCCCTCATCTATTTGGATCGCATCGGGGGAGGCTCGAAATTCTTGCGAGGGCAGTTGCTCGACCCCGAGGGTAACGAGGTTGCCTCTGGATTCGTCACCTCGGGGAATGTGGGGCCGATCCGGTTGCCCAGCTCGGGGGAGTACACCCTGACGCTGAACGGGAATTCGACCCTGAGCTGGCAATTCAGAACGCTGGAATTGCCCCGAAGCCCGCTGGCGGCCAACAGCACGACGGTGAAAGTGGGCAGCTTCTTTGATGGCAGAACCACCGGCCCGGGCGATGCTGCCGATATCTATACCTTCAGCGGCCGCAGCGGTCAGCAGATCTTCCTCAACGGCACCCACGGCAATGTCAGGGCGATTGTTTACGACGCTGACGGCAGGGCGATCGAGGCAGTGTCCAGTGACTTTTCGTCTGCCAGCAGCCAATTCGCGTTGACGCTGGAGCGGGACGATGTCTATCACATTGTCGTGCAGGGGAGTGGCAACACCGATTACGGCTTTCAATTGCTCGATTTTGCCGATGCGGCCGAGATCGAGTTGAATCGCCCCTTCCGAGGCAGTTTGCCGACGGGCCAACTGACCGAACTGCTGTACTTCGAGGCGCAAGCCGGACAGCGACTGTTCTTCGATATCGGTAGCAACGCCGGGAGCGGCTCTCCCCTCTTAGAGCTGTATGCCCCCGACGGCCGCCGTCTGGTCAATAACTTTGGCACGACCTTCAGAGACTTCAACGATTTCGAGTTTGTTGCCGAGAGCGACGGACGCTACCAAGTGCGCATTACGCGCGGCACCAATCCCAATCCCTTCAATTACGAATTCCAAATCAACAGCTTCGACGATGTGGCCGATATCCTCGTCCCCGGTAGCGGCGAAGCCACTGCCAATGACGATGACTCCCTCGGTCGCTTCCGGGTGCAAATCGCCGCCGAAGACGATCGCGGTGGCGTTGCCGTACAAGACTTCACCCTGCGCATCGGTCCCGACCCCGACAATAACGCTCCCACCATCACCAGCCTGCCGAGCGTTTCGCGGTTGGGCCTCAATCAGGCGGGCTTCGAATACTTCGTGGAGGCGCTCGACCCCGATGGCGACAACCTCAGCTATCGCCTAGTCGATGCGCCGTTGGGCACCACCCTCAATCGCGATACCGGTTACCTGTTCTTCTCCGCCGAATCTGCCAATCCGGGCGACACCCTGGAGTTTGCCGTGGAGGTGTCCGATGCTCGGGGCGGTCGCGACGTTCAAACCTTCGAGTTGGAGGTGGCAGCAGCCACCGGTACGTTGCAGGGCACGGTGTTTGACGATCTCAACCGCAATACCTTCCAAGACACCGATCTATTCAGAGGCGATACGCCCAACGTTCATTTCGTTATCGATTTGTCGGGCAGTGTCGGTCGGCGCACCATTCCTCTGGGAGATATTGACGTCAGCACGGTCGAACCGCGCAGTCCGCTCGATTTAGAACTGACTAGCATCGTGGCCTTCAACGACCAACTGATCGATGCAGGCTTAGCCGATATCGCCCAAATCGCCGTCTCTGTGTTTAACGAAGGAGGGAGATCGGCCGATCTCGATTTCGATCCCGCCACCCAAACGATCTTTATCAACCCCAATACAGATGCCAATGACAACGGCCTGCTCGATTTAGAAGAAAGACTCAATTTTAATGGCAATCCCTGGGCGGGAACGAGTTTTGACGATGGCCTCAGCCACGGCCAAGCGGTGCTCGAAGCCCTCGACGATCCCGCCAACAGTACCCTCATCTTCCTCTCGGATGGTTTCGGCAGAGCGAGCGAACCCGTTTTAGAAGCGTTGAGTGCTTCGGGAATCAACGTTCGGGCTTTTGCGCTGGGAGAAGGACGCAGCGCCTCCATCGAACAACTCCTACCCATCGATGCGAATGCGGCCCAAATCGAAACGATTGACGAGTTAATCGAGATCTTTTCGGGCTTCGACCCCCGCTTCTTGCTAGAGCCTTTTATCGACGATGCTGCCGTCTATCTCGACCTCAACGACAACGGCGTTCTGGACGAGGGCGAACCGCTACAGTTCACTACCCTAGAGCGTCCCGAGTCCCAATTAGGTCGGCAGCTCTTTACGTTTGAATTCGAGGGACTGGCTCCGGGAGATTACACGGTACGGGCGATCGCCCCCAACGGCTTCAGCAGCACCACCCCGGCAGACGGGCCTGCCTTCCAGTTCACGATTACCGAAACGGGCGAAACCATTCGCACCAACTTTGGCTTTGCCGAAGACGTTGCCGCCCCCAACGGCGCACCCGAATTTGTCAGCACCCCCGAGAGCACGACGGTGAGTGTGGGCGATCGCTTTGACTACCGGGCCTTAGCCCTCGATCCCGATGCCGATGCCGTCACCTATAGCGTCACCTCCAGTTTGGAGGGACTGGCGATCGATCCCGACAACGGCCTGCTGACCTTCAATCCCACCTCCGACCAAGCGGGCACTCACGACGTCATCCTGCGGGCTCGCGACGAGCAGGGCAACTCCAGCTTGCAAGTGTTCCAGCTCACGGTGGAATCGGAGAACGCCAGACCCCTGTTCACTTCCCTGCCCAGCGTGCGGCAGGCTCAGGTGGGCAAGACCTATCACTATCAAGCCAGCGCGATCGATCCGGACGGCGATGCCACCACTTTCTCGTTAGTCGGAGCTCCCAACGGAGCGGAAATTGATGCTGCCACCGGACTGTTAACTTGGACGCCCAGCCAAGCTCAGGTAGGCAGTCACGTCTTTCTAGTAAACGTGAGTGACGGTCAGGGGGGCGAGAGTTTGCAGACGGTGGTGTTGGAGGCAATTGAACCGATCCCCAATCGCCTGCCCACACTGGAATCCACCCCTAGAACCAGCACTCCCATCGGTCAGACCTATTTCTACGACCTGATTGCCAGCGATGCCGATGGCGATGCCCTCACCTACAGCCTCGAACAGGCCCCCGAAGGAGCTGTTTTAGAGGGGAATCGCTTGCTCTGGGCTCCGACTGCTGCCCAAGTGGGGGATCATGCCGTCTCGATTCGCGTCAGCGATAGCCAAGGAGGGACGGTCACTCAAGACTTCACCATCCGTGCCACCCACTTTGCGGGCAATCGCGCTCCGAGCATTGAGTCCGAGCCCGAGTTTTTGACCCATCTCGAACGGGAGTATCGATACAACTTGCAGGGGAGCGACCCCGATGGCGATTCATTAATTTGGACGTTGCTGCAGGCTCCGCAAGGGGTAGCACTCGATCCGGTAACGGGGGCGTTGCGCTGGCAGCCTTCTGGCGAGCAATTGGGCAGCCACGTTTTCGAAGTGCAACTGACGGATGGTCGCGGTGCTTCGGTGACTCAAACCTTCGAGCTGTCCGTGCGGGGACTGAATACGCCGCCGCTGATTATCTCTCCCCCCAATACGCGGGCGGCGGTCGGCCAGAGTTATGAATATCGGGCCGTCGCGACCGATCTCGATAATGACCCCTTGCGCTATGCCTTGGGCATTCGTCCCGAAGGGTTAGAGATTGACGCGGAAACGGGAGCGATCTCCTTTATCCCCACAGCCGAGCAGGTGGGCGAGCACGTCGTTGAAGTGCAGGTGCGGGATGATTCTGGTGCGCTGACCCGGCAGACATTCACTTTGGTGGTGGAAGAGGCGGCGATTAACCGAGCGCCCACGATTACCTCGACGCCGATTTTTGTGAGCGATGTCAGTCAGCCTTATCGCTATCGGGTGGAGGCGGTCGATCCCGATTTGGGCGATCGCCTCTCCTTCTCGCTCCTCGAAGCTCCCGCTGGCGTCACCATCGATGCCGAGACTGGCTTGCTCGAATGGACGACTCCAGCGGTGGGTCAACACCGCATTGTCGTGGGGGTCAGAGATGAAGCTGGACTGGGAGCGGCTCAAGGCTACGTTCTCACGGCTGCAGTCAATCAATTGCCCCAGATCTCGTCGGTGAACCCACCGCTCGAAGCGACACCGGGAGTTTTGTACCGCTATGACGTTCGCGCCACCGATCCGGATGGCGGTCAATTGACTTACAGTCTCGATGCTGACTCGATTGCTTTAGGGATTGAAATCGACGAACTAGGTCGGCTGCGCTTCTTGCCGACGGCTGAGGATGTGGGTTCCCACGAGGTGGCGATCGCCATTACCGATGCGGTGGGTGGCGAAATTGAACAGCGATTCGAGCTGACGGTGGCAGCGGATGAGTCGGCTCCGTTGGTGAATTTGATTGCGACCAATGACCGAGTCAGTTTGGGCGATCCGATTACTTTCCTGGCGACGGCGACCGACAACGTTGGGGTGGACTTGCTGACGTTGGCGGTGAATGGAGCTCCCGTGCTGTTGCAGGCGGATGGGACGTTTACGTTGACTCCTGCACAAGTTGGGGAGGTGAGGGCGATCGCCTCTGCAACCGACGCGGCAGGCAATCAATCCCAGTCTGTCTTGACGTTCGATGTCATCGATTTCAGTGATGGTACCCCGCCAACCGTAGAGCTGGTGGCCGCGCAGTTTGAGGAGTTCGTCACGGCACCGACAGACATCTTCGGCACGGTGACGGATGACAATCTCGACTTCTACACCCTGTCGATTGCCCCAGTGGGCACGAATGAGTTCGTCGAAATCTTCCGGGGGGAATCAAACATTGCGGATGGCGATCTCGGCGACTTCGACCCGACGCTGTTGCAGAACGATGCCTACACGTTGCGATTGGAGGCGGTGGATGAGACGGGGAATGTGAATGCGATCGAGCAGACCGTCAATGTGGCGGGCGGATTGAAGTTGGGGAATTTCCAACTCTCTTTCACCGACCTGCAAATTCCCCTGACCGGGATTCCCATTTCAGTGACTCGCACCTACGACAGTCTTAATGCCAGCAGCAGCGACGACTTTGGCTTTGGCTGGCGTTTGGAGTTCCGCGATACGGATCTGCGCACCAGTTTGGGACCGGACGAGCTGTTCGAGCAATTGGGAATTCGTTCCCAGGCATTTGACGATCGCACTCGGGTATATATCACGCTGCCTGGAGGCGAGCGGCAAGCATTTACATTTGCGCCGACGATTGACCCGATTTCGCTCTTCTTCCCCAATGTGGATTTGGGGGGCGATCCGACGATTTATCGCTCGGCTTTCCGGGGGGATGCTGGGGTCACCAGTACTTTAGAAATCGAGGGGGTATCGCGGCTGTCACGGGCAGCGGACGGTTCGTATGTCAGTCTCAATCAGGGGGCTGGTCTCAATCCTGTCGATACCGATCGCGGCTTTAGCGGCATTTACCGACTGACCACTCGCGAGGGCATTATCTATCGCATCGATGCGGTCACTGGCGATCTGCTCACGGTGGAGGATCGCAATGGCAACCAGCTCAGCTTTAGTGATGACGGGATTGTCAGTTCCACCGGTCAGTCCGTCGGCTTCGAGCGCAACGCACAAGGGCGAATCGTATCTGTTATCGATCCGGCTGGGCAGCGCATTCAATACGAGTACGATGCTGCCGGAGATTTAGTCGCGGTTACGGATCGCGAGAACAACACAAGCCGCTATGACTACAGTGAAGAGCGGGCTCATTTCTTAGAGGAGATTACCGATCCATTAGGACGCACGGGCATCCGCTCGGAGTATGACGAGGCGGGACGGTTGAATCGCGTCTTGGGCAGTGGCGAGCAGTCCGTTCAGATTGCCTACGACCCTGACAACTCACTCCAAACCGTGACCGATGCCTTGGGGCGAGCGACTACTTACGTCTACGACGATCGCGGCAATATCCTCACCGAAATCAATCCGTTATTGGGAGAAACCATTCGCACCTACGACCAAGACAACAATCTTCTCAGCCTCACCAACGCAGCAGGGCAAACCGCGACCTTCACCTACGATGCCCTCAATAACCCACTGACTATTGAGGACCCACTAGGCAACATTCAAACATTCACCTACGGGCAATTCAGCCTCGTGGAAAGCGCCACAGACGCGCTCGGCAACACCACCCGCTACGAATACGACGAGCGCGGCAATTTAAGCGCCATCATCGATCCGCTGGAGCAAGAAACCCGTTTCTTCTACAACGACGCTGGATTGCTCACCCGCTCTGCCGATGCTCTCAACCAAATCACTCAATTTAGCTACGACGAACGCGGCAACCTCATCAGCCGTATCGATCCCCTCGGTTTCGAAACCAGCTACAGCTACGACGATCTCAGTCGTAACTTCTCTACCTCGCGTACTCAAACGTCGCTAGCAGGGGAAGAACGCACGGTTGAGGTAAATGCCACCTACGACAGCGAAGGGCGCACCACCAGCATTACCGATGCAGAGGGATTCACCACTCGCTATGAATATGACGCAAGCGGCCAGCTCGTTGCCGAGATCGATCCCCTCGATCGCCGTACTGAATACCTCTATGACGATCGCGGCTTACTCGAACGCATCATCTATCCCGACGACACGCCCGAGACCACAGCAGACAACCTCACCGACACCTTCACCTACGATGCTGCCAACCAATTGATTGTAGACATCGATCGCGAAGGACGCACCACCCGTTACGAATACGACGAGCTGGGCAGATTGGTTGAGACGCTCTTTGCAGACGATACCCTCGACGATTTAACTGACAACCCGCGTCAAAGCACGCGCTACGACGCCATCGGTAGAGTCATTGCCGAGATTGACGAGCTCAACAACGAAACCCAGTACGAATACGATCTCGCCGGTCGTTTGTCCCTCGTCCGCGATGCTTTGGGCAACGAAACCACCTATACCTACGACAACTCCAACCGTTTGTCATCCGTCAGCGATGCCCTAGGGCGCACTACACAGTTCACCTACGACGCCTTGGATCGCCGCGTCAGCATCGAATTCGTCGACGGTCTCAGCCAGACCACAGTTTACGATGCCCTCGATCGCGTGGTTGAAATCCAGGATCGAGCGGGCAATTCTACCTTCTACGAGTACGACGCCCTCGATCGCCTGAGCGCAATTGAAGACTCCCTGGAGCAGCGGACAACCCACTTTTACGATGAATTGGGCAATCTTCTCCGCACGGTTGATGCCAACAGCAATGTAACCGATTACGAATACAACTTAGTCGGCGAGGTGACGGCATTGACCTTAGCATTGGGTCAGCGCCAAACCAATGTCTACGATGCCGTCGGCAATCTCATCGAGGTGACAACCTTCAATGGGGACGTCATCACCTACGAGTACAACGCCGAAAACCTACCCGTACTGACGTCCTACGACGATGGCAACAGCGTCAGCTACACCTACACAGACGCACAACTACTGGCGAGCATAGACGACACTCGCTCTGGCCGAACGGAATATGCCTATGACGAGCGTTACCGTCTGACAACTTTCTCCAACGCCGACAATCGCCAGATTACCTACACCTACGATGACGCCAGCAATCTCACCAGTCTGTCCTCACCAGCAGGCACCACCACCTATACTTATGACCCCCTCAACCGCCTTGCCTCCGCCAATAATGCAAACGCCGGACTCACCACCTACACCTACGACGAAGTCGGCAATCGAGTCCTGACCGAACTAGGTAACGGCACCCGCGAGAGGGCTGTTTACGACGATCTCGATCGTCTCGTCTCACTGCAACAGGCCAACATTGACGGCGAACTCTTTGCCCGCTTCGACTACGCCTTAGATGCAGTGGGCAATCGCACGCAGGTGGTCGAGTTAGACGGTCGCCAGGTGAACTACACCTACGACAGCACCTACCGTCTGCTGAGCGAGTCCATTAGCGATCCGCTCGCTGGCGATCGCCTCATCGAATACAGCTACGATGCCGTCGGCAATCGTCTTACCCGTAACGACTCTGCGGAGGGGCTGACGCTATACACCTACAACCAAAACAACCAACTCACCACAACTCTCGATGGCGGTGGCATCACAACCACATTCGCCTACGACGACAATGGCAACCTCATCTTTCGGGAGAACTCCACCGAACAGATTGAGTACACCTTCGACATCGAAAATCGCCTCGTCTCAACCACCATCGATAGAAACGGCGAAACCCAGCAAGCCGAATATATCTACGACGATTTCGGCATCCGCGTTGCCTCAACCGTCAACGGAGAGGAAACCCGTTACTTGGTCGATCCCAATCGACCCTTTGCTCAAGTTTTGGAGGAATACAGCGTCGATGGCAAGATCCTGACAGCCTATGTCTACGGCGACAGTCTCATCGCCCAGATCGATGCAGACGATGCAGTCACCTATTTTCACGCCGATGGGCTGGGCAGTACCCGCATTCTCACCGATAGCGCTGGCGAGATTGTCAGCCAGTTCGATTACGATGCCTTCGGGCGAGAACTCTTCCAACAAGGTGCCGATACCGACTTCCAATTTGCGGGCGAGCAGCGGGATGATGTACTAGAGCTGGATTATTTACGAGCGCGTTACTACGACCCGGACTTGGGGCGGTTTATTAGTCGAGATCCGTTCCCCGGTTTTTTGGACGACCCTTACTCTCTACACAAGTATCAGTACGCCCACAACAACCCCGTCAACAATACCGATCCTAGTGGCTTATTCACTCTGAATGAAGTAACGGCAACGACGATTGTTGGCGGTACTCTCTTCGCGATAGCGGGCTTATCTCTGCAGAACCATATCACTGGAGATAACTTCCTCGTCGCGTTCATCGATCTGGTGAACCTAGGCGTAGAAAACACTTTTAGCTTCCCCATTAACGAAAACTTTAAGGGTATTGGGAATGTCGGTCTATCTCCCACACCCAATCCGGTTCTCGATTTGGACGGGAGTCCTCTTGGCAGCGGCGCATTAGATGGCCCACTTCTTGGTGAGCCCCTCGCTTCCCCCCATTCAGGTGCTGGGGGTGACATTGACATCGATCCAGCAAGACCCTTCCTATCAGATAACGACCCACAAGATATCATTGATGAATTAGTTCGCACTTCGGCATCTGGTCGGCCAACAATGGGAGGCACAACACAATTTGAGAGACCAGGTGACTTCCAAACAGCAAATGAAGTGTTTGACTCACTTAACCCTTCAAATGTTAGAAATATTCCTAATGGACGTGTAGGTCAGTTAGATGATGGGAGGACTGTTGTAGTTAGAAGCGGTAGTAGAGATGGGAGACCAACATTAGAACTTCAAGAGACGAGAAGAAGGCGTACAAAGTTTCGCTTTGGCAGTACAATCAACAGTGAGTGATTCTAAAATGTCTGAAAAATGGAATATATGGAAACCTACGAAAGATATCCCAAACACTCTTTATCTTGAAGAATTAAGGGATACCTATGACGGACTTACTCTTGTCTTTAAAGGAGAAGATAAAGATTCAAGGTATATTGCTATCATGTTTGAATCCGCGCTATCCTATAGAAATCATGACGAGGGAGATTTACTAAAAACATTTGATAATAGAGGAAGTAATGAGATTTGGCCTTTCTTCATCATAGAAAACTCAAATTATTTGAAATGGTTTAACGAGGAGAGTCATAATATTTATGAAGGGCGAGGGGTGATTCACTATTTTTTCGTTACTCCAAATGATGTTATAGATGTACTTTCTGCTTATCCGCCAATCCCAAAATGGGTTGATTCTATTTAAAGGGAAGCTCGAAAAATTACTTTTACCCAAAAACAGAAGGTAAGAATATTGAAACATTGTTGTTGATTCTTAATGGCTCAGCTACCTTCTCAACAAACCTGAATTAATTGAGGTGGCCTAAGAGAAAATGGAAATAGGTCCAGAAGTGCTTTTCCTCCCATGAAGGCACGACCGGTCAAACTCTCTATCTATTTCGACAGTCTGGTCAGCCCTACCCGACTATATCACTGGAGATAACTTCTCCCTCACCGTTCGACCATTTTGGATCGAGTCCCTGAATTATCCACGGTGGAATCAGTGTTTCAGGTCCTTGGCAATTGATTGACAAGATACCAGTAGCATGCATTCAGACTGCCTCACTGCGATCAATGGATATTGATTTTTTGATACGCTACATGTAGTGATTGATTGCCGAAAATAAAATTCCGTTATACTAGGGGAAATGGTCGAACGGACAGTTCTCCGTCGCGTTCATCGATCTGGTGAACCTGGGCGTAGAAAACACTTTTAGCTTCCCCATCAATGAAAACTTTAAGGGTATTGGAAATGTCGGTCTATCTCCCACACCCAATCCAGTTCTCGATTTGGACGGGAGTCCTCTTGGCGGCACATTGGATGGGCCCCCTCTTGGCGATACAGCAAATTTGCGGTCTCCTTACGCTTACCCCAATTCAGGTGCTGGGGGTGACATTAACATCGATCCAGCAAGATCCTTCCTATCAAATAGCGGTAACCTAGCAGCTCCTGGTATCGATCAACTTTTTCAGAATGGAAATACACCTAACGCTAGTACAATTAGAGACCTTGCAGAAAGCCAAGGCTGGACAAGGGTACAGAATCCCAATGGGTCAGCCAAATATGCTGACGAAAATGGTGTAATACGAATAATGATTAAAGGAGGTAGCCAACGAGCGCCTGGGAGCGCTTCTCCACATGTTGAGTTACGTAATTCGGCCTGGACAAAGAGTTGATCCCTTTGGCAATCCAGTCACCAGAAGAAGCCCTAGAAATCATACCCCAATAAATCATGACTTGTGATTGGACTTAAGAGGAGAATATCGATGTCAGAACAGTACTATTCGATCCCCGAACTAAAGTACATTTACTTAGAAGATAGTTATGTAATCGCCATCGAAGAAAAGGAAGCAATTATCATATTTTTTATGGATTTTGTGCTACAGGAAAACCATCCAGAATATGAACCTCCGAAAGATGACGAGATATATTGCTTTAAGAGAGGAACGATTAAATTCATAAGGCCATCTAAAGTTGACTGGCAAGTCAAGCTCATGAACCCATTAACAGATTCTAGTGGTGAGATTGACTATGGCAATATTGATAAATTTGTAATTTTAGGTAATAGCTACAACTTATCTGGTGAATGGGGAAAAATAGAAATTATTTCTAAGAGCGTGTCTGAAAAGGTCAGCAGATAAAGTTGAGAGGCTGAGTTAGAGCCTCCCAACCAATGACACGCCAATCCTACGACACCGATCTAACCCCTGCCCAGTGCGAGCTTCTAGCTCCGCTATTACCGCCAGCTAAGCCAGGCGGTCGTCCCCGCAGCGTCAACGTTTTCGAAGTGGTCAATGCCATCTTCTATCTGTTGAGAGCCGGATGTGCCTGGCGTCTGCTGCCCCACGACTTCCCCGCTTGGCAAACGGTCTACCATTACTTCCGTCAGTGGGAAGCCGATGGCACCTGGGAAGCTCTCAACCATGCTCTGCGCCAGCAACTGAGAGAAACGGTGGGGCGCAATCCTTCTCCCTCGGCAGCCTGCCTGGATTCCCAATCGGTCAAAACAGCTGGTGCCGCTCAAGAAACAGGCTTTGATGGAGGCAAAAAAGTTAAAGGTCGCAAGCGCACTATCCTGGTTGATACGATGGGTCTACTGCTGGGTGCCAAGGTCCACAGTGCCCGACGCTCCGACCATGACGGCCTCACCTTGCTGGGGATTTGGTTTGCCAGTATGTGGAGTTGCTTGCAATTGATTTGGACCGATAAAACCTTTGGTGGCAAATCTTTTGTGGCTTGGGTTGAGCAAGCGTTTGGCTGGACTATTGAAGTCGTACAACGGCCTGCTGAGCAAAAAGGGTTCCAGCTTTTACCTCGGCGATGGGTGGTTGAGCGCACCTTTGCCTGGTTTGGTCGATACCGTCGCTTGAGCAAGGACTACGAATATTTGCCCACTACGAGTGAGACGATGCTTTACGCTGCTATGGTCAATCTCATGCTTCGTAGGCTGGCTTGAGACTTTTCAGACACGTTCTAATTCATTAGAGGTCGAGATAACAGGCTAAGAGGGCGCCTCTGTTGCACAACTGTTTGCGGGTTTCGTTCGCGCCTGATACAAAACATTGAACGGCAAAGCGAAATTGAGCATTCGACGCGGTAAAACGATCTGAACCCCGTCCACGTAGAGACCTGGAGTTTTCTAGAGGTGGTCTCTGGAGGCTGAAACTATTGCCTCGTCAACACTGTAGCTGCATTTCAAAACTATGGGTTTCTAGCTAGACGTGGTTTGTTTTGATAGGTTCCTTGTCGAGCAGCGATTCGAGTTGACGGTGGCGGCGGATGAGTCGGCTCCGCTGGTGAATTTGGTTGCGACGGGCGATCGCGTCAGTTTGGGCGATCCGATTACTTTCCTGGCGACGACGAGCGACAACGTTGGAGTGGATTTGCTGACGTTGGCGGTGGATGGCTCTCCCGTAGCGTTGCAGGTGGATGGGACGTTTGCGTTTACGCCCGATGGGGCTGGGGAGTTTGTGGCGATCGCCTCTGCAACCGACGCGGCGGGCAACCAGTCTCAAGCCAGCTTCACCTTCGATGTCGTCGATTTCAGCGACGGCACGCCGCCGACGGTGGAGCTAGTCGCCGAGCAGTTCGAGGATTTCGTCACGGCACCGACAGACATCTTCGGTACGGTGACGGATGACAATCTGGACTTCTACACCCTCTCGGTTGCGCCTGTAGGGACGGACGAGTTTGTCGAGATTTTCCGAGGGGAGTCAAATATTGCGGATGGCGATCTCGGCGACTTCGACCCGACGCTGTTGCAGAACGATGCTTACACGTTGCGCTTGGAGGCGGTGGATGAGACGGGGAATGTGAATGCGATCGAGCAGACCGTCAATGTGGCAGGCGGATTGAAGCAGGGGAATTTCCAACTCTCTTTCACCGACCTGCAAATTCCCCTGACCGGGATTCCGATCAGCGTCACTCGCACTTACGACAGTCTTAATGCCAGCAGCAGCGACGACTTTGGCTTTGGCTGGCGTTTGGAGTTCCGCGATACGGATCTGCGCACCAGTTTGGGACCGGACGAGCTGTTCGAGCAATTAGGGATTCGTTCTCAAGCGTTTGACGACAGAACTCGGGTTTACATCACCTTGCCGGGAGGCGAGAGACAGGCGTTTACGTTTGCGCCGACGGTCGACCCGATTTCGGCCTTCTTCCCCTCTGTGGATTTGGGCGGCGACCCGACTATCTACCGCTCGGCTTTCCGAGGGGATGCTGGAGTTACTAGCAGGTTGGAGATTGAAGGTGTATCGCGGCTGTCACGGGCAGCGGACGGTTCCTATGTCAGTCTCAATCAGGGAGCTGGACTCAATCCTGCCGACACCGATCGCGGCTTTAGCGGCATTTACCGACTCACCACCCGTGAAGGGATTGTCTATCGTATCGATGCGGAAACTGGGGACTTGGTCACAGTAGAGGATCGCAATGGCAATCTTCTCACCTATAGCGATGACGGGATTGTTAGTTCCACCGGTCAGTCCGTCAGCTTCGAGCGCAACGCACAAGGGCGAATCGTATCTGTTCTCGATCCGGCTGGGCAGCGCATTCAATACGAGTACGATGCTGCCGGAGATTTAGTCGCGGTAACGGATCGCGAGAACAACACAAGCCGCTATGACTACAGTGAAGAGCGGGCTCATTTCTTAGAGGAGATTACCGATCCATTAGGACGCACGGGCATCCGCTCGGAGTATGACGAGGCGGGACGGTTGAATCGCGTCTTGGGCAGTGGCGAGCAGTCCGTTCAGATTGCCTACGACCCTAACAACTCACTCCAGACCGTGACCGATGCCTTGGGGCGAGCGACTACTTACGTCTACGACGATCGCGGCAATATCCTCACCGAAATCAATCCGTTATTGGGAGAAATCCGCCGCACGTATGACGAAAACAACAATCTTCTGAGCTTGACTAATGCAGCAGGTGAGACTCAGCTCTATACCTACGACAATCAAAATAATTTATTGAGTGTTGAGGATGAATTAGAGAACGAGCTGCGATTTACTTACGGGGCATTCAGTCAGCTCACTAGCGTGACAGATGCTATAGGTAACTCAACAACATTTACCTATGACGAACGCGGCAATTTGATTCTTACAACCGATCCCCTACAGCAAGAAACCAGATTTTTGTATAACTCCGAGGGGCTGTTAGTTCGCTCCGCCGATGCCCTCGACCAAATATCACAATACTTCTACGATGATTTCGGCAATTTAGTGCGATCGATTAATCCAATCGGTAATGAAGCGTTATACACCTACGATAACAACGGGCGCCTGCTGACTGCATCTGGCATTCAAACCACTGCTGCGGGAGAAGCCCGTACCGTTGAAATTATCTATACCTACGATTTAGAGGGGCGAGTCATCAGTGTTACAGATCCCGAAGGCCGAACCCTTAGCTACGAATACGATGCCGTTGGCAATCAGGTGGCTCAGATCGATCCCCTAGGCCGAAGGACTGAATTTGTATATGACGAACTCGGTCTACTAGAAGAAGTTATTTATCCCGATGAAACCCCTGAAACTCTGGTCGACAATTTGCGGACTTCCTATGTCTACAATGCGGTCAATCAACTCATCTCCGTGGTCGATCGTGCGGGTCGAGAAACCCATTTTGAATACGATAGGCTCGATCGCCGCGTGGCCACAATTTTTGCAGATGATACGCCCGACGATCTGACAGATAATCCTCGACAAACCACTCAATACGATGCCGTGGGCCGTGTGGTAGCTGCAATTGACGAGTTGAGCAACGAAACTCAATTTGAATACGACACAGTCGGACGTTTGGCCCTAGTGCGCGATGCCCTCGGTCGGGAAAACACCTATGAGTACGACGCCGCCAGTCGTCTGGTGGCCGTCACCGATCCACTGCTGCGCACTACCCGCTTTACCTACGACGAGCTCGATCGCCTTGTCTCCACCGAGTTTGCTGATGGCGGCGTGCAATCCACCACCTACGACGCTCTGAACCGCGTTGTAGAAACGCAGGACCGCGAAAATAATGCCACTGCCTACGAATACGACGCCCTCGGTCGCCTCACCGCTGTGGAAGATGCCCTCGAACAGCGCACCACCTATCTCTATGACGAGTTGGGCAATCTATTGCGCGCCACCGACCCCAATAACCATTCAACCTTCTACGAATACAATCGCGTTGGTCAAGTGGTTGCAACGGAACTGGCCCTGGGCGAGCGGGAGACTTATACCTATAACGAGGTTGGCAATCTCATTGGCCTAACCGATTTCAATCAAAACACCACCACCTTCACTTACGACCCGGAAAACCTCCTCACTCGCAAAGAGTTTGAGGATGGTTCGACTGTCGCCTATACCTACACGGATACGCTTCAACTCTCGACAATTGATGATTCCCGCTACGGCCTTGTCCAATATGAGTTCGACGAACGCGAGCGGCTCACGGCTCAAACCAATCCCGATGGTCTCCAGATCGCCTATACCTACGACGATGCTGGCAATCGCACCAGTCTCTCTGCTCCATCGGGCAACACCAGCTATGCCTACGATGCCCTCAACCGTTTGGTAACAGTAACCAATCCCAATCTGGGCGCTACCGTCTATACCTACGATGAGGTCAGCAATCTTGTCCGTACTGATTTGGCCAATGGTACGGTTGAAACCCGCAACTACGACCAGCTCAACCGTCTAACTTCGCTTCAGCATGAAAATGCCGAAGGCGATATCCTAGCTCGCTACGGTTACACTCTCGATGCAGTGGGTAACCGCACTGCTGTGACTGAGTTGGACGGTCGGCAGGTGAACTACACCTACGATCTCACTTACCGCCTGTTGAGTGAGTCCATCGTCGATCCGGTTAATGGCGATCGCGCCATCGAATACACCTACGACCCCGCTGGCAATCGCCTCACCCGCACGGATTCGTTGGAAGGGTTGACCCAATACACCTACGATGCCAACAACCGCTTGCTGACGACGCTAGATGAGGCAGGCAGTCTCACCCAGTTCAGTTACGACGACAACGGTAATTTAATCCTGCGGGAGAATTCTGCCCAACGGACTGCTTACAGCTTCGATTTTGAGAATCGGTTGGTGGCGGCTGACATTGAGCGAGGCGGCGATCGGCAGGTGGCCGAGTTTATCTACGACGATTTCGGCATTCGCGTGGCGTCGGTTGTGGATGGGGTAGAGACTCGCTTCTTAGTCGATAGCAATCTGACTTACGCGCAGGTGCTGGAGGAATATAGACCGGATGGCACGATTGAGACTGCTTACGTCTATGGCAACGGCTCGATCGCTCAATTGGAAGGGGAGGCAGCTACTTACTTCCATGTGGATGGTTTGGGCAGCACGAGGATGTTGAGCGATGAGACAGGGGCTATTGTTGCCGAGTACGATTATGATGCCTTTGGGCGGGCGATCGGCCAACAGGGAGTCGAGACAGACTTTCAGTTTGCAGGGGAGCAACGGGATGCGACATTGGAGCTCGATTATTTGCGGGCTCGCTATTACGACCCCGACCTCGGGCGGTTTATCAGCCGCGATCCGTTCTCTGGGTTCATCACAGATCCGTACTCTCAACACAAGTATCAGTACGCTCACGCCAACCCAGTGAACAATACCGACCCCAGCGGATTGTTCACTATCGGCGAGATTGAAGCAGCCAGAAACATTCGCAATACCCTTGCAGAAATCCAATTCACAGCAGGTGAGGGCCTGATTTCAACTACGACAAGTGGAGGAGAAGCTGGAGCAGGCAATGCTCTAGTCAACCCAATTGCGGGCTTGGCTTTTGGAGCAGTTATAGGAAGACTTGCAGCAGCTATTCCTGGCGGAAGCCTTCTTCTGAAAGGGATAGCTGCCAAGTCAGCATTAGATGGAGATCTTGTTAGTCCTATCAATACTCCTTCAGGCGGAGGGAGTTTCGATCCTAATAGCCCTCAGATCATCACGGACCCCTCAAGATTACTACCGCCTGAAAGATTACACCCTTCCTTCTCACAAACAGTGAGCGATACTGATATCAGTAGGCTAGAGCAAATTAGGGATACAGCAAGAAACTTTCTCGATCAGAATTTATCTCAGGCTTCGAGTAATAAAGACAGGCAAAGTATTGCTGATTTTAGAGATAGATTGGATGGAAGTGTATTTAATACTAGAAAGACACTCGGCTTTGCTGACGTAGATATCGATGGTAGATTCTTTACAGTTGGGGGATTCTCTGGGGGGCGGAATGTGCCAGTCTTAGCTCCACTACTACCAGAAGATCAACGAAACCTTCCAGCCATAAGATTGGACGGTCAATCACGAGAACGCTTCTCTGATACAGAGATTAAGATTCTAGAGCAAGTACTCCAAAATACCTCACAAAGTAGTGACGGTCATCTTCGACTAGTCGTTAATAGGCTTTCATGTCGTTCTTGTAGAAATTATGCTATAGATCAGTTCCAGAGGTTGAGACCAAGAATCAGAATACAAATTGCTGAGCTAGCTAGATAGAGAGATGAACCATGATTTCTAATCTTGATGATTTGAGAGAAGCACTAATCTCCTCTGGGATTGCCTCTGAATATCAACTAATAGGATGTACTCCTCAAGAACTAGAAGAGATTGATATCAAGTATGGAAAACTTCCAAAGTCTTACAGGCAAATCATGAGACTCATTGGCCATCGAGCAGGCAAATTAATAGATAGAAGAGAATTTGAATTCTATTACGACCAGGTCTTAGAAGTCAATGAATTATATCTTGCACGACTTAAATTGGTTGTACAGGAAGAAGGCTTAATTGATAAAATCTTCATAATATCATCCAGATATACTGAGTATCCTAAATTCCTTGTGGCCGATGGAAAGGATGATTCCCCTGTGTATGTTTGGGATGATGATGGAGACATTAAACAAGCATACACTTCAGTCTGGAAATGGATAGAAGCTTTCATAAAAGATGCTCAGCTTTTTCTGAATTTGTGATAGACTTCAAAAGTCTTTCCTATTAAGAAAGGAGTTTTAGCGGCTTTAATTCCTAACTCGTTGCCAGCAAGGCTTTGGGCCGCTATTGGAGTGGAACTAGCATGCCAAGGTCTAGAAGAGCCTTGATTTTAAACTACATTCACTAGTTGTCAACAGAACTGTATGTCGATCTTTCAGGAATTTTGCTATAGAAACATTTCAAAATTTAAGACCGAGAATAAGAATACAAATTGCTGAGTTTGTTAGATAGGAAGAAAGATGATAATTCTTAATACTGAAGATCTGAGGGAGAAACTTATTTCATCTGGCATTGCTTCTGATTCCCAATTAATAGGATGTACCACTGAAGAGCTAGATGAGATTGAAGATAGTTACGGTAATTTGCCAAAATCTTATCGTGAAATAATGAAGTTAATTGGTCGCAAGGCAGGTAGATTAGTTGACAGAAGAGAGTTTGAGTTTTATCTAGATCAAATATTGAAAATAAACGAACAAGATCTTGATTATCTAAAATTAGCTGTTAAAGAAGAAGATATAGCAGTCATAAGTCAGTCGTGAACGCTGAGAGACCTGAAACCCAGTGCCGGCAAGGATCGAGATTTACAATTCATTTAGGATCGCTATATTCCAGAGAATCTTTTTATAGTTTCATCAAGATATGGAGATTATTTCAACTTTATCATTACCAATGGTGAAGATGATTCGCCTGTATATGTCTGGGAAGAGGCTGGTCCTATACGTCAGATATATCCATCTGTATGGAAATGGATAGAAGATTTTATAAAGGATGTGCAACTTTTTCCATATTTATGATGTCAAATTGATATTTGACTTTATACTGTTACGTTCCGGCAGAACAGCTAAACGGAAAGATATCTGAATCTCAAATCATACGGAATCCTATTAGTTAACCCCTTTTTGCTGTTTTGCTACGCTGAGATCTACCCAGCTTGGACTTGCGCGTTGTGAACAGCATTGTCGTTTGAGGGGTTCATCTGACCGGATTTTATATTATACACTCACATCTAATTATGCTATATTACTCCACATGTGAGGTCGTGTACAATAAATATCAATACTGAATCAAGTTCTTAGGTGAGCTATGAGTGGGGCAAAAGGATTTGGCAAGCAGAACCATAAAGAAAATATTGACAGGAGAAAAGATCGTTTTGATACAGAGTGGGATGATGCCATCTCTAGATTCCAGATTGATGTTGGATTTAAGTCTTTTCAATTGAACTTGAGGCATCCGAAAACTCGCGAGATCTGCAAGCCCCATCAAGCAATTCCTGATGTTTTCAAACAATGGCAAACTATTCAGTCATTGTGGGATCGACGTAGCCTCCTATATGAGGCAATCTACAGTCTCGTTGGTCAACACATGAAACCTTGGCAAGTTGCCAACTATCTTACTGCCAACCGAAGTCCACTTGACGCATTAGATATTCTTCAAAGTGAAATAAAGAATTCCAAAAATTCAGATAAATTTCCAGAATACTGCATAGCTTTATCTAGATCTCTGATCGCTCTAACATATTACAAAGAAGCACTAACATGGGCTCAAAAGGCATTTCAAGCTAGCCCGAAGGATATACGAAATAAGTTTATCTTAGCTGATGCCTATGCTTTATGTGGTTATCCTGAAGAGGCTGACAAAATCTACCAGGAGCAGTTAGCTTTAGCCAAGCCCTCCCAAAACAACTCGATTTCTGAAATGTTTTCAGAAATGTTCGCTAAAGAGACAGGAATAATTTCATCCCCTGTATTTGCTGTTCAGATTGGATTGCAACTAAGCGACCCGCATCAATCTGCTGAATTTTGGAAGATTGCTGAGGCTGAATTTTATGACAGCCCGTATTTTAGAATGCAACATGCATATCATTTAGCAAACTCTGGTAGTGTAGAGCACTGCATTGCTAAGCTTATAGCCTTAACTCACGAGATGCCCTGGCTAAAAGAAGCCAACCTGAAACTGATGCAGATTTTTGAAGAGTTAAATCAATCAGGCAAAGTCATTATGCCTGAGTTTCAGTCTCAATTGCGTAAACGCCTTGAGTCAAACTCTTAGAGACGATTTCAATGTGGTTGCCCCCATCCCCAATCAACTCCCGACGGTCACCTCTACCCCTCGCACGCTGGCTCGACCGGAGCAGCTCTACTCTTACGACATCCTGGCTAGCGACCCCGATGGCGACGCCCTCACCTACGAGCTGGTCAACGCTCCTGCAGGAGCTGTGCTCGATGGCGAGCGCTTGGTTTGGAATCCCACTGCCGCTCAAATGGGTGATAACGCTTTCTCTATCCGCATTCGCGACAGTCAGGGGGGCAGTATTACCCACGACTTCGAGGTGCAGGTAAGCAACCGGGTGGTGAATCATACGCCTGTCATTACTTCTGCTCCTGAGCTGACCACCCATCTCGATCGCGACTATCGATCTGTTGAGTGAGTCTATCGTCGATCCGGTTAATGGCGATCGCGCTATCGAATACTCCTACGACCCCGCTGGCAATCGCCTCACCCGCACGGATTCGTTGGAAGGGTTGACCCAATACACCTACGATGCCAACAACCGCTTGCTGACGACGCTAGATGAGGCAGGCAGTCTCACCCAATTCAGTTACGACGACAACGGTAATTTAATCCTGCGGGAGAATTCTGCCCAACGGACTGCTTACAGCTTCGATTTTGAGAATCGGTTGGTGGCGGCTGACATTAAGCGAGGCGGCGATCGGCAGGTGGCCGAGTTTATCTACGACGATTTCGGCATTCGCGTGGCGTCGGTTGTGGATGGGGTAGAGACTCGCTTCTTAGTCGATAGCAATCTGACTTACGCGCAGGTGCTGGAGGAATATAGACCGGATGGCACGATTGAGACTGCTTACGTCTATGGCAACGGCTCGATCGCTCAATTGGAAGGGGAGGCAGCTACTTACTTCCATGTGGATGGTTTGGGCAGCACGAGGATGTTGAGCGATGAGACAGGGGCTATTGTTGCCGAGTACGATTATGATGCCTTTGGGCGGGCGATCGGCCAACAGGGAGTCGAGACAGACTTTCAGTTTGCAGGGGAGCAACGGGATACGACATTGGAGCTCGATTATTTGCGGGCTCGCTATTACGACCCCGACCTCGGGCGGTTTATCAGCCGCGATCCGTTCTCTGGGTTCATCACAGATCCGTACTCTCAACACAAGTATCAGTACGCTCACGCCAACCCAGTGAACAATACCGACCCCAGCGGATTGTTCACTATTGGCGAGATTGAAGCGGCTAACAACATTCGCAATACCCTTGCAGGGATTCAAGCTAGTACTGGAGAAAGCTTAAGAGATGCAGCCATTCTCAGAACTGAGTTTGGGCTTGAAAACATTTTGCTTAATTCTATTGGGGGGCTGGTCTTGGGAGCTGTGGTAGGCAGAGCTGCGGCTGCGATTCCCGGAGGCAACCTAGCTCTAGGAGCTTTAGCCCTTCAATCTGCACTCAATGGAGGCTTTGTCGGCCCAATCGATGGTAGCTCCAGTGGCAACGGAGGAGGCAATGGTACTGGAAGCAAAGGTAGCGGTGGACCTTCCAATCCTTCTACCTCCCCTAGAGATGTATTGCTTGATACTAATATTGTGGATCAGCTAGCAGATGGAGAACCAGGAAGTGGCAAGTTTGCGCAGAGGTTAGATGGTAGATTAGTAATAGATGATACAGTGGCGCAAGAAGCTCTCAATGGTGGAATAGATCTCAATAAGTTCTTGAACGACTTCAACGTAGAAGTTATTAAAGGAGCTAGTGAAGCTGAAGCTCAAGTAATTGCCAGTCGGCTTAACAGAGTGCTGAATAACGATCTAAGGATCATTACTACCGCTGAAAGTAGAACCTTGAAGTTCGCGACCTCAGACAGAAGAGCATTGACAGCCGCAATTGATGTAGGTGTAGATGCTAGAGCTGTAAGGTTTAGGACACCAAGGTTACCTTTTTTCAAGGGTGTTACAAGGTCACTTCGAGGTAGAGGCATTAGAAATATCAGAGTCTTTTTTGAAGCCCTAAATAATTTCTAGTAAGACAATGGAAAAAACAGAAGAATTCTTAAACCAATATTCACTAAAATCACAGGAATACTATTTCTTTAGAGCATGTTTTGATATACTATCAAAACTTCAAATTGAGTGGGGGGAAGAAGATATCTTAGCACTTATAGACATATTCAACTTAAAGCGTATAGAATTATATGACGGTAGAATTATTGGCCAAGATGACTCTACATTAGGAACAATATCCGACATCTGTAAAATACTAGCTATTTGGTTTTCAGAAATTTCCAGCAATCCTTCTTGGTGGAGAAATCAGTATTGGTCACAAGGAACATTTAGGAAAGAAAGCAAACGTATAGAATCACAAGATAAAATCATAGAATATATGTTAACACATCGCATTGCAAGAGTTGTTGATTAGAATTTTTGACGATGCTTTTCTGAGAGGAATCACATGAGCTTAGAGACTCCTAATAGCAGCCAAAAGGAAAAATCATTTAGGATATTATCAAATATTCTAAATTTTTTAAATCAAGCGTTAGCTGAGGAAAGCCAGCTTAAAGGCAACAAACATTCTAAAAAAATCATGCGATTTTTGAGCCTCAACCAAAGCAAGAGCGATCTCTTATCTGGATTTGCCTTGTTATCAAACGAGCAAAATATATATTTTGAGCTAAATCACTCTGAAATCTTTTACACTGATATTGAAAGTTATATTAGAGAAAATCTAGACAATGCTCTCAGACAAACTGACTATGTACTGATAGAGGTTTGTGATCATGAAATATCAGATTCCTTACTTGTCGGAGAGATCTTGGTCCGCGAAAGAGATAGTCAGAAAAAACTAAAACTAGGATTTAGAATCTCTAGCACAAAAACCCAATTAGTCGATCTTGATAATGCATAAAACGATCTTATTGCAAGCCATTATATCTCTTGAAGGCTTTTCTGGGCAGGTATTTCAGAGAGAAACTTCTAACAAACTAACTCCCCCTGATGATAAACAGATATCGTTGTTCTCAAAGTAGTAAGATTTGCGGCAAGGAGAGTTCTGCGTGGATTTGGGAAATAATCTATAGATTCAAATAGCTGATTTAAATGATCGAGATATAGCCAGAGAATTTCTGCGGAAGTCACGTAGCCCTATTGATGGAGGAAGAATGAACATCGTTGTTCCCAGAAGCGGAAGATCTGCAGCAAGGAGAGTTCTTCGTGAGTTTGGAAAATAATGTACGGATCAAAATCTCCGATCTAAATCTAGAATGGCTTGACAAGTACCCCGTCTGGACTTGGTATGAAGGCTCGCCATTTGAAGCTGAAGATGAGATTTATCCAGTTGAATTAAGCAAGCAAGATATTCACAAGATAGATGTTCTATTTATCAAGTCTGTCTTTGTGACCCCACGAGGATTTAAATTCAACGGCTCCATAACACTACATGTTGAATCTGAGGAAGTATATTCGGTCGAGATCTTCTTCAAAGGAGTATGTTTTGGATTTAATACATACTGGCCGAGTTTAGCACTGACTGAAATAGATAGATTCAAATCTACTTTCGGTGACGCACTTCTGCCAATCCTACCCCTAGAATATAAGACTTGTATAGAAGTTTTTCCCGGTGAAATTTTGTCTGAGAAATTTTTCGTAAATTGGAACTTATGAAAATTCTTGACATTGAAGCGGCCAGAAACATTTGGGAACCTCGATTAATTCAAGATTGTTGAGAATAGGGTCGAGTGATTGAGAATACTCAACGAGTTTTCAATGGTTTCAGCCTTTGATTTCTTGGCGAAAGCAATTTTTCGAGGTCCCCATTTGTAATAGGAAGCGGAACAAATTACTGTGCTAGGCGTATCTTACAATCACTGATAATATGAGACTCTATATATTCAAGAGAAGACCCATTTCGGAAGTAATTTACGAGCTTAGCTGTAGTATCAATTACTAAAATAGTAATATTTCCGAAGTGTTTTACTTGTGTAGCCTAAGATACGAATAACACAATAATCCAGGGCAATCGCAGCTATTTTCAAACCCTTACCAGGTAAGGCATCCATACATAAAGATAAACGCTTATAGTTTTATAGGATCTAGACATCATAGGCATTCCAGAATTTAAGTGCGATTACCCTGCACAATAATCTGTTCCGCTTCCATTTAACAATTGCTGCCATCGAGCCCTTCTTAGAAGACATCACCGTCTTCCTCGATTTGGACAACGACGGCCAACTGGACGAATCCGAACCCTTCCAGCTCACCCGTCGCGGCCGAGGCAGCAACCTGTTCGACGACACCAACTTCTACTTCAGCTTCGATAATCTCGTTCCCGGCGACTACACCGTCCGGGCTATTACCCCCAACGGCTTCGAACCAACCGCTCCCCTGGGCGAATTCTTTGTCGATACCGTTACGGGCACCGGGCTGGGAGAAACCTTTACCCATCTGTTCGGTCTTGCTCGCACGGCAGAAGTTCCCAATCAGAATCCCAGCTTCTTGAGTACGGCTCCGACCCCTGTCTTGGAGGCGGGAGAGGTTTTCAGCTATCGGGCGATCGCCACCGACCCCGATGCCGATGTGCCTCGTTTCGAGCTGTCTGCCGGACCGGAGGGGTTGACCGTCGATGCCGAGACCGGCGCGGTGCTGTGGCGGCCCACTGTCGAACAGACCGGTCTCCATACCGCGATCGTGCGGGTACAGGACGGTCGCGGTGGGTTCGATTTACAGGTATTTGAAGTGGAGGTGCTCGCCCCCAACCAAGCTCCTATCTTTACCTCCAGCCTTCCCGACGCCCGCCCGCAGGTGGGCAAGTTGTTCGAGTACCAAGCCCGTGCTGCCGACCCCGATCTGGATAATGTGACTTATGCCTTAGTCAATCCCCTCAGCGGCGTCACGATTGATGCCGACACCGGTCTGCTCCACTGGACCCCCACGTCCAGCCAGCAGGGCGCGCATAACGTCACCATTCGAGCCACTGACGGTAGGGGCGGCGAAGACCTGCAAACCGTCCGCTTCGATGTGGTCGCCCCCATCCCCAATCAGCTACCGACGGTTACTTCGACCCCCCGCAGGCTGACGCGACCGGAGCAGCTCTACTCTTACGACATCCTGGTCAGCGACCCTGACGGCGACGCCCTCACCTACGAGCTGGTCAACGCTTCTGCAGGGGCCTTGCTCGATAACAATCGACTGGTTTGGAACCCCACTGCTGCTCAAACGGGCGATAACGCTTTCTCTATCCGCATCAGCGACAGTCAGGGGGGCAGTATTACCCACGACTTCGAGGTGCAGGTCAGCAACCGGGTGGTGAATCATACGCCTGTCATTACTTCTGCCCCAGAGCTGACCACCCATCTCGATCGCGACTATCGATACGACCTGCAGGGGAGGGACCCCGATGGCGATCTGCTGGTGTGGACATTGGCGAATGGACCGCAAGGAGCGGTGCTCGATCCTCAGACGGGGGCTTTGCGCTGGCGACCGACCGAAGGGCAATTGGGGATGCACGTTATCGAAGTGCAGTTGACGGACAGTCGGGGGGCTTCGGTGACTCAAAGCTACGAGCTGACTGTGCGGGGGATTAATACGCCGCCGCTAATTGTGTCTCCCCCCATCACCCGTGCGGCTGCCGGACAGACCTACGAATATCGGGCGGTGGCTACCGATATCGATAACGACCCACTCCGCTTTGCCCTCGGCGTTCGTCCCGATGGGTTGACGATTGATGCCGAGACTGGGCGGGTCCGTTGGAATCCGACTGCCGAGCAGTTGGGCGAGCATCGGGTGGAAGTGCAGGTGCTGGACGATTCGGGGGCTTTGGCTGTACAGGCATTTACCCTCGTGGTGGAAGAGGCTCCGATTAACCAAGCGCCTACTATCACCTCTACACCCATTTTTGCCAGCGATATCGATCGCCCTTACCGCTATCAGGTCGAAGCGGTAGATCCCGATTTGGGCGATCGCCTTACCTTCTCGCTCCTCGAAGCTCCCGCTGGCGTCACGATTGATGCCGACACCGGCCTGCTGGAATGGACGACTCCGGCAGTCGGTCAACACCGCATTGTAGTGGGTGTTCGCGATGAAGCAGGGTTGGGGGCCGCTCAAGGCTACGTTCTCACGGCTGCAGTCAATCAATTGCCCCAGATCTCGTCGGTGAACCCACCGCTCGAAGCGACACCGGGAATCCTGTACCGTTACGATGTCCGCGCCACTGACCCGGATGGCGGTCAACTGATTTACAGTCTCGATCCTGATTCGATTGCCCTCGGTATCACCATCGACGAGTTGGGTCGGCTGCGCTTCTTGCCGACGGCTGAGGATGTGGGTTCCCACGAGGTGGCGATCGCCATTACCGATGCGGTGGGTGGCGAAATTGAACAGCGCTTCGAGCTGACGGTGGCGGCGGATGAGTCTGCTCCGTTGGTGAATTTGATTGCGACCAATGACCGCGTCAGTTTGGGCGATCCGATTACCTTCTTGGCGACGGCGACTGACAACGTTGGGGTGGACTTGCTGACGTTGGAAGTCAATGGCTCTCCCGTGGCGTTGCAGGCGGATGGGACGTTTACGTTGACTCCTACACAAGTTGGGGAGGTGAGGGCGATCGCCTCTGCAACCGACGCAGCAGGCAATCAATCCCAATCTACGTTCACCTTCGATGTCGTCGATTTCAGCGACGGCACGCCGCCAACCGTAGAGCTGGTGGCCGCGCAGTTTGAGGAGTTCGTCACGGCACCGACAGATATCTTCGGCACGGTGACGGATGACAATCTCGATTTCTATACCCTCTCGGTTGCGCCTGTAGGGACGGACGAGTTTGTCGAGGTTTTCCGAGGGGAGTCAAACATTGCAGATGGCGATCTCGGCGATTTCGACCCGACATTGCTGCAGAACGATGCTTACACGCTGCGATTGGAGGCGGTGGATGAGACGGGGAATGTGAATGCGATCGAGCAGACGGTCAATGTAGCTGGGGGCTTGAAGTTGGGGAATTTCCAGGTGTCGTTTACGGACCTGCAGATTCCGCTGACCGGGATTCCCATTACGGTGACTCGCACTTACGACAGCCTCAATGCCAATGTCAGCGATGACTTCGGCTTCGGCACGCGCTTGGAGTTCCGGGATACGGACCTGCGCACGAGTCTGGGACCGGATGAGGTGTTCGAGCAGTTGGGAATTCGCACTCAGGCGTTTGACGATCGCACGCGGGTGTTTATTACCTTGCCGGGTGGCGAGCGTCAGGCATTTTCGTTTGCGCCCACGATTGACCCAATTTCGGCCTTCTTCCCCAATGTGGATCTGGGCGGCGACTCGACGATTTATCGTTCGGCCTTCCGGGGAGATGCTGGAGTGACCAGCACGTTGGAGATTGAAGGGGTGTCGCGGCTCTCGCGGGCAGCGGATGGGTCGTATGTCAGTCTCAATCAGGGAGCTGGACTCAATCCGGCAGATACTGACCGAGGCTTTAGCGGCATTTACCGGCTGACCAGCCGAGAGGGATTCGTCTATCGCATCGATGCTCTGACTGGCGATCTTGTCACGGTCGAAAGCCCCAACGGCGATCGCCTGACGTTCAGTGACGACGGCATTGCCAGCTCGACGGGGATATCGATTTCCTTCGAGCGAGATGCCAGTGGCAGAATTGCGGCCATTGTCGATCCCGATGGCAACCGCATCCGCTACGAATACGACGCAGCTGGCGATCTAGTCGCTGTTACCGATCGCGAGAACAACAGGACTCGATTTGACTACAGCGACGAACGAGCCCACTTCTTGTCAGAGATTATCGATCCGTTAGGCCGTTCCGGCATTCGCACCGATTACGACGAAACCGGACGCCTAGCCAGAATTTTCGATGCCACAGGCGAATCGATTTCGATCGCGTACGATCCCGAAAACGCGATCGAAGTGGTGACGGATGTCTTCGGGGCATCTACTCTCAACGAATACGACCCTCGGGGCAACCTCGTGCGCCAGCTCGATGCCTCGGGCAACCAAAGACTCTACGAGTTTGACGAGAATAACAATCGCATTGGCGAAACAATTATAGCAATCCTAAATCAGTGACATAAGAATCCGAGCTAAACTAGGCTGAAAGTCCTTCAAGCTTGAGCTCAAAGAAACCATATTTGTGAAGTTTAGGGAAATCATAAAATTGCCTCTCAATAATAAAACTAAAGAACCATTTGATTAAAGAAAAAGAGCGTAACTCATACCAACATCTTCTGAGCCAGTTTTTGGCATTCAACCAAATATCCTCTACCGGGTTCTGTTCCGGTGCATTAGGAGCCAGAAGCACACACCTTAAAGGCCATTCAGAAGCTTCTAATTCTTGATTTATTTCTCTTAGATAATCCTTCATTTCTTTGTACCTATGATAGCTTGCTCCATCCCAAATTATTAAATGCCTACTTTCTGGATTGAGAGATAGCAAATACTTCAAGAAAGAAACAGTATTTTCAGAATTTGCAACTTCGTATTCCTGTTTGATGAACTGCTTGGTTGCATAATTTATTGCTCCATAATAAGTTTGTCTTTCTCGCTCATTAATAATCGGGATTTCTATTCGCTCTTGTGTTTTACCCCAGACGTAACCACAGACATCTCCCCAGAGAAGATGACACTCATCAATGATATACACCACAAGCCTTCCAGCTTCTATATCATCCCGATTTGACTCTAAAATATCGTAGATCTCTTTATGCTTGTTCTTGACCAGTTCATCGTCCCTTTTCGGATTCTTTTTTTGAGACTTCTTCCAACTGATCCCGGCCTCCTTAAAAAGATCGTAGTAGCTTTGCTTTGACTTAAAGAAGACATTATAATTGTCTTCGATATAATTTTCTAGCTCTAGTAAATTCCAAGATTTCTGATTTTTTAGCCACTCAATAATTTCTTCACGCTCTTCTGGATTGAGATATCCTACAGAACCTCGATAACCCAATCTCAATGCTTCGACACCTCCTAGGGCGAAATTCACTTTCCACTTGCTGATAAACGGAATCGATACCCCTAGTACAATCTGAATCTGGGTTCGGCTCAGACCCTCAATCAGTATCCGAACAGCTAAAGCTCTTTTGAGCTCCCGAGGGTCAGGATTGCTTTCAATAAATTCCTCTAACTCCCTTAACGCATCACCCTCAGGTTCCTGTATATTTCTCTTCTGATTACTCTTGAGCATCTCATGCCTCCCTCAGTATCCTCCAACTTCATTATAACAATCTTGAAATTTTATAAGTGAATTAGGATTGCTATATCACCGACGAAACCGGAGCGGAGGGACGCACCACCACGGCAAGCTTCCGCGCCGATCGCCAAGTCGAAAGCATCACCGATGTCACTGGCTCCACCATCCAGTTCATTTACGACAACCAAGGCAATCTTTCCACCACGCTCGGAGTGCTTGGTGAAGAGATCGACAATACCTTCGATGAAGTTGGCAATCTCCTGACCACCACCGACGCGATCGGTCGCGTGCTCGAATATCGGTACGACGACTTCGGCCGACCGATCGGCTTTATCGACCCCGACGGCAATACCAGTGCCATCGCCTACAACGAATTCGGTTACATCACGAGCACGACCGATTTTCTCGGCAACGAAGTCAACTACACTTACGACAATCGCGGCAACCGCCTCACCGAAACCTACACCGCTACCTTCTCCGGGGGCGTCGCCGAAGAGCTCGCCATCAGCTACACCTACGACAATGAAGGCCGCATTACAGCAACTGAAGATCCGGCGGGTAACGTCACCCGCTTCGAATACGATGCCAACAACAATCTCTTGGCCCTCACAGATGCCAGAGGCCAGCGGACAGAATATGTCTACAACGATCGCAATCTCCTCGTAGAAACGATCTTTGACGACGAGACTCCCGAAGACTCATCCGATAACCTGCGCAACATCGCCCTCTACGATCGCGGCGGACGGACACGCGCTCAAATCGATGCTGCTGGCAACGCGCTCCACTACGTCTACGATGCTCTCGGGCGCGTCACCGAAGTGATTTACTCGGAAGCATCGGAAACTTTAGAACAGCTCCTTGCGGCGATCGCCCCCAACCAAACCCTCGATACGGTCGATTGGAGCCAGGTGGTCTATCCCGACGAACCACCGGCCTTTCTGAACGACAATCTGCGCGAAATCAGCGAATATTACGGCGATGGCAAAGTCAGAGCCCTGACAGATCGCGCAGGCAACCGGACGGAGTTCCGCTACGACCTCAGCGATCGCTTGGTTGAGACGATCTTTGCTGACGATACCCCTGAAGATTCATCGGATAACCTGCGCAGCATTACCCTCTACGATCGCAGCGGTCGTTTGCGCGCTCAAATCGACGCGGGTGGCAACGCTCTCCATTACGTCTATGACGAAGTGGGTCGCCTCACCGAAACGATCTATCCGACAGAGTCCGATTCTCTGGAACAGTTACTGGAGGCGATCGCCCCCGGCCAAACCCTCGATACGGTCGATTGGACGCAGGTGGTTTATCCCGACGCCGCGCCAGCCTACCTCGCCGGTAACCCCCGCATCGAAACGGAATACTTCAACAACGACCGAGTCCAATCTCAAACCGACCAACGGGGCAACATCACCGAATTCCGCTATGACGCCCTCGGTCGCCTGACCGAAACCATCCTGGCGGACGATACGCCCGAAACTCTAGTCGACAACCCCCGACTGAGAACCGAATACAACGAGATCGGCCAAGTGCTGCAGCAAATCGATCCGTTGGGTCAAGCAACCACATTCGCCTACAACAGAGCTGGCGATCTCGTCCAAACCACCTTCGACGACGGCACCACCGTTGCCGGTACCTTTAATGAAATCGGCCAAGCAATCTCTGCCACCGACCAGGAAGGCAACACCACCAGTTACGACTACGACAACTTCGGCCGTCTCACTAGCATTACTGACGCCCTCGACCAACGGACGGAATATACCTACGACAACCTCAGCCTCCTAACCGAAACCACCGATGCCAACGGCATTACCACTAGCTACGACTTCGACAGCTTCGGTCGTCGCACCGGTATCGAACTGCCCGAAGGCGAAGAGGCCAGCTACAGCTACGATGCCAACGGCAACCTCGCCACCTACACCGACTTCAACGGCAACGCCACCCGCTACGAATACAACGCCCTCAACCAACTCGTCACCACTGACTTTGCCAACGACGCTGATGTCACCTACACCTACACCGATACCGGCCAAATCGAGACCATTACCGACGGGCGCGGCGTCACCCGCTTTGAATACGACCATCGCGATCGACTCGTCTCCCGCACCGACCCCGATGGTTCTTACATCCGTCCCGGTGGTCCCACCATCGAATACACCTACGACGAAGCCAGCAACCGTACTTCCGTCAGCACCCCCAACGGCACCACTACTTACACGTTCGATGCTCAGAACCGTCTCGAAACGGTCACCGATCCCAACCAAGGCGTCACCACCTACCAATACGACCTCGCCGGTCGCCTCACCCTCACCGAATTCGCCAACGGTACCGAGGAACGACGAGGCTACGACAATCTCAATCGCCTCACCCGTCTCACCACTGTCCAAATCGACGCCGAAACCGGCGAAGAGACCGTCATTGCTGGCTTCGAATACACGCTCAACAATATCGGTCATCGCCTACAAATTACCGAACATGACGGGCGCATTACCCAATACGAATATGACGATGTCTACCGCCTCACCCAAGAGCGCATCCTCGACCCAGACGACCCCACCAACGACGGTCGCACCATCGACTACACCTACGACGCCCTCGGCAATCGCCTCACCCGTATAGATTCGCTCGAAGGGCTGACCACCTACGCCTACAACGATGACTATCAACTGCTGCAGGAAGTCCGCAGTCTAAATGGCGATGTCACCAACACCATCACCTACAGCTACGATGCCAACGGCAATCTGCTCAGCCGGACGAGTGACACTAGCGGCACGACTCGATTTATCTGGAACGACTCCAACCGCTTAGTTGGTGTAGAGCTGCCCAATGGCGATGAAATTAGTTACATCTACGACCAAGCAGGCATTCAGGTCAGCAGCACCATCAATAGCGAAACCACGACATACGTAGTCGATAGCAACCGGCCTTTCGCTCAGGTGCTCGAATCCATCACCAGTGACGATCTCGTACAGATTTCCGTCTTTGGTTTGGACTTGATTGCTCAGTTGCAAGGGGACCAAAGCTCGTTCTTCCATACCGATGGCTTGGGTAGCACTCGGGTTGTGACTGATGGCGAGGGCACTGTTCAACAGGAATTCGACTACTTGGCCTTTGGCGAGCTGTTGGGGGCTCGCAATGCCGAGCAGGTGGATAACTTATTTGCGGGAGAGCAGTTCGAGCAGGAATTGGGGCTCTATCATTTACGCCAGCGCTATTACGACCCGAGTACGGGACGCTTTATCAGTCGCGATGCCTTCGAGGGCTTTATTACCAACCCGATTAGCCAGAACCGCTATCTCTATGCCAACGCCAATCCAGTTACCTACACAGACCCCAGCGGCTTCTTCAGCATTGGCAATGTCAGTGCTGCTTCAGTGGCTAGGGGAACGCTGAGTGTCATTTCGAGCCCGCAATTTTTGCTGGGTGCGGGGATTGGTGCTGGGGCACAGGTGACTGGCGACTTTGCTCGAGGAGAGCGCTCGACAGTATTGGGAGTTTTAGGGGCGGCAGCATTTGGGGGGTTGGGCTTTGTCTTCGGTCCGGCACTTGCTGGAGCTCTGCTTAAGAGCGCTAGTGGGACAGTGGGTCTTAGCTTGCTGGTCGCCAATGGTTTAGCAGATTCTTTCAATACGCTGCGAGCAGGATTGTCTAGTGGCGATCCTTTACGGGCATTTGCGGGTGTCACCTCTGCCCTTTTAGATTTCGGATTACTGGATGGTGCTCTCAACCCGCGCTCACTACTGCGCAATCCCTTGAGGGGGGCGAGAGGGTTCGCGCGATCGATCGGCGGGCTATCCGATAACATTGCTAGGCAAGGTGGCGATCTTGTCGATAACATCATCGGCAACATACTCGACAATGGCCGCAATGCAGCCGACAACGCCTTGGATGGTGCTCCTCCAACCAGGCCCGACACGATTCAGTGCTTTGTTTCAGGAACACATGTTCTAACTCCACATGGTAAGACTGCGATTGATAGTCTTCGACCAGGTGATTGGGTAATTTCTTGGGACGAGGAGACTGGGGAAGTTAGTCAGCGGCAGGTAACGGAGTGGTATGAACGACAGGCTCCTGTGATTATCGACTTGTTTATTGGCACGGAGAAGATCTCTTGCACACCCGAACACCCCTTCTGGGTTAAGGGACGAGGTTGGATGCGGGCTTCGCAGCTTACTGTTGGAACTATCTTGCAGACGCGGGCTGGAGAGCCCGTTTCCATCGATGCTGTTCGTAAGCATGATGAGCCTACCAATATCTACAATGTTGAGATTACTGGGCTCCACACTTACTTCGTTTCGAATCTGGAAATCCTGTCACATAATATGTGTGGAGGCACAAGTCTTGGAGGCAAGATAACAGGAGATCCCGATATTGTTGCAAGTAAAGCACGTATTGCTGCGGATCCTACAAATCCAAATAGCCTGAGTGCGCAAGCTGAGTTGAGCGTTGCAAAACAGTTACGCGCCGAGGGAGAGAATGTTCATTTCATTGACGATAGCCTTAGTCAAGGTCAAGCAGGGCCAGGACTAACCAATGACTTTACGCTTCTCAATAGTGGAGTTCAAGCTGATGTCAAGCGTTTATCAGGTATAGGAAGAAATGCAGCGGGTGACTTAGCTAAAGGAGTTCGCCAAGTTGGTTCAGGCGGTCAAGTTCTTGTTGTAAGAGCATCTAACTCTCAAAATACATTAGCTCAGTTCCAAGATTTTATTAACAACTTCACTCCTAGCATTCCAGGTGTAACTTTCCGGCTATTTGATGAGAGTAGTCTACCAAGATAAGGCAATTCTAAAAATGACAGAATTATGTTGTACTATTTCAGTTGAGAGAATTGACGAAGCTTCCTTAAATAAACTTCTGCATACTAAACTTGGAAGCATGCAATTTTTAGGAGTCCATATTGTTGTCGAGGATCGGAGTGAGGCTTATTCATACACGAGGAAATTCATGGAAGAGCAAGGAATTGAGGAGCCAAACCCTATTCTTAGAAGCCTACAACTTAATGAATTTAATGTCGATATTGATATTTTCTGCTCAGACAAATATTTCGGAGCCGCTATTTTAAATCATCTAGCTGATGCGATTGGCTGTATGGTATCTATTGAGATGAAGACTCGAGTATTAGTAACATTTGCTAACCAGGAAAATCCCTTCTGCATGTTTAAATCTGGAGATAGAGTAAAGGTCTTTATAGAAGAGAATAGGGAGCTATTCACTGGTCAATCTTGGAAGCCAAGTTTCATGTAAATATTAGTAGGGTATGGGTGCCTAAGCCGAGGGATCCCTCCCCTTGTGAATTCCGGAAATTATGGCTGCTCCCGTTCCGGAAATTAGGTTCCACTCCAACAAAGGTACGATTACTCTCAGCCATGTGGATTGTCAAGAGCAAGCGGCATTCTTCATGTCAACGCTCAAACATGGTTCGTACCCTCCGGTAATGAACCTGAACCATTTGCTTGAGAAGTCCTCGACAATCAGCCATTCGTAGTCACCTCGATAACATCATCGGCGGAATACTCGACAATGGCCGCAATGCAGCCGACAACGCCTTGGATCCCACATTTATCAGGTTGTGCTAGCACAAAAATATTTTCCGATATTTAGCTGAAACCTATACACAAAAGGGGGTTCAGTCATTAAGCCTCAATCGTAAGTCCACAAATCCTCTGATATCTCCACTACTTCCAAGCCCGCTTCTATTAAGAATATTCTCAATAAGAATAGGTTAAGGGAGTCATGCCGTAATATGAAACCTAATTGCTCATATTGATGAGTAAAATAATTCGAAAACTACCTCACATAAAATCATTTTAATTCTCTGACTGCCTGCTGAATGTGGGTTGGATAATGCAGGAGAGGGACTTTGGTTCAACGTGATGGCTTTCGGTCGTCGCACCGGCATCGAACTGCCCGAAGGCGATCGAGCCAGCTACAGCTACGATGCCAACGGCAATCTGCTCAACCGTACGAGCAGCATTAACGGCACGACGCAATTTGACTGGAACGACTCCAACCGTTTGGTCGGGGTGTTGCTGCCCAATGGGGACGAGATTAGCTACGTCTACGACACAGCAGGCATTCAAGTCAGCAGCACCATCAATGGCGAGACGACGACTTACGTGATCGATAGCAACCGGCCTTTCGCTCAGGTACTCGAATCCATCACCAGTGACGATCTCGTACAGATTTCAGTCTTTGGTTTGGACTTGATTGCTCAGTTGCAAGGGGACCAAAGCTCGTTCTTCCATACCGATGGCTTGGGTAGCACTCGGGTTGTGACTGATGGCGAGGGCACTGTTCAACAGGAATTCGACTACTTGGCCTTTGGCGAGCTGCTAGGTGCTCGCAATGCCGAGCAGGTGGATAACTTATTTGCGGGAGAGCAGTTCGAGCAGGAATTGGGGCTCTATTATTTACGCCAGCGCTATTACGACCCGAGTACGGGACGCTTTATCAGTCGCGATGCGTTTGAGGGCTTCATTACCGACCCGATTAGCCAGAATCGCTATCTCTATGCCAACGCCAATCCGGTTACCTACACAGACCCCAGCGGCTTCTTCAGCATTGGCAATGTCAGTGCTGCTTCAGTGGCTAGGGGAACGCTGAGTGTCATTTCGAGCCCACAATTTTTGCTGGGTGCGGGGATTGGTGCTGGGGCACAGGTGACTAGCGACTTTGCTCGAGGGGAGCGCTCGACAGTATTGGGAGTTTTAGGGGCGGCAGCATTTGGGGGGTTGGGCTTTGTCTTCGGTCCGGCACTTGCTGGAGCTCTGCTTAAGAGCGCTATTGGGACAGTGGGTCTTAGCTTGCTGGTCGCCAATGGTTTAGCAGATTCTTTCAATACGCTGCGAGCAGGATTGTCTAGTGGCGATCCTTTACGGGCATTTGCGGGTGTCACCTCTGCCCTTTTAGATTTCGGATTACTGGATGGTGCTCTCAACCCGCGCTCGCTACTGCGCAATCCCTTGAGGGGGGCGAGAGGGTTCGCGCGATCGATCGGCGGGCTATCCGATAACATTGCTAGGCAAGGTGGCGATCTTGTCGATAACATCATCGGCAACATCCTCGACGGTGGCCGCAATGCGGCTGACAACGCCTTGGATGGTGCTTCTCCAACCAGGCCCGACACGATTCAGTGCTTTGTTGCGGGCACAGCCATTCTGACTCCGCAGGGTAAGACCGATATTGACAGGCTCCGGCCAGGTGATTGGGTGATTGCTTGGGACGAGGAGACTGGGGAAGTTAGTCAGCGGCAGGTAACGGAGTGGTATGAACGACAGGCTCCTGTGATTATCGACTTGTTTATTGGCACGGAGAAGATCTCTTGCACACCCGAACATCCTTTCTGGGTTAAGGGGCGAGGCTGGGTAAGGGCATCCCAGCTTACCGTTGGAGCTGTCTTGCAGACGCGGGCCGGGAAGTCCGTTTCTATCGATGCTGTGCATAAGCGTGATGAAACTACCAATATCTACAATGTTGAGATCGACGGACTCCATACTTACTTCGTTTCGGATTTAGAAATCCTGTCACATAATATGTGTGGAGGCTCGAATAATGCACCTGATGGTTCAAGCAGTGGTATTCCTGGAATTGATAGACCTTTCCGCTCAGAAAACCCTGATTTTCCAGCAAATTCACAGATAAAAGACCTTTTTGATGATCCAAACTTTCAAGATCTTGTAAACACTCCAGGCTGTGATTGCAGCGAAATAGCCGAGGTAATTGCTAGTGCTTCTGGGACGGCTGGGGAGATCATCACTTTTCAGCCAAGGGATACTTCGCCATTTGCAACTATTGCTGTCCCGGAGTCTATAGATGGAGTAATAGTTCCTCAGGATTTTGTTTACCACACAGTCTTTACCGATGGACGGTTCGTTTACGATCCAAGGCTATCTAATAATCCGATCCCGTTAGGTGATTATAATAGACTAATCAATCGCCTTAACCCAGGCAACATCAGGATTGTACCTGGTTCCTAGAGGTTGTTCTATAGTTTTAAAGGTTAGCTTAAATGATAGAAGGTAATCCTGTGGTCTTTCTGTTGTCGCAATTTGGCAATATCAAAAACTGTCGTATTGCACCGAGCCTCCATAGTGAAAGCAAAGAAGCTATTTGTTATCCACCAAGTGTGACTTGTTGGTATAAAGAACCAGTAGATGAAATTGACATTTCCTTGCTTAAGCAAAAAATCTCAGATTTTCCTGGAAGATTTGCTTGGATATTAAAGGAAGAAAGCCCTAATTGTTGGATATTATATCCAGAGTTTCTTGATAAGATTTCTCGACGAATAAATGAGAATATCCGTGGTTCAAGTGCTTATGTGATGAAAAATGAACCTGAATTAGGTCGCCACTCCAATCGTGAGTTTCGGGAGTTGATAGCTTTTTTATTGCATGAAATAACAGGAGAGTATAGCTAGTGAAACATAAATTAATAGCTTCGACGATGTGGCCGATATCCTCGTCCCCGGTAGCTGACGTTGGAAGTCAATGGCTCTCCCGTGGCGTTACAGGCGGATGGGACGTTTACGTTGACTCCCGCACAAGTTGGGGAGTTTGTGGCGATCGCCTCTGCAACCGACGCGGCGGGCAATCAATCCCAATCCGTACTGACTTTCGATGTCGTCGATTTCAGCGACGGCACGCCGCCGACGGTGGAGCTAGTCGCCGAGCAGTTCGAGGAGTTCGTCACGGCACCGACAGATATCTTCGGCACGGTGACGGATGACAATCTGGACTTCTATACCCTCTCGGTTGCGCCTGTAGGGACGGACGAGTTTGTCGAGGTTTTCCGAGGGGAGTCAAATATTGCGGATGGCGATATCGGCGACTTCGACCCGACGCTGTTGCAGAACGATGCCTATACGTTGCGCTTGGAAGCGGTGGATGAGACGGGGAATGTGAATGCGATCGAGCAGACGGTCAATGTGGCTGGCGGATTGAAGTTGGGGAATTTCCAACTCTCTTTCACCGACCTGCAAATTCCCCTGACCGGGATTCCCATTTCAGTGACTCGCACCTACGACAGTCTTAATGCCAGCAGCAGCGACGACTTTGGCTTTGGCTGGCGTTTGGAGTTCCGCGATACGGATCTGCGCACCAGTTTGGGACCGGACGAGCTGTTCGAGCAATTGGGAATTCGTTCCCAGACATTTGACGATCGCACTCGGGTATATATCACGCTGCCGGGAGGCGAGCGGCAAGCATTTACATTTGCGCCGACGATTGACCCGATTTCGCTCTTCTTCCCCAATGTGGATTTGGGGGGCGATCCGACGATTTATCGCTCGGCTTTCCGGGGGGATGCTGGGGTCACCAGCACGTTGGAGATTGAAGGGGTATCGCGGCTATCGCGGGCGGCAGATGGTTCGTATGTCAGCCTCAATCACGGGTCTGGGCTCAATCCTGCCGACACCGATCGCGGCTTTAGCGGCATTTACCGACTGACCACTCGCGAGGGCATTATCTATCGCATCGATGCGGTCACTGGCGATCTGCTCACGGTGGAGGATCGCAATGGCAACCAGCTCAGCTTTAGTGATGACGGGATTGTCAGTTCCACCGGTCAGTCGATTTCGTTCGAGCGGGATGGGCAGGGGCGGATTGTGTCGGTGGTGGACCCGGCTGGGGAGAGTATTCGGTATGAATACGATGTAGCTGGGGATTTGGTTGCAGTACGCGATCGCGAGAACAATACGACTCGATTGGACTACAGCGACGAGCGGTCTCACTTTTTAGATGAAGTTATCGATCCTCTGGGACGCAGGGGAATTCGTGCCGAATATGACGACTCGGGACGCCTCAGTCGCGTCTTGGGCAGTGGCGAGCAAACTGTCCAGATTGACTACGATCCCGATAATTCCGTGCAAGCAGTAACGGATGCTTTAGGGAGATCGACCACATCTGTCTACGACAATCGCGGCAATATTCTGACTACAATTGATGCCTTATTAGGCGAAACTCATCGCACCTATGATGACGATAATAATCTGCTGAGTGTCACCAATGCAGAGGGCGAAACTCAGCGCTACACCTACGATGATCGAAATAACTTATTGACGGTTGAGGATGATTTAGGTCATACTCTGCGGTTTACCTATGATGATTTTAGTCAGATTGAGAGTTTGACCGATGCCCTCGGTAATACGACTCGATTGACCTACGATAGCCGTGGCAATACAACTTCCATCATCGATCCTCTCCAGCAAGAGACTCGCTATTTTTATGATTCTCTCGGCCTGAGAAACCAAAAGACAGATGCACTCGACCAAACCACTCAATACTTCTATGATGCTCGCGGCAATCTCGAGCGCACTATCAACCCGTTGGGCGATTTAACTACCTATACCTACGATGCAGAGGGGCGTATACTTTCCGCATCAAGTATTCAAACCTCGGCATCTGGAGAGGTTCGCACAGTAGAGACTATCTACACCTACGACTCCGAGGGACGATTGACTAGCAGGACCGATCCTGAAGGACGGACAGATCGCTATGAATATGATGCTGCCGGTCAGTTGGTGGCAGAAATCGATGCCCTCGATCGCCGAACGGAATATATTTACAACGATCGTGGCTTGCTTGAAAGGATTGTCTACCCGGACGACACACCAGATAATCTGGACGATAATCTAACGACTTCATATGTCTACGATGCAGCCAATCAAATCATTACTACAATTGATCGTGAGGGGGTGGCCACCCACTTTGAATACGATGCCCTCGGTCGTCTGAAAAGTACGATTTTTGCCGACGATACACCCGATGAACTGAGTGACAACCCCCGTCAAATCACTCGCTATGATGCTGTGGGTCGGGTGCTGGATCGAGTGGACGAATTGGGCAACAAAACTCAATCCGAATACGACACAGTTGGCCGTCTATCTTTGGTACGCGATGCCCTCGATAACGAAACCACTTATACCTATGACAGTGGGAATCGCTTGACTTCTATCACCGATGCATTGGGGCGGACCACTCATTACACCTACGATGTGCTAGATCGCCTGATTTCTACTGAGTTTGCCGATGGTCTGATTCAGAACAACACCTATGACGCCCTCGATCGCCTAGTTGCCACAGAAGATCGAGCGGGGAATTCCACATCTTACGAGTACGATGCTCTCGGTCGCTTAACAGCAGTAGAAGATGCTCTAACACAACGAACTACCTACACCTATAACGAGCTGGGCGATTTGTTGCGGGCGGTGGATCCGAATGGTCATGCCACAAATTACGAATACAACCTGCTGGGCCAAGTCACTGCGACAGAACTGGCTCTCGGTCAGCGCAGTGCTTACAGGTATGACTCCGTCGGTAATCTCGTCGAGCTGACTGATTTCAACGGCAACGTCATCACTTACGATTACAATACCGAAAATCTCCTCACCCTCAAATCCTTCGAGGATGGCTCCAGCGTTGCCTATACCTATACAGACGATCGTCAGCTCGCGAGCATCGACGATGCGCGCTATGGCCTGACGCAATACGAATATGACGAACGGGATCGTCTCACCTCTTTTATCAATGCTGATAATCGTCAAATTAATTACACCTATGACGACGCAGGCAATCTCACCAGCCTTTCAGCTCCGTCTGGCAACACAACTTATCGTTACGACGATCTCTACCGTCTTGTAGAAGTTACAAACCCCAACGCCGGAACGACATCATATAGCTACGACAAAGTCGGCAATTTAGTCCGTGCCGAGCTGGGCAACGGCACGATCGAAACCTCTAGTTATGACGATCTCAACCGTCTCCTTTCGCTGCAGCAGACCAATGCTGAGGGCGAACTGTTCGCCCGTTACGACTACACTCTCGATGCAGTAGGTAACCGTACTAGTGTGACTGAACTAGATGGTCGGCAGGTGAATTATACCTACGACTCCATCTACCGCCTATTGAACGAGTCCATTATCGATGCCGTCAATGGCGATCGCTCGATTGCCTATACCTACGACCTCGCAGGTAACCGCCTCACCCGCACTGACTCGGTGGAAGGGCTTACCCAATATACCTACGACAAGCTCAATCAACTGTTGACCACTGTCGATGCCGATGGTGTTCTAACCCAGTTCACCTATGACGACAACGGCAATGTCATCCTTCGAGAGAATCTTTTCGAGCAGATTGGCTACACTTTCGATGCTGAGAATCGCTTGGTGACTGCCGATATTCAGCGGGATGGGGAGCAACTGCTGGCTCAGTATGTCTACGACGATGCTGGGATTCGCGTGGCCTCAATGATTGATGGGCTGGAGTCTCGCTATCTAGTCGATCCCAATGTGGCGTATGCGCAAGTGTTAGAAGAATACGGTGCTGATGGTGAGGTGAACACATCGTATGTCTATGGCATTGCCCAGAGTGATTCGAACGGGGTGGCGTTCTTTCATGCTGATGGATTGGGTAGCAATCGGGTGTTGACGGATGTTAACGCAGAGGTGGTGGCTGAGCTAGATTACGACGCCTTTGGGCGGGAGTTATTGCAGGAAGGGGCTGACACAGAGTTCCAGTTTGCTGGAGAGCAGCGAGATGACACGCTGGAGCTGGATTACCTACGGGCGCGGTATTACGACCCGGATTTAGGGAGGTTTATCAGTCGCGATCCGTTCTCTGGATTCTTGGATGACCCATACTCACAACATAAGTATCAGTACGCCCACGGCAATCCGGTAAACAACACTGACCCCAGTGGGTTATTCACACTCTCTGAAAAAGCAAGTGCGACTGTAGCTGCCAGTATTTTGTATGCGATTGCTTACACCACTCTGGTAGTGAATCAAATCTCGCTATCATTCGAAACCAGCCAAGCACTGAATAATCGCTTTGTAGACACTGACGCTTTTACACCGCCACCTGTGGCGGGCTTCCCTCGATGGATCCGGGATATACTTGACAATATTCTGGGCAGAGGAGAAGGAGTTTCTTTACCGACAGATCTCCCTCCCACAGATCTCGGTGAACCGGCGCGTCCTTTCCCTGGCAACCCAGCAACCCCCGATGAGACTACTCCAGATGGTATCGACAAACCTTTTGACCACTGTAGTGGTAGTAGCGGCGGCTTAAACTCTACAAGCACCAACCCAAATAATGCTCTTGTTCCACCGCCTACTCCATCAAATACTCCTATTTCAATGGATGATGCATTAACACTAGCAGATCAGTTCTTGATTCAAGGTGTCTCATCTAAAATAACAATTATCGAGCAAAATTCAGGTATTCAAGTAATCCAAACTTTTGTAGACTCCCAAGGTCAAAGTATTACAAGAAGAGTAGGCTTTGATGTGAATCTTAATTCAAGCCATGTTCGAGCAATGGGAGGGCCACATCTTAATTTGCAAACTCAAATTAATGGTGTTATACAGAGAGGAAATCTAGCAGACCCTCATATCTCGATCAACCCAAATACTGTTAGACCAGGAGATTGCTAGCATGAACATATTATTTAATGGAAATCTAGAAAACCCGGAAGTGGATATTTCAGACTCAGCCTCATCGTTGAGAGAGATAGGAAATTCTCTATTTAATATCGATATAGAAATTGAGTTCATGTCGAGTCAGGAGAAATCAGAATTCTATCCAGAAAATCTTGAAAAGCTAATTTTCAGAAAGGATATAACCACAGATAAGTCAAACTTGTTAAGTATATTAATTCATCAAAATAACCTTTTAATTTCAGGCACGGATGTTGCCCTTCGTAAGCTAGGACAGTCTTTTCTAAATTTTTTTGATGAAACTTGCAAAGAAAATGAGCATATCCATCTTGATTACTATGAAGGTAATGACCTCATTGCTCCTACAAGCTGCAGTTTGACGATCACATGCAGACACAAATAATCTAGATCCTGATTTAGAAGATGAACTTCTGGATCTATTCGATGATCTACCCAGCGCTAGACCCGATAACCCAAGAACAAGAAACCCTTCAAGAGGAGCAAACAGGAGAGATCGCCAGCAGATTGACGCGATAGCTAGAGAAAATAATCTTGACAGGAGAGATTTTGGTGACTTTCTTGAAGAACAAAAAAGAGCAGAAGGTAGAGGTGGTGCTGATAATTTAACCTTCGATGAACTTAGAGATTTAGCAAACGAGTATTTAGATTTATAGGATATTTAAAATGACTAAACTTAATTTATCATTAAGACTTAGAGGAGAACTTCCTACACTTAAAGAAACAAACAAAATATTAGGAATACAAGCATCAAGTTTCTACCAAAAAGGAGAGCTTGTTGGCCGGAATAAAAAGAGAACTCAACCTCATGACGTTTGGATACTTAATCTCACACCTAATCTAGATCATAATAGCTCTATTACCGATATTGAGAATGATTTATTAGAAGCTATTACCAGCCTAGAAGCCGTATTACCTAGGCTTGAAAGCTTTAATATCAAAAGCTTTGAGCCAGAAATATATATTTCTTTACTACAAGAAAGTGATCAAGGTGGTTTTAGATTACCCTATCAACTTATTCAAGTAATAGCTAAAGTAAACATCCCAATGACAGTCTCTGTTATAGCAATTTAAAATAGAACTTTCCCGAGGCTGATCCTGATACGAATACGATGCGGCTGGCGATCTAGTCGCGGTAACGGATCGCGAGAACAACACGACTCGATTTGACTATAGCGACGAGCGAGCTCACTTCCTAGACGAAATCATCGATCCCTTAGGTCGCTCTGGCACTCGCGCCGACTACGACGAAAACGGGCGCTTAACCAGAATATTCGACGTGGCGGGTGAGTCGATTTCGCTAACCTACGATCCTGAAAACGCAATTGAGATTGTAACGGATCCCTTCGGAGCCTCCACCCTTAACGAATACGACGAGCACGGTAACCTCGTTCGCCAGATTGATGCTCTGGGTAACCAAGGACTCTTCGAATTTGACGAGAATAACAACCGCATCAGCGAAACCATCGTCACTGACGAAACAGGCCCCGAAGGTCGGACGACTACAGCAACGTTCAGTGCAGATAGTCAGCTTGAAAGCATAACCGATGTCCTCGGCTCTACCCTCCAGTTCTTCTACGATAACCAAGGCAATCTTGTCAGCACGATTGGGCTTCTGGGCGAAGCATTCAATAGTACTTTCGATGAAGCTGGCAACGTTCTCACGGCTACTGACGCGATCGACCGCTTTTCCGAAGTGCTCTACGACGACTTCGGTCGCATTGTCGGCTTTGTCGAAAACGGCAATACGAGTGCTATTACTTATGACGAATTTGGCTCCGTCAGCAGCATCATCGATTTTCTCGGCCACGAGATTAGGTACACCTACGACGGTCGCGGCAATCGCCTCACCGAATCCTACTCACTCACTCTGGCTGAAGACGTCACCGAAGAACTAACGACTAGATTTACCTACGATGCTGAAGATCGCCTGATTGCAATTGAAGATCCCGCTGGCAACGTTACTCGTTCGGAATATGACGCTAATGGCAACCTCATTGCGACAGTCGATGCAAGAGGGGAAAGAACCGAATTCGTCTACGACGCTCGCAATCTCCTTGTGGAAACGATCTTTACGGACGATACGCCTGAGGATTCATCCGATAATCTGCGCGCGATCTCCCTCTACGATCGCGGCACTCGAGCGCGCGCTCAAATTGATGCCGATGGCAACGTTCTTCACTACGTCTACGACGCTCTAGGGCGCGTGACCGAAGTGATTTTCTCGGACGAATCGGAAACTTTAGAACAGCTCCTTGCGGCGATCGCCCCCGGTCAAACCCTCGAGGCAGTCGATTGGACCCAGGTAGTCTATCCAGATGAACCACCAGCGTTTCTCGCAGACAACCTGCGCGAAATTACTGAATATTACGGCGATGGGAAAGTTCGCGCCCAGATCGATCGGGCCGGTAATCGGACGGAATTCCGCTATAACAACAACGATCTCCTCGTTGAAACGATCTTTGCTGACGATACTCCCGAAGATTTATCCGATAACCTTCGCGCAATCAACCTGTACGATCGCGCCGGTCGCTTGCGCGCTCAAGTTGATACCGCTGGTAGTGCTCTCCACTACGTTTACGATGCAGCCGGTCGCCTTGTAGAAAGAATCTATCCCACCGCATCGGATTCTCTGGAGCAATTGCTAGCGGCGATCGCCCCCGGCCAAACCCTCGATACGGTCGATTGGACCCAGGTGGTTTACCCCGACGCCGCGCCAGCCTACCTCGCCGATAACCCCCGCATCAAAACGGACTATTTCAACAACGACCGCGTCCAATCTCAAACCGACCAACTGAGCAATACCACCGAATTCCGCTACGACGCCCTCGGTCGCCTCACCGAAACCATCCTGGCTGACGACACCCCCGAAACTTTAGCCGACAACCCTCGGCTGAGAACCGAATACAACGAGATCGGCCAAGTGCTGCAGCAAATCGATCCGTTGGGCCAGGAAACCAGCTTTGCCTACAACAGAGCTGGCGATCTCGTCCTCACCACCTTCGACGACGGCACCACCGTTGCCGGTACCTTCAACGAAATCGGTCAGACAACCTCTGTCACTGACCAGGAAGGCAACACCACCAGTTACGACTACGACAACTTTGGACGTCTCACCGGCATCACCGACGCCCTCAACCAGAGCACCGAATACACCTATGACGTTCTGAGTCTTCTGACTGAAACCACCGATGCCAACGGCATCGCCACCAACTACGACTATGACAGCTTCGGTCGCCGCACCAGCATCGAGCTGCCCGAAGGCGATCGAGCCAGCTACAGCTACGATGCTAACGGCAACCTCGCCACCTACACCGACTTCAACGGCAACGCCACCCGCTACGAATACAACGCTCTCAACCAACTCGTCACCACTGACTTCGCCAGCGACGCTGACGTCACCTATACCTACACCGATACTGGTCAAATCGAGACCATTACCGACGGGCGCGGAGTCACCCGCTTCGAATACGACCATCGAGATCGACTCGTCTCCCGCACCGACCCAGATGGTCCCCATATCCGTCCTGATGGCCCCACCATCGAATACACCTACGACGAAGCCAGCAACCGCACCTCCGTCAGCACCCCCAACGGCACCACAAGCTATACGTTCGATGCCCAGAACCGTCTCGAAACGGTCACCGACCCCGATGGAGGCGTTACCACCTACCAATACGACCTCGCCGGTCGCCTCACCCTCACCGAATTTGCCAATGGTATCGAGGAACGACGGGGCTACGACAATCTCAACCGTCTCACCCGTCTCACCACCGTCCAAATCGATGCCGAAACCGGCGCAGAAACCGTCATTGCTGGCTTCGAATACACCCTCAACAATGTCGGTCACCGCCTGCAAATCACCGAACACGATGGCCGCATCACCCAATACGAATATGACGATGTCTATCGCCTCACCCAGGAGCGCATCCTCGACCCGGACGACCCCACCAACGATGGTCGCACCATCAGCTACACCTACGACGCCCTCGGCAACCGCCTCACCCGCGTCGATTCGCTCGAAGGGCTGACCACCTACACCTACAACGATGACTATCAACTGCTCCAGGAAGTCCGCAGTCTAAATGGCGATGTCACCAACACCATCACCTACGGCTACGATGCCAACGGCAATCTGCTCAGCCGGACGAGTGACACTAGCGGCACGACGCGGTTTGACTGGAACGATTCCAACCGTTTAGTCGGGGTGTTGCTGCCCAATGGCGACGAGGTTAGTTACGTCTACGACCAGGCGGGCATTCAGGTCAGCAGCACCAGCAATGGCGAAACCACGACATACGTAGTCGATAGCAATCGGCCTTTCGCTCAGGTACTCGAATCCATCACCAGTGACGATCTCGTACAGATTTCCGTCTTTGGTTTGGACTTGATTGCTCAGTTGCAAGGGGACCAAAGCTCGTTCTTCCATACCGATGGCTTGGGTAGCACTCGGGTTGTGACTGATGGCGAGGGCACTGTTCAACAGGAATTCGACTACTTGGCCTTTGGCGAGCTGTTGGGGGCTCGCAATGCCGAGCAGGTGGATAACTTATTTGCGGGAGAGCAGTTCGAGCAGGAATTGGGGCTCTATCATTTACGCCAGCGCTATTACGACCCGAGTACGGGACGCTTTATCAGTCGCGATGCCTTCGAGGGCTTTATTACCAACCCGATTAGCCAGAACCGCTATCTCTACGCCAACGCCAATCCAGTTACCTACACAGACCCCAGCGGCTTCTTCAGCATTGGCAATGTCAGTGCTGCTTCAGTGGCTAGGGGAACGCTGAGTGTCATTTCGAGCCCGCAATTTTTGCTGGGTGCGGGGATTGGTGCTGGGGCACAGGTGACTGGCGACTTTGCTCGAGGAGAGCGCTCGACAGTATTGGGAGTTTTAGGGGCGGCAGCATTTGGGGGGTTGGGCTTTGTCTTCGGTCCGGCACTTGCTGGAGCTCTGCTTAAGAGCGCTAGTGGGACAGTGGGTCTTAGCTTGCTGGTCGCCAATGGTTTAGCAGATTCTTTCAATACGCTGCGAGCAGGATTGTCTAGTGGCGATCCTTTACGGGCATTTGCGGGTGTCACCTCTGCCCTGTTAGATTTCGGATTACTGGATGGTGCTCTCAACCCGCGCTCACTACTGCGCAATCCCTTGAGGGGGGCGAGAGGGTTCGCGCGATCGATCGGCGGGCTATGCATATTCATCCGACTTCGGGGTCTTGTCCGCTTTTGGTGATGCAGAGAAGGTATAGGAGAATACCAGGTGCAAACCCTCACTCTGCCAAGCCCGTGGAACTTTTACAGCATCTCCTGCCCAGCCAAACGGATGTGAGCTTGAACAGTTGGAGTATCGATCCGGCCAACCAACAGCTCGTTGTTAACCTCTGCTCGACTCAAACGGTGGCCTGTTGCCCGCTGTGTCATCGCTCCACCGATCGCATCCATAGCCACTATGAGAGAACGTTGAGGGATTTGCCATTGGTTCAATTCACGCTGACGATATTGCTCCAAGTCTGTAAGTTCTTCTGCCTCAACGAGCGTTGCCCTCGGCGTATCTTTACGGAGCGTCTGCCCGAGGTTGTCGCGCCTTGGGCCAGACGCACGACTCGCTACACGGCTCAACTGGAAGCGATGGGCTTAGCCCTCGGTGGTTCGGCAGCAGCCCGCTTGAGCCATCAGCTCGGATACGGATACAGCCGCAACACCATCTTGCGAGCCATCTCCAAATTGCCCCTACCAGTCATGGCCACGCCAAAGATATTGGGGGTGGATGATTTCGCGTTTCGCACGGGTCATCATTACGGAACGATCTTGGTCGACTTGGAGACCAACCAACCGATCGCACTACTCCCCGACCGGGCGGCTGGGACCTTAGCAGCCTGGTTGAAAGAGCAGCCTGGTGTGAAGATTCTCTCGAGAGATCGCTCCAAAGCCTACAGGCGAGGCATGAGCGATGGAGCACCCGATGCCATCCAGGTAGCCGATCGCTTTCATCTGTTGCAGAATCTCGAAGAGGCTTTAGAGAAAGTCTTTAAGGGACAAACCCAGTCGCTCGAACAGGTTGAGCAGCAACAGATTCAAGCCCAACAGCCAACCGAAGCACCGACCCCCGAAGCTGCTCCGGATAGATATCGAACCCAAAGGGAAGTCAATCGGGCCATACGACTGGAGAAGTGGGAACAAACCCATGCTCTACGCAAGCAAGGCTATGCCATTAAAGACATTGCCCATCACCTCGGCATTGGCGAGCGAACGGTGTATACCTACCTGGCCGCGTCAACGTTTCCGGAATGGCAATATCCTGTGGGGCGGCGGAGAAACCCCAGTTGTTTGGATCCATACAAGGCTTACCTGTCAGAGCAATGGCAGCAAGGGCGCCAACAAACTAAACAGTTGTTTGGCGAGATCCAACAGCAAGGGTACCCGGGCAGCTATATGACCGTCGCCCGTTACACTCGGCAGTTGCGTTGCTCTCTGCCCTCCATCAAGCCCAGCCGAGAATCCCTCAATGACTTACCGGGTCGGGGACCAGCGCCATCACCCGCCACACCAGTGTCAGAGCCTTTGAGTGCCAAGCGGGCGGCTTGGCTGCTGTTGACACGGCCTGAAAACCTTACGCCTGAGGAGAAAACCCTGCTGGAAAAACTGGGCCAGCAGCCAAAGTTATCGGGGGCGATCGCTCTGGCTCAGGGGTTCATCAAACTGGTGCGCGAGCGACTGCCTGGGGAATTCGACGATTGGCTGGAGACAGCTGTGAGCAGCTCAATCAAGGCATTACGGAGTTTTGCCAAGGGTCTTCAAGAAGATTACGATGCGGTGAAAGCAGCTCTCACACTCGAGGTGAGCAATGGGCCAGTGGAGGGTCAAAACAACCGACTAAAAATGCTGAAACGGCAGATGTTTGGAAGGGCTGGGCTCGAGCTATTGGCCAAGCGCCTCATCCTAATCAGTTGATTCTTATACGAAATAAGCGCCTCATTTAGGACAGATTTAACGATCACCAAAAGCGGACAAGACCCCGAAGTCGGATGAATATGCACTCCGCGAGCGCCTGTAAGTCTCTCTTGAGATGAGCCCAACACAATTGTCTCTGCTCCAGGGGTAACCAGTTGTAGGCGCTATAGCGATCCGTGACCAGAATCCCTTCAAACGATTCCCCAATCAAGCCTTGGGCGGTGGCTTGGGAACGGCTCAATACCACCTCGAAAAAGCACACCAGAGGGGTGAGCAATCCCCAGACCCAACCTTTGGTCTTGCTCTTGTTACCTCCGTCCCGATTCCCTTGGGGAAAGCTGGTTTCATCGCTATACAAGACTGCTTCAGACTGGACGTATCATCCCTGGTCGCTTTCTCATTCATGACTCTACTTTCGTACTCTATTCTTTCTCTCACTACAAGGACCAGACCTTGGGACGGTTACCTTTATTCTCGTGGCTCAAAGATGAAGACTCTATCTTGGTTGTTCGCGATTCTCCTGGCGATCGGCGAATAGTCGAGTCAGACAAAGTCTATGCTGATGTATTTAAGCTATGACGCCAATTCTCATTAATGCTGCTACAGATCTGGCCCTCACCCCCGGCCCCTCTCCCTGGGGCTATCCATTAGGCAAAAGTAGCTGAACCATAGACAGGCACTAGCTTTGAGAAGCCAGTTGAGCCCCTTCAAGCAAATGGTGGAGTTTGGTCAGCCCTCGCCAAAGCGTCTTCAATCCAGGGTTGCCATCGCCCTTGCGAGCCAAGAAGCCTCCCAATCGAGCAATCCACAGCATTGCCTGTTGCAGAGTGGGTGGCTTTTGAGAGCGACTTTTCGGCACAAACTTGCGTCGTAACAGCCGCCATTCAGCAGGCTGTAAAACGAGCTCACAGGAGGCTTGCGGGGTGAGTCGAGCGCGGTAGGTCAGCCACATCAATCGCCAAGCTACAACGTTGTAGGTTGCCAGAGCCTTGAGCAAGCGCTCATAGCTTTGCAGTTGGAGCTGTTCGATGCCACAGCCACTTTTGAGGGTGAAGTGAAACCGCTCAATCAGCCAGCGGTAGCTATACCAGCGGATGCACTGACAGACCTGCTCGAAGCTCTCAACTGGCAAGCTGGTCAGCAGAAACCAGCGAATCGGCTGAGCGCCATCATCAGGGGGGACGGTTTCTTCCACGAAGATGGCATTGAGGCGCACGGGCTCTAAGCTCGCGGCTTTGAGGTGATGCGATGGCACCTCCAGCGTCACCGCCATCGCCCGCACCTGCAACTGGGCAATGCGGGCCGCTCGCTTGGGATTACGCTGCACTTGCAGGCTCATCGCTCCCAAGACTGGGGCTTGTTCGAGGGTGGGGATGAACTTGCCCAGCTCGTGGCTAAGTTTGCGATTGTGCCTTGCGCGGATGAGTAACTCCCTGTTGTCCGCACGGGGATGGGCAAACAGTTCGAAGATGTCTGCTTCTCGATCGCCAATATGAACCACTTGCTCTTGGCCCGCGAGCTCTCGCTCTACGGCTGCGAGAGTTGCTATCCAGCGATAGCTTTCCTTTTGCTCGATGGGAGTCACTGAGCGTTTTTCTTTCTTCCCGCGCCGCTGTTTGCGATTCCAGATGAATTGACTCAACAGACCTAAGGGTTCTCCCTCGCCGCTCACCGCAAAACAACTGTGGACTTTGATTCCCTGTTGATGGCTTTGATTGATGAAGCCCAGCCCTTCGGTCTGGGGGTGAGTGGTGAAGTCGAAATCCGTTGTGTCTTGAATGGCCAGCACCGTCTTGCCCGTGAGGGCCCGCCTGACCACTCCATCACGATGACTGTCCAGAATGCTGCTCGTGCTCACCTTCGGGTTGGCCCAAAATCGATAGGTTCCTTGGGCCACTGAGGCATTCCCACTCGCCTGAGGCACGCTCGCTGTGGGCTGCTCACTCAAGTCTGTGACGATCTGCCCCAACCGCTTTGCATGTCGCAAATCGGCGAAGTGGATCGGGTTGATTTCTTGGCTGACCCAATCTTGCATGGTTTCTCTCCCTCCGGCTACAACTGCTTCAGTCTCTACTGCAGTTTATAATCCAGTCACAGTAAGCTCTCCATCGACTTGTGCCTAATGGATAGCAATTTTGGGAGAGGGGAGCCAGAATATCGATGTTAAGAAATTGAGATCGAGAAATGACTCAATCCGCCTGACCCACTCGCACGCCGCCCGGGCCGATCGTCTCTCGCACCCGATAAATGGGACGATTTTGCGACTCGTGGTAGGTGCGCATTTGCAGCTCGGCCAACAGCCCGAAACAGAAAAGCTGGACCCCAGCTAAAAACAGCACGACCGCCAAAACCAACAGCGGACGGTTGCCAATATCTTGACCCCAAATCAATTTCAAAGCAGCCAAATAGAGCCCCGTAGCCGAGCCCGACAGCAACGCCAGGATGCCCAGCAGGCCGAATACGTGCATGGGGCGAGTCAAAAAGGTTTTGAAAAAATAAATCGTGAGCAGATCCATCAACACCCGAAAGGTACGCCCCAAACCGTACTTACTCTTGCCAAACCTGCGGGCGTGATGGTTGACGGGGATTTCAGTAATTCTGGCCCCTTCGATGTAGGCCAACGCAGGTAAAAAACGGTGTAGCTCGCCATACAAATTCATGTCTGCCACCAGCTCGGCCCGATAGGCTTTGAGCGAACAGCCATAGTCGTGCAGCTTTACCCCAGTAATCTGCCCGATCAGCCAATTGGCAATCTTGGAAGGCAGCGTGCGGGTGAGGGTGGCATCCTTGCGATGTTTGCGCCAGCCGCTGACCAAGTCGTAACCTTCGCTCAGCGCGGCCAGCAAATTGGGAATGTCGACGGGATCGTTTTGCAAGTCCCCATCCAGCGTCACAATCGTTTGGCCGCGCGCCCGATGGAATCCAGCTGCCATTGCTGGGGTTTGGCCGTAATTGCGCCGCAGCAGCACCACACACAAATCCTGCCGCACCTCTGCCATCTGCTTCAGCAGCTCTGCAGACCCATCGCGAGAGCCATCGTCCACACAAATGATTTCGTAGTTGAGTCGGCTCTTGCGCAACGTTGTGGCGATTGTTTCGACTAAATGGGGGATGCTATCCACCTCGTTGTAGATGGGCACCACCACTGACACCTCTGGCTTGGCTGGAGCAGGGGCGATCGCCTGACTGGATGTTTGGGGCGAGGCGGTATAGAGATTCATCGCAAACCCTTATTGAGGGGATCGGGCAACTGTATTGACGCCAGCCCCGCACCGGTTACCTCGGCCACGATACTGACAAGCCTGTAGATTGCCACCGACTTCAGTAGCAATCCTGCAGAAAAGTGTAGCTCTAGCAGGGCCACTAAGGTGGCTTCGAACACGCCAATTCCCCCTGGTGCTCCCGGCACCACCAAGCCCAAAAAGTAGGCGACGCTAAAGCTGCTCATCAGCAGGGGGAATTGTTGCCATTGCAGGGGGTCGGGGGTGAGGGCAACCACAATCAAGAGAAATCCGAGGCTGCGCAGGATAAAAAAGATAACTTCCCCCAGCAGCGGAATGAGGGGATAGCGGGCGACGATCGCCTTTTCCAAACTCGATTCTTCGGCACTGGCGGGTTTGAGCTTGAGCTTGCTGAGATAGTGAATGCCCGGGTTGAGGGCAGCGGGGTGGAGCGCCAGCAAGACGATCGCCAAGCCGACCAGTTGCAGCAGGGGTCGCTCCAGCCCTCCCAGACCGATCGCAACCAAGAGCGCTGCTGCAATGTCCAGCAAAGGTTCGATGACCACACTCAGCACGGCGATCGCCCAGGGCACCTTGGCTGCGTGCATGGCCCGCACTCGCCCGTAAAAATGCCAGACATTCCCCGGTAAATACTTGGCTATATTGGTTTTGAGATAAACCTGCACCGTCCACAGCTTGGGTACCGTGCAGTCAAACTCCTGCAAAATTAACGTCCAGACCCACCCCGACCAAATGTGGGAGAACAGGGTGACGGCAGTGGCGATCGCCACAATTCCCCAGCCGCGCGGGCGAATTGGAATTGCGATCGCCTCTTGCCAGTGTTGGGCGAGGGCGTGTCCCAAGAACACCAACGTGGCCGTCAGGATGACCCAGCGGATGTAGGGCTTAACGAGTGCAACGAGAGCTTTGAAGAATTTCATTACAGAGCAGCATTTCATTGCGGGGAGAGGCTAAACCCCAGGCCGAGTTTTATCCTACTACTGCGCTGTCAGAATCTCGCGATCCGATTTAAACCCCGTCTAAGTAGAGACCCGTAGTTTTGAGAATGTGTCTATTAGACCCTCTCACTAGCGCTGTGGTTCGCTGCATTCGCCCCCTAAATCCCCCACTAGTGGGGGATTTAGGGGGCCGATCGCAATGCCTGGAAACTCCAGTTTTCAACATGGATGAAGCTTAAGTTGCGCCGAGACTTGGAGCAAAATTCAATGCCGAATATTTTAGAGCTTCCTCTAGACTCTTCATTCTGGCTTCAAGCTCCACATATTTCAACTTCAAGGTTTCATTTTCTGCTTGCAGTTCTCGAAACGCTTCCACTGCGAGGGCTTCGAAACCTCTAAAAGTTAAATCCTTATAACCCTCCGAGTCAGTGCCTACCCAATCGGGGAATACAGTTTCTACCTCCTGTGCAATCATACCGATTTGCTGACCTGTTAAATTCCCATGCTTTTCCGGCTCGTTCCACTCAAAGCTGACGCCACGCAGCTTTAACAACTTGCCAAGTGTCCCTAAAAGAGGTTCAATGTTCTTTTTCAAGCGAATATCCGATGAGTTCGTCCAAGAACCTCCTCCTGGCTTCCCTGCACTACCATTAACTTCTAGCCTATACCTTGGCGTCGTTGTGGCGATGCCGACATTACCGCCACTTTGCGGATTTAGTAGTGTATTTTCACCACCATTGTTGATGTACAAGCTAACACCAAAAGATTCAATATCGACTGCACCGCCTGTATCTTTCAAAAGCAGTCCTTTTGAGGTCTTATTGCCAAGTAGAAGAGTATCACTTGATGCATTGTTGTTGACATTTATATGTAACTTTGCCCCTGGACTGGTTGTGCCAATACCAATATTGCCATTATTGTCATTAAAAAACATTCGAGTGGTGCCAGCAGTTAGAGAGTTTGCATTCAGTTTTAAGTTGCCGCTAGAGTCAACCTGAAAGTTCCAGCTCTCGCTCTTGCTTATTCCCAATGCACCTTTTACATGAAGGTTACCCGTGTTGAAATTTTGAGAAACCGATCCACTCAAGTTGGCCTTACTGGCTAGAGCTGAATTATCGGCCTTACCAGATAGGGCTGAATTCACTTGGCCGATTTGTCCGTCAACATACGTTTTGATAGCTTGTTGAGTTGGCACCCCTAGGTCATTCGCATCACTCAGGCTAGAGTCACTGGAAAACTGATTGATGGCAACACCGCTGCTGAACTGAAGATTGCCGCCAATCTCGACATTTGAGCGCACGTCAAACTTTGTGAAGCTGCCACCCCCTGCGTCGGTCATGACAATAGTGTCAGTCCCATTGGGCACGCTCAGTTGCAACCCTCCGGCAGTCAGGGGACCCAAGCTGCCAGCAGCAATCTCGCTCAGGTCGATCTCGCTGCCACTGACCGCCTGTTCGGAGCGCTGAATGTGCAATTGCTCCAGCGTTTTGCCAACGATGCGGCGGCGGTGAGTCAAAGCACTCTTTTGATGCTGCAGAGCTACCAGTTGACCAGTTGAATCGAGGGTGGCGATCGCCAGTACAATTGCCGAGCCATCCTCAATTGAAGGATCGGACACTGAAGCCTCGTACAAGCGAAGGAAAGGAACTTGCTCGAACCGACCGCAATCGTGCTCCGCATCGGCAGGTGGCCGGATAACCTCGGAGAATTGAATCGCGAGGTAAAAGTCGAGCTGGCCGGTTCCCTGGTAATCGGTGACGTCAAATGTCACTGGAACAGTCCTTTCCTCCTGCTGACGGGTCGCAGGATTGAGGAGCACTTCACCTGTCCCTGTCTGGGCTAGCACAATCAATTGCCCCTGCCGATCGATCGCCACGCCAGAGTCAATGGTGAGGACACTACTGCCGAGGGTGCCGCTGACCTCTAATCCTCGGATAATCCCAAAGTCATGTAGGTTGGCTTGTTCCGTGCGAGCAGTGCGAAGGTGAAAGGTTTGGAAATCTTCGTCCACCAGCGTCGAGGTGAGATTGCACTCAAAGCCAGGGGAGTCGAAGTAGCGGTTGCGAATAATAGGTTGATCTGTCACGGTCGCGTTCTCCTTAGGATATCCACCAAGTCGTCTGTCCGGGTTTTTGTGCGTCGAGGAGTTGAGCAATTTCGAAGCGAATTTTGTTCCTTTCCTCCCGAGGGGTAAAGCGCTCTTGTGAAAACAGCACTTCCACCCCAAATTCATTCGATCTGGCTCGCCACTCTCTTCTCTGGTCTGAAGTGACGTAAGCATCTCCCCGATCGCTAATCGCGAGCTGTCCTCGAGCATCGATGGCCATTTTGCTGGGGCGAACTAAGCTGGTGGCCGATAGAACTTGACTAATTTGAGGGGAGGGTTGGGAGAGATCGACGCGATAGATCCCGGCTGTTTCAGCCCGGTGGCGATGGCTGGCCACGTCAATCACGCGATTTCTGACTCCTGTATCGCAGACTAGGAGTGATTGTGGGGTCTCAAACACTAGCCCCGTCGGAAATATGAGGGGATTTTGCTCCAGGCTCAAGTCGCTCAAAAGAGAGGTAACCGAACCGTTGGTTGAATTGACCCTCCGTAGATCTGCGGCTGTAGGCGGATCGCTATCTCTGGGAGGTTCATTGGCATCGGCAACAATGAGATCCCCGGTTTCTTCTAGCGCTAAAGCCGTTGGCTCGACAATCTGGTTAGCCAGATCGAAAGGAGCAGGAATGCTGATGGTAGCGCTCCCCAAACTTTAATCGCCCCACTGAGGACTCGGATGGCGTTGATTCCCTCGGGGTTGAGGTCATTTTGGTCTGCCTTACTAATTGGGCGATCGACGCCCACTGCTCCCAAAATCACCTCATTCGCTGGGGCCTTGAAAACGCCGCGATTGCCATCGCTCCGAGCATAAATACCCGCTAGGTGTCCTGATGGAGGGACCGCAACAATCGTCTCATCCACAGGATCGAATACCTCGATCCAAGGGTAGTACACCGCACCGTAACTGCCTGCTGCGCTGCGGCCAAATAGCGCAATTTCTTCGGGTATCAGGGTTTCTGGCTCCTGGACGCCATCCAGAATGGCGAACCGATCCTGAAGAGTATCGTTGGCGCAGTGGCTCAGAATCGCGTCGTGTTGCACGCTGGCGGTCGCACCGGGAACGGCGACGATCGCAATTTCGTCAATGGCCGCAAATTTTTCGAGTTCTTCAGCAGGGGTGGTCAGATCGGCAGCAGCAGCCACCCGCAAAATCCAGCAGCGGTTCCCGCCATTATTGAAAAAGCCATAGACGGCGTGAGCCAGCGTTGCATTACTCGTTTGGAAGTCCCCGAAGGCGTTTTTAAACCCTTCCCAACTGGTAATCAGTTGCGGTTCTCCGGCAGGGGCAACCGTGAACCGATCGGCTTCGCTGCCAGGTAAGAATGGCATATTCACATCATCTGGCACCACGCCAATGAATCCTGCGGTGCTGGTGCCTACCCCCGCAATCGGTCGGGCTGAGGGGGGCACTTCTTGAACGTAGACTCCCGGTGAGAGATAAGTTGGCATTTTGCCTCCTCCTTGATATCGACGTTTAAGCTCGACTAAGCCATCTGCACGTTATAGTTGCTGCTCGTTGTTGCCGGGACGGCGATGCTAACCTCCTGCGTGGCAATATCTGTCTGCACCCGTAAGGTGTAAGTACCGCTGCTGAGAGGACCGAGGCGATAGCGTCCATCAGAGCGGGTGGTGGTTGAGAGATTGGGTTCGATCGCCGTTACCGTTGCCCGAGCGACGGGCGTGCCGCCAGCATCCAATACTTGTCCGCCAATATGGAAGGCGGTGGCTTCGGCGGGCTCCAAAAAGCTCAGCTCTCGGGTAATAACCATAGGCAATTCGGGCACCTCTAGCGTTATCGGGTCAACGGCGATCGTTGCGGTTACTGTCAGTGATGGCCGTATTTTGTTGCCGATCGAATTCCAAAATTCAGACGGGTTTTGTAAGGTATCGGCCTGGGCAGTTATTAGCGGTAGGGGAGGCTCTTGCCCTTCCAAGAGGGTGCTCTGCAGGAACTCTGCCGGAATGAACGGATAGCCCGCAAATACTTGCAGAACTTGACTCAAAAGACGGTGCTCTTGGAGCGTCAATTCCTCACCACCGATGGGCCAAGCGGTCACCAGATAGGAGCAATCTATTCGCATGGGAGCCCGTCGCTGGGTAATGAGCCCATTCCGACGGTCGATCGTGGGCTCGTTATTGCGGCGTTCCAGATTCTCGCGGATATCGTGGAGAAATAGATTGACCGTTGTTTGCGATGGAGTATAGGGATCGGTGGGGCGATCGAATGCAATCAGTGCGCTGGCCAGCTCTGGCAACTGAGCTGAAAAAGACACTGCCGATTCCTCCAAAATTCGGCCTAAAATCTGACTGAGATCGCTAATCATGGAGATCGAATCTCCTTAGTATCGCAGAACTTAACCCTAACAAACCCTATCGAAAACCTTTCCAGTTGGCCAGATTTCGAAAAAACTTCCTCTTGAATACCTTGGTTTCTCGACAATTGATGGAACATTTCATTTTTATAAATCCAGATCCTGAAACAAGCTTCCTTTAAGTCGTTTTGATGACTTAAATTTAGCCAGACAAAAGTCGCACAAATTAATCCATTTAAATTATTCCTTAGTCACTTAAAAAATAAATTCAATAACTAATTGAATTTAATTCCTCTTAAAATGCCGAACAGAACCGTCAAGACTAAGAACGGTCATATGGATATACTTTTTCAGGAGAAATCCAAATTTGGATTTACCCGTTCCGAGCGTATATTCAAATAGCTTTGGGACAAGTAGCTTTGGGACAAGAACCTTAGCCCCAAATAGCATAGAGTGGCAAAGGAGTCATTAGCCTTTCAGAGCTTCGTTAATTCCTTTAAATTTAAAAGGAATCGTTGATGAAGCAAGTGGATTCATACAAGATTGTTCAATTCAAGTAAGACTTCTTAAGCTTACTCTATAATATTAAATATAGGCTTGATTTATGACCTCAATCGATCACGCATACAGAATCTCTCAGAACTATCAGCATTGAATGGCGAATTTAATTTAACTTAATGCTGTTATTAAAAATGATGCATCACAAGCTTTTTGATAGATTTTTTGGGCAGGGCAGGGTAAAATGACGAGTTTATTATATAAATCTTTACTCGAGAACGAGTTCTCAATGCTCGGGCAAAGCGTGACTTTAGAGGACGATGTAAAGGCAATTGCAGGGAAGTATCTCCCCTGCAATTGCACCAGAGTTGGCGGTTAGTGGCATTTGGACCCCCGGGAAGATTGCTTGCAAAGCTTATGGCAACCTGCGAATGGCCGATCGTAAAGTTGCCGATCGAGCTAGCTGCACTTTTAAAAGAAATGATGGTAGTGGCAACTCAGTCTAAAAGCTAAACCCCATCCAGATTGAGATCTGGAGTTTTCAGGCACTGCATTAGTGAGAGGGTCTAATAGACATATTCTCAAAACTACGGGTCTCTGCTTAGACGGAGTTTAAAGCGAACCTTTGGCTAGCGAAAGCGCTTTCGTCGTCTCAGGAAAGATTTTGAGTTGCACGCGGAGATGAGTGAGGCCGTGATTTTTGGCTCCCTCATCCGCCTGATGAACCGCAGGGTGGCTAAGACTCTGCTTACAAATCAGCTCTTAGCAGGTGGGGGAAGGTTCGTCTGGCGATCGCCTTGCCATGACGGCAAAGAACGGATCGGCAGGAGGTGCAAACCATTGCGTCCAGTCAAATCCTTTGGGGCTGGGGCGGCGATCGCCACCAACTGCCACGATGTCGCTGAAGCCCGCTATCGAAGCAAAGTAGCTTTTGACTAATTTCACATGACTGGCATCGTTGCCCTCTCGCCATGCCTGAATTGCCTTCTGATAAAACATGCGATTGGAGAAGCTGACAATCGCCATTCCGCCCGGTTTGAGAATGCGCCAGATTTCAGCGAAGACGGCTTCGGGATATTGCAGGTATTGGACGGAGACAGCATTGAGCACGGCGTCAAAGCTGCGATCGGGGAGGGGCAATAATTGATTTTCGTTGAGGTCTTGCAGAAAATAGCGATCGAGGCGGGGATTGCGGGCCAGCTCCGCTTCGTTCATGCCTTGCCCGACAACGAGATCGAAGACCATCTCTTCGGGCAGGTGAGACACCCAACTGCTCATCATGTCGAAGAGGCAACTGTTGGGTTTGAGGGTCTGGCGGTAGAGTTCGGTCAACTGTTGGATGAAGCGATCGTCAACGTGGGTGACGAAGCGGGGGTAGGAGTAGAACAGGCTGTCATCGGTGGGGTCTAGCTTGGCCCGCTGTTCGGCTTGCAGCAACATGCAATCGAGTTCATATTTCTTCACTATTATCCTACCGAGGTTTCTCGGACTGAGCGGATAAATTGTGCAGAACTGTCATGGAGTGAAGCCCACCTCGACCAATTGACGGCGAGATGGGCTCTAGGGTTGCCGCAAGAATCGACTTTCAGCGTCAGTCTTCTGTGATTGCGTTTGTATCAGGAGCTTCAGCCATCGGCTCTGGCTGGTCGGGAGCCATTTCCATGAAGGGTTTTTGGGGTTCGGACACGGGCTCCGGCGGAGCAGGGGCTGCGACGGGCGCCGGTTGGGGGGCAGAGGCTGCCACTGGAACGGGTTCGGGTTCGGCGGTTTGGGTCGGAGGGGGGCTAAATTCGGGCTCGACTTTTCCAGGTAGGCCCAATTGATTGCGCGCTTGTACCACAGCGGATGCAAGGCCGGTTTTACTAACAGAGGCGATCGCCTTTCCTGCTTGAGCAGCGAGGGTATTGGCATCTAGAGGCTCGGCCTCGCTGTCGGAACTGGTTTTGACTGAAGTCAGCCACAGCCGCACATTCTGGACGGCAGCATACCCTTGGGTCCACAGCCAGTCGACGGCAACCAGCAATAACAGAACGAGATACCAAAACAGAATCGCGGTTTCTTTGAGAATCTCTGCTGTAGTGACAAGCGCTTCGCGATAGGTTGTCCAGGTATCGGAGCTAGATAACAGACTCCACAATTTAGCAACTTGAGGTTGGAATTTATTGGGCATTAGAGGGCTCCATCAAGGGGCTATGTCGGAGATACAAAGTAAAAGAACGTAGCGAAATGCTAGAGAAGTAAGGGTTTGACCCCTACCAGGTAAGAACTTATCTCAATGAGTTTACTCGTCCTTGTTACGTGTATTACGTTGTTGCAATTGCATGCCGATAGTACCTCGACAGGCACGGGCTTTGCAGGCTAAAGCGATTTTTCGCTTTCACTACACTAGCGGAGCGCGATCGATTCGACGAATGGCCACCACTGCAGGGCGAGGAGGAACGTTGGGTTGCCGATCCGGCCAGTTGGACCCCAGCGGCACTTGCCGCGTTTGAGTAAAAGGCTGGCCGTCAGTGGTCCGCATCTCGTACTGGCGGGTTTCAAAAGCCATATCTCGGCGGATACCGTGCAGTTCTCCCGGATGCTGGGCGGCTAAAAATAGGGTGCTGTTGTCGGCGGTGAAAAACGGGCCGGTCATCTCCGATTCCATCGGTCCATACCCAAATAGGAAAGCTTGTCCGGCCCAATCGTCGGCTGTGGGGACATACCACACTGAGTTGTTGCCGTAGAGGCCGCGCAATCTGGACTGGCCGATCGGTTCCCCTGCGGCATCGACGCGATCGCTCGGGACGGCTAAGTTGTGACGACTGGTGGACATATCTGTCACCATCCACAGGCTGCCATTGCGATCGAATTCGAGATTATCTGGGTTGGCAAAGCCCAATCCCCCCTCGGCAGGTTCGCCACCCACGGCAAATTTATTCCAGGTAAAGGTCATCGCCCCCGGCTCGTTGCCATCTTCAACGAGCTTGACAATCCAGCCGTATTCCCAGACTGCGCCGTCCGCTCTGAAAATGACCTTATCGGGACCGCCATCGCTTCCAGGACTACCCGAAGTAAAAGCGATGAAGAGGCTGCCGTCGGGAGCAATATCGGTATCTTCGGGACGCGCAGTCGCAGTGGCACCGGCAGCATTTGCGGCGTAGTGGGCATCAATTAAGATTGCCCCTTGCTTTTGTTCGTCGGTGCCTGCGTAGAGATCGCCGAGGGTGGCAAATCTCGCCCGAAATGCTGCAATTGCGCCATTAGACTCAGCTTGGAATATACCGCCATCAGGGCGCTGGGGCAGACTGACGACAGGCTCGCCCCCCCTGCCGAAGATATCGCTGGGGCGGACGGGTTTGACGGGGGTACTGGGGTTGAGGGGAATCCACTTGCCGCTGCCGTCGGGGTTGAATTTAGCCGCGTAGAGCATGCCGTCTTCCATCAGCCGAGAGTTGGCTTTGTCGGTGGGGTCTGTGACGGACTGGGTGCTGACGAATTTGTAGAGATGGCCACCCTGGCGATCGCAGCCAGAATAAACCGCCAGTGGTTTATCAGCTTCAGCCCGAAAGGCAACTGCTTCGTGACGGTAGCGTCCCAGCCAGGTGTGCTTGGTACCGCAATCCTCTGGATTGACGGGATCGACCTCCACCATCCAACCGTATTTGTTACCTGCCAGCCCAAAAATGTTACCGAGCCCCTGAAAGCTAGCAAATTTGAAGGGGGAAGTGGACGGATCGAGGGAAGACCCGTCGGGCATAACCGGTTCGGGAACGAGGTTCTGGATATTCTCTTCGGCGCTGAGCACCGTTCCCCAAGGGGTGGTGCCGCCCGCACAGTTGCCAAATGTGCCGATGATGTTTGCTCCCAAGCCATCCTCGTAGCCCATTTTGTTCGTCTTCCCGAAGGCGGTGACGGCGGGACCGGTGGCTTTGAGATAGCGACCGTCTTCTAACCCAGAGATGCCGGTAATGCGGCGATCGCGATTGGAGAAGGTGCGCTCCCAGGTGCCGTCGGGGGTGCGATGGATAGAAATTACCCCAATACCGAGATCGAGCATGGCTTCTTTGGCGATCGCCATCAATTCCACCTTGACGGGGTCGGTCTCGCTGAGGCTGAAGGCATCTAGCACTCCAGCGGGGGCTGCGGCAGTGACAGTGCTCGTATCTAGGGACTTGCCGATGACAGCAGGATAGGTGGCCATCCAGGTGTTACTGCTGATGTATTCGAAATTAACGGTCAAAACCCCTTCGTCGGGGCCGGTTTCGACGTAGGAGAGGTAGTCGTTGTTATAGCCGAAACGGGAATCGCCGACGCGATCGCCCCAGGCGGCAATGACATCGTAGGTATACCCTTCGGGGAGAAGCAAGTCATCGACAACTGCGAAACTGGCATAGGCTGCAGGCTGGTCGGCAGTCGCGATGCCATCCGTTACCAGTGGCATTGCCCCCTGGAGGATGGGAAAAGGCAGACTGGCCGCGCGGGCGATCGGAGCAGTTCCAGTTAAGGGGCTTTCTAGTAATGTGGCGGCTGCACCAGCGCCAGCGCTGGCTCCTAGAAACACGAGAAAGTCGCGACGCGTAAAGGCCATTGAGGGCCACTTGAAAGTCTTCATCTCACATGCTCGGAGATCGAAGTCGCATTGACAGTTAGGAGATCGTTAACGAGGGGTTAACGTTCGAGTTTTAGGGTTCTCTGCAGGCGATATCATTTGGGTCTAGTTCCAGAGGAATGAGTTCGATCGCCCGTCATAGCTCTAGGGGGTTCACCTGTACCTTCACTTGCTCGGTCTCTCTCAATGAATGACATCGTGGCTCGTCAAAGCATTAAGCAACAATTTTTCGATCGCTGGGCAACTGTCTACGACTGCCCGTTCACTTCCTTCTTTTATCAGGTCGTCCACGAGCTTTTGCTCGCACGCGTCCGACTGGGCGATCGCGCTGAGGTGCTCGATCTCGGCTGCGGGACGGGACGCTTTCTCGATCGCCTAGCAAAGCACTACCCTCGGGTTCGCAGTATCGGGCTGGATCTGTCTCCCCAAATGCTGTGTAAGGCTCGCGGAAGCTTTCGCCACAGACCTCGCCCCATTTTCGTGCGAGGGAGTGCCGATGCGATGCCTTTTGGCGATGGGCAGTTTGATGCGGTTTTTTGTACCTTCAGTTTTTTGCACTATCTCGAACCCAAAGCTGTGTTTCGGGAAATCGCTCGCGTATTGCGGCCAGGGGGCAGCTTCTATTGGGTCGATGGCAAGCCAATCTTTGAACGTGGAACTATCCAATGGCCCGTCACCCCTGGAGGTGTTCGGCTGTACGGTCCCAATGCGCGGGAAAGGCTGGGCGCACAGGCTGGACTGCAATGGGTCGAGCACCCACACTTGCTGGGATCGGTGCTGATGAGCGCGTTCGCCAAACCGAAAGCTCGCCGCTCTGGCGGAGCGATTGCCTAGCTCGAGCTGTCTGGGTTATTTGTATCTTTCTCGGTTATTTTCGGCAGTGTCCGGCCAGAGCTCAGCCAGACCACTATTGTGCTGATAGTCGTTCCTACAATGACAGCCAATGGTAGGATTACACCGCTGCCGGTCATCGATATGATTGGGATACAAATAGCCAGCATTCCGGTGGCAAAACCCCAAATAATGGCGGTAGTACCAATTTTGAATCCTATCCCTGATGTTTTATTTTCCATAACTCTATCCACTGAATGCCTCCGCACTCTTTAGTTTCCACTATAGTTTGTGGGCGGCGACATTGTGGAGAAAGAGCATCATAGAAAGTATTACCTGCTATTGAAACACACTAATGGTTGTATTGTATCGATCGGGCGATATATCATTTTTAGCAGCTTAAAGTTCTATTTTTACTGCCGTGCATTTACTATTGTTTCTTTAACTTTTTGTCTAGAATAATGATAGGGCTAGGACCTGTTGATAGTATGGGCTGAAGTACGCTGTTTATTGATACCTCAAGCACTGAGTTGGTTGACTTTTTATGATTCGCTCTCCTTCTTTTTTGTGCCAAAGTGGCAACACTCGCTTTACCTAAAGATTTATCTTGCGGTTGTCACCTTAACTTAAGAGGGCTCTGGCAGAAACTAATTTTGGAAATAGATTGAGGAACAATCGTAGAGCACTAAATTTTTACTTTAGTAAAGTCAAGTTCCCTTTCAGGTAAACAATATTTTGAGGACTAGAGTTTTTCAGAGAATAACATAAGCGGTCTGGAGTCCTTGGTTGATAAGCCTTTAGAAATATCCTCAAAACTACGGTTTTCAAATTAGATGTACAAGTTGGATGCAGTTTAGATTAGCTCTCATTTAGAGGGATGAAAACCAAACCATTACTTATGAGGTACGGTAATGATGCATGAAACTGTTTTACCGGCGAAGAGTTCTGCTCTAGCGATCGCAGACGTCTCAAATTATGCGATTCATTTGATGCATACTGGCAGATCGTCTTTATCCGTTCACCTCAGTGAAGGGCAAACTAAACTCGCCCAACTGCTGTCGCAGATTGCAGAAGGCATCGATCCAGCGAAGGTCTGGAATGCTGCAGTAGAAATCGCTTCCTACTGCGTTGTGGTTGGAGAAATGGCTCACTACACTTGGTTGAAGCATGACGAGTTGGTTGCATCTGAAGTGGAAGTGGTGGTGAAGCGGCTCTGTTGTAAATAACTAGCTCCAATAACCTGGATATACGGAGTGTTTGAAAATCAGTCAATTGTTGCTGTAACACGTCAGTTCGACAAGTGTCTGGCCCCCATCCCCTAGCCCCTTCCCCCCTCGCGAAGCGTGGCGTCAGCCGTAATTCTGGGGGAAGGGGAACCGAACGGTAGATTGAGGGTTTCAAGCTGTTTCTCCCCTCGCCCAAAATTGATGCTGCTGGCGAAATTCATATTCCGAAACATTGGCCATTTGTCTAGATGCCTGTGGCCCCCTTCCCCTAACCCCTACCCCCAACTTTGGGGGCAGGGGAACAAGGCCCCGTAAGGATTTTCGGCTGTTTCTCCCCTCTCCCAAACTTACGGCTGACGCCACGCTTCGCGAGGGGAGAGGGGCCGGGGGTGAGGGCCATGCAGAGTCATCGAACTCAGGTTGTAACAAATAGCAAGGCGATCGCCACCCTCAGGTACGATCGCCAAAATCGAAGCGGTTGTGGCAACTCTACAGGTCGCGGCCTCTAAAGCTGTACTCCATGTCGGGAGTGGCAGCCACCCGATCCATATCCGTCATATCAGCCCGCACAATCCATTTTTTCAGCGTGCGCTGGTAACTGGGAACAAAAGGCTTCTCGGCACCAGCAGACAGCAGATAGGCAGGACGAGCGGACTCTGCAGACTTGACGGTTACCCGCTGGCCGCGATACCAAAACTCGTCGATCGCCCCAGGACGATTCATCGCGGCTGCAAACTCGGGATCGACCGGCAGACCGCGATACTGAAACTCACCCGCATCTCGCTCGGCCAAAAATTGCTGGCACCAGGCGGCGATCGCCTCGGCATCGAGGGGGCGATTGGCAGGAAGGATGCGATCGTTGATAAAGGCAATTAACCAAACAAAAATAGACCCAGCAAAGTTTTGCACTCGCTGGCGCTGGCGATCGCAGAAACTGGCAAATTTGGCGTTAGAACGCTGAACGGTCATGAGGCTTACCACAGGCGTTGATGAATCAAAGTGATTATAGCGAGAATTTTCCCTCGAAAGGTTCATTCCGAACCCCTGGCCAGATCGAATTCTGCATCGAAGTCGAACTCGTCAACCGGCACGTCATTGCGATCGTCCAATTCCTCTAAATCTTCTAGAACCTCCTCCTCCTCAATCTCGTAAGTAACGGGGCCAGGCGGACGCTCGGGCGCAACGTACATCACTTCCCCTGCATCTTCCGCCGCATAGTATTCGTCGGCATCCTTGATATCGATCTTCCAACCGGTCAAGCGGGCTGCCAGCCGCACGTTTTGCCCCTCTTTCCCGATCGCCAAACTGAGCTGATCGGACGGCACTAACACGTGGGCCTGCTGGATATCGGGATCGACGAGGCGCACTTCCACAATGCGTGCGGGGCTGAGGGCATTGGCGATGTAGGTAGAGGGGTCTGGAGACCAGCGAATCACGTCGATCTTTTCCCCGCGCAGTTCCGCAACCACCACTTGAATGCGAGAACCGCGCGCGCCGATACAGGCTCCGACGGGGTCCACGTCGCGCTCTAGGGTATCGACAGCAATTTTGGTGCGGGGGCCGACATTGCGGGAGGGAGGATTGGCCTCGCGCGCCACTGCCACAATACGCACGATGTCATCTTCAATTTCGGGAACTTCGTTGGCAAAGAGGTAGACCACCAAGCCTGCGTCAGCCCGAGAAACAATCAGTTGCGGTCCTCGGCGAGAGCCCTCGGCCACCCGCTGCAGATAGACTTTCATGACCGCGCCGATGGTATAGCGATCGTTGGCCAACTGCTGGCGGCGGGGCAATTCCGACTCCACTTCCGCTTGCCCGAAGCCGCTGGTGACACCGATAATCACAGACGATCGCTCTAAGCGCAGCACTCGTCCCTGCAAGACGGTGCCCTCCAAATCCTGAAATTCCTCTTGGATCAGGCGACGCTGCTGGTCTCGCAACTTCTGCGACAGCACTTGCTTGGTCTGAATGGCCGCCATGCGGCCAAAATCTGCTTGCTCGGGGGTGACATCCACCACCACTTGCCCCCCTGCTTCCGCTTCGGGAGCGACTTGACGCACGTCATCCAAACTGATTTCGTGGTCGGGGTTGACCACTTCTTCCATGATGGTCTTGGTGGCCAGCACTCGAAACCCGCCCGATTCAATATCGAGCTCCACATCGAAGTTGCCAAAATACTCTTCGTCAAAGGCGTGACTGTCTCGCAAGAGGGTTTTGCGATAGCGCTCGTAGCCCTTGAGCAGGGCCTCCCTCAGGGCCGCCGTCACCGCAGACTTGGGTAAGTTCCGCTCGCGACTAATCACATCAACCATTTCACCCAGTCCGGGTAGAGTCACCATTGACATGGCGATCGCTCCTTACAGTTTCGGAAACACACTTGAAAAAATCAACTCGCTCGGGATGCCCGCCACCTGTGGCTGGGGGTCGGGGGAGGCCAGCCAGACTTACAGCAACGATGCTGCTAAGGGGTTTCTCCATCCAATAGCTTGACCTGTTGGGCATCTGCACGGGGGAGTTTGACGGGACGTCCTTTCTGAGAGAGCCACACCCAATCTGGATCGCGTTTTTGCAACCTGCCGGTCCACTCGGTCTGGCCCTTGAAGGGGGCAGAGAGTGTAACGGCAACGCTGAACCCTTTGAACACCTCAAAGTCGCGATCGCTGCTGAGATACTGCGACAAGCCCGGACTGGAAATTTCCAACAGGTAGGCCCCAGGAATGGGGTCGTCTTGCTCCAGTCGGGTGCCGAGGGCACGGCTCATGGCCTCGCAATCAGCATGGCTGGTGTCTCTCTCCCGATCGAGTTGGCGGATATCCAACCGCATCACGGGCGGATTTTGGTTGGTGTAAAACACCACGTTGACCAATTCCAACCCCAGCGCTCGGGCGATCGGGTTGGCAATCTTGGCAAATTCGCCAGCAAGAGGATGGGGCATAACCTCAGAGGGGACGGAACTAAGACAACAAAAAAGTGGGCTTGCACCCACTTCTCACCTAGCCATTTCGGCTAACAGCCCTAGCCATTTCGGCTAACAGCAACGATCGCCGCGAAGGCAAACCGCTGCCCTTACTGTAGCAAACCCTGTTCCTAAATTGGCAAGGCTTGCATATTCAACCACTTGCGCGACTCAGACAGCGGAGGCGATCGCCCCTCAATCTTCCAGAATGTCTTAACTCCTGGAAATGGAGACGGCTATTCTGCCTGAAGGGAGGCCAAAGCCTGTTCGAAGAGGTTGAGAGGAGCTGCACCCGGAATCAGTAGGTTGTTCATCACGAAGGTGGGCGTACTTCTAATCCCCAACGCATTGGCGATTTCCAAGTCGCGTTCGATCGCCTGACGCGATTCGCGACTGTTGCGATCGCGATCGAACTGCTCCATATCGAGCCCCAGGTCTTCGGCAGTCTGCACGTACAACGGTTCTCCGAGCTCGGCTTGATTTTCAAACAGGCGATCGTGATACTCCCAAAATTTGCCCTGTTGTTCGGCAGCCCAAGAGGCGCGGGCAGCAGGCAGGGCTTGAGGATGAATTTGAACGATAGGTAGATGTTTGTAGACTAACTGGACGGAATCGCCGTGGGTGGCCATAAACTCTTTGACGGTGGGATAAGCTCTGGCACAAAACGGGCATTGAAAATCGGAAAACTCGATCAAAAAAACCTCTGCCCCTTCAGCCCCGATACGAGGAGAATCGCCGATTAGGGCAGCTAAACCATTCTCGCGCACGTATCGATCCACCACTTGCTGGCGATTTTCAATATTCGAGGGTTGGGGACTCGAACCTGACAGTAAAGGTAGCAGGACGGGGAGAAGGGGCAGAGAAATAATCATCAGGACGCCAATGCCCAACCCCAGCAATTGGATGAACGGCTTAGACCGCCGACTATCGGGTTTCTTCTTAGCCACAAATGCATCTCCCCAGTCAATCTGCTGAATCGAATAGTATGGTGCTGATTGCTTAACCTCAGACTCACACATCCTAGAGAGATTCCTCCCTATTGCGCAAGCTGCAATCGCTTGACGGATTCGAGTATGGGGAAAACCTGGAGATACAGCCTCGGGAGGGTGTGACTTCGCCCCTCATTCCCAAACTCCAGTTGCGAAGGGAATAAAATTCGATTCAAGCTTTGAGGGCCTTGAGTTCATCTTGACCGAGGGCTTGCCAGACTTCTTGACCTTTAAACCCATCTTGCAAGACTACGCAAAACCGACCGCTATCGAGCCCCTCGCGACAAGCGGCGATCGCTGCTTGAATATCTCCAAACTGGCTGGTGCGTCGAAACACGCGCCGACGATAGCGAAACAGCACCAGTTGGGATTGGGGCTGTTTCATTTTCAGGAGTTCGACGTCTTGCCTGGACAGAATCAGCATTGGAATTCTCTGCAACGTTCGAAAAACTTCAAGCAGCCCGTGCGCGAGGCTTGGAATTCGGCCCGCGACCCTTGCAACTCGCGGCAATCGCGTCTCCCCAACCGCTGTTCCTCAATTGACAAATACTGCCAGTCTCCCCTCAGAATGTAGTCCTGTCAATTGGCACAGTTACCTAGGTAGATTGCCCAGCCGATAGGCGGGATCGTACAGTGCGAGATTATTTGGCCAGTCCGAAATTATTTGGAGATCGCCAATGCTAGCCGCTCTATAACTGGAGCGGCAGAGACAATATGTCGGTGCAAGCCCAATTGGCGGGGAGAAATACCTAAGGCCAAACCGACTAATTGGGGGAGGTGCAGGACTGGCAGTTGAAAGGGTTTGCCGACCACTCGTTCGATTTCGGGTTGGCGGGAGTCGAGGTTGAGATGGCAGAGGGGGCAGGGGGTCACCATGCAGTCGGCTCCTGCGGCGATCGCCTCCTCAATATGATTTCCTGCCATACGAAATGCCTGTTCGGGGGCGTAGCTGGAGATGGGCCAACCGCAGCATTGGGTTCTGCCGCGATAGAAGACGGGCTCGGCTCCGAGGGTTTCGAATAGATTCTCTAGCGAGCGGGGATTGTGGGGATCGTCAACGGGATTGTGTTTTTGCGATCGCAATAGATAGCAGCCGTAGAAGGCCGCGCATTTGAGACCGCTCAGTCGCTGTTTGACCCGCTCGCCGATCGCCTCTAGCCCGTAATCTCGCACCAATGCCCAGAGCAAGTGTTTGACTTCGCCAGAGCCTTTGTAAAGATGTTTGCAGCCCCCCTGCTGGCAGGTGTGGTTGACGCGATCGAAATAGTCGGGGCGCTCGCGCTTGGCCGCTTTCAACTTTTCATCGACGCGGCCGAGTACCCCCTGGCAAGTGCTGCAATGGGTCAGCATGGGCAGATTGAGGGCTTCAGCCAAGGCTAAATTGCGGGCATTGACGGAATCTTCCAGCAGTTCCGAAGTTTCTTTAAACGTGCCGGAACCGCAGCAGCTCGCCTGTTTCAGTTCGATCAGCTCGATCCCCAAGGCTTCGGTGACCAGCGCAGTAGAATCGTACAGCTCTCGGCAAGCCCCTTGGGCGACGCAGCCGGGATAGTAGGCGTATTTCAAACTCATGACTGGCCCTCCGCTGCTTCAATTACTCGACGCACTTCTGCTGTCCCTTCTGAGGCTTCAAAGGTCGTGGGAAACTTGCCGTGGGTAACCATTCCCAAGCCGAGGGGAACTAAGCTGAGCAACCCTTTCAAATCGCGAAAGTAATTGCCCACCACTGCAACCCCAAATTTACGCTCGTCCACCCAGCCCCCTTGTTTGACTAAACTGACCATTGTCTTGCGATGGCGCACCGCTCGACTGGCAGCTCCAGCAGGGGGAGAGATGGCGAGGGTCGCCTGTTTGATTTTAGTGATTTGGTCGAGGGGAGCGACCTCCATCGGGCAGACGTCATTGCAGTTTTGACAGCGGGTACAGCCCCAGACGCCATCGAGATTGTCGAGCTCTCGGACTCGCTCTGCAGTGCGATCGTCGCGGGTGTCTAACCGCACGCGATTGGCTTTGGCGAGGGCGTGGGGACCGACAAAACCGGGATTGACTTCCTTCGCATTGCAATCGGAGTAACAGGCGCCGCACATGATGCAGTTGCCCATTTGGTTGAGTTTGTTTCGCTCCTGCGGCAGTTGAATGAATTCGCGCTCGGGAATGGTGCGGGAGGCAGTGCTGACATAGGGATCGACCCGCTTGAGATCGGTCCAAAATGCTTGCATGTCCACCACGAGATCTTTGACGACGGGCAGGTTTCCCATCGGTCCGATAAGAATGCGATCGCGACCGGCGAGGGCTTCGTCGATGTGCAGTTGGCAGGCGAGACCGGCGCGATCGTTGATGCGCATGGCGCAGCTACCGCAGATGGTGTTGCGGCAGTTTTTGCGGAAGGCGAGGCTGCCGTCCTGCTCCCATTTGATCTGGGTCAGGGCATCGAGAATAGTGCTCTTGGGATTGACGTCGATGGAGTAGGGTTGGAGGCTCGGCGGAGCGTCGGGGGCAGTTTGGCGGAAGATGCGAAATTCGACGTTCATGATGGAGACTCAATATTTGCGTTCTTTGGGTTCGAAGCGATCGATCGCAACAGGACGATAGTCGATTTTGACCGAGCCATCTCTGACGTAGGCCAATGTGTGTTTGAGGAAGTTGGCATCTTCGCGGCTGGGGTAATCTTCGCGGGAATGGGCTCCGCGACTTTCTCGGCGGTAAAGGGCTCCAGTCATAATGGTGGCACCGACGGTCAGGAGATTGCGCAATTCCCACATCTCCGTCAATTCGGTATTCCAGATTTTGCCGCTGTCGTCGAGGCGAATATTGGACAATTGCGATCGCAGCTCTTCCAATCTACTCAACCCTTCTCCCATTGAGGCTTCCGTGCGATAGACACCGCAAAACTCCGTCATGCAATCTTGAAATTGGCGCCGAAGGCGATCGATCCGGTATTCCCCCTGCTGTTCCAACAGTTGAGCCCGATCGTTTTCCGCCTCCTCTAGTAGGCTAGCTTCGTTGAGTACGGGAAGAGAGCGCCCTTCGATATAGCCAGCCATCGTCGCCCCCGCCCGCCGACCGTAAACTACGCATTCCAACAGCGCATTGCTGCCCAATCGGTTTGCACCGTGGACTGAGACGCAAGCGGTTTCCCCTGCTGCGAAGAACCCTTCCACAAAGCCATCGGGGCCGTTTCGTACCCGGCAATCGGTGTCGACAGGAATGCCCCCCATTGAATAGTGGATTGTGGGGCGTACCGGGATGGGTTCCTCCACAGCATCGATGCCGAGATGCCGATGGGCTTCCTCCCAACAGAAGGGTAAGCGCTGGTGAATCATCTCTGCCCCCAGATGCCGCAGGTCGAGATGGACATAGGTGCCGCCATCGATACCCCGTCCGGCTCTGACTTCTGTGACGATCGCTCTGGACGTAATATCTCGCGGGGCCAGCTCCATTTGCTTGGGGGCATAAGTGGCCATGAAGCGATCGCCATCATTGTTAAGCAGATGCGCCCCTTCTCCCCGTACCGCTTCGGAGATGAGAACTCCTACCGGATACAACCCCGTCGGATGGAACTGCACGAACTCCATATCCTGCAGCGGCAAGCCCGCCCGCGCGGTCATCGCCAAACCATCCCCCGTACAGGAGTAGTCGTTTGAAGTGGTATTGAACACCCGACCGTAGCCCCCTGTAGCAAACATAATCGCTTTGGCCCGCAATACCTGGAAGCGTCCGGTGGATTGCTCGTACATCACCAACCCTTTGGCGACGCTGTCTTCCACAATTAGGCGGGTGACGTACCATTCGTCATAAATGTGTGTGCCGTAGCGCAGCAGACTGCTGACCAGCTCGTGCAGGATGGCGTGGCCGGTTTTGTCGGCGGCGTAGCAAGTGCGACGGTAGCTGTGCCCGCCAAAGGCCCGTTGGGCAATCTTGCCATCTTCCACGCGGGAGAATAGCACGCCCAAATGTTCCAAATCGTAGATAACCTGTGGGGCTTCTTTGGTCAGAATTTCGACCGCATCTTGATCGGCTAGATAATCGGAGCCTTTAACAGTGTCGAAGGCATGAGCTTCCCAAGAGTCTTCTGAATCGACATTTTTGAGGGTGGCGGCGATTCCCCCTTGGGCGGCAACGGAGTGGCTGCGGATGGGGTGGGTTTTGGCCACGACGGCTAAGTCGATGTCGGGATTGGTACGTTTGACTTCGAGTGCGGCTCTGCAGCCTGCTAAACCGCCCCCCACAATGACGATGTCGTGTTCTAGCATCGGTTTCTGACCTGCAGTTGCCTAAACCACTATTAGCAACCGAAAGGCCGGTCCCGGCCAAAATGCTGCTGCATCTTAATGAATTGCTAGCAGCTTCCGTTCGAGTAGATCGTCTCTGCGACCCTGGCGATCGCTGGATCGCATCCCGAATATTGCCCGAATGCTCGCTCGGAGCATCGAGAACCTTGTCTGTAGTATCCTCTCTGGCGATCGCGCGATCGCCCAATGGTTAGACTCCACCCGAGAACTGAAGTATTGAGAACATGATTCCAACTGATAGGCCCAGACCAAAGGTTAGCAGTAAAAGCAAAGCTAGTGATGCCTCAAATTTCCAAGCCCAGAATAAATTGACAGCTACAGGGCTAGAATTCTGCCACGCAAAGACTAAAGACATCAATGTGAGCGCTAGAGCAGAAAATAAAAACCAGGACATAATCTTTACCTCCGTGGTGGCTAAAAATCGAAATAATCCCAAGTCACAGCTCGATCGGTGAAGGGGTAAGAAGTTTCACCTGGAATGCCAGCTCGCCTATAGCTTCTGCGTGCCTTTTACCTTTTCCTGTTCGACTATTGAGGCGGTTCCCATAAGGATTGAGAATCTCCTACTCCTATACTCAGCATAGAAAAATGGCTACTCTTTTTTCAGGTCGGTGTATTGATGACTCAACTGACATCCATCAAGCTTCTTCTCATAGTTAGAATCCTGAGTGCCGAGAAGTTTGTCCCAGAATGTGAAATACAGACCGTAATGCACATTGTACTTGAGATGATGGACGGAATGATGGGCAGGTCCGATGAACCACTTACCCAGCCAATGGTGGGGAAACGACAGAGGCAATCGATCGATCCCGAGATGATTTAACACTGCCCAGACTGTCATAGTGGTGAGGGCTGCAATAAACGTGATGAAATGGAGTGGGACGATAAAGACGATGCCGATAAAAAAGAGGGACTGAACGATCGCCTCTAGTGGGTCGAAGGCAAATGAGGTCCACGGGGTTGGATAGCGCGATCTGTGATGCCCTCGATGCAACCAGGAAAAAAGTGAGGGATGGTGAAACAAGCGATGGGTAAAATAGAAATAGGCATCCTGGAGAAGCAATACGGAACCATAACTAACGCCTAAATACCAAAGCCCGTACTGTTGAGAGTGGCTGTATAAGCGAGTAATACCCCAACTGTATCCTGACATAACGATCGCCGCTGCCAACGCAAACACGCCTGCCGAGAGAACCGAGAGTTTAATATCGCGCTGAATCGATTGCCAGGAGGGAACCCGATGCTGTCGATTGCAATTGATAAAAGCTTGACTGAATGGCGAATAAAAGAACAAATACGTCCCCCCCGCCGCCAGGAAGTAGCGTAGCAGAATAATTCCAAAAAAAGCGATACCGTAAAACCCAAATGAATGTTCTATCATTTTCATATCCTTGCTATTCCCAATTTTCCATTTCGTTTTGAGGGAGTAGCAACCAACTTCAATTTCTTGGCAGATTGCTGCTGTAGCCTTACATCTACTATTCAACCATGCGAGTGAGGCTCGAGTGGCGTCATAAAAAGGTTATGGAAATTCAAGTCATCCAAAACTGAAAGGTTATTCCCGCTGGATGAGGGTAAAACCGGTTAATTTTGCAATCGAGGGTGAGAATGGATCGGTAGACGCCAACACATCTCTAACCACTGCACCTTGTCTGGCCGATTATTGGAAAACCGCAGCTCGGCATGAGTGATTGCAAGGCGATCGAGTGAGCCCTGCAGCCCGAAGCGAATAACAGCAGTCAGGAATCCATCCGGTCGAAACCGCAATGACAATCCCAGGTCTGTCAACAGCTCCGCAACTTCTCGAGTTACCTCTAAAGGCACTTGCACCTGCCGTTGCTCGTAGGGAATGGGGCAGCTCATCAGATTTTGCCTTTTCTTTATTATATTTTAAAGTTTTAATGCCAATAAAGAAAGCGATCGAGCGAACGGTTGGGAATCTAAGTACGGGGTAGGTTAGCGCACTTAAGCGATGAGATAACGCCTTCTATCTAATAATAGCAGCTAATTTTTGGAAATAACCTTATTCAAGGCATAAAATATAGCTCAATCCGCCAGATCGGAGAAAAATCGAACTCGCTATAACTATTGTGATTTTTGGAGATTGAATCTTCTCGCCAAGCTCTAAGGCAGTCCCATTCGCGTTGCATCGACAAATTCTTCAGTGGAATTATCGATCTGGCGCCCGCGCCTGCCCCCAGGTGCGTGGATGTACATTGTTTTGGGATCTATCTTCTCCTTCGGCTCTGGCGGCACTCGATCTCGAACTCTCAGGCACTCTCCCATCTCCCCAACGTTGCGGCAGATAGTTTATCGTAAAGGGGTATTCTCAGAAATACGGAACGCTAAACCTCGCTGTTCCCGAACAATATCTGCCAAGCGACATTATGACTGAGATTGGTCAACGACTGCAGAGTCGGTACTTAATTACAGACATGTTGAGCGGAGGCGGGTTTTCCGTCACCTTTCTCGCCCGAGATACTCACCTACCCGACTCTCCCATTTGTGTTGTCAAGCAGCTTAAAATTCTCAGCAACGATCCCCAATATGTCGAAAACGCCCGCAAGTTTTTCTTCAACGAAGCTAAAACCCTACGACAACTCGGCAAGACCCACAATCAAATCCCCGAGCTCCTAGCCTATTTTACTGATGACGATCGCGAAAATTTTTACATCGTTCAAGAATTTATTCCGGGCAAGACGCTCAGGCGAATGCTGGGTAGTGGAACTATTCTGTCCGAGCCTGAAGTTCTTTATATCCTCAAGCAAACTTTAGAAATCTTGGAGTTTGTCCACTCCTACAACGTGATTCACCTCGACATCAAGCCCGATAACCTTATTTTGAGGGACAGCGATCATAAAATTGTTTTAATTGATTTTGGCTCGGTCAAGCAGGTTAGAACTCAGTTCACTACCTCGACCAACCTAACGCCGCAAACAACCACTCTCGGCACACCGGGCTATATGCCCTGCGAACAATCTTACGGCAGGCCGAAATTGAGCAGCGATTTTTATGCCCTCGGTATGGTCGCCATTCAGGCGCTAACCGGTATCCATCCCAAGGAGCTCCACGAAGACTCCACCTCAGGCGAGATTATTTGGCAAGAGCGGGCCGCGATCGAGAGCGAATTCAAGGAATTACTCGGTAAGATGGTTCGCTATCACTTCGGGCAGCGCCATCAATCAGCAGCAGAAATCTTGCAAGAGATTGCCAAACTCGAATCGCTATACCCCGACAATCTGGATACTTGTCCCGAGCGCTTGCAAGCCCTCGTTGCCGATCGCCAACCCCCCCCTCAGCCACTGGCCACCCCCGATCGCACCGCAGACAGCGACTCCGCCACTGTAGAGAACAACCCACTGACCTTAATGGCATCCGAGCGAGACGAACCGATGGAGCTCGGTTCGATCGAAGCTATCCCGACCCCGCCTTACCCCCAGTCTTTTCCAGCGCAACAGAAATTGGCTCCACTGCGGGCCGCTGTTGGCTTTGCCCGTCAAACCAGTCTAGCTATTTGGCACCAATCCAAAGATCGTGCCCCTGCAGCCGTCCGCTCTGTTCGTAATGCTTACGCTACCTCGACCGATCGCCTGCGATCGCTGCTGGACAAAAGCGAAGTGAAGGCCAGTATCGCGATCGCCAGCTTCACTGCAATCCTCTTGGCCGTTGGGGCAAGCTGGTTCGCCGTTCGCTATATCGGGCAACTGCCAATCGTGTCCCGCGATCGCGAAATCTTGCTAGAGTCGCGCCAGCTTGCCGAAGTCAATCTAGAGGATGCCATTCAGAAAGCGCGGGAAATTCCGCCAGAGTCTCCTCTCCACAGCAGGGCAGTCACCCAGATCGAGAGTTACCGCCAAGCACTGCTCTCACAGCAGCAGTTGGAACGCGATCGCGATTTATTAGCTCGCGCCCGCACCCTATCTCCCACCGATCTGGAAGCCGCGATCACCACCGTTGCCCAAATCGACTCGGACTCGCCCCTGTCTGATGAGGCTCGCCTCGACAGTTGGAAGTGGCAGAGCAATCTACTGGAAACCCATCTAGCCAATAGCAGTCCGACGCTGGCTGCCCTCAGCCCTCAAATTGAAATCCGATCGGAGGGGCTCTTGCTTCAATACGATGACTCCTCCGATGCCAAGCTTGCCAGCGAAGAAGGTATCCGGCGGGTGGCGATCGCCATGATGGCAGCCCTGAGGTCCAAGTATACTGAATTTGACCGTTTGATTATTTACCCGGCAGAGAACGATCTGCAGGGCAGGGTTGACACGAGTTTGTGGATATCATACAAAAATGGCGACCTAACCCTTGACGAATTGCTCGATCGAATACCAGTGGTCGATCGCGTCAGTTCAGTCACCGATCGGGTTGCTGTCGCGCAGCAATTTTAGCAGTATGGGGAGATTGCGATGTTCGTGTGTCCGAGCTACTCGCGCCAATTCGGGATGCTATCTCTGGTGTTGGGTCTGTCAGCTCTGTGCTCAGTTCCAAGTGCTCTAGCTCAGCAGGAAGAAATCCAGCAACTGGAAGAGTTTCTCGCCCCTGCACCGGAGCCTGCTGCACCTGCTGCGCAGCCGAATCGCTTTGTTGCCCCCGCTCCGAGACCTTTAACGACATCGCCGAGTCAGTTACCTCCCCCAATCGCCACACCAGTAGTCTTGACTCCAAACAGCCATCGACCCGGAATCCTGGGCAATCCCAATCAGTTGAACGATGGTTTCTACCAAGACACCTATCAATTCAGTGGCGATGCGGGCGAGTTCGTCATGCTCAACCTAATTGGCAGTAGCGATCGCAGAATGCAACTCGATCCCTATCTCAAGCTCATCGGTCCCGACGGCGAGATCGTGGCTGAAGACGATAACAGCGGTTTCGATCCGGTCAGAGGAGATGCCCGCATCCTCTTGCCCTTACCCGAGACTGGCACTTACACCGTTGTTGTCACCAGCGCCACCCCCCAGGATCGAGGCCGCTACGCGATCGCGGTGCTAGAGGTTGAAGACCCCAGTAAGGTCCCGTAAATCCCTTCAGGCAAAACAACTACCGATAAAGATTGAAGGCAAGATTCTGGCCGTTCTGACGCTATTGATGACATCGGTCAAAGGGTGGAGAGAAGCCAGTTTCCACTACGCGCAGAATATTTGCGTCTCCGGTTACATCAACCATGTCTGCAATACTGATATTGTCAATCGTATTCTCACTGTTTTTTAGGCTCAAAAGCAACCAGTGATAGTCATTTCACGTCCTCTTGCTTGGCTGAAAGATTTATGGACGGAATTACGTTAGCTTGGACCGAAGCAGGCCAGCGCAAAACTCAAACTGTCGATATTTTTGGATCGACGAAAGCGCCCTGGACCATTCGCGTCGGGCGAGACCCGGCCCAATGCGATGTCGTTCTGCCATCTTTGACCGAAAGCGATCGCACGGTTTCGCGCTTGCACATTGAAATTGTCTTCAACCCGGCCCATTGCTCTTTCTACCTGCGCAATCTCAAGCCCAATAATCCCGTCCGGGTTGACGGCCGAGGAGTTGCCACTAACGAGGTCGTTCTCCATCAGGGCAGCACGATCCGCCTAGGAGAAATAGAGGTGGAGGTGGAGTCAGTATCGGTTGTACCGGCAACGGTTGTTGCATTTGGGGGCCAGAGCCGAACTGCTGTTTTAGATTCAATGCCCCAGAAGTCGCAAGACTCGACTCCTCCGGCTGTAGAGCGTATATCTTCTCAGGAGCCAATCGCCTCGACACTTCACAAACCGATCGCCGCAACGACTCGAAAACCAGCGAGCGACTCGACAGAACTTGCACCGCTGCCAAAGAAAACGCTGCCACAGGTGTCTGGGTTGCAGGCAACGGTATCTCAAGTGGCCAAACGGTTGGGATCGAGCTCTAAACCCACGCTTTCGAGACAAGCTCTGTTTAAATCCGTTCGGCTTGTCATTGGGATTGGCATCATTGCAACGCTAGGTTCCTGGTTGTGGCAGCGGTCTCAAACCATCACCAGCCACAAAGCCTTTGTGAATGGTCGCATTATTCCCGTGCGAGCTCCGATCGCCGGAGAACTTCGCCTGCAGAACATCAGCCCCGGTCAACAAATTCAAGCAGGGACGCCACTCGGTAATATTTTCAACCCGCGCAATTCGGAACTGCAGATCGCCCAGCAAAATCTCAGCTCGGAGCTGGAGAATTTAACTTTGCAGCAGGAACGGCTGCAGGCACAGCTAGTGGATCGAAGGATATCTTTGCAGCAATTCGAGCAAGAGGCTGCAGCCCAGCAATCGCTACAGAGTGCCTTTCAGCAGCAGTTGGTCGAGCGAGTGCAGTGGGAATTGCAAGAGTCGATTCAAGCTGCCGAACTGGCTGAGATGGAAGCAGCGCGAGTGTTGCGCTTGGCTGAAGAAGGGGCTGTCTCGCAGCAAGATGTGGATCGCGCTGTGGCAGAAAAAGACCAAACCCAAACCTTGGTCCGCAGCCGCAGAGCTCAACTGGCCCAAGCCAGGTTAGAGGCCACAGCGAGCGAGAGGGGATTGCAACTGAATGGTTCCCGCACCCTCAGCTTTGCAGAGATTCGCCGTCGCGAGGTGCAGAGTGAAATTGCCGATTTGGAGCTAGAGCGGCAGAGCTTGGCGTCTCAAATCGAGCAGAAGCAAAGTGAATTAAATACGATCGCAGAACAACTGCAACTGCAAAGGTCTGCTACGATTCTGAGCCCCAGCGATGGGGCGATCTGGTCGATCGATTATCAACCGGATACCTTCGGAACTGTGGTTGCGACTGGCGATCCGATCGCCCATATTGCCAATTGCAATAACGTTTGGGTAGAAGCATTTGTCTCGGAGCGAGATGCCGAGCACCTCTTTGTGGGGGCGCAGGCTACAGTTCGCTTCCTCGGCAATCTCCGCAGGGAGTCCCTTGCAGGAGCAGTGCAGGGAATTCGCTCGGGGGTCGGTCGAGTCGAAACCGGTCAAGATGTTGCGATTCCGCCCGAAGGGCTTACGCGCAGACAAGTGTCAGTACGAGTCAATATTGACTCCGATCCCAATTTCGAGGCGGCTGAATTTTGTGCGATCGGGCGAAGTGCTGAAGTCAGATTCCCTCGCTCGCCGAGCTCAACCCGTTAGACCTTGTCTCAATCCAAGACCGATCCTGCTGTCTTCGTCCGCGCTCGATCGCCCGCTTGCATTCACTCCTGAGAAGTCACTTCTATGTCACGAACCCGCTGGCTGCCCTGGTTGGATAAAGCTTCTCTATTACTCGCTGCAGCGTTTCTATTGGCCTTTATTCTCGTTCGAGTGAGTGGGCCGGATCTTGCTGCCAATGCATTTCTCTTCTGGCAAACCATTCAACAGCTATTTGTCCCGCAGGAGGTGACGTGGCAGGGGCTGTTGTTGCCCACAATTGTATCGGTGGCGTCGATTTGTAGCTTCAAACTGCTAACGGTTAAACCGGAGACTGTATGCTCGCGGGCGATCGTGGCCAGCGTGATGATTTTTCTGGGGGTGCGATATATCTTGTGGCGGGGGACGCAATCGCTCAACTTGTCCGATCCGCTGACGGGCGGCCTGAGCTTGCTGCTCTTTTTTATGGAGCTGGTCACCTTTCTCAACACGATTATTTTTTTCCTACAAACTCTCCCTAGGGTCGATCGCACGAGCGAAGCAGACCGGGGCGAACTTCTGGTGCGATCGGGCAAATATCGGCCGTGGGTCGATATCCTCATCCCCACTTATAACGAACCTCCTGAATTGCTGCGCCGCACCATCATGGGGTGTCAGGCGCTCGATTATCCGCGCAAGCGAATTTATTTATTGGACGATTTACGTCGCCCTCATATTCGCCAATTGGCCTACGACTTAAAGTGCTACTACCTCGATCGCCCCGACAATCGCCATGCCAAAGCGGGCAATGTCAATCATGCTTTGCAATATGTGGATGGCGAATTAATCGTCATCTTCGATGCTGACTTTGTGCCCAAACAAAATTTCCTCAACCGTACAGTGGGCTTTTTTGCCGACCGAGATGTTGCTTTATTGCAGACTCCCCAGCATTTTTATAATGACGATCCCATTACAGAGGATTTAGGACTGCAGGGGGTATTAAACAACGAGCAATCGCTCTTTTTTCGCTATATTCAGCCCAGTCGAGATGCCACTAACTCACTGGTTTGCTGCGGCACCTCTTTTGTAATTCGACGAAGTGCCTTAGATCGGATTGGAGGCATTCCGACGGAAAGTATTGCAGAAGACTTTTTTACCTCAGTTAAATTGCAATCTCTCGGCTATCAAACAAAATATTTGAATGAAGCGATTTCTGCCGGGATGTCGCCTGAAAATATCAGTGCCTATATCAATCAGCGGTTGCGCTGGGGGCGGGGTACCATTCAAGCCTTGTTCTGCGATACCAATATGTTTACTCTGCCAGGACTGACTCTATGGCAGAGAATGACTCATGCTTGGGGAGTTTTGTATTGGTTTTTGTGCATCCCGAGACTAATTTTTTTGGTTATGCCGCTAACATTTTTACTGTTTGGACTAGTGCCCATTCGGGCAACCGTGGTGGATATCGCTTACTTTTACCTGCCATTCTACTTGGGCAATATTCTGATTTTTGGCTGGCTGACAGACGGACGGCGATCGGTGTTTTGGGCAGATGTGTACGAAACCCTCATCTGCGTTCCAATGGCACTCACAGTCTTGAATACATTAGTACAGCCATTTGGAAAAGGGTTTAAGGTAACTCCGAAAGGGGTTGCTTCCAATAAAATTCGTCCAAATTGGGGGCTCATCGGTCCTCTTTTGTGCTTGATGGGTTTGTACGCTGGGGGCATTCTCTATCGCATTGTCAACTTAGTCTGGAGTTCTGGGAGCTACGAGAGTGTTGCTGTCAATATTGTCTGGTCCATCTACAGCCTAGCTCTCTTGCAGATCTGTATTTTGGCTGCTATTGATGTGCCTCAGCGCAGTTATCCTCGATTTGACAAAGCCCTCGACTGCAAGCTCGACTGCGATCGCTTTACTATTTCTGGGCTGACCGTCAATCTATCGGAAGCGGGGGCAGCGGTGACGGTCTCTAGCGAGCGATCGCTCGATGCAATTCCCGATCGCGTCACTCTGACGTTTCCAACTATTGCTGGCCCCTTTAGTGCGATCGCCCCGATTCAAGCCAAAATAAGGTGGCGATCGTTTGAAGCAGAAAAACAGCAATATCGGCTGGGTCTAGAGTTTGTCCATCTTTCTGAAACTCAATTGCGCCAGGCGATCGAACTGCTCTACTGCGATCCCGAACCTTGGACGGACTGCAAAATCCCGGAGCACGTCACGAGTTGGGCATTTTTTAGATCGATTTTTCGCCTGTACTCGCTGGCAGAGACCCGTTAGCGATTTGGCAATCTTGCTGCTTCTGAATGGCGATCGAGTCTGTCCATTGACCGAACGGAGGTGTAGTCGGCATGGTGGAGAAACTCCAAGCAGGTGGGCGGTCTGCGGCGCTGACCGCAGCACTTGCCATTCCGATCGCCCTGACGTTCTTAATTCTGCTATACCTGCGCAGCCAGCCCGATCTGCCACTGCAGCCCGCGATCTTTGCAACCGGAGACTGGGCTCCCTACAGTGGCAAACAGCTTCCCGATTGGGGGATAGCATCGGCAGTGGTCGCTTCTACTGCAAGCGAAGCTGGCTATGAGGCCAATCTGCAATTCATGGCTTGGTCGCAGGCTTACAACGCGGCTGCCGATAGCAGAATGAATCGAGGCATAAGGGGAACCTTCCCTTGGTATCGCACGGCAGCCCGCGAGCGAGAGTTCTACTACTCGGATGCGCTGCTCGAGGTCGAGCTTTCCATTTTTTATAACGCACAGAACACCCCCCAACTAGTGGAACAGGTCGATCGACCTGGAGGACTCGATCGCTACCGGGGAGTGCGTGTCGAGAGCTATCAGTATCATCCAGACATCGAGCGTCTCCTCAGCGACGCCCCGATGGTTCCCAGTGCCTTCAAGGCGTTTCAGCAACTGATTGAGAACCCAGAGGTGCAGTTTGTCGCCGAAGCCAGGGATGTTGGCAAGGGTATCCTGCGAGACTATTTCCCCGAGCAGCAGATTGCGATCGAGGTATCTGAGAAAACCTGGCCTATCAGCGTGCATCTACTGGCTTCGAGAAAGAATCCCAACAATCGCAGACTGATCGAACAGTTCAACAAAGCCTTGGCAGGAATGAAAGGGAATGGTGCCTACAATATCCTACTTGCCGATGTCAGAGGCCGCATTGATGCAGAACGGGCTGTCATACTGCATTCATTCTCGTCCGAGGGATACCTTGAAGGATTCCTCAAGCCATCTAGCCGAGAGTCGGTACTCCTGCCGGCAGGCACGCGTGTCGTCGTAGAAGATTGGGGCGATGCTTACCTCGCGCCTGCAGAGGTCGCCAACCGTCCGGATCGAGTGCTCGTGCGAGTCCGGGCGATCGACTCTCCCATGAAAGGTCAAATGTTGTACGTGGATGGCCGCACCATTCGCCTACCCTAATGGAAGGCAGATCGTTGTCAAACAGGGTCGATCGTGAAGTCCGCGCAGTTCTCGCTCATCATCGTCTTCATCTTCTATCAAGTCATCTTGATATTCTTGCTGCTGGCAGAGCTGGGCGTTCCCTGGCTCGACTTTCTGCGCGCAACCGATCGAGTGCTGCTATTACTGGCTCTAGCGGTGCTTCCATTTGTATTGCTGGCTTCGAGCAAGGCACTCCGTTCGCTCACGTTAAGGTTTTCCGGTCAAGAGCTGCACTTGGAGATGGGGGAATTGAGCGATCGCCTAGACCTGGAATTGAAGCGGGTCAGAGGGGATGTCTCGGGGCGGGTGAGCAATGCCGAGCAGGCAGTCTGGCCAATTCTGGCCGGTGACGATATTAGCGCTCCGCAACGCTGGGCCGAGTCCCGCGTTTTAATTGGCTCGAAGATGGATTTCTCCCATGTGTTTTTTTCACACCTGCTGGCCGAGCAGATCGAGCGCAATGTTCGGGATATTCAATGCGAGCTGTGCGCCCCCAACGGCGGCCTGAAAGACTTTGCCGACCTCCGCTATCGCCGCATTGACATGTACGTGGAATTTACCGGCACCGGCTGTCAGCTATACGGAATCGACATGCGAGGCAGCAGTGTCGATGACACGATCGACGAGTTAGACAAGCGGTCTGCAGTCCACGGCATTCGCTGGCTGCGCCCGCTGGGGGCCTCGGAAAATTACTGCCTCGCGATGAGAAGAGACAAGGCTAAAGAGCTGGGGGTGAAAAGCCTCAGCGATCTGACACTGGCCTCGCCAAAGTTGGTTTTCAGTGGAGATCCGGAATTTTTAAACCGACACGACTGTTATCTCGGTTTGCTCAACACCTACAAGTTGCGCTTCAAAGCGACTGAAGTCTGCGATATCAACGATCGCTACGGCATGTTGGAGTCCGGCGAGGCGGATGTGTTTGTGGGCTACGAAACCGATCCGCAGCTTGCCAATTCGCGCGAGCTGATTGTGCTTGAGGATAGAGACCCTTTCTTCCCCAGTTACCATGCAGTCCCGATCGCGCGCAGCGAAGCACTCCAGCAAATTGCAGGACTAGAGGACGCACTTCGCGGTCTCGAAGCAATCATCGCAACGCGCGATCTTATCAATGTGGTGTTCGAACTCCACACCCGTGGCTCCGATCCGGCAGTAGCCCGAGACATGGCCAGACGCTATCTCGATCGCTCTCGTCGCCAAAACTAATTTAAGGAACTGCCAGCCAATAGCCCAAGCCCAGCAGCAAACTAGTCCAAAAATGAAAGGCTACAGCGATAAATTTGGCCTCGCTGATCTGGCGGGGAAAGCTGTGATAGCGCAGCATCAGCCGACTGAGGCGCACGGCGGGGGGCAGACTTGCGATCGCCAACAGCGTCCATAGCGGCATCCAGCCCAGAGCGACAAATACGAACAGACTGCCAAAAAAGACCGAGATAATCGCTGCTACGACCCGCGCCCCTGCAGCAGTTCCCATGCGCGCGACCGGCGATCGCTTGCCGGCAGCTAAGTCATCTTCCACCTGATGGAAGTGGGAGCAAAACAGAATCAGGCTGGTGCTGAGGCCGAGCAGGCAGGCGGCAGGCAGACTCGTCCAAGACCAAGTTTGGGTTTGACTGTAATAGACCGCCGCGATCGCCATCGGGCCAAAGGTGAGCCAGCAAATGGGTTCCCCCAATCCCAGATAGCCCAATCGAAAGGGAGGACCTTGGTAGGTATATCCCAGCGCACAGCAGGCTGCGACAATGCCCAATACTGTCCCATCCCGCTGCCACCAGGCGATCGCTACGATTCCCAAGATGCCTGCTGCCAGCAGCAGATTGGCGATCGCCAATACCCCCTTGGCATTTCCCGTCAGATTCACCACCGAATGGGCTTTGTTTTTATCGATGCCAGTTTGGGAATCAAACACGTCATTGCTGAGATTGAGCCAGGCCAAAATGGCGATCGCCGCCGCTAAAAAGATGGCAAAAATGCCCCAATTAATGGCTAAAACCTGAGTTCGAGCGATCGCCGTACCCAGCCAAATCGGCATCATCGCCACGCTGTACATTGGCGGTTTAATCGCGGCCATCCACAGCTTGCGGCGGCGGAGAGAGGAAGGGGTGACAGTCACGGACAATTCGCTCGGGATACCTGGCTCCCTATTGTCCCATTAGCGATCGCCCGTCTATCCACTCAATCGGACGATTCTGGCTCTAAATCCGCTGCGATCGGGGTGCCGGCGGGAGGAATCGTCCAAGTGCGATGCTCGAACGCGATCCGATCGCCAGGAGCGAGTTTCTTGCGGCGGCGGGTTTCTTCGACGCCATTGAGCTGCACGAAACCCTGCTGAATCGCAAACTTCGCCTGACCGCCCGTTGCCACTGCCCCGACCAGCTTGAGAAATTGACCTAATTCCAATCGAGGGGTGGGTTCCACGGCCAATCCACTCTCAATCATAATGATTTGTTGCTATTCGCCCAGACCCATCTCGTTGGCCTCGGCAAAGCGTTCCATAAAGCGCAGGAACCGCTCCCATTCATCATCGCCAGTCATGGAGTAAATGGCTTCAAGCGCTTTAAATTTGCCATCGGTAAACTTCACCCGTACATCCCGCGTCACCATCTTCCCTTCCTCGTCCGACAGGGTCATACCGGGCACCTCGAAGTCTTGGGTACTGGGATCGGCAAATGTGAATATGGCCGAAGCGCGATCGCCAGCTTTGGAGCGCATGACGCGGACATTGCTGGGGACTTCACTGATGCCGGGGGTTAACTCGATTCGCGCCATTTGGAATAACGATTTGTAAAGATTAGCTTTCCTATCATAAGCCACGGACCCTACCGCCCGCTGTTTTGTCGGCAGGCGATCGCCCAAGCTGCGAGGAGACAGCACCGCATGCCAAAAAGAGCTAGCCAGTCGCTTGGGGACCAGCTAGCCTCGATTGCCACAGTCATGGGCTAGCGGGGAACTGCCACTGGCTCGTCAGAGATCAGAGACCGCAAACTGGGAAACAGGAAATGGTTCTCTTCGACATACTGTGCGCCAAACAAGCCTTTTTCAGCCCAGAAAAAGCGATCGACAGTATGCTCGTTACGGCGCACCAGCAGCAATGCCGGTGGCGTAATCTGGTTCTCTTGAATGTGGTTGCGGGCAGCGGTCACGGGTTTTAGATCGCCACTGTCAATACTGAACTGAGGAATGAGTTCGAGAATCTTGCGCCCTTCCTGTCTGCGGCGACTCTTACGCTTCCGTCTTCTAGCCAAAGAAAGCCTCCCGAATTAATGTAACGAATCTTCAAGGTTAAATCGCCCATCACTGTTTTGTGACGTTCGATACATAAACCGCCAGAAGTATAGCGAGTTTAACAAAAAATTGCAATCACTAATTACCACTTCGTGATGTAACTCATTCTTCCCTTAATATTTTTTTTGCTTCTGAGGCCCTAAAAACCGCGAATCAAAGCACCTGAAGGAGGAACAGAGTCTCTCTCTATCTTAAGTTTTGTTGCTGGAATCGGCAAGGTTCGGGCTGCTTTGGGTGCCGCCGCCAGAAACTTGATTACGATAGAGCCACGCGACTCGCGGTCTGCTTGCCTCTCGATTGTCTTTCTGTATCGATCTCATGTGTATTTGCATTCACTGTCACTATGTCGATCGCTGCGAAACTTACCACGCGGTCGAAATGCAACACGAGCAACCCCATCTCACCGATACCCCAAACTTTCTGCCGGAGCAGCCAGAAATTAATGTCAATATCCGCAATGGTGGGAAGGAAATGGAATGGGATGTGGTGGGTTGTGCCAGTTTTGTGGAAGAGCGGGATAAATGGGCCCGCCTGAGGCCGGGAGAGCTAGTACCGACCTAGCATGAATGTTCCGAAACTTTAGCCAAACTAGCGTTTGGGAGATTGGGATGCGGGCTGCAGCAACAGGTATAGATTGGGGGCTTATGCCTCGTTAGTCTCTGAGGTCTGCTCGGGGTCCGTTGCAACTTCGGATGCTTTTCTCTCAAGCTCGTCTTCTTCGGGCTCGGATGACGCACTGGCAGCAGCTCTGGCTGCCCGTTCGGCTTCTTTGCGGGCAGCTTCTCGGGCCTCTGCTTCCTGACGGGCTTTGAGTTCTAGCTCGTATGCTTCCCTCTCTACTTCGTACTGCTTTCGCTTTTTAGCCTCGTCAAACAGTAGCCACACCACTGTCAGCAGCGACACTGCTGCGGTACCGACGACCGAAAGCCAGAATGTATTCAACCCAAACACGATTGCACCATTGAACTTGCAGCTTGTGACGCTGTCAGCACTGTTAGCTTACCGGTTCCCGAGCTCAATTTGGAGATGCCCCACTCCCCTCAGCACGATCCTTGCAAGAGCGGCAGGGAAGGTTGGTACGGAATTGTGTTAAAAATTGTAAAGAACAGATTGAGGCCATTGCTAGGGGAATGCCATGAGTATCTATGACTTCACCGCCAACGCCATCGACGGTACTGAGCAGTCACTGAGCGACTTTCGCGATCGCCTCCTGCTGATTGTCAATGTAGCTAGCAAATGCGGGTTTACCCCTCAATATTCAGGTTTGGAATCCCTCTACGAGCAGTACAAAGACAAGGGCTTAGTCATTCTCGGGTTCCCCTGCAATCAGTTTGGGGCGCAGGAACCCGGCAGCGAGGCAGAGATTCAGCAGTTCTGCTCCACCACTTACGGTGTCTCCTTTCCCCTGTTTGCCAAGGTTGACGTGAATGGCGAGAACGCCCACCCGCTTTACCAGTTCCTCAAGTCCGAGCAGAAGGGCCTGCTGGGAACTGAGGCGATCAAGTGGAACTTCACGAAGTTTCTGGTGGATAAAAATGGTACCGTTTTGAAACGCTACGGTTCAATCGATACCCCCGCGAGTATCGAGGCCGATATTGCTAAATTGCTCGACTAAAAGGGCATAGCCTCCCACTTAACAACTCTTCATTCTTAGGGGTCGCAAGGTTTCTGAGGATGGTTCCAAAGAAAATTGGAACTGATGTGGAGCATCTGAAGAGTTGGGTTAATATGAACTGTAATTCCTGCTCATACAACTTCACATCAAGACATATTTCTTCTAGTCAATAGGTTCGAGCGTATGTCCCACTTCAGCCAAATCAAGACAAAGATCCTCGATCTGAATGCGTTGGAAGCCGCCCTGAGTGAATTGGGCATAGACTCCGAACGCGGCGAAATGCAAGTACGCGGCTACCGAGGCAACACTCAGGCGGCTTCGTTAATCGTGCATCAAGACAATGGCTACGATATTGGCTTTCAGTGGAATGGCGATGCCTACCAACTAGTCGCAGATTTGCAGTACTGGAAGCAGCCTTGGTCGGTAGAAACGTTTATCGACAAAGTTACGCAACGATATGCCTACCAAACGATTGTGGGCGAATCTTCGAGAAAAGGCTTCCAATTGGTGGAGCAAAAGCAAGCTGAAGATGGCAGTGTCCGTCTCGTGCTGCAGCGCTGGGGTGCATAGTCATGACACTTTCCCCCATCGAGCGCGAACCCAGTCAACGCACGGGCTTAGAGCCCGAGCTGGGAGGGCTACTGCGCGATCGCGAGCGGCGATCGGGGTTGGAGCCCGAGTTGGGGGGCACCATTCGCCAGACTGGCGTCTATGTGGATGAAGTAGAGTGCATTGGTTGCGGGCACTGCGCTTACGTGGCCCGCAACACGTTTTTTTTAGAAGAAGACTACGGCAAGTCTCGGGTGATGAAGCAAAATGGCGATCCCGAGCCTTTGGTTGACGAGGCCATCCAGACTTGCCCGGTAGATTGCATTCATCGCGTGGGCTATAAGGAATTGCAACAGTTAGAGAAGCAGCGTCGCTTTCAGGTAATGCCTAAAATTGGTGCTCCTCCGACCGCCAAGTAGTTCGTAGCAATTTCTGCATTTGCGCCAAGATAGGGATATCGTGACAGGTTTGAGGCGAGTTCGTGCGTGCCCTCGTATTCGAGTCTCCCGGTATTCCCCTCCAGCTCAGCGATGTTCCCGTACCAACCCCGACGGCCAGTGGGGTTCTCTTGCGCGTGCTCGCCTGCGGTGTCTGTTGTGAAGGCTCGTGCCTGCGGCCCTACAAGCTGTCGCCAAAGGGGGAATCGTCGTTTGTGCGGGCATTCATACGAGCGATATCCCCACGTTCCCCTACCGCTATTTGTGATACTGCTGGCCAATTTAACATTTAGAAATATTGGCATGGTGCAAGTCCTCTGCATGGCCCTCACCCCCGGCCCCTCTCCCAAGTTTGGGAGAGGGGAGAAACAGCCGAAAATCCTTACGGGGCCTTGTTCCCCTGCCCCCAAAGTTGGGGGTAGGGGTTAGGGGAAGGGGGCCACAGGCATCTAGACAAATGGCCAATGTTTCGGAATATGAATTTCGCCAGTAGCATCATTTGTGGGGGGAACGGACCCTCAAATCAGTCGCCAATCTGATCCGGCAGGATGGTGAAGAATTTCTAGATTTAGCCCCCCGCATTCCAGTCTCGACAGAGGTTCGGCCGTTTCCTCTCGAACGAGCTAACGAAGCCCTATCGGCACTGCGATCGGGCAATATTCGAGGGGCCGCTGTTTTAGTGGTTGCGGACCAGTCTGCGACTCAGTGACAAATGGATCTCGGAATGATTCCACGTTCCCAACCGCATTGATGTCTAGAATGGCCGTAAGCAAATGGGGGTGGAGCGGATATGGCCATTATTTCTTCGCAATCGGGCGCTAGCGCCGAGCGCCCCCAACACTCCCAGCGCAGCCCGAAGCCCGCAGACTCTGCCGCGCCCGCCGAGCCAAGCGCTCGATCCTCCCCCAAAGATATAGACCTGCTGCGTCCGCAGGCGCTCTCAGAAGAGGAAGAAACCCGCTCCAGTGGTACTTCCCTGCGCCCCACGACGCTCGCAGACTATGTGGGTCAATCAGAGCTCAAGGAAGTCTTGCAGATCGCGATCGCCGCCGCCCAAGCCCGCTCCGAACCCCTCGATCACCTGCTGTTCTACGGCCCCCCCGGCCTGGGCAAAACCACTATTTGTGCTGCCCTAGCCACTGAAATGGGAGTCAAAATGCACCTCACAAGTGCCCCGGCCCTAGAAGGCCCCAAAGACATTGCCGGATATCTGGTCAACCTCAAATCCGGCGATATTCTGTTTATTGACGAAATTCACCGCCTGCCCAAGGTCACCGAAGAAATGCTGTACCCAGCGATGGAAGACTTTCGGCTGGATATCACCGTCGGGAAAGGTCAATCGGCCCGCGTCACCAGTTTGAACTTAGGTCGGTTTACTCTCGTGGGGGCCACCACCCGCGTCGGAGCCCTCACGGCCCCCCTACGCGATCGCTTTGGTTTGGTCCAACGCCTCCGCTTTTACGAACCGGAAGAACTCCTCCAGATCGTGCAGCGCACCGCCCGCCTGCTCGACACCCCCATCGACGAAGCTGGGGCGGCAGAAATTGCCCGGCGATCGCGCGGCACCCCTCGAATTGCCAATCGCCTGTTCAAGCGAGTGCGGGATTATGCCCAAGTTCGTAGTGACGGCCAGATCGATGCAGAGGTGGCTAGAGTCGCGCTGGAATTGTTTCATGTCGATCCGAAGGGGTTGGATTGGACCGATCGCAAGCTGCTCGCAATGATGGTGGATAACTTCGATGGCGGTCCGGTGGGGCTGGACACGATGGCTGCCGCCACCGGGGAAGATGCCCAGACGATTGAAGAGGTTTACGAGCCATATTTACTTCAAATTGGTTTTTTGCAGCGTACCGCTCGCGGTCGCGTCGTCACGCCTGCGGCCTTGCAACATTTGGGGTATGAAATCAACTTGCCTTTACAACTGTGGTAACGATCGACTTCACTCCATTTGCCAGAGCGATCGCCCTCCTCGCCATCGTACTGGTCGGCTGTACTCCTCCTCTGGCCCCCACCCCATCCTCGATCGCCATCGAGCGAGTGGAGCCCCAGTCTCAGCACGGATGGTATCTGGCTCGTGGGGCCACCTCACTGCCGGATGGGGCGCACCTGTGGATTTTGGTCGTCCGCTCCCTACAGTTACAGGCAGAGCCATTCGAAACCACCTATCTGGCAATCTTGGCTCGGGAAGAAGTAGAGGTGGAGCGGGGACGCTGGCAAGCAGAGCTCAATCTCTACAGTGTCAGTCGGAGCGGCACCCTGCTCGAAACTTGGCAAACGGACCCCATCACCTTTGAAGTCTTGCCAATTCCGGCTGAAGAGGCGATTGTGATGGCCATTCTCGACATCGATCGCCAGCCGGAGGGATTTTTTCAGGATTTGCAAGCCCGAGGTCAAGCTCTGCAAGGGGAGTTCATCCGATTTGCCCCCAACGGCCAGTTTTATTACGGCACCAGCCAAACCCTACCCATTCCGCCTCCAGACCCAGCGTCGGCCTTACCGGCCCCTCCTCCGACTCCAGCTCCAGCCCTTCCACTTCCGGCCCCAACTCCCTCCACCATCCCGATCGCTCCACCTCCCGAGCGCGAGTTACCCCCGCTCGATCCCGCTCAGATATTCCGCTAAAGCACGAGAACCCAATTGGGTGGAGACTTAACTGCGCACCCAATGGCTAGTCCCGTCAGCCCGATCGAGGATGGTAATGCCTTCTGCCTCTAGGCGAGCGCGGATCTCGTCTGCTGCTGAAAAATTCTTCTCCCGCCGCGCGGCATTGCGTCGCTCTAACAACGCTTGAATATCCGCTTCGGATAAATCATTGGGAACTTCGGTTACTGTTTCAACTGGCGAATCTGCGATCGCGAGCCCTAAAACATCTGCAATTTCCAAGAGTGCTTTTGCTTTTGCTTGGCAAACAGCCTCTGGCAACACCCCCGCACCAGTGTGGATGCGCTGATTCTGCTCCTTGTTCAGTGTTTTTGCCAGATCGAAAGCGACAGCCAACCCTCCAGGCGAACTGAAATCGTCGTCCATGGCAGTCTCGAAACTGGCGATCGCCTCTCCCTCTGGCTCCACCCCCTGCAATGCCAAACTGCGGGCAAACTGCAGGGCCGCCGACAGGGTTTTCCAAGCATTCGTAGCCGCCGTCAAGCTCTCGTCGGTCAAGTCGATCGGACTGCGGTACTGGGTTTGCAAGAAAAAGAGTCGCAGTGCCATCGGGTCGTAAGTCTTCAGCAAATCCCGAATCGTGGTGAAATTCCCCAACGATTTCGACATTTTCTCGCCGTCGATATTGAGAAAGCCATTGTGCATCCAATACTTGGCGAACGGCTCGCCGGCCACAGGCTCCGATTGGGCAATTTCGTTTTCGTGGTGGGGAAACTTCAAATCGGCCCCCCCTGCGTGAATGTCAATGCGATCGCCCAAATTCTGCCGCACCATTGCCGAACATTCGATATGCCAGCCCGGACGCCCCCACCCCCAAGGAGACTCGAATCCTTCTTCCGAATGCGGTGCAGACTTCCACAGGGCAAAATCAGACGGATCGCGCTTTTCGGCCCCTTCAGCCCCGACTCGACCGCTGGCTCCCGCCTGCATGTCCGCTAACTTGCGCCCCGACAGCTTGCCATAGCCATCAAACTTGCCCACGGCATAGTACACATCCTCGCCACCCTCCTGCCCCCGCACCCGATAGGCAAACTGCTTCAACTCCAAATCCCGAATCAGCCGATACATCGCCTCCAAAGATGTAGTTGCCCGGGGGTAAGCATCGGCAGTCTTCACATTTAACCGCTCCATATCCTTGCGGTAAGCCTCGATAAACTGCTCCGACACCGCCTGCATCGACGAGCCCTGTTCCCGAGCTCGCTTGAGGATTTTGTCATCTACATCCGTGAAGTTTTGAACGTATGTAACCCGATAGCCTTTCCATTCCAGATAGCGCCGTACCGTGTCCCAGGTAACGTAGGTGCGTGCATGACCTAAATGGCAATAGTCGTAAACCGTCACTCCGCAGACATACATCTTGACCGAGCCAGCCTCCAGCGGAACGAAGGGCTCTTTCTGTCGAGACAGTGAATTAAAGACGTTCAGGGAATTCAAGACGTTCACGCAATTCGAGACGTTCTGGATCGCGGCAGCAACATTTGCCCCATTGCTTGACAACTGGCTATCTCCAGTCACCTGCAAACCCTATCGAATCTTGCCAAGTAGGGCAAGTCACAGCCCCTTACGCCATCCATTCGGTATCTCTACGCTATCGCGCTGTCGCTATTCCAGTGTTTTCCTTAAATCTACGGAGCTCTTTTGTTAAGTAGAGATGAGGTATGTGGGAATCATGATGCCCATGTAAAAAGTGGGCTTCGCCCCCTCTTGTTTGCAGCCACACGAAAGTGTACTCTTTGCAAAGCGTTACATCTGGTAAAAATACCCAGGTATACCATCCCGTTTTGCGGCATTGCAACCGTTCCTCACCCTTGCGGAGGTGCTCCTCTTGGCTCCCAACAGTCAAATGAGTCAGACAAGTCATGACGATCTCGGCACTGTCGCTGAAGACCAAGCAGGCCATTCCTTAAAGGCTGTTCGTCCCGACCCCGTGTCTTCTGTCAGCAGCATGTTTCCCGTCAGCAGCGACCGGGAGCATATAGCAACAACCATCGCCGCGACCTCGCAGAGCAGCCCCACCGTTCCTACCTGGCGACTGCGCCTGAAGCATCCCCGCTTGCTCGCTGGATTGCTCGCTTGGGCTAGCCTGGCGGGCCTAGTGCTAGCCAATAGCCAACAGACCTTCAATCGCCAGTCAGCCTCCGATTTTGAATTTGTTCCCCCGACCACCCAAACGATTCGGGGAGTCTTGCAGCAGAACTACGAGGCCAAACTCGAACAAGTCGCTGCAGCACTAGACGCTCGTGCCTTGCTTCCCGAAGAGCCCGCACGAGGGATTATCTTGCATGAGGTCTCTGAAGGGGAAACGCTGTGGCAGTTGACCCAGATGTACCAACTGGATGCAGCGGCGATCGCCACCTCCAATGGCATTAACGCCCAAACGGAATTAGAGGCGGGGCAGAAACTTTATATTCCTCGAACTGAAGGGCTTGTCTACACTGTCAAAGCAGGAGACACCCTCGAAACTATTGCCCGCGCCCATCAAGTCTCTCAATCTGCCATCATCGCATCCACTCCCCTCACCAACGCCCATTTTCTCCGCATCGGTCAGCGGTTGGTCATTCCCGGCTCGGTGAGCGATATTCTTGCCGTGCGCCGCCAAGCGGCAGAAGCAGAGGCAGCCAGAATTGCTCGTGCAGAGGCTGAACGACAGGCAGCTCGGGTTGCCCGAGGGCAGTTGCAAACCTATACCGTACAACCGGGCGATACCCTCATTGGCTTGGCCAGTCGCTACAGAATGTCTGCCAGTCAGCTCGTCAGCGCCAATCCAGGTGTCAGCGCCCGACGATTGCAAATTGGCCAAAGACTCACCATTCCAGGACAAGGTGGTGCTTTTGCTGCCGCTACCCCAACTGCCCAGCAAAGTTATCGCATTCAACCGGGGGATACCCTCGGCACCATCGCCCGCAGATACAACGTCTCCGTCAACTCTCTCGTGCGGGCCAATCCCAACGTGCGAGCCACTCGGCTACAGGTGGGCCGCACATTGTCGATTCCGAGCAGTCATGCCTCGTCTGCCACCGTAGCCACCTCTTTACCTCCAGCCCCCGTCACATCCAGTGGCTTCGCTTGGCCGGTTTCCGGTCGGATTAATTCTGGCTTTGGCTGGCGTTGGGGACGGATGCACAATGGCGTCGATATTCCTGGCCCCGTCGGATCGCCCGTTGTTGCCGTTCGGGAGGGCCGTGTGATTTATTCGGGATGGCATGCGGGGGGCTACGGCAATCTAATTAAAATTCGCCACCCCGACGGCTCGGTCACCCTCTACGCTCACGGCACGCAGCGGTATGTGTCTTACGGGCAGGCCGTTAGCCGAGGTCAAGTCATTATGAGTCGGGGCAGCACGGGTTGGAGTACTGGCCCCCACCTGCACTTTGAAGTCCATGTCAACGGTTCGCCGGTTAATCCTCTGCCGTACTTGCGTTAAGTTGTTCGTCGAGTCCCTCTTCCCTCAACCTCCTTCAGCGGGGGGTGGCGTTACCGCTGCAGGTAATGTCCCGTCAGGGCTGAGCTTGCGGATCAGAAGGAGATGTTCGATCGCCAGTCGATCGCGTGCGGTGCGCAGTTGGCTGAGAATCGATTGCACCTGACGGATGCGATCGTCGTGGCTGTCAGCGTCCATTAACAGATCCTGCAGCATCGCTTGGCGGCGGGTAATGCGATCGTTGAGGATGGCCACATTGGCCTCAAATTGAGCCTCCAACCAGTCTGCAGTTTGGCGATCGGGCAGCAGAACTAGGGCATCGAGATTGACGGTTGGGAGCAGCGGAACGGGTAGTTGAGATTGGCGATCGCCTGCAGTACGCTCGTCGATCGGTAAACGATTAGCTGGCTCTACTGCTGGTTCTGCCCCTACTGGAAACAGTAATGGGCTGAACGCGATCGCCACTGCCGAGATTTCGGCGATCGCCAACGTCACAATCTGGCTGAGCCACCTACCAATCAAGTCGGATCGTTGCCTCATGTCTTCTCTATCCTGACTGTCGCGAACCTCACCATAACCCGACGAACACTAACTATCAGCCAGCAAAATTGCATAGGCATCTCGATCGGCGCTGGGGATGAGGAGATAAGACTGCGCCACTGATTCCGGGACGAACGGCAGGGGCGGCTCTGGAATGACCACAGGAGCCTCTTCCAGAGACACCATCAGAACGGGGGGGCGAGTGGCCTGCCATACCGCTGCCCCCGCCAGAAGAACGATTGCTCCTGCGGCGACACGGACACCCTGCCGCAGGAGTCGAGTGGGGACAAACGCGATCGAGGGCGATCGGTCTAATTGAGCCAAAACCCGCTCGGCCATCTGGGGTGAGGAAGCGGGTACGGGCAGGTGCTCGATCTGCTGCTGCAACTGTTGCAGTTGACGGTAGGCTTGGCGCAAATCGGAGTTGTCCGCCAGCCACACCTCCACCTGCTGGCGCTCTGCTGCTTCTAGCTCGCCATCGAGGTAAGCACTCAACAGTTCCCACTGTTCGTCAGCGGACAAATGGCGATCGCCTGCGTACAGATCGGACGAGCCGGATTGGCTGCCATCGGGTCGAAGTCGCTCTGTCATGATCTGACCCTCTCGTCAATGCCCTTCCAAATAGGGCTTTAGCATTGTTTGTAGCCGACCGCGGGCTCTGGCAATGCGAGACTTTACCGTACCCAACGAAACTCCAGTAATTTCGGCAATTTCGTCGTACGATAGCCCCTGAATTTCCCTCAATACAATCGTTTGGCGAAACGCTTCCGGCAACAACTGAACGGCATGGTGGAGGTGCTCGTAAAACTCCTGCGCGGACAGCACCTCTTCGGGGCCGATTGCCTCGCTGGGCAATTCCCACTCCATCGCCCCATCCTGCACGGTAATGGGAGCATCGAGAGAGAGGGGACGCTGATAGCGCTTGCGCTTGCGCAACTCGTCGTAAAACAAATTCGTGGCAATGCGGCCCAGCCAGCCGCGAAATTTAGCGGGTTCTTTCAGGCGGCGGAGGTTGCGAAAGACCCGCAGCCAGACCTCCTGCGCTAAATCGTGCCGATCGGTCCAGTCGGGAGCGAGATGGTACAAAATCCGATCGACATCCCTTTGGTGACGGCGGATCAGTTCGGCAAAAGCTCCTCGATGGGGTCGCAAGGTACTCTGACACATCGCGATCAGCTCGGATGTGACCAACTGTTCCGGCTGAATGGGCTCAACCGAGGCGGTAGCGGAGGTGGACCAATTCAAGGGATAAGCTTCGCTCATTCAGGCACGGCCCCCAGCATGTCTCGCAGTTGTTCGAATGGCGCTAGTGAAGCTGTTTGAAGCACAGATACAGCAGCACTTGTCCAAACTAGACGTATTGATGGGAGCCGAGGTTCCCTCACTAGGGTATCCCAGAGTCTTTCCGCTCGGTCCCTGCCCCCCATAGGGACTCGCTCAATTGCCATTTGCTGCGATTTAGACTAGATCTAGATGACTGACGATGGATTCAGACCTATGGAACTGGCCGATTTACGTCGCGCTCTCGAAGAATTAGAGTCTCGCCTGGGCAAGATCCGGGACTATCTTTGACGTTCCTGCCACCGAACAGCAAATTGCTGTGATAGAGCAGGAGGTTTCCCAACCTGGTTTTTGGGACGATGCTGAAGCAGCTCGGCGATCGATGCAAAAACTCAACGCTCTCAAGCATCCGCTCGAACAGCTTCAAGGCTGGACCGCCCAATTAGAAGATGCACAAGCCATATCGGAATTGCTAGAAGAGGAGGCCGATTCGGCCTTGCGAGCAGAGGCAGACCAAACTGTCGGAGATCTCGCTACAGCACTCGATCGGTGGGAGCTACAGCGGTTACTCTCTGGTCCCTACGATGCCAAGGGAGCCATTCTGACGATTACGGCGGGGGCGGGGGGCACCGACGCTCAAGACTGGGCTGAAATGTTGCTGCGCACCTATGTGCGTTGGGGGGAAAACCAAGGCTACAAGGTGAAGACGCTCGATCTGTCTTCGGGCAGTGAGGCGGGCATTAAATCCGCCACGATTTCGCTCGAAGGGGATTATGCCTATGGCTATCTGTCGGCAGAAAAAGGCAACCACCGCATGGAACGCATTAGTCCCTTTAACGCCAATGGCAAGCGGCAGACGAGCTTTGCCGGTGTAGAGGTGATGCCCATTCCCGATGAGGAAATGGAGTTCGAGCTGAAGCCGGACGAGCTGGAATTCGAGACCTCTCGCTCGGGTGGGGCGGGCGGTCAGAACGTGAACAAAGTGGAAACAGCGGTGCGGGTTGTCCACAAGCCTACAGGCATTGCAGTGCGCTGTACAGAAGAGCGATCGCAGTTGCAAAATAAAGAACGCGCCCTCCAAATCCTCAAGGCCAAGCTGATGGAGTTGGAGGAAGAAAAGCGACAGCAGGAGCTCGCCGAGATTCGCGGCGAGATGGTGACGCAAGGGTTTGGCGGTCGGATTCGCACCTATACGTTCGACCCGTACAAAGCGATCAAGGATCACCGCACGGGAGCCGAAACCTATAATGTAGATGCATTTATGCAGGGAGATTCGGAGGAGATTGCGACCTTTATTCAAGCCTATTTGCACCAGCTCAAAGAGCCGCCAGCCAGTGCTGGAGAATAATCCCAAACTGCAATCCGAGCGAGCAGCCATCTATCTCGACGTCAGTTTGACAGGCGTCTGGCCCCCATCCCCTAGCCCCTTCCCCCAAAATTGATGCTGCTGGCGAAATTCATATTCCGAAACATTGGCCATTTGTCTAGATGCCTGTGGCCCCCTTCCCCTAACCCCTACCCCCAACTTTGGGGGCAGGGGAATAAGGCCCCGTAAGGATTTTCGGCTGTTTCTCCCCTCTCCCAATTTTGGGAGAGGGGCCGGGGGTGAGGGCAATGCAGCGCCATCGAACTCAGGTATCTCGACTGGCTGCCAGTCCAAACCAACCCCCTGGAACCCTGCTAATCCATTTCCGAGACGGCAACACCTACTTGCTTTACATATTTTTCATAAGGCTTGCCTTCTTTACAAAGCTTTCACAAAGATAGTCTTGATTGGAATGATGACCCCGATAACAACTGTGAAGAAAATAACGTGAGCACTATCTCCCTCGAGCGCGCTCGGACCCTACTCGTCCCTTTCAACGGAAAGGATCGGCTCCAACTCGACAATGCGAGCGATCGCCAGGAAATCGCGATCGCCCTCAAGGCATTGGTGGCCGAATCTGACTACCAAACCCTCGGTGTCTGTGCCGAGACTGCCGCTGCAGGCTACGCTGCCCTAGTCCAATATCTCGCAGCCTTCGGCTACACCGACGGCCAGGATTTCCCTCAGGACTGCGGCAGCGACAAAGAGCCGATCTATATCAAATTCAACACGCGCAACAGCCAGACCTATGCTGAGGCTTACTCCGGTCCATCGCGCGGAGTATTAGTCTGCTGCCATGCTGTCAGCGAAGGCAGTAACACCGATATTTACGGATATTTACCCCTGAATTTGTTTGATTAGCGCGACTGGCGATCGCCGCCCTTGCAGGGGTTCTGGAAGTTCGCTACCATCCCCTCAAATCGGTGGAGAGGGTTGATGGAGATTGTGCTACTGGCAGGCGGACAATCCCCCGAGCGGGATGTGTCTCTGGTGACCGGCAAGGCCGTGCGGGTTGCCCTAGAAGATTTGGGCCATACCGTTACCCCCCTCGATCCGGGTCGCGACCTGCCCCAGCAGTTGTGGTTGCAAGCCGAAGCGGGTTGCGATTTTGTCTGGATTGCGCTGCACGGTGCTGGTGGAGAAGACGGGACCGTGCAGGCCATGCTCGATTGGTTGGGATTGCCCTATCAAGGACCGGGCTATCTCGCCAGTGCTCTGGCAATGGATAAATGGGTGGCCAAACAAATTTTCGAGGCCACGGGATTGTCTACGCCGAAATGGCTGTCTGTCAATCTCAAACGGGAATCCGCTCCCAACTGGAATAACTGCATTGCGCAGCTAGGTGCGCCTGTTGTCGTCAAGCCCGTGGCGACCGGCTCCACCATGGGCATTACCATTGCCCGATCGCCCCAAGACTACGAGCGCAGTCTGGAACTGGCCCGACAGCACGACGAGCGCCTCATTCTCGAACAATATATTGCCGGTAAAGAACTGACCGTCTCGGTCATCGGCGATCGCATTCTCCCCCCCATCGAGATCGTCCCTGCTGAAGGAGATTTCTACGATTATGAAGCCAAATACGCGCCTGGCGGCTCGCGGCACTTAATCCCTACGAGCTTGAGTCGGGCGGGAGAAGAGCGAGCGGGGGCGATCGCCAAACGGGCTTACGATGCCCTGCACTGCGAGGGGCTGGCACGGATCGATCTCCGCATCGACGCAGCCGAACGAGCTTGGATTTTAGAAGTCAATACTCTTCCCGGCATGACTCCCACCTCCCTCAGTCCCGACTCGGCAGCGGCACTGGGCTGGTCGTTTAGGGAACTGGTGCGGTGTTTGCTGGCAGAGGGGATGCATCGGCGGCAGCGGCTGGTGACTGAGCTCGTCTAGCTGAGATATTCGCAGGTCCGCAGGTTATAAGTAACCTTCTCGAACGCCGATCGGCAAAAAACGATCGGTACAAATACGGGTTTTGGACTGCTGCTGGGTAAAAGTAGCGATCGCAAACTTGCTAAAAAACTTCCCAAGGATGTAAGGAACTCAAATCTGGGTGGTAGGATCTGCTTGACAGAATTCAAGACACGGTTTGTGCTTCGCTCTGCGCCGCTGCCTCTACGCTCTTCTCCCCTGTCGATTGCAGACAATAGCCGCCTCAAAATTTTTTCCGGTTCTGCGAATGTCGAGCTCGCCTCCGAGGTGGCTCGATATTTGGGTATGGACTTGGGGCCACAAGTGCAAAAGCGCTTTGCTGACGGGGAACTGTACATCCAAATCCAAGAATCCATTCGCGGTGCAGATGTCTATCTGATTCAGCCCACCTGCCGTCCCGTCAACGACCACTTGATGGAATTGCTGGTGATGATTGATGCCTGCCGCCGCGCCTCAGCCCGTCAAATTACGGCAGTGGTGCCCTACTACGGCTATGCCCGGGCCGATCGCAAAACCGCCGGTCGCGAAGCGATCACGGCCAAGCTGGTGGCCAACATGATCACCCATGCTGGGGCCGATCGCGTGCTGGCAATGGACCTGCACTCGGCCCAAATTCAAGGCTATTTCGATATTCCCTTCGACCACGTCTACGGCTCTCCAGAGATCGTGCGCTATCTCAAAGCGCAGCAACTGCCCGATATTGTGGTGGTTTCCCCCGATGTGGGCGGTGTGGCTCGCGCCCGCGCCTTTGCCAAGAAGCTGGACGATGCCCCTCTGGCGATCGTCGACAAGCGCCGCCAAGCCCACAACGAAGTGGATGTGATGAATGTGATTGGGGATGTGGCCGGCAAAACCGCCATTCTGGTGGACGACATGATCGATACGGCAGGCACCATCTCTGGGGCGGCCAAGATGCTGAGTCAAGTGGGAGCCCGCCAAGTGTATGCTTGCGCCACCCACCCCGTCTTCTCCGGTGCTGCCGTCGAGCGCCTGTCTCAATCAGGTCTGTTCAAAGAGGTGATTGTCACCAATACCATTCCCCTTCCCCCCGAAAAGTTATTCCCGCAACTGCGCATTCTCTCGATCGCCAACGTCTTGGGCGAAGCCATCTGGCGCATTCACGAAGACAGCTCCGTCAGCAGCATGTTCCGCTAAGTCGCTCAGTCGCCGGTAATCGACAGCCCCTCCACCCAAATGCGCGGACAGACACCGCCAGGGGTGACCTCGGCCTCCTTCTCCACATACACAATCGATTTCAGCAGCTCGCGGAAATCTCCCGCCACCGTTGCCGATTCAATACTGACGGGCTGGCCCTGCTCGACAATCCAACCATCGAACGGCAGTGAGAAAGACCCCTCCAGCGCACTCACGCCTGCATGCAGAGCCTTAATCTCGTCAATCCAAATAACATTATCGGCAGTCTCGATACTGTATTCAGTGGCAGCAGGCTCGCCGGGATAAACGCAGGTGAAGTTGCCGCTCACAGTCACTTTTGCACCCAGGTTGGCATGGCCGGTGGGCTTGGCATGCATGCGCTTGGCAGTGCCAGCACTGTGCATGAAATTGCTCAGCACTCCCCGCGCGATCAGAGGCAGTCGGCGGGTGGGGGTGCCTTCGCCATCGAAGTGGCTGGGGGAGACATTATTGGGGTCGAGTTCGTTGTCGTCCACAGACAGCAGGGGAGAGGCGATGACAGTACCGAGGGAGTCGGGAGTCGATAGGCTGCGGTTGTCGAGAATGCTCTGGGCGTTGAAGATATTCGAGAAGGCGCCGAACAGGCTGAGAAAGGCTTCGGCAGAAAAAACGACGGTATATTTGCCCGTTTCAATCTGTTTGTAGTTGAGGTGGCTGATGGTTTTGTCTGCCGCCTCCTTGACACAGCCGGAAACATCCAACTTGTCTAAGCCGAGATCCACCCGGAAGGCTCCGGCACTGCGAGGCTTTTTGCCCTTCTGTTCGGTCTTGCTATAGAGGTAGACCGATGCGTAAGATCCCGCCTCGTACCGTTCAGCTCCATCGCTATTGAGATAAAAGCGTTCTATATCTCGCTGGGAGAGGCCGTTATAGGGCACCCCCGCGATCGCCTCGTGGGCCTCTAACAGCTCCCGTTCGGCTTCTGCCAGTGTTTCGATCGACTTGGCAACTGGAGCCTGAGGCAGGTAGGTGTTGTCGTAGTCGGGCAACTGGACTGTGGCTTCCGGGCTGAAGTCGGGGGCATGGTCTTTGACGCCAAAAGCACTGGCCTCGGCAGCGGTTTTGAGGGAGAGTTCCAGGCCGGTCGGATCGGTGTCGGTGGTGGAGGCGATGCCGACGGTCTGGGCTTCATTCCAAACCCGCACGGTAATGCTGGACCGGTTAGATGCCTTGACTTGCTTGGGCTCTCCTCGGTCCACTCGGACGCTGTTTTCGTCCACGGAGGAACCAGAAATATCGAATTTGCGAATGCCGAGTTTGTCTGCGATGTCTCGGGCTTGGGTAGCAAGTGCCTGAATATTGGTTGTCATGAAGATGCACTGTAACCTAGTTTCGTTACACAACTATAACAAGTCGGCAGCGGGGGCCATGATTGCATTTTTGCGAGGGGAACTGGTAGCGGTGCAGCGGGGCGATCGCAGCAGTGTCACCCTGAATGTGAATGGCGTGGGGTATCGCCTGATGGTTCCCCAACGGCTGTTGCAACAGATGCCCGCAATCGGCGACACCGTGCAGGTGTTTACCCATTTGGCGGTACGAGAGACTGAGATGGTGTTGTATGGCTTTGAGTCATCGGCAGAGCGAGACTTGTTTACGGAACTGATCAAGGTGTCGGGGGTAGGGCCAGCCTTGGGGGTTGCGTTACTCAACACACTGAATCTGGAGGAATTAGTACGGGCAGTGGTGACTGAAAACGTACGCATGCTGAGTTTGACCCCTGGCGTTGGCAAAAAAACGGCTCAGCGGCTGGTGCTGGAACTCAAAACCCGTCTCTCCACCTGGCGACAGGAGGCAGATGTGCCGGTGGCGGCAGCCGGGGGACCGCCCAGTTCGATTTATGGAGAAGTGGAAATGGCGCTGCTGGCCTTGGGCTACAGTCCCAGTCAGGCGGTGAAGGCGTTACAAGCGGTGGGACAGCAGCAGGGCGATCGCCTCGGTCAATCGGTCGAAGACTGGCTGCGTACCGCAATCGCCTATCTCAGTCAGGAATCGGTGTAGATGGCGAGTCCGCAACAGACTGCGGTAGCGACTGCCGCGATTCCCGCTACGGCCCGCCGCGTCGGTCTCTTAGGCGGTACCTTCAATCCGGTCCATGCGGGTCACGTGGCGATCGCCCACTGTGCTCGCCAGCAGCTCGATTTAGATTGCATTGTCTGGATCCCCACCGGCATCCCGCCCCACAAGCCGCTGGCGGCGGGAGCCTCCGATCGCGATCGCCTCGAAATGGTGAAATTAGCCATTGCCAACGAGCCCAGCTTTGCTTGGTCCGATCTGGAATTGCGCCGGCAGGGACAGTCGTTTGCGATCGATACCGTGGCGCAACTGCAGCGAGAGCAGCCGGATGTGCGGGAATGGTATTGGATTATCGGGTTGGATGCCATTCGAGAGTTGCACAGTTGGCATCGGGTCGGGGAACTGGTACAACTGTGCGATTGGATTGTCGCCCCCCGTCCGGGGCTGGCGGAGGCAGAGGAGGTACTGGCAGAGGTGCGATCGCAATTGCCCCTGCGGGCCGTTCTGCTCGACTGTCGCCCCGTTGAAGTGTCTTCCACCGAGATTCGGCAACAGCTCCAGCAGGGTAAGAAGATTGCCAATGCTGTACCCGCTGAAGTTGCCGCCTACATTCAAGCCCACAGTCTATATCGTCAGCCATAACCGAATCCTCAGCCATAACCGACCTGATGCTGCCAGAGACGGGAAAGAAACGGTAATGGGAAAATGAAGTGCCCAAAAAGATGTGAATTTTCGATGAAGTTTGGTCTATACTGTATTTTAGTTATCCGGCTTCACAAAAATTTTGCACTGTAAGGAGAAAATAAAGTGTCAAAGTTATTTTGGATCGCCGTTTTTGGAACAGCTCTGCTGGTCTGGCACTCAAACAATGGCAATCTGCCGGTTGAAGGCGAGAGCGTTCGCACGCAGGCAACGGCAGCGGCAGCGGTAATTGCCCCATAGTCAAGTACAGTTTTAGCGCCACCCTAGCGCGATCGCCCCAACTTTGGTTAAGGTCGAAGCTTGAAGGGAATTTAAAGCGGAGACAAACCAACAATGGGCAAGCTGACTCGGCAGCGATGGCAATTGGCATCCCCCGAGCCAGAACGCTTATCAGTCTTGGAAACTCAATTAAAGACTCTAGTGCCCGAGAGCGATCGATTCCGATCGCTCTTGGCTCGTTTATTTGCGAATCGAGGGATCGAGGAGCCCGACTTATTTCTCAACCCCAACTCAGCGCCGCTGCCCGACCCCCGCGAAGACTTTCCTGACTTAGCAGCCAGCGTCGAACGATTGGCAGCGGCGATCCGGCAACAGGAGGCGATCGCCATTTGCGGCGATTACGATGCGGACGGCATGACCAGCACTGCCCTGCTGTTGCGCACCTTCCGCCACTTAGGAGGGCAAGCGAACTATGCCATCCCCAGTCGCATGACCGAAGGCTACGGCATTAACGAGCGGATTGTGCGGCAGCTTTGCGCTGAGGGGGTCTCAGTGGTGGTAACCGTCGATAACGGCATCGCTGCCTACGAACCCATTGCCCTCGCCCGCGAGTTGGGGTTGAGCGTCATCGTGACCGACCACCACGATATCCCCCCCCAGATTCCCCCCGCCGATACCATCCTCAATCCCAAACTGATTGCAGCAGAGTCTCCCTATCGCAGCATGGCGGGGGTGGGAGTGGCCTATTTGTTGGCGCTGGAATTGGCTGCAGAGTTCGGTCAAACACAGGCTCTCGCCCAGCCGCTCTTAGAGCTTTTGACATTAGGCACCATTGCCGATCTCGCCCCCCTGACCGGCATCAATCGCCGCTGGGTCAAAGCCGGACTGGCTCTGTTGCCCCACTCCCAAATTCTTGGAATTCAAGCGTTGATGCAGGTGTCGGGCTTAACCGAGCGGGCAGATACCTTGCCGCCAGAGGCGATCGGGTTCGGCTTGGGGCCGCGAGTGAATGCGGTCGGTCGCTTGGCTCAGCCCTCTGCGGTCATCGAGTTACTCACCACCGACGATGCCGGAGTGGCGCTAGAGCAAGCGATGCAGTGCGAACAGCTCAATCAGCAGCGACGGCAGTTGTGTACTGAGATCGAAGCAGCGGCGATCGCCCAGATTGAAGCAGAGGGCCTCGATCCGTTGGGCGATCGCGTGCTGGTCCTTTTGGGGGAAGGCTGGCACCACGGCACGATTGGTATTGTGGCCTCGCGGTTGTTAGAGCGCTACAGCGTACCGGTGTTTATTGGCTCGCTAGAAGAAGGGGCTGTGCGCGGCTCGGCTCGCGGTATTCCCGGCTTTAATGTCTTCGCAGCATTACAATCCTGCGATCGCCTGTTCGACAAATTTGGCGGGCATCCCGCCGCTGGAGGATTTTCCATGTCGGCGGGCAACTGGCCCGCCCTGCAGCAGGGGCTGCGCGACTATGCTCGCACTAGCCTCGCGCCAGACGACTTGCTCCCTCTGGTCCAGATCGATGCCGAGCTGGCTCTGGCAGATGTGGGTGGAGAACTGTTTGAATGCCTGCAACTGCTGCAACCCTATGGCATGGGCAATCGCGAACCCACCTTCTGTATCCGCAACTTGACTGTTGTGCAGCAGCGCTTGCTCGGTCGCGAGGGAGCCCATCTCAAATTGCAGGTGCGATCGTCCGATTGCGATCTGCCCAGAGCGGCGATCGCCTGGCGCAGTGGCGCAGCCTATCCTTTGCCCAAACAGGTGGATTTAGTCTTTAATTTGCGGGAAAGTCACTGGAAGGGAGAGGTGGCGATCGAATTGGAGGTAAAGGGCATTCGGGCTGCACAACCCGATCTCCTTTCGCAGGCAAAGCCGAGTAAAAATTCAGCTGGGCACGAGCGATCGCCCCTCAACCTCAACAACTACCGTTCGGCTCCTCAACTCGCAGTTCCCCTCACTTGGCATACCCTCGACTCGCTAGAGACTCCCTTTCCCCAATCTCGCGGCACAGTCCTGCTCTACGGCGATCGCCGTCCCTCGCTCTCGCCCCTGCCCCCCCTCGACATTCATTACGATCGTCCCCAATCCGGGCAGCCATATACTGCCATTTGGCTGTGGAGCTTACCCCCGTCCCTCACTCATCTCAACTGGCTCTTGTCTGCCACCTGCCCCGCCAGCCCAGAGGGCCATCAGATTTATTTGCACCGTCAGGCGGTAGCCGTTCCGAGTGCCGAAACACTGCAACAGCATCTGGACAGACACCTTCGCAACAGCCGCGAACTGGATCTATTGCGTTTGGCCCAGCAGTGGTGGGTGTCGCCCTCTGTGCTAGTGGCGGGCCTGCGATCGCTCGGTTGGGACTGTCCGACCTTCCCCGCCACTAGCGATTTACCGGCAGAATTGGAGAAGCTACAGCGGTGGTTTGCTAGCTCGGCGGGGGAAGTGGCCGCGATTGTGGAACAGTTCCGCGCAGCTCAACTAGCCCTCCCCAAGCAATAAGCGAAGGGCTTAAGTCCGGTCATCGCCATCTAATCTGGCTCGGCGCAGGCTAGCATGACGTACAGGAATGCTAGCCGAAAATCGCAAATCCAGACAGATTTGCGCACGAGTATCAAATCTACGGCGATTTTGTGGCCGATCTAGTCGTCGGGCAACCTTCCATGGATTGATTGTGATTGGGAAGGATATGAATCTTTCGCCACGAGAACGAGATCGACTGAAGTGGCGTTTGGGCAGGACAATGATTGACTCAAACGCAATCTCTTGTGTTTCCTTCAACGGACTCTGCGACGATCTCGACTATTGGCTCGAGACTTATCACAGGGTCTGAGGAGATTGCCCAGCAGGAATATCGCCATCTCTCCCGCGTTGGGGTAGGGCGGTCAATTTGTACAATGAATGGCTAGACAGCCGAAATGAGTTATGACTGCAGAAGAACTGCTCGCAGCCTACGCAATGGGCGTCAGAAGATTTCACAATCTCGAGCTCCTGCGCCTCAATCTCGTAGGTGCTTATCTACCCTTCATTAGCTTAGTAGGCACCGATCTGTATAAAAGCAATCTGGAAGAGGCGGTGTTGTGCGATGCCATTCTCAACCGCGCTCAACTGCGTCGCACCAATTTGACTGGTGCCATTCTGGCGCGCAGCATTCTGCAGCAAGCGAATTTGCAAGAAGCCAATTTGAGCGACGCCAACTTTCAGCAGGCCAATCTCACCGACGTCAACCTGACGCGCACAGATCTGATTGGGACCGATCTGAGAGGGGCAGATTTGCGGGGAGCCGATCTCAGTGGCGCAGTGATGTTAGGCACCAATTTAAGCCATGCCGATCTCCGCAAGGCCAAGCTGGACAAAGTGGATATGAGTGCTGTGACGTTCGATAGCACCATCATGCCGGATGGCAATGTGCTGACCAATCCTAACGCCTAAAGCGCCACCTACTTCTCCCCTCTCCCTAGGGAGAGGGGCCGGGGGTGAGGGGTCGGGGGTGAGGGGTCGGGGGTGAGGGCCATGCAGAGCGATCGAACGCAGGTCATTCAACACTTGTTTCTTCTGTCTTCGCCCGACTCACCTGAGCTTCAATCGAGGAGATCGCTGCATTCAAGCCCGCCAAACGGGTTTCCATGTCATCCCGCATCCATTTGAGGAATTTGAGTTTGCCCTCTTGATATTCCGTGTGGCTCATCTTCTTGCCACAACACATCCCAAGAAATGGAAACATGGTTCGACCCCCTGCAAGCGAATGCAATAGTTAGGAGAAATATGTGTTGAGTGTAGCTTAATTCCCTCGGGGAAGTGGGCGATAATCCCTGCATCTAACCAGAGCGATCGCGATTTGGCTCGACGGATCGCTCAACTGCTTGCACGACGCTCAGCAATTGCTCCACTCGGTCGAGATCCTTCAGCCCCGGTTGCCGCTCGACACCGCTAGACAGGTCGATACCGTCGGGAACCGCAGTGGCGATCGCCTGCCGCACATTTTCAGGGGTCAATCCCCCGGCCAACATCCACGGCAGTAGCGGGCGAAATCCTTTCAATAAACTCCAGTCAGCCGCTATCCCCGTCCCCCCTAGCTGTTGGGGGTGATAAGCATCGATTAAGTAGGTATCCACCTCATCCCCATAAGCTTCCAATTGCGCTAAGTCGTCTTGCTGGCGCAATCGCAATGCTTTGATCAGACGGATATGCGGCAGAGCTCGCCTCAGACTGCGGCAATAATCGGGCGACTCGTTGCCGTGCAGTTGCACGCCGGAGAGTGCCGTTTGGGCCGCAATCTCTACGACGCGATCGCATGTCTCGCCTGCAAACACCCCAATCGTTTCCACCCCTGGCGGCACAGCCTCTACGATCGCCGCAGCCTGCTCGGGGGCAACATAGCGTTTGGAGGCCAAAACGCTAATAAACCCCAACCCACAACGTCCAGCCATGCCGTAGCGCTGGAAGGCGCGGGCGATCGCCACTCCTTGATCCACCTGGGTAATCCCGCAAATTTTGACAAACATCGGTTTTACTTGCGTTCGGGATGGGGGTTGGTCTGGCGATCGATACAATCGAGAGTGTTGAGCGTGCGAACGAGTTGCCAGAGACGACCGAAGTTGCGTTGGTTGAAATGCATTGCCAAGCGGGGTAAATGCTCGACGTCTTTCTTCCCTTCGGCCGGTAAGGCACGTGTTTTCTTGATTTTGCCCGAGAGCAAAATATCGCTGAATTTGTCGTTAAGAATCTCGACCGATTCGTCGGTGAGTTCGGCGTTGAGGCGAATGATGAGGCGATCGCCAACAAAGCGATTGCTGTGGAACGTGCGATAAAAACTGGCGATCTCGTTGCAGGCGACGGTCACGTCGTCAGTAATTCGGTAAATTTCGACGTCTTCGGGACTAACCAAGCCGCGAGCCAATAGGTGCGATCGAATGTAATCATCCCATTCGTGCCAGTATCGCCCGCCCGGGCGATCGACTAACACCAGCGGCATTAACTGCGCTTTTCCTGTTTGCATCAAGGTCAGGGTTTCAAACCCCTCATCCTGCGTGCCAAAGCCGCCGGGAAACAGCACCACAGCATCGGATTCCTTGAGGAAAAACAGCTTGCGAATGAAAAAGTACTTGAATTGAATCTCGCGATTGCTACTGGCAATGACGGGGTTAGATTCCTGCTCGAAGGGCAACTGAATATTGAGGCCGAAGGAGTTCTCTAAACCGGCCCCTTGGTTGCCCGCTTCCATAATGCCGCTGCCCCCTCCAGTCATCACGGCAAACCCTTGTTGGGCAATAAACTTGGCAAAGTCGCGAGCCTGTCGATACTCGGCAGAATCGGCAGGCGATCGGGCGGAACCGAACAGCGTCACTTTGCGGGTGTGTTGGTGCTGGGCAAAGGCTCGATACCCCGCCTCCATATCCTTCAACGTTGCCCTAAGAATCTTGGTATCCAGATGGGTCAGATCTAGATGTCCAATGTCTACGAGAGTCTGCAAAGCACCCGTCCAAACATCTCGATTGGAGTTATCGGAAAGCTGTTCGAGCAGTTGCCCGCAGGCAGTTAAAGTTTCAGAGACAGGTTCTTTCAAGAATGCCTACTGATAGATCCATAGATTCTAAGATGCTCAGATGCATAAACGATCGAGCGGCGGGCCTGGAGTCAAGCGGTTTAGAGATGTTTTTCTAGCGTGCTGGCCAGCGTAGCCTTGGGGACCGCCCCGACGACCACATCAACTTTTTGGCCCCCTTTGAACACCATCAAGGTCGGAATGCTGCGAATGCCGTACTCGCTAGCCACCTTAGGATTCTCGTCCGTGTTCATTTTGACGACCTTGACTTTGCCGTCGTATTGCTCGGCAATTTCTTGCACCACCGGAGCCACCATTCGGCAAGGACCGCACCAAGGAGCCCAAAAATCTACCAATACGGGTACTTCTGCACCTAAAACCTCTTGTTCGAAGGAAGCATCGAGAACGTCAATGGCTCCAGACATGGCCGGAGAACTCCTTGTAAAGCAAACTACTGTTCGGTTGACATCGTATCACAGCGGTCCGAGCCGAATTCTCAGTTGCGTCGGGATATCTCGCTATTTTGCGAGAACTGACACAAGTTTTAATCTTGCTTTTGAGGTTGGGATTGCGTGCCATCCACTGTTTCGGGCTCGGCGTCGCGCGACGGCGGCTCGCGTTCTAGTGAATTTTCTAGGGGAGCGCTAACGGCTTTCCCCACAAAACCCTGCCAGACGAGCTGCCCGATGTAGGCTGTTAGGCCCACCGCGACCATGACAAACATAAAGGCCATCAATCCAATTGAGCCCACCAGCAAGTAACGCACGGCTACAGAAATATTGCGGGCAAACACTGGGCCATCTAAAGCGATCGGAGGCAAATGGGCCACGATGCTCTGCAGCAGTCGAATCAATAGATAGGCCATTCCCCCCGAGATTGAGGCTCCCAACAGAACTTTGAGAAATTCGGCCCGAGCATTTGCTGGAGGAGAGCTAGAGGGGACTGGAGAGGTCATGGTTGGCGCCGGCGCTAAGGATTGGGGGGCTAAAACTTGTCGCCCCATCCCCTCGATTCTACGTAGAATAGGGGGCGATGTCGGATTGTTCTCATGCCTTCCCGCCGCCAGCGAACCCACTATGACGTCCTAGAAGTGACTGCCAATGCTTCCGCTGAGGAGATCAAGCGGGCCTATCGGCGGTTGGTCAAACAACACCATCCCGATCGCCAAACCAGTAGTGCCTTGGATGCGGTGGCGAGTGCCGAGCGCATTCGTCAGGTGAACGCTGCCTACGAGATTTTGAAACATCGCCAATCTCGACAGGATTACGACAATCGCATGAGTCAGCATGCGCGAGACAGGGCCACTCGCGCTCAATCGGTGGCGGACATGCCGCGCCAACCCACTGCCTCCGACGAAGAACTGGCTCGGCAAGTGTGGATTCAAAAAGTCTATACCCCCCTCAACCGCAAACTGAGTAGCCTATTGCGATCGCTTGCTCCCCAACTCAAGGTCCTCTCTGCCGATCCCTACGATGAGGTTTTGACCGACGAGTTTGCGGCTTATGTCGATCGCAGTCGGATCGAGTTTGCCAGAATCGAAAGGTTATTTCGCCAGCACCCCAATCCCAGCACGTTGGCAGGGGTGGCCTCGCGGCTGTATTACTGCATCAACCAATTGGGAGATGCGTTGGAGGAGTTGCGATATTTTCCCCTCAACTTCGACGATCGCCACTTACACACCGGACAAGAACTGTTTCGTATTGCCCGAGGCTTGCGCCAAGAAGCCGCTGAGACATTGCAGGCGTCGATACAGCGATAGTCTGGAACGGGGGCTCCCTCTACTGCCGCCGCCCCATCGGGTTTTGGGTAAGGTAGTGTGTCCTCCAGTCCGCAATCAGTGGCTTACCCCAGTTCCGCAGCGACTTCGCAGAGATCTATGGACGATCGCCTCCCACTGGAAGACCCGTTGGAAGCACTCAACGCCTGTTTTCTCAGCTTCACCAGCGATCCAGATGCCAATATCAACCGCCTGCTCGGTATTTGCGGTCAATTGCTACAAGCCTCTTTCACCCTTTACAACCGCCTGCAACCGGATGGCACGATTGTTCCCCTCGGTCAGTGGAACGCCCCTCTAAACTGCCAGCCCATCAACCCCCCTGAAGGGAATCTCTGCTACGACATCATCCAACAACGGGGGGAGCAAGAGCCCCTAGTGGTTCGAGACCTGCCTAACAGCCCCTACGTTCGCACCGATCCCAACATCGAGACCCATAACCTAAAAACCTATGTGGGAATGGCCGTTACCTGGAACCGAGAGGTGGTGGGCTCGTTGTGCGTCTTGTACCGCACCGATGTTGCCCCCAGCCCCAAACAACTGCAGTTAATGCAGATTGTGGCAGCGGCGATTGGGGTAGAAGAGGAACGCAAACAGGCACAGTTGGCCCTGCAAGACAGCGAGTCTGCCATTCGCGATTTATATGCAATTGTGGCCGCTTCCGATCTCACCTTCTCCGAGCGATTGCATCAATTGCTCAAAATGGGCTGCAGCCGCTTCGGGCTCGACTTAGGCATTCTCTCCCGCGTCCGAGGCGATCGCTATACGGTGATGGCGGTCATCGATCCCAATGGGGCGATCGTCAGCGGCACCACATTCGAGCTGGCCCACACCTATTGCCGCGAGACCCTGCAGGCCAATGGTCCTTTAAGCTTCGAACGGGCCAGTCAGTCGGCCTGGTGTCGCCACTCCTGCTACGCTCGCCATAAGCTGGAAGCTTACCTCGGGGTTCCGGTGTTGGTGGGGGGAATTGCAGACGGCACGCTGAATTTCTCCAGCGCTAAGCCCAGACGTACTCCCTTCGGGGCCGCCGATCGAGAACTGTTGCAGTTGATGGGTCAGTGGGTGGGGGTAGAACTGGAGCGACAGCAGGCCAAAACCACCCTAGAGCACCAATATCAGCGGGCTCTGCTGCTGCGGGAACTCACCCACGACATTCGCCAAAGCCTTAATGCTAACACTATTTTCCAAACCACCGTCACCCGTTTGGGCCAAATGTTTGGCGTCAATCGCGTCCACCTGCACACCTACATCGAGCACCCCACCCCCCACCTGCCCTGCGTCTCGGAATATTTATCCCACAATACTTCCTCCAGCCGCCATGCCGTCATTCCCGTTGCAGACAATCCCCACGCCCAAGCGGTCTTGTCCGGCGATGTTGCCATTGCTACTGACTGCGTCTGGAGCGATTCCCTCACGCAGACCTTAATCCCCTTCTGCCAGAGTCTAGAAATTGAGTCTATGCTGGCAGCACGAACCTCTTATCGAGGCCAGCCCAATGGCATGTTGGTCTTGCACCAATGCGACAACCCCCGCCAGTGGCAGCCGGATGAGGTGGAATTTGTCGAGGCGATCGCCGCCCAAGTGGGAATTGCTTTAGCTCAGGCCGACCTGCTGGCAGAGGCCGATCGCGCCCGCCAAGCGGCTGAAGCCGCCAACCTCGCTAAAAGTGAATTTCTGGCTGTGATGAGTCACGAAATTCGGACGCCCCTCAATGCTGTGATTGGAATGGCAGGGTTGCTGTTGGATACCCCCCTAACAGCTCAACAGAAAGATTTTGCCGAGACCGTTCGCCACAGTAGCAACGCATTAGTGGAGACGATCTCCGATATTCTCGATTTCTCCAAAATTGAAGCGGATCGATTGGAATTAGAGGAACAGCCCTTTTCGCTGCGCCAAGGTGTCGAAGATATTTTAGATGTGCTCGCCCCTCTGGCCTCCCAAAAAGGTCTGGAACTCGTGGCGTCGATCGCCCCAGAGGTTCCCCCTTACATTCTTGGCGATGTGACTCGACTGCGACAGATTCTGATGAACCTAGTGGGGAATGGCATCAAGTTTACAGAGTGGGGGGAGGTTGTCGTCACAGTCTCGCTAGCAGTCGATCTCGCCAGCGAAGGTGGCACCAGAGAAGATGGCACCCCAGCGACAGCAGCTTGTCGAAGCGATCGCTATATGCTGCAGTTTGCGGTGCGAGATACCGGCATCGGCATTGCCCTCGACCGGCTGGATCGGCTGTTTCAGCCCTTCAGCCAAGTGGATGCATCGACAACCCGCCAGTATGGCGGCAGCGGCTTGGGGCTGGCAATTTGCAAGCGACTGTGCGAGATGATGGGGGGTCGTATTTGGGTGGAGAGCGATCTCAGTCGAGGCTCTACATTCTACTTCACCATCTGTGCTGCGATTGCCGAAGCTGCTAGCGCCCCCGAATTGAATGCAGGAGAGGTGCTGGCAAACAAGCGAATTTTAGTGGTGGACGATAACGATACCAATCGAAAACTTCTATGCTTGCAGTTGCAGGGGGTCGGCCTGTCGGTTGAAACGGCGGCCTCGGGAGCTGAAGCCCTCGTAAAGCTGAAGCGAGCCACCCACGATTATCATCTAGCTATTCTAGATATGCAGATGCCGGAAATGGACGGCCTCACCCTTGCCTCCATTCTGCGGCAGCTCCCCAGCAGCCAGCACTTGCCGCTGATTTTAATGACTTCATTGGGTTCGCAAGACACCGAGGAACCCGAGCTCATCTCCCGCTATCTCGTCAAACCGGTTAAGCGATCGCAGCTCTACGCCGCCGTGGCTTCGCTATTAGGCAGTCGCAATCGCCCCGATCGAGCCGCCCCAGACGATCGCCCCCGGCTGGATACTAGCTTTGCCCGTCAAAAACCCTTAAGCATTCTGCTAGTAGAGGACCACAGCATCAATCAAAAAGTCGCCTGTCTGATGTTAGGCAAGCTAGGTTATCGAGCCGACATTAGCAATAATGGGGTGGAGGCGATCGAGGCTCTGTCGCGCCAGCAATACGACCTCTTGTTGATGGATATCCAAATGCCGCAGATGGATGGTTGGGAGGCGACCCGACGCATTCGCCAGCACTATTGCGGCCAACAACCGTGGATTGTTGCCATCACGGCTAGCACCCATCAGGAGTTTCGCGATCGCTGTCTGGAGGCAGGCATGAACGATTTTCTCAGCAAGCCGCTCCTGTTGGCGGATTTAGCCCAGTCGATCGCGCGAGTGGAGTTGCCTGAGGAGATGTCGCTCGGATGACTTTGAGACCGATCTCCGATGACGGGTGCAATGACTGATAGCACTGGGGACGGTCTGCACCATGCATTCAACGGTAGATCTGGAATGGGTGTGGGCAATGATGTTGCGTCGCGTCCTGCTGCGATCGCCGCAGGATCGAGCTATTCTGAACGGGAATTTGGCTGGAGATGACGGGATGGCTGGCTTGAAACGGTTGGGACTGGGATATCGGAGAACGGCGATCGCTCTGCTGTTGTGCCTAGTGACGCTGTCGAGTTGCGGCCAAATCGCGCGTCTCACAGCCACCACAACACCGATTGCAACGGCGATCGAGTCTGCTGGAGATACGCAAGAAATTTATATTCGCGGTCGGGTTGTCAGCCAGTTTGCGTTTTTGGGACAGGGGGCTTACCAAGTTGAAGATGACAGTGGCAGCATTTGGGTGACCACCGATTCGGGATTGCCTGCAATAGATTCCAATGTCGTGGTCAAAGGCACAACCAGGACTGGAGTTAGAATTGGCACTCGCAACTTTGGGGTAACCCTGACTGAAATCGAGCGGCTCTAATCAAGCTAAAATCCCTATTTTTCGGTTTGAAATCGATTGATTGTATAAACAAAAAAGTGATGCAAGGAGCAAAATTCTTGCATCACTTTGTTCATATGAACTTGCGGCCTATGTAACCTAGCTTCGATGAGTGCGGCGCTTGCGTAAGCCCAAGCTACCGAGTGCGGCGATCGTGGATCCTACAATGGTCATAGGCTCAGGAATTACTGTGCCAGGGGTGACAAAAACATCGCTTTCGTCATTAGGGTCAATAGACCTGACGTGAATTCCAACCAAAAGTTCTCGACTATTTAGGGCAGCAGCAACATCGGCCAAAACACCGTCAAACTCAAGTACTAAGCTATCTCCGACCTGCAGTGCCCCTGCTGTTCCATTTAATCCATCAGGATTCCCCATAAGGTTAATGTTAGCGACGCCAAAATCCTCATTAAAAGCATCGCCATTGGGGTGATCGAGAATATTATTGCTTTGAGGCAGGTTGGCAGTTGTGGATCCGAATTGGACGCCATCAGCAGCACCACTTAAGATTGTTAAGTTGCTCAGCAGATCGGTTGAGTCTGAGAAGGCAATTTGCGCTACAGCTGCAGTGACGGTATTGGTTGTAAAAAAGCTAAATAAAACTTGACCGCCACCTGTATCAGAAACATCGAAACCAAAGTCACCAACAATACTGTCGCCAAAGGTGTCGCCAGGAAATATATTCTCAAAACCAAACATTGATGCTGCATTAGCTGGAGCCACTACAACCGTTGAAGCTAACCCCAAAGCTAATGTGGCCAGCGAACTGCGCCAAGTCACACTTGAAATCATTTATAAGACCCCACTATCGAAATTCACAACGGCAAAATAAATACGTGTTCTGTGAAGCTTCCCTCAGTGATTATACAGTACTTCTGCTAGGATCTCAAGAAAATGCACTGTAGTTTAAGTGTAAATACGGTTGCCTCCGCCTAACACTACAAACGCTCTTAGATGTAGCTCTAATGTTTCGATTTATTTCATGGTCTAACACCATGCAAGCTGCTATTTGGCTATATATTCCTAAGTTTGCTGCTTTAAAGAATTAAAAAATATACTTTGCCTTTCTTGTTTGCTTTCCAAGGCAGACTCTTTAATCTGCCGAACACTGAGATAGAGTCTCTTCAGCTTCAATCAGATACCGCCTCGGCTGCCACAAAGCAGGTCAAGTGCTTCGCCAGTAGAGCGCTACGATCGCCACCGACAGGCCAGCAATTTTGCCTAACGCGGTGAATCCCCTCAATGCTGGTTTGACGTCAGTCCGAGCGATTGTCGCCTTCGGTGACAGGAATCCGCACGACAAACGTTGTTCCCTCCCCCTCAGCCCCCGCCACCAATACAGAGCCTCCGTGCCGATCCACGCACTTTTTCACCACCGCCAGTCCCAACCCCGAGCCCTCGATCTGACCGACGTTCCCACCGCGATAAAATAACTCGAAGAGGCGATCGCGATCGCCCGCTAGAATCCCAATCCCCCGATCCGCTATCTCAAAAGTCACAACCTCTTCCCCCACAGACACCTGCAAGGCCACCTCAGCCCCTGCGGGAGAATACTTACGTGCGTTCGAAAGCAGATTCGTCAAAATCGAATGCAACAGCTTGCGATCGAGACAAACCCCATCGCCTCGACCCGAGCAGACAAACTGAATTGAGCTTGACTGTTGCGCATCAGTCGACTCCATTTCCTCCACAATCTGGCGGCATTCCTCAAACAAATTCAGAGGTTGGGGATCGAACTCGAGTTTCTGAGCCTCAGCCCTGGCAATGGTGAGGATGTCCGTCAGCATTTGACTCATACTTTTGGCAGCATCCTGAATCCGGTGCAAATTGCGCAGCTTTTTAGCATCGAGCCACTCCGGCTCCGAATGTTCCAGCATTTGTGCTGCCATCAAAATCACACTCAGTGGGGTACGGAATTCGTGGGAGGCCATCGAAAAGAAACGCAGCTTCAGTTCGGTCAACTCCCGCTCCCGCTCGAGAGCGCGACGCATCTCCTCTATCTGCAACCGGGCGGTAATATCGCGAGCGCAAACCACACAGCCCGAAAACCTGGTTGCATCGTCAAACCGTTTGACGATCGCTTCAAACACCCGCCAATCCCCTTGCCGATGTCGCCAGCGCCACTCGGCAGTTTGCACGGTGCCATCAGCAGCAAGGACCGTTGCTAATATCTTTGCTGCAGGAGTGCGATCGTCGGGGTGCAACCAATCTGCAAAGGGTTGACCGAGGGTCTGTTGGGGGTCGATATCTAAGCTGCGTCGCACGGATGGGCTGGCATATTGCACGCTACCCGCTCTATCCAGCAGCAGAATAATGTCAGAGGCATTTTCAATCAGTGCCCGAAATCGCTGTTCGCTGCGGCGCAGCCCCTGTTCCGCCATCCGCCGCTGCCGCCGTTCTCGGGCTTCTCGCAGTTCCCGCTCCACGGCAGGCAGGAGTCGAGCCCATTGACCCTTCATCAAATAATCGTGGGCTCCCAATTTCATCGCCGCCACCGCTCGATCTTCGCCAATGGTGCCAGACACCACAATGAATGGCAGATCGATCTGCATCGATTGCAGCAGCGCTAACGCAGCCGGGGCACTGAATTGCGGCAGCGTGTAGTCGGCGATCGCCAGATCCCAAGTTTGCTTTTTCAGGGCGGTCTGCATGGCGGTAGCCGTTTCTACCCGTTCGAACTCGACTCGATATCCTCCTCTGCGCAACAGCCTCACTGTCAGCAGCGCGTCATCCTCCGAATCTTCCACAATCAGCACTCGCAGGGGCTTGTCCATTGCAGCCAAATCTAGTGGTGACGGATCTCGAGCTCACTGCGGCAGCGGTGGCGCTTCGTTGAGTAACAGCCAGTAGATACCCAATTGTCTGACGGCTTCTGTGAACCGAACAAAATCGACGGGCTTGCGGATGTAGCTATTGCATCCCAAACGGTAGCTGGCCAGTCGGTCCTGTTCTTCCTGCGATGTAGTGAGTACGACTACGGGCACTAGTTTCGTGCGATCGTGCGATCGCAGCTCTTTCAATACCTCTAACCCGTCTATCTTCGGAAGCTTCAAATCGAGCAGGATCGGGGTCGGCAAGACTGCGCAATCGACATACTCTCCCCGGCCAAACAGAATATCTAACGCCTCTACTCCATCGCGTGCCACGACGATCTTGTTAGAAATGCGATTGCGCTTTAGGGCTCGCAGGGTGAGTGCTTCATCGTCGGGGTTATCTTCGACTAACAAGATCGCTTTGTGATTCACAGGTTCCTGAGGAGAATCATTTGAAATATCCTAGCTTCAATTGGTTGGGAAAGAGATCGAGTGTTCAGAGCGTAAAGAAGAATGTTGCGCCGCGATCGACTTCGGCCTCAGCCCATACCCGGCCTCGATGGCGGTTAATAATGCGTTTAACAGTGGCCAAGCCAATTCCCGTCCCCGAAAATTCAGCCATTCTATGGAGCCGTTGAAAGGGGCCGAACAACTTATCTGCATAGGCCATATCGAAGCCAGCTCCGTTATCCCGCACGAAATAAACCAGCCCCTCCGCTTCTGGCAGCGTGCCAAACTCAATTTGGGCCTGAGGAGTTTTGGAGGTGAATTTCCAGGCATTGCCGAGCAGATTTTCCAACATTACGCGCAACAAGCGGTCATCTCCTCGCACTTCGGGGGCGATCGCGATCGCCACATCCACCTGTCGATCGCGATCGGTTTGTTGGAGCAACTCTACAATCTCCGCTGCCAGTGCGCTCAGATCCACAGTTTCCCAGCGCAGTTCTTGGCGAGTGACGCGGGAGAGGGCGAGCAGATCGTCGATCGCCTGCCCCATGCGCTGAGTGGCGGCCCGAATGCGTTGCAGGAAATCTTGCCCGATGTCGTCGAGCACAGCCTCATAATCCTCTAACAGCGCTTGACTGAAGCCATCGATCCCCCGCAAGGGAGCGCGCAAATCGTGAGACACCGAATAACAAAACGATTCCAGTTCCTCATTGGTCGCGGCCAGTTGTGCCGTGCGCTCCAACACCCGTTGTTCCAAATCGCTATTGAGCTGACGAATCTCGGTCTCAGCCTGCTGCCGCTGTAGGGCATTGGTGATAATTTCCCCCACCATTCTCAACAGGTGCCGATAGCCGCGCGACCAATTGCGAACTGGCTTCAAAGAGCCAAGCCCCACCCATCCAATCGCCTCCCCTTCATAGCTGAGCGAGACGGCAACGAATGCTGCAAACGGAAAGGCTCGGTCGCGATCGCCTCCTGCTATCTCGGGGAGCTCGGCCACATTCGCCACCTCGATAACATTTCTGTCTTGCTGTTCGCAATGAAGTCGAGGAAAGCTCTCGGGCAGCAGGCTGGGAGCGCGATCGAGCCGAGATTCGATGCCTTCTGCCACCCATTGGCGGGCCACGATCGGGGTTTCGAGGTTGTCTGAGAACCGAAAGACAAAGCTGGAATCTACTCCAGCAAATTGGCCGATCTCCTGTAGGGCGCGATCGAGCCCGTCGGAGATCTGCTCGCAAGGCAAGTTAATGAAGCGAGTGGAAATATTGGCAATCAGGCGATCGATCTCCAATTGGCGTTGTAGGGCAAATTCGGCCCGCTTGCGCTCGGTAATGTCGTGGGCGACGCAGTAAAGTAATTGCCGTTCGGGGAAGGGGGTAGCATTCCACAACAGCCAGCGGTAGGAGCCATCTTTGCATCGATAGCGATTTTCAAATGCAATCGTGTTGATGCCGACATCCGCCAGCTTGCGGGCTTCCGCTATGGTGGACTCGCGATCGTCGGGATGAATGAAGTCGAGATAGGGCTCGGCCAACAATTCTGCCTGCGTGTAGCCGAGAGTTTTCTCCCAGATGGGGTTGAGACGTTTGAAGTAGCCGTCAAACCCGGCAATGCAGAGCATATCTATCGACAGCGTGAAGAACCGCTCGAGGTTGCCCTCTTCTACCCCGCTGTCTGGAGGTAAAGCGGAATGGAATGACTGCTCGGTCTCGCTGGCAGCTCCGTTCGAGCTTGCGATCGCCTTCAATTGGGGATTAGAGGAGTCGTCGTTCATCGCAGCCCTGCCCAGACCAATTTGCTAGGAATAGCCATACCACCGAGTGAGCGAGTCGCTAACTCACCTCTATACCGATGTCGGTCCTTCGATGTGCATCCTATCAGTTTCGCTAAGAGACCGTCTCGGCCAGAACCAAAATAACCTGAGTTCGATGGCTCTGATGGCCCTCACCCCTCGCATTTCTGACCTGTTCGCAATTGAGATCTAAAGTTGACTCGACATCGCTCCTTTGGGAATACTTACTACCAATGGCTGAGGCTGCACGTTAAGAATGAGACTCTTATTGGTCGAAGATGATATCCGTCTGGTTGAGGTTTTAGCTGAAGCACTACAGGACTATTCTTATGTCGTCGATGTGGTCGGCGATGGAGAAGCGGGTCTGGACCAGGCGATTCGGGAAGAATACAGCTTGATTCTGCTGGATGTGATGCTGCCTAAACTGGATGGGGTGAGTCTCTGCAGGTCACTGCGATCGCGCGGTTGTGCGATACCCATTTTGATGGTGACAGCTCGCGATGCCAGCACCGATAAAGTCGCAGGATTGGATGCCGGAGCCGACGACTATCTTGTCAAACCTCTGGACTTGCCAGAATTGTTAGCCCGCATTCGAGCCCTCTTGCGACGGGGGCAAGCGATCGCTCAACCCGTTCTTCAGTGGGGGGCATTGCAGCTCGACCCCAGCTGCTATTCAGTCACCTACAATCGCTCCCCCCTACATCTAACCCCCAAAGAGTTTTCACTGCTGGAACTGTTCCTGCGCAGCGGCCAGCGGGTGTTGAGCCGACGAACCATTGTCGGCCAACTGTGGAGCTATGACGATCCGCCCGTGGAAGACTCTGTCAAAGCCCATGTCAAGGCATTGCGCCACAAACTCAAAGCAGTGGGAGCCCCCCCCGATGCGATTGAAAACATTCGCGGTGTGGGCTATCGGCTCAAGCAGTTGGCCTGACCTTTACGCTGCAGAGTCTTCAGCTAGGCCGAGGTCTCGCTGGCTCTGTTGTAGCTGTTCCCAGCAGAACAGAATGCCGTCGTAGGCTTTCTCGCGATCGATCTTGCCTTCGGTCTCCATTGCTCGAATGGCACCGATGCGTCGAATAAATCGCTTCAAACAATCCCTGTAGATTGCCTGTGCGGGGGTTGATGTCAGGTAAGACAATTTCTCTAGGGCTCGGGCGGGATAGCCGAGATCGAGCGTCCGGTTAGAGGTCATGAGTGATACTCTCCAGCAAGGGTATTCAATTGAGTTTGCAAGCGGCGAGTGCCGCGAGATGGCCAGAAAAATATCTCACCCGAACCAACGGGAAGGTTCGTCACTGTAGCGATAGTTACCGATTCGGGCAAACTGGCAGTGACTGCTGTTGTCTTGCAACACCTCCGCGAGGCCCAAATGGACGAGCAGTCGCACTCGGTCGAGTTGTACGTCCAAATCTTGCCGGTCGGACTCTATCTTGCCTGCGCGCGCGCGATCGATCGAGGCTTGACCGAGCACCTGCTTGAGAACGTAGTCAATCAATTGCTGCTTGACTTCAGAAATCGCAAACACCCTTTGATAGGGTTCTGGGGGATAGGTTGGCAAAATAGAGTCGATTTCGCGGGCGATAACCGTCGGTAGCACCCTGACTATTGCGTAGCTCATCTTCCTTCTCTCTAAAGGGATTGGAGGCAGTTTTTCACCTCGATGCCCACTCTAAAGAGCCTGGGAGAAAGAAGGGGGAAGAAAGCGAGAAGAAAGCGGGAAGTATGGGAAGATCGCGCCTAAATTCGAGCCGGAACAGCAAATGCACTCGAAGCGCGTCTATTGCACGGGAGCCCCGTCCTCTTGCTGAGGTAACGTCAGATCGCCAGCATCATCTCTAAAGCGATAGAACAAATACCGGTCTAAAAACGGCTGTTCGTCCAAAACATGCTGAATCATCCCCCGATCCATCAGAATCTGACCGATCTGAGTTGCATTCTCCCGCGTTGTCCGCTGATTCTCCATCAACCATTCCACCGCCTCAGCTCCCACAAAACAGTTTCGATACGTCGTTAGCCGATAGCGGCGATCGCGAATTTCCACGCCGCCCTCCCCCCGCATCTTCTCCACCAACTCGGTCACCTGCGTCTCTGTAAAAGCATCCTGCAACTGCAGCGGCGTCAAAAATTCCTTCGACCAAGCATCTTCTACAAAGGGACGCTCTTCCGCTTCACAGCCCGCGAGCAGTTCCTCAAGTTCTGCTAACGACTCTGAATCCACTTGCTGTTTCAGCCAAACCCCGGCCATTTTTTCTAAGTGAGGCGATCGCAAATGCACGTCCCGCTGCGGAAATGGCACTTGAACCCCCAACTTGCGCAAGTTGGCTTCAATTCGATAATTCAAGTCACTTTTTAGACTAAACTGCTGTCGAGGATCGGCCAGCCATACCAAGAGCTCGAAATTTAGAGCACTGTCTCCAAACCCTTGAAACCAGACCTGCGGTCGAGGATATTGCAACACTGTCGGATGGCTGCGAGCTGCTCTCAATAGAACTGCGCGCACTTGACGAATGTCGGAACCGTAGGCCACCCCGAGGGGAACGTGCAAGCGAGAAACGGCATGACCTTGACTCCAGTTGATTGCCTCTCGATCCAAAATGTGGGAGTTGGGCACGACGATCGCGACGCGATCGAGGGTGCGAATTGTGGTGCTGCGGGCTCCAATTCGCTCTACCGTTCCCACCAACGAGCCGATGTTGACAAAATCCCCCACCTGCACGGGACGATCCAACAAAATCACCCAACCACTAATGAAATTCCTGAAGATATTCTGCAGGCCAAATCCCACTCCCACACTAAAAACACTGGCCACAATGGTCAGGGATGTCAGATCCAGCCCCCAAGCCTGCAAGATCGCAATCGTGCCCACAATGAGCAGAGCATATTGAATGGTCGTTGCCACGCCATCCGGCAGGCTGGCTTCAGCCCCCAGTGGTTGCAAAATCTGAGATTTGAGCAGGCGGGTCGAGGCGATCGCCCCCGCCCAAACTCCCGCCAGCAGCCCCAGCAACACCATCAAGTCGAGCAGAGAAAACCCGCCACTGGCCCCCATCGTGACAATTAAGGGTTCCTGAAAACTGGTGGTTAAAAACTGCAGGAACTGATAGCGCCCCCGCCGCAAGAGCGGCCATAATTCCGCAATCCAAAAGCTAACCCCCAGCCAACAGCCCAAACGACCCAGGATGAGTCCCAAAGCTAACATCAGTCTGGCCAACTGTTGCGATCGCCTCTGCTGTGGCTGGCGGCGATCTCGGCGCGACATCAGCCGATGCCCAAAACCAAGCCCGAGATGAATCGCGATCGCCCCCAGCAGAATCCCCCCGCTGCGCCAGAGCGCCTGACGGCGATAGCCTGGAGTGCGTTCTTGCAATGCCCGCTCTAAAGAAAACTGAAGCCGCCGCTCCCACAAGCGCGCTTGTAACTCGGGGGTGAGACCGGGGAGAGTGTCTCGTTCTGTAACGGTGAGGAGATGGTTGCCGCCAGCACTAATATTGGCTTGCAATCCCTCCGTATCGGTCGTGAGGGCTAAATCCCTCGGGTTGCGCGATCGCAGTGCTTCTCGCAGATTGGCATTAATGTATCCAGCTCGATTGCTCGCAGTCAGGGTATCGGTGGCATGGATGCGAAATAGTTCGCGACCGTCCAGCACCACTGGAGCTGTTCGAGAGAGTGCGTCGAGAGGGGATTGAGCAAGGACGGGCAGGGGGGCGATCGCCCAGCCGAATAGAAGAATCGCGACTGCGATGACGAGGCCACTCCAACGGCGAAGCGATCTCAACTGAACGGGTTGGGCGAGCATGTAGTTTTTGCTGCAGTATCAGATGGCGATGCTGACTGCGGAAGATTGAGGCAGTGGAGGCGATCGCTATTTGCCAACAGGCTATCCTAGAAACCCAGTCTTAGGGCTGACCGAGAGCGAAGCTAACGGTTTATGCGACTGTGGATTGGCGCTCTTGCAGGCCAATGCCGATGAGGAAAGATAGAGCAGCGATGACCGCCTTTTCGCAGTGATAGGGAGAACGCTCGTAGAAGGCACTCCAGGCGCGGGCTCGCAAACCGCCGTCAAACCGATAGCGATCGCGATGCTCGGGATGCTCTTCCAGCCATGCCAAGCGGACGGCATGACCGATGACTACATCCATCACTAGATCGTCTTCGATTTGCAGATCGGGGTTCGCCTCGACAGCCTGCGAGAGGGCCATTAGAGCCTCCACGTTGAGTTGGCGATATTCGGGAGCTGCGGTTTTGTTGAGCAAATGCTCGATCGCGCGGGCAAAGTTCTGCTCGCCAGGGGTCATCTCTGCCAAAATCAACTGACTGTCGAGGTGGTTGCGGCGCTCTAATTTATCTCCGATCGCCAACCCTTTACAGTGACCCATCAAGTTCCACACCCGGCGGTAAAAGTCGGGGGGGACGCGGTTGAGACTGCCTTCCATGCGGCGGCGGCGCAGCCAACCCCCTGCTGGTAGGGGCTCTTGGGCGTCGGGCACCTCCACTTGCTGCAAATCGGGGCGATGGGTGCGAATGTGCAACGATTCTTGCTGGACGACAGCACGATCGAACTGGTTGTATTCCTCCAATACCTGCTTTAGGTGAGTCTTAATTTCAAAGGGGCTCATGGCCATCATGCGATCGTAGGCGTCCTCCTGCCCCAACTCAAACGCTTGAGCGATCTCGCCAGTAATCAACAGGATCAAATTGCTCACCCGCAACGTGATGAGATTGTCGAACAAACTGGGGTTCGAGCGCACTAGCAGGCTCAAGAAGATCGTAATTTCCTGGGTGAGAACGTGCTCCCGCACATCTTCACTGCAAAATCGCAGAATCTTGGCAAAGATTTGCTCCTGCGATTGGGGACTGGAAATGGTAGAAGCTTCGGTATAGGCTTTGCCCACCGCCACCACCTTTTGTCGCACTAAAATATCGGTAACTGCATCCGCCAGTCCAATATCCACTTTGCGCAGCAAGCCCGCTGCCCGTCGCACCACCGACCACAACTGCAGCCGACCCGCTCGGTTGTAAAGCTCGTCCAGCAAATCTTGAATGGTGACCTCGAGGCTGTGGTGCCGACCGAAGCCCGTGTCGCAGTCAGCTCCCTCCAGGGGCAGCAACGTACTTAAAACCTCTACCTGCTCGTAGGGATTGCCCGAGCGTCGCAATCGCTTCAGTAGAGCCTCGACATCCGTTTCGCACTCCAATAATAATTCCTGATTGCTGCTGAGAGGGTGAGTCTCGGCCTCGTCATATCGCAGGTATGAGGGCAACACTTGCTCGCCCGCCAGAGGTTGGGATACTAATTCGAAGTCGTGCAGATAATCGATCCGCTCGGTCCCCGCCGTCAGCTTCAATTGGTCGATCCGACCCAACTGCACCGTGACGCCATTGCAACTGCCCTCTTGCAATTCCTGCATGAGATCGAGTAGAGCGGTACTGCCCGATCGCAGCAGATTGCGGGTAATCATCAACACCATTGTGGGGCGACCGAGAGTGCGCCAATGTTGTTGCAGGTAAGCCAGTTCGGAGCGGATGGTGGCGACTAAAAAGTGATAGTCGATGGTGAGGTAGAACTGGCGGCGATCGAGAAAGGCGGGCAGGAACAGAGTGGGTTGACCCTTGAGGCGAAAAATTCGGGAGGTGGCGAGACTGCGCATCCGCTGCAGGGGACAGCCGCTCAGTCCCAGGCGATCGTTGCGGCCCACCTGCATGTAGGCTTTCGCCAGGCGATCGGCACTCCACACCTGAATTGGGACGATTTCTGCTAGCGTTTGGGTGTCGATGCCGCGGGCGGCCAATTCCGCTTGCAAGGGCTTATCTTCCGCTAACAACGCCAGTTGGACAATGGGAACGGCTCGCGAGTTGAGGCTATTGCGACGGCCTAAGGGGTCGATATCGGAGACGGACAGCAATCCTTCGGCTACCATTTCGCCCAGTAAATATAGGCTTTGTGCCCACACCAGTGGCAGGTTGGCATTGGGATAGCGCTGTTGGCTGCCCGGTTGGGCGCGCTCGTCCTCGATCGCGTCGAGGGGTACGAAATAGAGTTCGGGCAGTAACTGTTGGCCGTCTTTTTCGACTAAGAGGGCCTCGAGTTTGCTGCGGTATGCCTCAGCCCGATCGCGATCGCCCAGACAGAGGGCATCCAACAGAGAGTAGGTGAAGAACAGCGGCCATTCGCATTCAATGTGCTCGAACTGCTTCAGTTCTGAGGGCTCGTAATGCAAGCGACGGGTATCTTCGATCGCCGTTTGGTGCCCGTCTCGCAAAAACCGCTTGCAGCCGTAGCGGCCCTCTAATTGGTTTCGAATCTTGTTACGGGTGGTTTCGACTAGGTCTCGATGTTCGACTGCATAGGCGGGGTAACCGATGATGCTGAGGGTGGCGGCGTCCACCTCTTTCGAGCTGGATTCGCGCGGGAGCAGGGACTCTAAGGTGACGCGAGCGCGGGCGATATCGTGGGCCAAGACGTGAACGACCGAGGCTTGGCCGCCATTGAGGCCGAACAGATTGAAATCGTTCATTGCCTCTAGAGCCGCCTTGGCCATCCCCACAGAACTGGCGTTGAGTTCGGGCTTGCCGTGGTTGATTTTGTTACCCCGTTCCCAAATGCCGTAATCGGGGGTTTGGTAGGCCTTCCCGATATAAAAGACAAGATTTTGCACGAACGCCACCTCGTCCGAGGTGAAGATGACGCGCAATCCCGAGGCCGTCATTTGAGCCAGAAACAGTAAGAATAATGAGGTAGCGTCGAGTTGCAGGTGGCCCCACTCTCGATCTCCGACGACTACATCCCCTGTCGAGGTGTCGTATTTGGCGTGCAAGGCGTCGAGAGGATCTTGGCTGTGTTTGAACTGCTCCACTTTGTGGGCTTGCTTCATCATGGCAGCCAGAAGGCCGCGCATGAGTTTGACTGTGCTTTGTTCCAATTCGTAGGCGCGACCGTTGGTGTCGTCAGTATCGCGATAGGCAAGTGCTAGCCCCCAAACGGCCAAAATGCTGTAGACGTTGTCTCGCACCCAGGCATCGGTATAGTCTCCATGCTCGTTGACGGCAGTGCTGGCTGGCAGCAGGCCGGTGATGGGGTGTTGGCGAGCGAGAATGGTGGCGCGGACTTGGCTGTAGTAAAAGTCGAGGCGCGATCGCTGCTGGTGAGGTTGGAGAGGGACGGACAAAGGTACGAATAGTAATTCACATCACTATTGTGGGGGGGAAGGGGGAATCGGTAAATGGCTTCTATACCTAGTAAAACTCTCGACTTGGTAAAACTCTCGACTTGGTAAAACTCTCGAATCTCGTGACAATCCCGAAGTTATTGCAAAATCAGCACGGGAACTCCCTGTCTGCGGAGATTGTCAGCCATGTGACGGGCGTATTCTAGCTGTTCGAATGCGGCCAGTTGAACGTAGGTTTCGTCGCCGAGCTGTTTGACAAAGGCCCCTTGCGAATACTGTTGCGCTCGAGCCAAGCTGCCATCGTCTTGGTAAGTCATTAAGACGAGAAAGGTGCCCGAACCGAGGTTGGGTCCGAGCCCGTCCACAGAAGGGGTGACGGGAGTGGCAAACGCCACATTTTGACTTTCAACCTGTTCGGTTGTTGGAGAACCGGCCTCGAAGAGATCTGCTTCGCTAGATTCAGTTCCTTGCCCCGCAGCGTTCGCAACCGCCTCGCCATCTGGACCGATATCGTTGGCCCGCTGCCACCTAGGATTCGATCGAATGCGAGCTGTTTCAGAGGGAGAGACTGGAATCAGAGGTAGTTCTTCCAGCGGAATGCTAATCAGTCCTGTTTCCGGTTGCTGCACCACAGGTGAATCTTGGCGATCGTCTCGGGTCGTCTGCGGATTGGGACTTGTCAGCCACGAGAACGCTAGCCCAATGCCCGCAGCAGCAGCCAACAAACTCAGCAGTGCCACAAAGGGAAATAAATTGATGCCTCTGCGAGAATCGTCTTCCATGTCGAGATCTTCAAAATACGGTTGAGGGTGGGTCGATTGGGGAGGATTCCCCCCTCTGGAAATGTTGCTTGCTTGGCGATCGCCGAGCGGCGAGTTGACTCGGTTCTCTTGCCAGCGACGAAATGCCTCCAGCTCTTCCTCTGCGTCTAAGTCGAGATAGGCGAGAGCTTGCTGCAGTCGCTTGTCTGAGGATTGACGTAAATCGGAGTTCGGGCGGGGTGAAAAGGGCTTCATGTCACCTTAGAGGCCAACTGACAGAGGGAAATCTCAATGGGAGTGGAAAGACCTTCCAGCTCAATAGGCTAGAAAAATAAACTGAGGATGTCGCTTGGTAGTAATTGTAACAATCTTTCGCGCGATCGCGAAATAGCCTGCTGCACCTGTTCCAACGATAGCGCATATCCTTCAGCGGCCAATTGAGCGCTAATTTGCTCGGGCTGCCATTGAAACACCTCGGCGAAGACCAGAATAAATCGCAGATCCCCCGGCAGTGAGGCGATCGCCTGTTGTAGGTAGCACCACAGTGGCGGAGATACAGCGGCACTGCCGCGAGCAAGTCGGCTGTCTGGTTCGATCGACCCTGGCAATTTCGGGGCTGGCAGTTGGGGGAAGACTTGGGGCAGTTGAGTTGTTATCCACACATCCAGGCGCTCCCATTGGGGAGCGGTGTCGTCAGCATCGAGCCAAGTTTGGTAAAACTGCTGCCAGAGTCGATTCAGGTAGTGGGCACGTTCGGCAGGTTGCGGACAAAAGCGGCGGACGAGTTCTTTGAGTAAAGCGCGATAGCGGCAGTAAAGGGCAACTGAGTAGCGTCCCGACTCGGGATGGAGCTGCAGCATTTGCACGAGTTCGCGATCGGAGAGCGAGTCGAGCGATCGCACCATTTGGCTGTCACAGGGTGTGGGCATGGGGGTGAAAACTACAACGAACTCGCGTTGAGACTATCGGCTTCCCCTCGCGTCAGGGGCAAGTGCAAGCCGCACTCTTGTTTGAGGCCGTTAAAGCGGGTGTCGCGCTCGTCGGTATCTTCTAGCGAAAGCGGACGGCTGGAATGCCAATCGCCCACGCTGGTGTAGCCGCGATCGAAGAAGGGATGGTAGGGCAGGTCGTGGGCTGTGAGGTATTCGTAAACATCTTTTGCACTCCAGTGCAGGATTGGGTGCAATTTAACAATGCCCGACTGCATCTCAATGCGACGGAGGGTTTTGCGGTGATTGGTTTGGCTGGTGCGCAAACCTGCCAGCCACGCCATGGCATCGAGTTCGCGCAGGGCACGCCACATGGGCTCCACTTTGCGGATTTGATTGTAGCGATCGAGGGACTCAACCGTATTGTCTTCCCACAAGCGTCCGTACAGTGCTTCCATGCGGGCGGGGCTCATGGTGGCTTGGTACACCTCGATATTGAGCTGTAACCGCTCGATCAGCTCTTCTGCAAATTGATAAGTCTCGGGAGGTAAATAACCGGTATCCACCCAAATCACGGGGATGTTGGGGATAATCTGGGTCACCAGATGCAGCATCACGGCCGCTTGGATGCCGAGGCTACTGCTCATGACGAGGCGATCGCCAAACATCTCGGCCCCCCATTCCACAACCTCTCGGGCGCTAGCATCGGCTAAGCAGCGATTGGCTGTATCCAGGTCGATATTGCAGTTGAGTTCGAGGGATTTCAAAACCATATCGAACGAGAGCGGCAGCACGAACGCAGCCCAACAATGTTACGACATGCCAAGCTCCTTGGTCCGAACTCGACATGGCTCTCTCCTAGGGTACAGGAGAACTCAGCAGACGACAGGCCGTTATCCTACCCCCGCCAAGAAGTGATTGATTTTACCTTACGGATCTCAAACGGTTACTTACCTAGAGAGAGATCCGTACTTTTGAGCAGAACTTAAGGTTGTTTTTTATCGACTGTGCTGCACAATACGGCGGAAATCTCGATATCCTAGGAGCAATTACGGTGGGCTTGAGATACAAATTTTGCCATGACGACAACAGCGATTCAGTTTGGCACAGATGGATGGCGCGGTGCCATTGCCGGGGATTTTACATTTGCAAATGTTCGCCGTGCAACGCGGGCGATCGCCTGCTACTTAGACACTACCTACGAGCGCACCCGCCCCGTCTTAGTGGGCTACGATACGCGCTTTTTGGCCGATCGATTTGCCCGTCAGGCAGCGGAAGTGCTCGCTGCTGAGGGCTGGAAGGTATTGGTGACCGAACGGGATTGCCCCACGCCGGCCCTCGCCTTTGCGGCCCGATTGCGCCGTTCGGCTGGAGCCTTAATGTTTACTGCCAGCCACAATCCCTCCACCGACTGCGGTCTGAAGTACATTCCCGACTATGCCGGTCCTGCGACAGCAGACATTACAGATGCCATCTCCAGCTATCTAGAGCGAGTGCCGGACGGGCTGCCCGACTTAAAGGGAGTTGAGGTGGGACAGTTCGATCCGCGACCCACCTATCTCGATTGCCTCTATTCGTCGATTGACCTGGATCGTATCCGTGCAGCTAACTTTTCTGTGGTCTACGATGCCCTCTACAGCACCTCTCGCGGCTATCTCGACGAAGCACTGCGCTACTGTCTCTGCGACGTCAGCGCCCTCCATACCTATCGCGATGTCCTGTTTGGGGGCAGCCTGCCAGAACCGCGCGCCCCACAGTTGGGGGAGATGTTGGCGGCTATCTTGCAGGCGGGGGCAGCTGTAGGAATGGCAACGGATGGAGATGCCGATCGCTTCGGCATTGCAGACGAACGGGGACAGATGTTAAGCCCCAATACCGTCCTGATGGTGTTGACTCGCCATCTGGCCGTCCATCGCGGCTGGAAAGGGGCGGTTGTGCGTACGGTGGGTACTACCCATCTGCTCGATCGCCTAGCGGCCCAGTACGGTCTAGAGGTCTACGAAACTCCGGTGGGATTCAAGCACATCGGTCAAAAGATGCGGGAATTACCTGTCTTGATCGGCGGAGAGGAGTCGGGGGGGGTGAGCATCTTGGGGCACATTCCCGAAAAGGACGGTATTCTGGCCAATTTATTAGTCCTTGAGGCAATGGCCTACGAACAAAAGCCCCTCAGCCAGATTGCAGCGGAGGCGATCGCCGCAGCGGGCGGCCCCACCTACACCCATCGCATCGATCTGCGGTTGACTCCAGAGCACAAGCAAGCGGCCATGGAACAGTTAACAGTCAGTCCGCCAGAGAACGTGGCGGGTCTGGATGTGGTGAATGTGGGGTCCAAAGATGGTGTTAAACTCCAGCTCGGCAGCAACGCTTGGGTATTGGTGCGTCCGTCGGGGACCGAGCCCCTGCTGCGGATTTCAATGGAGGCTGACTCTCGCGACCAACAGGAGGCGATCGCGAGGGCCATGCGCGCAGCGATCGAGATTCTGAAACCGTGAGGCACGACCCATCTCAGCACGAACGACCCGTCTGAGCACAAGCGATCGGTCTAGCTCAAGACAATATCCTCAGCCGGTCGCTGGGCCAGTCGCTTGAGATTTTGGTACCGCAAAACATCCAGCAGTTCATTCCCCGATCGCCCTTCCAACCGCGCCTCAATGTGCAGCGCTTGCCCCAGCGCCTCCACCGCCTGAATCCGAGGCAACCCTCTCAACACCAGCCGATCTACGGCATAGGCATCTGCCGCTAACAAGCGGCGATCGCTGGCCCGATCCTTAATGAGCTGCCAAATAGCCAGTCCCCCCAATCCCCCAGACACTGCAATTCCCACCGGATCTCGCTGAAACCCTTCCACCACCATACTGACCCCCCCCAGACCCGCCAAAGCCGCGTAGAAGTCTAAGGTGCGGGTGAGCGAGCGGCTGTGATAGCCCACTTTATGCAGGAACACTGTGGATCGCTGATTGGGGGTAAATTGCTCCCACTCTCGAGGCTTAATTAAAATCTTCAGTCGCCTCTGCCAAGGCAGCAGGCGACTTCCCCGGATGACCTCCACTTGGCTAAACGGTGCCGCCAAAATCTCAATCGAATCGCGACTGCTGGCCGGAAGTAAATCCTTCAACCGCTGCACTTCCCGTTCGTCCAGCATTGACGTTTCAGCGTACACGTTCGCAGCACCTCCTCAAGGGACACCCATGCAATCGTTCAACCCATGCAATCATCTTTAAGCGGTCACCTTCAGCCTGTCGCAGCCCAGCTCGTACCCCACTCGGCAGAATCGATCGACTAACTGACAGCATTGCAATTGCCAAAACTGTTCCACTGCTGCTTCGAGCACTGTCGCTTCAGTCGCAAAAGTAAGCACAGTCTATTCTCTTATTATGGGCGATCGCCAGCCTCGGCGGTTCGGTGTTGGGGGGACAGCCCTACACCGCCACATAGGTGGAACTGAGGGTAACCCGCTTGGCGTGGGATAGCAAGTGCAGTCCGCCATCGCTTGCAGGAGCCAGTTCTGCCATCAGGGTTTCTGCAAACTGGAGCGGTCTCGGTAATGATAGCAGCCCGCCGCTGGCCCCCATCTCTTTGGCAAATTCCCGCAATAGGCGATCGGTCTCCGTTAGGGGTTCCGTACTGGCGATCGCAAACACTTCCGCCAGTCCCCCAGGTGCTCGGACCGCCAGCTTCATCCCCAGCAATTCGGCCAAATCGAGCTTGGTTTGAGGCGGGATCGCGATCGCGGGGAGCTCTTCATCTGACGGATGAGCCAGGGCACACAGCGCACCCAGTCCGTCTAGCACCAACACTGCAGCATACAGGGGCCGATCGCCGCGATTGTCGAGGGCATAGGATAGCGGCGTTCCCATCGCCAGTTGTGGCATGCCGCCATCACTGTTGCCTTGACGCAGTAGCGGCGTACGATTGGTCGCTATAGCAGTTCCCTGCTGCCAGCGGATCGATGCGCTGGCAATCTCCAAAACCAGGGGCAGAGCGGAAGCGCTTTCGTTGATAGTTGCCCGCAACCGCTTGGCCGCCAATAGATGCTGCAGGCGATGCACCAACCGCTGTACTGCCCCTTTGGGGGCTTCACCTGCTTCACCAAACGTATCCAGAATGGGGACTCTGCCCGATCGCAACAAACCATAGCTACCCAGGGGAGGAGGCTCCGGCAGACTGGCTTGCAGTTCGGGGGTCATGCGGCCAAACAGACAATCCACCTGGCGCTCGTGCAATTTCGCCGTTTCGATCGAGTGTAATTCTCCCGCCAGCGATGTACTGGACAGAGCACTGGTGGCATCCACTTTCTCAATCCGCGTCAAGCTGTCGTCGAGGGCGATCGCTAACTTAACTGCCGCCAGTGCCCGCTGTACCTCTGACACCAAAGCCCCCTCCTGTGGCGGAGTCGCTTCTGTCAGGGTCTCGTCCAAGCCCAGCGTTGCCGTCAACTTATCCCGCGACTTCAGCACCCATTCGCTGCCACCGTCATAACAGCGGAACCGCGTTCCCACCCCCAAAAATGGCAGAATCATGGGCGGAATCCCCCCCAGCCAGAGCTCCGCCCGCGTTCCCTCCACCGTTTGAATGGCTCCTGCAATTCCCCCCTCGACAGTTGCCGAAGATAGCTTTGAGTAGGGGCGATCGGGTTGATTGCCCTTACCGTGGAGCGCCAATTTCTCTGGACGGGCCGCCACCTGCTCCGCTTTAATGCGGGCGATCTGAAACACCTGCCGCCAGGTATCCGAGGCTGCGCTCTCCCATAGAGATTGGGTCAGCAGATAGGTGAGCAATCCGGCACTAAATCCATCCCATACTCCTTCTGCCGCAGGTTGGCCCAGAGGGGCAGCTAACAGCCAAGTACCGCTGGTGCGATCGATGCGGCTGGGGTCGAATGTCCCGGGCACCGAGGTGCGATAGTCTCGAAAGATCTGTTGCTGGCGCTCTAGCACGGCGGGCGCAAATTGATAGCCTTCCGCGATCGAGAGATCGGCAGGCGATCGCAGCCGCCAGTTTCCCTCTGCCGCAGCCTTTGCAGACTGAAAGCCACAATCGAGCACGATGCTGATGCGTTTGCTGGGGAGGGCTTGAACTAATAGAAAGAGGGTTTCTAACGGTAGAACGTTGGCAGTGTCGGTGGAGATATCGCTGGAGAAGTCTGCCGGTAGCAGCACTGAGGTACCGTCTGGGAGGGTCTGACCGTAGCCGCTGAAGTGAAAGACAATCGCATCATCGGGGCTGGCCTGCTGCACGAGATGGGTTAAAAAAGTGTCAGCGATCGCCTCTCCTGTCGCATCTGTATCGGCTAGGGTGACGATCTCGTCAAAGCCGAACCGATATTCCAGCACCTCCTGCTGCAGTGCGACATCTGTGCCACTACCCGCCAGGGGGGTGAGGGGATCGGCATAGCGATCGATCCCCACTAGCAAGGCCAGCTTTCGTCCCGTAGTCGCTGCAAAAGCACTACCATACGTTTGCGATCGGCAGGTTGCCAACCACTCTAGGGCGGGGGCTAACGCCAAGCCAGCAACGCCACAAGCTCCCCGAGTCAAAAATTCGCGTCTGCTCGTACTCACAAGCTACTGCCACACTCCGAAATATCTCGGGTTGGGGTCCAACTGGCACAACACGCAGTGCGCGGAGGTTTCGAATGTTCCCCAACCCACTCTAGGTCATTGCTGGCGCTACTGCCTATGGCAGTTGTGCTTATTTCAAATTTATTTCAAAGATTGATTTTAGCGAGCGACAACTCCAGGTTGGCTACACGCGGGCAACAATGACTTCTTGGGGTTGGTCTTGATATTTCCCAGCGCGATCGGCGTAGGTGGTGGCGCAGGGTTCGCCTTCTAAAAACAGCAGTTGCACCACGCCCTCGTTGGCATAGATGCGGCAGTCCGCGCTGGAGGCATTGGAAAATTCGAGGGTGAGATGGCCGCGCCAACTGGCTTCGGCAGGGGTGAGATTGGCGATAATGCCACAGCGGGCGTAGGTGCTTTTGCCAATGGAAATAACGGTGATGGTGGGGGGAACCTCCAGCCGTTCGATCGCCACACCGAGGCCGTAGGAATGGGCGGGCAGGATGAAGAAGTCACCGCTCTCTTCAGAATGTAGTTCGGTGGGTTGAAGATTGGCGGGGTTGAAGTGTTTGGGGTCCACCACTGTTCCGGGAATGTGGCGGAAGATGCGGAAATCGGCGGGAGAGAGGCGGATGTCGTAGCCGTAGGAGGAAAGCCCGTAGCTGAGCACTTGGCGGGGGGCATACCCGTTGGGGGATTCGATTTGACGCACTAGATCGGGCTCGAAAGGCTCAATCATGCCTACTCGGGCGCGGGCAACAATCCAACGGTCGTTTTTGATCATATAAATTCAGTCGATATGGCAGGTTGGCGCGATTTCCGCCCTCTGTAGTGTCGCACAACGTGAATTCGAAGCGGTCGAACTGCCCTCACCCCTGGTGCAGTCTGGCGTCAGCCAGCCAGTACGCGAGCGGCTGCCGTGACGCCAGCACCGGGGCTAAACCCTTCGTAGCCCACCTCTCGCAGGGCAGATTCGAGGGCGGCAAAGGTGGTGAGAATATCGCGATCGCAGATAAAGCCCAGGTGGCCGATGCGGAAGATTTTGCCTTTGAGCTGGTTTTGACCGGCAGCTAAAGCAATGTCGAATTTCTTCATGACAAGGCTGCGAATGTCATCTGCGTTAATGCCTGCAGGGGCCTCGATCGCCGTCACGGCAGAGCTGGGGTGGCTGTCGGGGGCGAGCAAGCCCAAACCGAGGGCTCTGGCACCCGCTCGGGTGGCATCGCGCAACAGAGCGTGACGGGCAAAGATTGCCTCTAACCCCTCTTCCTGCATCATTGTCAAGGTCTCTTGCAGGGCGTAGATTAAGTTCACAGCAGGGGTAAACGGCGTCGTGTTTTTGCTTAGGTTCTTTTTGGCCATGGCAAAACTCCAGTAATACTTGGGCAGAGTGGAGGTTTGGGTTGCTGCCATCGCGCGATCGCTGACGGCCACAAAGCCCAAGCCGGGGGGCATCATATACCCTTTCTGAGAGCCGGAAGCCACAATATCCAAACCCCATTCATCCATCGGTACGCTAGCTGCGCCAAGACTCGTCACTGCGTCCACGATGACCAGAGCTTCGCCGTGTTCCTGCGCCAGTTTGGCGATCGCCTCCACATCGTTTTGTACGCCACTAGAGGTTTCGCTGTGGGTCAGAATGACTGCTTTGATGGCCCTCGCGGTATCTGCCTGCAATTTCTCAGCAAACGCCTCCACAGAGTAAGGGGTACCCCACTCCGACTCGATCCGCTCGCACTGTAGGCCGAACACATCTGCCATATCGGCCCAACGTTCGCCAAACTTGCCGTTGACGCCACACAAGACGCGATCGCCGGGGCTGAGCACATTCACCAGTCCGGCTTCCATTGCGCCAGTGCCGCTGGCCGACAGAATAAATACGTCATTTTGGGTTTGATGCAGCCAGCGCAGTCCTGCGGTGACTGCGGCGATCGTGTCAGAAAATGCTTTACTGCGGTGTCCGATCGGGTGTTTGGCCATGGCCAACAAGGCCCGTTCCGGCACTGGGGTTGGCCCCGGAATCATCAGTTGCAGCTTGTCTTTCATCGTTGCCCCAGGCTTCTATCTCGACACAGTTCCACCATTGTTACACGCAGGGCAGAATGTGCATCCTTAAAACAAGGTTTTGCTCGGGATGACAGATGTCCTCGGCGATCTCGGCGAGTTTCCCCGATCGCAATTGACTTGAGGGAACCTGAGTTCGATGACTCTGCATGGCCCTCACCCCCAGCCCCTCTCCCAAATTTGGGAGAGGGGAGCAACAGCCTCAAACCCGCAATCTACCGTTCTGTTCCCCTTCCTCCAAAATTACGGCTGACGCCACGCTTCGCGAGGGGGGAAGGGGCTAGGGGATGGGGGCCAGACGCCTGTCGAACTGACGTTGAGGGAGATGGCCAGCAGCCTAAAGCCTTCTGCACAGACATTATGCTCGGCGAGGCTGGATGGTTCGCTCTCCATGCTGCTAGGTCGCAGAGTGACTGCGGATGGTAACTTCTTGGCGGTGACTCTTAGGAACGAGCGTGGCTCAGCATCCATCTATTTCGATCGCGCAGGCCCTGCCAGTGCCGATGCGGGACGGCACTCTACTCTACGCGGATGTATACCGCCCCAAACAACAGAGCGAGCCGCTGCCAATCCTATTAATGCGACTGCCCTACGGTCGGGAAATCGCCTCGACGGTGGTCTACGCTCACCCCAGTTGGTACGCCGCACAGGGGTTTATTGTCGTCATTCAAGCGGTGCGGGGGTGCGATCGCTCGCAGGGGCAGTTTTATCCCATGCAGGCGATTGAAATGGACGACGGGTTCGACACACTGCAGTGGTGCCAAACGTTGCCGGGGACGAACGGCAAGATCGGCATGTATGGCTTTTCCTATCAAGGCATTACCCAATTTCAGGCGATGGCGGCAGGGGGAGCGCAGGTGGGCCTGACGGCGATCGCGCCGGGGATGGGGGCGATCGATTTTTATCGGGGCTGGTGCTATTGGGGGGGAGCGCTGGCCTTGAATGTGGCACTGCCTTGGGGGGTGCAGCTAGCCCAGGACCAAGCACAATTCCACCAGTTAGAACCCCACGCGACGGAATTGGGGCGAGCCCGATCGCGGCTGGCTGACTGGCTCGACTTTACCCCTCTAGACCGCCTCGAACTATTGCGCGATCGCCCGGTGGGAGAGTTTTATTTCGACTGGGTGAAAGAGGCGATCGCCGATTCGGACTACTACCGCCGCCTCAATCCCCAAGTTTATCTAACGGGGCAATGCGATCTGCCAGGACTGCACATTGCCGGTTGGGCCGATAGCTATTTGGCTGGAACGCTTCAAGCCTACGAATGGATGGTACAGCAGAGCGATGCCCCCCAACATCTGATTGTGGGGCCTTGGCAACACCTCCCCTGGTCTCGCCGAGTCGGACAGATGGATTTCGGTCCCGAGGCCAGCCCGCAGATCGATCGCCTGCAAGTGCAATGGTTTAACCGCTGGCTGAAGGGAAAGTCCGGCTTTGACTCCGAAGCGCCCGTCCGACTGTTCGAAATGGGGGCCAATCGCTGGCGAAGGTTCGAGTCTTGGCCCCCGCCGACGCGATCGCAACGGTTGTGGCTTGCCAGTGACGGCTTAGCCAACGGTCCCGACAGTGACGGACGCCTGCTGCGCGATCGTTGGGATGGCTGCGGGTTCGACACTTACGTTTGCGATCCGCGCATTGCCAACCCCACTACCCCCTACGGTCCTTACGATCAGCGAGTGGTTCACCAGCGTTCCGATCTGCTGCTCTATAACAGCGAACCGCTGCAGGAGCAGCTCGCGATCGCGGGGGCTCCCACGCTTCACTTCTACGCCTCTAGCACGGCTGTCGATACCGATTGGGTGGTCAAGCTCGTGCGCGTCACCCCTTCTGGCGAAGCTCTGCTAATGACTGCTGGGGTGTTGCGGGCGCGCTTTCGCCAGTCGCGATCGCAGCCACAATTGCTGACTCCCGAGGCGATCGAGCATTACGTTATTCCCCTGCGGGCCACCTGCTGGCAGGTGCGAGTGGGGGAACGCTTACAAGTGGCGATCGCCAGTGCTGCCTTTCCTTGGATCGACCGCAATCCCAATACGGGACAGTGGCCCGCCAGCGCCTCTTTCAGCGATTTTCACGTGGCGACGCAAACCATCTTTCACTCGACGCAATACCCTTCCCATCTGGAACTGCCACTCCTGCACGAACCCAGATGATGGCGGAGACCTATTCAGCGAGGGACGAGCCAAAGGGGGGGGGCTGCCGCAGAGTATAGTCCCAACCCTTCACAAATAGGGTGTTGTAGGGGGACATCTGGCGGTCTAACTCTGCCTGCAACTCTGCTGGAAAAGCGTGCCAAGCTTCCCGATTGGTCCAATAAATTACAAAGGTCACTGCCTCGGGATTCTCCGGCGGCAGCCAAATGGACTTGTGGACGAACCCCGGTTGCTGGCGCAAAGCCGCCGTCCAGACGCGATCGTCCAGCTCTATAAACCTCTCTCGGTCCTCAGCAGGAACGCGAAACTCCAAAACCTCTACCACTGTCGGTGTCAGTGCCTCAGTTGCGATCGCCACAGGACCTCCGATAAAGACCATTCCCATTAGCACCAGAGCGCACACTCCGGCCGCCACCACCGGCCGCACTGCCCTTGCGAGCAGCATTGCCAGATTGAAGTTCTCGCATCGTCCCTGGTTTGCAAGAGGACTCTCCCTCAATTCGTTAAAATCTGCTGATACTGAGTCCCCGCATCGCTCTCGATCCATTGTGCCAATTCCGATATGTTAGCGGCGATCGCCATCAGTATGGCTCTTTATGCGCATAGAGCCATACCTTTTAGGTCGTCAGTTCCAATAGGCGAGAATGGGGTTAGGGGTTGCTGTCTGACAAAAAGTGTAGCGGCCGCGCGTTCGATCGCCTGCTCGACGTTGATGCTTTTAAAGAGAAAAGATGCTTTAAAAACACGGTCCGAACGAGGCAGCTACCGCTCGGGGTAGCAAATCCCATTGAACCGAACCGATGGGGACACTCTCATGACCGCACAACTCTCGCTCGAACAAGTTGTCGCTTGCGGTGTAGAGAAATCCATCGCAATTGAGATCCTGCCGACCTTCAACCAATGTCTCGCCGATGGATCTCCCTCAAACAACTGGCAGCACCTCACCCAAACTATCCTCACCCCCGATCTGCCGTTTGCCCTGCACGAACTCCTGTACAAAACTGTCTTCTCCAACTGGGATGCCAGCCAGGGAGTTCCTCCAGCCTGGTTTCCGACAGAAGCGCAGATCCAAGCCACTCATATCGCTGCACTCCTGCACGAGCTAGGTCTGCAGTCCTATACCGAATTCCATGCCTGGACAGCCCGCCATCGTGCCCAGTTTTGGGAGCTGATGGTGCAACGCCTCGGCATTCGCTTCCGGCAGCCCTATCGAGCTGTTCTCGATCTAGCCAATGGCATCGAATCGCCCCAATGGTTGCTGGACGCCCAATTCAATATTGTTGAAAGTTGCTTCCAAGCTCCTGCAGAGGCTCCCGCAATTGTCTTTCAAGCCGAAGGAGAGTCGCTGTTAACTCTGACCTATGGCGAACTTCGGACTCTGACCGATCGGGTTGCCAATGGGCTTATCGAACTGGGCTTCTGCCCTGGCGATGCGATCGCGATCGACCTGCCCATGACCGCAGAGTCAGTCGCCCTCTACCTGGGGATTGTCGAAGCTGGCTGCACAGTCGTCTCCATTGCCGATAGTTTTGCCGCCGATGCAATAGCCACGCGCTTGCGCATTTCTGCTGCTAAGGGAATCTTCACGCAGGACACCATTCTGCGGGCTGGCAAAGAGCTACCACTCTATGCCAAAGTCATCGAGGCCAATGCTCCGCAGGCAATCGTGCTGTCGAGTGGCGTATCCTCCTCTATCCCCTTACGTGCGGGCGATCTGGCCTGGGAAGCATTTTTGAGCGATCGCGATCGCTTCGATGCCATCCCTGCTCAGCCCGACGATCGCACCAACATCCTGTTTTCTTCGGGGACGACCGGCGAACCCAAAGCAATTCCCTGGACGCAAACCACCCCGATTAAATGCGCAGCGGACGGGTTCTTACATCACGATATCCACCCCGGCGATCGGGTGGCGTGGCCGACCAATTTGGGTTGGATGATGGGACCGTGGCTCATTTATGCCAGTCTGATCGATCGAGCGACCATCGCCCTTTACTACGGCGCGCCCACGGGACGAGCCTTCGGCCAGTTCGTGCAAGACGCGGGTGTCTCGATGTTGGGTGTGGTACCCAGCTTGGTGAAATCCTGGAAAACCAGTGGCTGTATGCAAGGGCTCGACTGGAGCGCTATCAAAGTATTCAGCTCGACGGGGGAATGTTCCAACCCGCAAGAAATGCTCTTTCTGATGTCCCTTGCCGGATACAGACCCATTGTCGAATATTGCGGCGGCACGGAAATCGGCGGCGGCTATCTCACCGGTACGCTCGTTCAGCCCTGTGCCCCCTCCACCTTTACGACGCCAGCTCTCGGTCTAGACATTGCTGTCCTCAACGAAGCCGGACAGCCCGCCACTGCCGGAGAAGCCTACATCGTGCCGCCATCGATCGGGCTTTCCACCGAGTTACTCAATCGGAACCACCACCAAGTCTATTTCGATCGCCCCCCTCACCTACCCAATTCCACCATTCCTCTCCGTCGCCACGGCGATCGCGTGGAGCGACTGCCCAACGGCTACTACCGCGCCCTGGGCCGCGTGGACGACACCATGAACCTCGGCGGCATCAAGGTCAGTTCTGCCGAAATCGAGCGAGTTCTCAATGCCGAAGCGGGCATTTGCGAAACGGCTGCCATCGCAGTCTCTCCACCGGAAGGGGGACCGAGTCAGTTAGCGATCTATGCGGTATTGGAGCCAGATAGCGATCGCGATCGGGATGACCTTGCTGCTGCCTTGCAGAGCGCCATTCGACAGCATCTCAATCCCATGTTTAAGATTCGCGACCTTCGCATCGTTGATGAGTTGCCCCGCACCGCCTCCAACAAAGTGATGCGTCGAGTATTGCGCGATCGATTTCGATGCCTCCAAGCTGATAGGTTCGAGCCAGCGCGAATTGCAATCGAAACGAGGACTTAGTGGTTCGCGAGCTTAATCCTCAAATCGCAAGGATTGATACGCGGGATGTTGCACTTGCCCCCTAGGGAGAGGGGAGCAACAGCCTCAAACCCGCAATCTACCGTCCGGTTCCCCATTCCCCAATTTTGGGGGATGGGGGCCAGACACCTGCCGAACTGACGTTACTCAATGGCGATCGCCAGCTCTCCTCCATCGCTTGTTACAAAAATCGATCTCTGACACGTTCCCTCTTCATTCTTCGCTAGCGTGAAACTAGCAAAGATAGAGATTCTCCCATGCGCCGACTGCTCCCCCCCCTCTTCGCAGCCCTGCTGCTCAGTTTCTCTCTCGCCCTCCCCCTCTCTGCCCGAGAAGAGCTCGATCGCACCCTCACCGTCACCGGTCGAGGCACAGTCGCAGTGGAAACGGCGATCGCCACCATCCGATTGGGGGTCGCCGTAGAAGGAGAATCAGCTAGCGAGGTCCAGGCAGAAGTCGCCGAACGGACGGATAGTGTTGTTTCGAAATTGCAGGAATTAGCCATCGATAACCTACAAACCACCGGCATTTCCCTCTATCCCCAAACCTTCACGCGAGAAGACACCAGGATTACCTCAGTGCGGGGCGAAAATACTGTGCAGTTTGAGGTACCAGTCGAGGTGGCAGGTAAGACTTTGGACGATGCTGTCGGAGCCGGAGCCAGTCGCATTCATTCAATCTCGTTTCGACCGACAGACGAAAACGCCGAAGCGGGGCGCGACGAAGCACTACGATTGGCCGTGGACGATGCCATCTCCCAAGCAGAAGTCGTCTTAGACGCCCTCGACTTCGAACTCACCTCCATTCGGACGATTCAAGTGAATAGTGCCAGCAACAATCCCATTCCCGTGGTGCAGTTTGGGGAACTGAGTCGGGCTGCTGCGACCACCCCTGTGGTGGGGGGCGATCGCGACATTAGTGCTACCGTCACGGTGACGGTCGAGTACTGAAAGGGAGGGAGGGAATTTCTAAGTGGTCTCGATCTCCGACGCAGCCGCTTCGGGATGGAAGTAATCGTAGATCTGTTGGGCTAACTTCGGGCCAATTCCCGCCACCCGAGCCAGCTCCTCCGGCTTAGCGATCTGAATGCGGGAGACCGTCTGGAACTCGGCCAATAATAGTTTTTGTCGGTGGGCTCCCAAACCGGGGACATCGTCGAGACTGGAATATTGCTGGCGAACTTTGCGCTGCTGGCGGTGAAAAGTAATGGCAAAGCGGTGGGCTTCATCTCGCAAACGCTGTAGCAGCAAGCGCCCCGGATCGTCATTGTCGAGCACAATCGGCTGCGATCGCTCCGGTAGAAAAATAGCCTCCTCCCGCTTCGCCAGCCCCAAAACAGGCAGATCCTCCAACCCCAATTCCTCCAGCACCGCCATCACCGCAGAGAGCTGACCCTTGCCCCCGTCGATCAACACCAGATCGGGAATCTCTCCATCTGCCAGCTTGCCAAACCGGCGGCGGGCCACCTCGGCATGGCTGGCAAAGTCGTCAGACCGACCGATATGCACGTCGGGGTTGCGGATTTTGTAGCGGCGGTAATGTTGATTGGCGGGCAAACCGTCGATAAAGACGACGCGACTGCCCACCGCATCCGAGCCCTGAATGTGGGAAATATCGTAGGCTTCCATGCGGTGGGGGGGAGCGGGGAGATCTAACACATCGGCCAGACGTTGCAGGGCGACGGCATCGCGATCGGCGAGGCGTTGGGTGCGATCGAGTTCGTATTGGGCGTTGCGCTCCACCATCTCCAACAGCTCGGCCTTCATCTGTCGTTGAGGGGCTAGCAACGAGATTTTGCGGCCCTTTTTCTGACTCAGCCACGCTTCCAAAAAGTCAGCATCGGGGAGGGGATATTGGGTCGAGATCTCTGGGGGGATTTCCACCGGATCGCAGTTTTGATAGTGCTCCTCCAAGACCCGCTGCAGAATTGTGGCCGGATCGTACCCTTGGTTTTCAGCGATAAAGCCCAACCGCCCCACCAGTTTGCCCGCCCGCACTTGGAACAGTTGAATGCAGGCGCGATGGGGATTGGCGGCTAGAGCGATCGCATCGCGGGAAGCTGTCGAGTTGGGCAATGATACCTTCTGCCGCTCCCCCAACTGCTGCAAGCCCTGAATTTGGTCCCGAAACCGAGCTGCTGCCTCGAAATTCTCCTCGGCAGCGGCCCCATACATGCGCGTTTCTAACTGGGCCAGCAGCTCATCCGCCTGCCCCTGAAATACCATTGCCACCCCTTCCAAGGTTTTGTGATAGTTCTGCGGGTCGATCGACCCTTGACAGACGCCGGGACAGCGACCGATGTCGTAATTGAGGCAAGTGCGATCTTTGTAGAGGGGTTTGGACCGCTGGCGCAGGGGGAAAATTCGTTTGACTAATCGCAGGGTATAGCGGAGGGAGCTGACATCGGTGTAGGGACCGTAATAGCGATCGCGCTTGCCGCTTTTCTCCTTCTGCATCCTGCGGTTGCGGGTGATGAACAGTTGCGGATAGTCCTGCGACCAGGTGATGCAGAGGTAAGGATATTTCTTGTCGTCTTTGAGCAGGACGTTATAGGGAGGTTGGTGGCGCTTGATTAAGTTGTCTTCGAGGGCGAGGGCTTCGGCTTCGGTGTCGGTGACAATAAATTCGATTTCCCACACCTGCATCACCATTCGCTGCTTGCGCGGCGTCAGGTCCGAGCTGAAGCGGAAATAGGACCGTACCCGCGATCGCAATTTCTTCGATTTGCCCACGTACAAAATATTGTCGGTTTTATCCCGCATCAGATAGACCCCCGGTTCGAAGGGGATCTCTTGGAGGCGCGCTTCCAGCACCTCGCGGTTTTGCAATAGCGGCACGGCGGTGGCGCTCATACCCGAAATACGCTCTGGGAGGTTATTTCAGGTTAGCGCAATGGCTGGCGATCGAGGCATCGATCGCTCCCGCAGACCTACTCCGCTTCAGTGTTATCCAGCTCAACTGCCTCTAGAAAACGGGGGAGGAAATCGGGTAGAGCACTTTGAATGCGCTCCCAACTATGAATAAAGGGGGTTTCCATAGGATTGGCCAAAAAGATATCTCCAGCGGTGATAATGCTTTCCGCAAAGACTTCAACAGCCTGTTCTTCTTCGTGGCGATCGAACTTCAGCGCGTTGATAATTGCATTATTTTGGTGAACTGCCACCAAGTCTAAAGCGAGACGATAGTAAGTGGCTTTGAGAGTACGGAAAGTTTCCTGCGTGAGGATGTGGCCTTGGATAGCTAATTTGCGGAACAGAGCCTTAGTAATATCGAGGCTCATTTTGGCCAAGCCTGCATGTTTATCCTTATCGGCTAGCGCTCGATCTTCGGGACCGCCATATAGAGATTTATGTTTGTGATCGTAAATGTCTAAAATTTCTGTTTGGCAGATGCGATGGGGGGCATGATTGCGCTGAATTTCTGACAGGACGCCAATTTCTAGCCCCCAATCGCTGGGAATGCGCAGTCCGGGAATGATATGTGCCATTAGGGCAAATTCACCGGCAAGAGGATATCGAAAACTATCGAGATAGTCTAGATATGGCGTACTGCCTAAAGTCAGTTTCATGGCCCGCAGTAAAGGGGTCACCAGCAGGCGAGTGACCCGCCCCTTGAGTTTCCGATCGCCACTGACGCGAGCGTAATAGCCTTTGCAAAAGCGGTAGTCGAAGTTGGGATTGGCCACCGGGTAAAGCAACCTGGCCAGCAGACTGCGATCGTAGGTGGCGATATCGCAGTCGTGCAGGGCGAGCGCATCGCAGCGCTGGGAGGCCATCATATAGCCCAAGCAATACCAGACATTGCGACCTTTACCCATTGCTTGAGGTGCTAAATCCAGCACAGCCAGTTCTCGTTCGAGGGCTTGCAAGCGAGGGCCGTCGTTCCAAAGAATGCGGTGATGTTGGGGCAGTCGAGAGAAATATTCGCGGGCGTACAGCCACTGGTCGAGATTGGCGCGATCGAGGCCAATCACGATTTCTGACAGATAGGGTACCTGCTTCAGCTCCATCAGAATCTGCGGCAAAGCATCGGATTCTAATTCCGAAAACAGGGCTGGCAGCACCAGACCCAAACGCCGCTGTTGAGAAAATTGAATCAGGTCGGCTTCCAATTCGGCCGTGGAACGATCGGTTAGGTTGTGCAAAGTGGCGATCGCGCCATGCTGAAAGAAGTCCGCCATGTCTCTCCTATCCTTAAACCCACTTGAGAATAGCTTGTTTGGGTCGATGGACGGTGATGTCCCAAATACAGCTAGAGATTCAAACTCCGCTCCTCGAGAATATGGGTCACAGCCTCCGTCCATCCTAAGGGACCGGGCTGCTCTGGCTGCAAGAGGTTCTTCACCCCCGTCACCTCAAAACTGGCACGATGGGGATTGGGGATCGAGACACCAATGTCGGCTACTCGCAACATCGGCAGATCGTTGGGGCTATCGCCCAAAGCCACCACAATCCACTCTTGTTGAGGGAACGCCCTGCGATATCTCTCAACTAGCCAGCTTAAAGCCTTGCCTTTATCTGCTTTGGCCGTGACGTGGCGGAACCTGCCCCCGCGAGTGGTTTGTAGCCCCCTGTTCGCGATCGCCGCCACAAACTCTCCATAGGCCGTTTCGCTATCCTCCCAAAGCAGCGGTTCCGACCCCGATCGCTGTTTGGCCGCCACAGCCCCTTCCACAGACAGGCCCGTAATTTCAGCCAGCTCTGCCGCACTCAGATCGGCAAATCCGCGAAAGCAATATCCCCGTTGCTGTCGCAGGCGATCGATTTGCCTGACAAGGTCGGCGTAGGGCGGTCCGAAGACCTCGATTTCTGGGTTCGGCGATCGGGCTGGGCGATCGAGTTGGCCGGAGGGAATGACCACTGCAGCGCCATTCTCAATGATGAAAGGAGCGCGGATATGCAGGGTTTCCCGCAACAGTGTTTGTTCTGCGAGGGTTTTGCTGGAATTGAAGACGATGGGATAGCCTCGCGCTTGAAGGCGGGCAATAGTGGGTAGGGTCGCTTCGCAGCTATAGGTTTTATGGTCGAGCAAAGTCCCATCTAAATCTGTCGCGACCAGCAGTTTTTTCGTCAAAATCGCACCTCAGTAGGACCTATGAAAGGTTAACCGCCACAAATGTCCAATCGTGGCGGAGGCGAGTTGCACGAGGGCAAGCCCGCAAACCGCAGGATTATCGTAGCGGGTGGCGATATCGCCCCACTAGCCAATCTGCCCCATTCATTTGACTCGCAATTGCTGCCAGTGCTGAATGCCAGAGCGAAATCGAGCAGCATAAGTCAAGATGGGGATGACTGTCAGCCTGTGCGATCTCCATGACTGCTCCCGACACGCAACTCAGCTCGCCCTCCACCCCCAAGAGTGACCCCCACAATGGCGCTGGAGGAGTGCAACTGATATCTGTCGATGGACCTGCAGAGTTGACACTGCCAACTGAGCCACTCGAGAAAGTTCCCCCCGAGTATTATCTCAATCGAGAATTGAGCTGGTTGGAATTCAACCGACGCGTCTTGCACGAAGCCCTCGACGATCGCACGCCCCTACTCGAACGATTGAAGTTTCTAGGCATCTTTTCCAGTAACCTGGATGAATTTTTCATGGTGCGGGTGGCAGCGATCCAACAGCAGATCGAAGCAGGGGTGACCTCCAGAACCGCCGACGGCCTCACCCCTCCCGAACAATTGGGACGCATTCAAGAACATCTGCGCCCCATCGTGGCACAGCAACATAAGTGTTTCGAAAAGGTGCTGCGCCCCGCCCTCGCCCAACTGGGGGTGCGCATTCTGAGCTACGCAGATCTCGATCGCCAGCAGCAAGATTATCTCAAGGATTACTTCGAGTGCCATATCTTCCCCATTCTCACCCCCCTAGCCGTCGATCCCGGTCACCCCTTTCCTTACATTTCTAACCTCAGCCTCAACCTGGCGGTCTTGGTTTACGACCCCCGCGACGGCCTGGAACATTTTGCCCGCGTCAAAGTGCCCCGCGCCCTCAACCGGTTTATTCAGTTGGGAGATAGTTTAGATTTTGTGCCGCTAGAGCACGCCATTGGCAACAATCTGGAGCCCTTGTTCGAGGGCATGGAAATTCGGACGTACCACCCCTTCCGCATTACCCGCAATGCCGATTTAGCGATCGAAGAAGAAGAGGCAGGCGATCTACTTCTCGCGATTGAAGAGGAACTTCGCAAGCAGCGCTTGGGGGGCTCTGCCGTGCGGCTGGAGCTGTCTGCCGGTACCCCCGACAAGATTCGCAATAAGCTCGTGGATCAATTGGAGCTAGACGAGCGATGCATTTACGAGATTGACGGCCTGCTGGGCCTCGATAGCCTGTTTGCCTTTATGTCGCTGGATTTTCCAGGGTACAAAGATACCCCCTGGACGCCCACCGCTCCCCCCCGCTTCAGACACCTGGACAGCGACAATCCCGCCGCTATTTTTGCGGCGATTCGCAAAGGGGATATTCTCGTCCACCATCCCTACGACTCGTTTAGCGGCAGTGTCTTGCGGTTTATTCAAGCGGCCTCTCGCGATCGCAATGTCATGAGTATCAAGCAGACGCTCTATCGCACCTCGGGCGATTCGCCAGTGATTCAGGCCCTAATCGATGCAGCGGCCGCGGGCAAACAGGTGGCCGTGTTGGTGGAACTGAAAGCTCGCTTTGATGAAGCGAATAATATTCAGTGGGCGCGACGGCTAGAAAACGCAGGCGTTCACGTCGTTTACGGGGTGATCGGACTCAAGACCCACACTAAATTGTCGCTGGCGGTGCGCAAGGAAGACGATTGCCTGCGCAGCTACGTTCACATCGGCACGGGCAATTACAATCCCAAAACCGCCCGTCTCTACACCGATTTGGGCTTATTCAGCTGCGATGAAGCGTTAGGAGCAGATGCGATCGATCTGTTTAATTTCTTGACCGGATATTCTCATCAGCAGTCCTATCGCAAACTGTTGGTGGCTCCGGTATCGCTGCGATCGCGCATTACCGAAATGATTCGTCGCGAAACGGCTCGCCAACGTAGGTTTAACCAGACAGGCGAGGGCAAGGGGGGTCGCATCATCGCCAAGATGAACTCGTTGGTGGATGCCCAAATCATTGAAGCCCTCTACGAAGCGGGGAAAGAGGGGGTGGAAATCGATCTGATTGTGCGGGGAATTTGCTGTCTGCGCCCTGGCGTGCCCGGTTTGAGCGAGAGTATTCGGGTTATCAGTGTGATTGGCCGCTTTTTGGAGCACTCGCGGATTTTCTATTTTGCCAATGGAGGGGAAGAGGAAATCTACATTGGCAGCGCCGACTGGATGACTCGAAACCTAGATCGGCGGGTGGAAGCAGTCACTCCGGTGAGCGATCCGAAGTTGATGGCAGAGCTGTTGGAGTTATTGCGGGTCATGTTGGCAGACAATCGCCAAGCTTGGGACTTGCAGTCGGACGGCAGCTACAAGCAGCGGCGACCCCACAGGGGAAAACATCGCAGTACCCATCAGGTCTTAATGGCCCGAGCCTTAGAGCGCTGAAGTATCTGAGAAAAGGTGAACAGGCTATTCCTCTCATCTCCCCTGGGAGAGGGGCTGGGGGTGAGGGTAATGAGGAGCCATCGAACCCGAGGCTCAGCCATCGTCAGTCATCAGGCTGACCAACAATGCCTTCTGCGCGTGCAAGCGATTTTCCGCCTGCTGCCACACCCGAGAGCGAGGCCCTTCCATCACCTCGTCCGTAATCTCCTCCCCGCGATGGGCGGGCAGACAGTGGAGCACGATCGCCTCGGCATCCGCTCGGGCCAACAAAGATTCGTTGAGTTGATAGGGCTCGAAAATGGGAATGCGGGACTCCGCCAGTGCCTCTTGACCCATGCTGGCCCACACATCCGTGTAGAGCACCTGCGCCCCCTCCGCTGCCGCAACGGGATCGCTCAGAATATCGATCTGGCTGCCTGTCCGAGTGCTAGAGGCGATCGCCTTAGCCCGCTCCACAATTTCCGGCTTGGGCTCGAATCCCGTCGGGGTGGCCACCCGCACATTCATCCCCGTCAGTGCCCCCCCCAACAGCAAGGAATGAACAATGTTATTGCCATCGCCACAATAGGTCAGAGTCAGCCCTTCAATTTGGCCGAAGACCTCTCGAATCGTCAGCAAATCCGCCAAAATTTGGCAGGGATGGTAAAGATCGGTGAGGGCGTTAATGATGGGAATATCGGCGAATTCGGCAAATTCCTCAATTTCCGTCTGATCGAAGGTGCGAATGGCTAAGGCATCCAGATAGCCGGACAAAATGCGGGCGGTGTCGCGGATGGGCTCCCCCCGACTGACCTGCATTGTGGTGGGCATCAGATCGAGTACCGACCCGCCACATTGGGCGATCGCCGCCGCAAAACTCACCCGCGTGCGAGTAGACGCCTTGCGAAATAGCAGCCCTAACACCCGCCCCTGCAAACTCGCCCGCTCTCGGCCAGCCTTCAACTGTGCGGCCAACTGCAGCAGCAGGGCGACTTCCTCTGGAGACCAGTCGTTCAAGCTCAATAAATCGCGACCGTAAAGGGAATTTGCCATAGAGCCTTCCAAAGCGATTGCGGGCAAGCAACAAACCTCGAGGTTCCTGCCAATGACAGACCAATGACAGACCAATGACAGACCAATGAAAACAGAAACTCTGGCCCCGCGAACGACGCCAGAATTTTCGCTTTTATTATCCTGTGTTGGCGACCCGTAGAAAAGGATTAATTTGCGTTATGGGGGCCTGCTAATGCCTGCGGCTGGGCAGTTCTGCTGGCAAGCTGCAGTTTTAGGTTCTGTACGGCAGCCGCGTATTGCGGATCCGCTAGCGTGGCGACCAAGTCGCGATCGCTCGACAGCCGCTCTAGATCTGCCTCGCTCAACTCCGTCACGATATCGGGCGCAATGCCTTTATGGTCGATATCTCTGCCGCTGGGGGTGTGGTAGCGGGCGATGGTGACGGCTAAGCCCGAGTCTCCCGACAGGGCATGTACGGATTGGACTAGACCTTTACCAAACGTTTGGGTGCCTACTAAGACAGCGCGATGGTTATCTTGCAAGGCCCCCGCCAAAATTTCGCTAGCGCTGGCAGAGCCACCGTCCACTAAAACGGTTAGAGGCTTATCCGTTAGCGCCCGCCCGTTGGCAGAAATACTATCCTGAACCCCCTGACGGTTGATGGTGGACACAATGCCGCCTTCATTTAAGAATAGGCGGGCAATTTCTGCACTGGAATACAACAGTCCTCCAGGATTGCCCCGCAGATCGAGGATGTAAGCTACCGCCCCCTGCACTTCTAAATCTTTGATGGCGGCACGCATTTTCTCAGAGGCATTGGCACTAAATTGCGTCAGCCGAATGTAGCCCACCAGATCGCCATTTTCGTTGTGGGTTTCGTATCGGACAGCCTGCAGTTCGATGCGATCGCGGGTGATTTCAAAATCAATTTCTTCTTCGCCGCGCAGAATCGTGAGGACGACCGTCGAACCAATCTCGCCTCGAATCAAGTTCACGGCACCATTCACATCCATCCCTTCAGTATCGGTACCGTCAATACCAATGATGATGTCCTGAGACTGAACTCCCGCTTCAAACGCGGGAGAATCTTCAATCGGGGACACCACCAAGAGGCGACCGGTCTCCTCTTCCGCCCCCAGTTGAATCCCTACCCCTGTCAGTTCGCCCGAGGTATCGATCTGCATACTGGCAAATTGCTCGGGGTCCATAAACCGCGTGTAGGGATCGTCCAGTTCCCCCAGAGCATCTCGAATTGCGTTGTAGGCTTCTTCTTCAGTGGTGTAGTCGCGGGCCAGTAAGTCTCGGCGGGTTTGCTCCCAATCGACATTGTTAAAATCGCCATCGACGTATTCGCGATTGATAATCTGCCAAGCTTCGTCCACAACTTCTTTCGGATTGCTGCGAAAGCCCGCCCAACTGGGAGCCGCAATTTGTACGCCAACTAAAGTTACTAGGGCAGCCACAGAAGCAGTAGTGCTGAGTACGAAGCCACGCTTATTCATGTTGCAGATATCCTCGAGATTAATAGGGACTCAGAGCAGAAGATCTCAAACTCAAAAAAGCCGTCACCTAGCTCAGATCTAGCATTCACCATAGCGAATGTTGGACCTAGTGACCGCTTCCGATGATAGCAACCTGTCAAACGAACTCAGTCTCCGTATGAGGTGCCCTGAAATGAATGTGCCCAATTTAGCATAGGTATCGAGTTTGCGCTGTGGGTTTTTTCGCGGAATTTTTGGCGCTCAATTAAACCTTAAGTTACTGCGATCGCGATTCGGTTAAGAGCTGCTCGTCCAGCCAATCGAGATAGCTTTGACTGCCCGCCACCAACGGCACGGCCACAATCTCGGGTAGTTCGTAGGAATGCTGTTCTACAATCGCCTGCTCTAGTTGGGCATAGAGGCGAGCATGGGTTTTCACTGCACATTGCCATTCGGTTGCCGATTGCATCTGCCCCTGCCAGCGGTAGTAGCTGACAACAGGACCGACAATTTGGACGCAGGCCGCCAGGTGGCGGGTGACGAGCAGCTCTGCTAACTGCCGAGCCTCCGCTTCGGTGGCGGTGGTAGTGGTGACTTGTAGAAACGCAGGAGTCACGATCGCAGTCCTTCGCGGCAACTATTTGTGACGGATACGATCGTATAGCGCCACATATTCAGCACCCGGTAAATTCCAAGAATTATCGTATTTCATCCCCTGCAGAGCCAACTGCTCGAAATCGTTCGATTTTTCATACCATAGGTCGATCGCCCGTCCCAGTGCCGATTCCAAGGCAGGATAGTCCCCTTGATAGAAGACGAAGCCATTGCGCTCTTCGAGCGGTTTATTGGGATCGTAATCGCGATCGAACACCGTATTCACCAAACCGCCTACCCCCCGCACTACGGGGACCGTACCGTATTTCAAGCCAATGATTTGGGTGAGGCCGCAGGGCTCGTAATTACTCGGCACCACAATGATGTCAGAGCCCGCATAGATGAGATGGGCCAGTTCTTCGTTAAAGCCAATTTCCAGATGGGCGTTGGGATTGTTGTTGAGGTGGACTTTTTCCCGCCAGAAATGGTCGTTAATGCCGGATTCGGTTGCGGACCCCAGCAGGACGAACTGTGCGTTTTTGAACAGCGAATAGTAGATGGCGTGTTGGACGAGATGCACCCCCTTCTGCTGGTCTAGTCGACCGATGAAGCTGACGATTGGTTTATCGACATCCTGCAGTAAGAGGCGATCGCGCAGTGCCTTTTTATTTAACCGCTTGCCGGTCAAGTCTTCTGGGGTGTAGTGATATGGAATTTGGCTGTCAACTTCGGGATTCCAAAACTCGTAGTTGATGCCGTTGAGGATACCGCTGAATTTGTCTTGGTGGAAGTGCAGGGTATGGCCGAGGCCGTAACCAATATCGGTGTACTGGGCTTCCCAAGCATGATGGGGGGAAACGGTGGTGACGTGGTTGGAATAGACAATCCCCCCCTTCATGTAATTGATCGCAAAGGGATTGAAGTTATCTTGCAGTCGCTCGTTGTTGAAGTAGTAGGACTCGCGGTTGAGGCCAGTGGCCCAAAGGGTTTTAACTCCGCCAATGCCTTGGTGTTTGAAGTTGTGAATGGTGTAGCAGACTCGCTGATTGCCCATGCCCTGATACTGATAGATCTCGTAGAGCAGGACGGGGACTAAGCCGGTTTGCCAGTCGTGGCAGTGAATCACGTTCGGGCGTTTGTTACTCTGCAGCAAAAATTCCAAGGCGGCTTTACTGAAGAAGGCAAACCGCATTTCATCGTCGTCGCTACCGTAGTAATGACCGCGATCGAAGTAGAAATCCTCTGAGTGGGGCTCGATAAAGAAGCACAATTGACCGTGGACCCAACCGCAATGCACCGAACAGTGGATCGCGCCGCCGTACCAGGGCACCCACAGATCGCGATAGGCTTCGTGCAGCCCCCAAATGTGGTCGTAACGCATGCAGTCGTACTTCGGTAGAACAATCTCGACCGTATGCTGCTGCAGGCTCAATTCGCGGCTGAGACCGTACACGACATCGCCCAAGCCCCCGGCCTTAATGACTGGCGCACATTCGGAGGCAATCTGAACAATGTACATGGGGACTCCTCATCACACACCTTCATAAAAGTTCATTTATCGCCATTCAGTCAAGCTCAACGATGCCGTTGCAACATCTCAAACTGAGATGTTGCAAGCTATACAACCATTCAAATGGCTTGGAAGACCAGCAGCTACACGGGAGGAGCACGAATTCCTGCTGCTAGGGGAGAGTTACTCTCGAATCTGGCTAGAGAGGCTAAAAATGGGCATGAAAGAGCAATGGGTTTGCATTACCCAACGAGTCAAGCCAGTAAAAGACTGGCTGCAGCGTTCGTAAACTTATTGAGGAGTTCCCGCACCTGAATCCGCTGACAGGCTAAGGGGATCGAGTCCAGAAAGCTCCAGGGCTTCTTGTTCTGAGAAGCCCCTCCTGAGTAGCTTGTCAAAAACTTCGCGAGCTTTTTCATTTCTACCCTCTTGCTTGCCTTCCTGCTTGCCTTCCTGCTTGCCTTCTTGCTTGCCTTCTTGCTTGCCTTCTTGCTTGCCTTCCTGCTTGCCTTCGGCAAAAATCTCCTGATAAGCCCGAGTATCCTTAAGATCGGCAAAGCCTAGCATCTGCGCAACCTCCTGCGGGGAAAGAGAGGGAAATCGTTCAATAACCATTTCTTCGATTAGCTTAATTATCTCATCTCTGAGAGTGGGGTTGCTAATTTCCTGACGAGCCAATTTGGCCACCTGCGAAAACCGTTCCCCCGTTCGCTCCGCCTGATTGAACCTCAGTGAATATCGTCGGTTTCCCTGACTCTGGCTGACGCGGTCGAAATACTCCATCAATGCGGTAAGCCTTGTTTTTAATCTCGACCTGAAGCCTTTCTTTCACCTCAACAGAATCGAACAGGTAGTCAGCCGCTACTTCCGGTTGACCGACCAACTGAAAGAAACTGGCAGGATATTTGGCAAACAGCTTGTAAAACGCCGAATCATTCTTCAACGTTCGAGCTCCCGATCGCTTTCAATCTCAATCCGATGCTGACAAAGCTGTCCCAAATGGCGATCGCTCGATCGCCCACTGCCCGCAGAATTCGATCGCCCCTTGGCGATCTCGCCGACCACTGGGTTTCGCTCTGCGGCCAATCTAACTCCGGCCAAGCCCCAAACAGATATAGCGACCCCCAACAGGGGTAATGCCCCAAAACGCCAGGAGAGGTCAGTGCTGAATGGGGAAATTGGCTGGCGATCGCCTCTCGCAAAACCGGTAGCCCCTCGCGATCGACTGCAAGGCGATTGCTCAAACGTTTAAATTGCCACTGTTCTGCTGCTGCTACCCCTACAGGCGCAAATGCCTGACTCATTGCCAGCCGCCCCGCTGTCCACACTTCGCCATAAGCCAAACGAGCAGAAGGCGCTAACTGTACCCTCACTTGCTGCTCGAACTCCGTGGCCGCGCCAGGAATCAGGGGATGGGCAATCCAAATCAAACTGCTGCGATCGCCCAAGCTCATCTGGATCTGCTGTCGAGAGCGACCGGGATGCAGGCGAGTGGCACTCTGGGTGAGGATTTCGAGTTGGGCATCTGCTTGCAGATCCAGCCGGATGGTCTGTAGATCTCCCCCCAACAAGCCGCCGTTGGGATTGCGTAGGAACAGCCTGGGGCGATCGCGATTGGGTTCGAGGGGGCCGAGCCATTGTAGGGGGGCACGGGAATATTGGTGAGAAACAATCGTGCGATCGCCTGCAGAGGTTGCCACCAGTTCGGCATAGCCTCGGTTTGTTAGGGCGGCGTTCACGACGCGGCGACAGGGGCGAACAGGACTTCTCGATCGAGCCATTCGATGACCCGATCCAATCCCTCACCCGATCGCAGATTGGTCATGAGAAACGGCTTGGTGCCGCGCATCCGCTCGGAATCGCGGGCCATGACCTCCAGGTCGGCCCCCACGTAAGGGGCTAAATCAATTTTGTTAATGACTAATAAATCGGACCGCGTGATGCCGGGACCGCCTTTGCGAGGAATTTTGTCCCCCTCTGCCACATCAATGACATAGATGCAGGCATCCACCAATTCAGGGCTGAACGTTGCCGCTAGATTATCTCCCCCCGACTCCACTAGGACGAGATCCAAAGGTTGAAATTGACGTTCTAACTGGGCGATCGCATCCAAATTCAACGAGGCATCTTCCCGAATGGCCGTATGGGGGCAACCGCCGGTCTCCACCCCGACAATCCTCTCCGCTTCTAGTGCCCCTGCCCGCACCAGAAACTCGGCATCTTCGCGGGTGTAAATATCGTTTGTGACGACTGCGAGGGAAAGCCGCGATCGGAGAGATTTGCACAATCTCTCCACCAAGGCTGTTTTGCCCGACCCAACCGGACCGCCAATGCCCACTCGTATCGGTTGCGCTCCAGACATGCCATCTCCTTCCCAGTAACGTCACCATCATTCGCCCCCCACCATAGCGCGTTCTTTTAACAGTGGACCTTTCACCACACTCTAGATCTGGCGCTTGGAGGGAAGTTTCGAGCCAAACTGATTTAGCATGAATGAAAAATAGCTGCTGCGGCTGATATGGCTTTTCCTACATTTACTCCTCCCCTGTTCCTGCGGGATGGCCTCTCCATGACGCTGTATGCAGCCCTCAAGTGCGGTAAAACCTGGGAGGCCCAAACTGCTCTGCCAGAGCCCGACTACCGAGAAACGATTTTCGTGGGGGCGGGCGGTGTACCGATTTATGGTTGGGTCGCTATACCCGAACGCCCGCGCGGTACCTGGGTGGCCACTTACGGCATTACTGGCTGCTTAGAGGATCAATGGTTCTTAAGGGTGTTGGGTCGCAAAGCCTTGGCCCAAAATTATGCGGTAGTCCTGTTCGACTGGCGCGCCCACGGCAAAACTGCCGAATTGTCTCCCACCCTCACCTCCGATGGGTTAAATGAAGGGGAAGATTTTGTCTGTATCGCTGCCGCCGCCAAACAAATGGGATGTCCCGCACCGTTTTGGTTTGCGGGCTACTCCTTGGGAGGTCAACTGGCTCTATGGGGGGTGAAAGCTGCTCAGACGGTCGATCCGGGCACCCATTCCGGTCTGCAGGCAGACGACATTCTGGGGGCTGCAGCCATTTGCCCCAGCCTCGAATCGCAGCGATCGCTCAGCTACCTAGTCCGCGATCCCCTCGGCAAGCGCCTAGAACAGCGAATTGCGAAAGAATTGAAAAAATTGGCGTACTCGATCCACGCCGCTCACCCTGGCGCACTCGATCCGGCAGCGATTGAGCGTGCAGATACCATTTGGGGCTTCGATCGCGAGTTGGTCATCGGTCCGTTAGGCTTCCCGTCGGTGGAAGCCTATTACCAGGCCAGCAGCCCCCTCTACATTCTGCCGCAATTATCTAAATCCACCCTGATCGTCTATGCAGAAGACGACCCCATGTTCGATCCCACTTTGGTACCCGACTTGCAGGCAGCTTGCGATCGCAATGATGCCCTTCATCTATTGCTGACTCAGTACGGCGGCCATGTGGGCTATGTGAGCAACAAAACCTGCCAGCGAGAAGCTGGAGATCCCGATCCTTGGTGGGCTTGGAACCGCGTTTTGGATTGGTGCGATCGGATGAGTTACAGCTAACGACAAGCAAAAAGGGCTCTTCCGAGCTTTTGGCGATCTAGGGAAACCCTTTAGGACCTGAGTTCGATGGCGCTGCATGGCCCTCACCCCCGGCCCCTCTCCCAAGTTTGATACTGCTGGCCAATTGAACATTTAGAAATATTGGCATGGTGCAAGTCCTCTGCATGGCCCTCACCCCCGGCCCCTCTCCCAAGTTTGGGAGAGGGGAGAAACAGCCGAAAATCCTTACGGGGCCTTGTTCCCCTGCCCCCAAAGTTGGGGGTAGGGGTTAGGGGAAGGGGGCTACAGGCATCTAGACAAATGGCCAATGTTTCGGAATATGAATTTCGCCAGCAGCATCAATTTTGGGCGAGGGGAGCAACAGCCTCAAACCCGCAATCTACCGTTCTGTTCCCCTTCCCCCAATTCTGACAGCAGGGGCACTCCCTCCAAAATATTCGAACGGGGCGAAGCGATTCCGCTACAGTGGAACTCGACTGTTTCCGATCGCCCCATTGTCTCAGCACCACCCGTCCAAGCCCATCCAGCTACCCACCGCTGTCCCCCCTAGCCTGCAACCCCAATGCCGCGCTTGGCGGGACCTGCTGCAGGCGACGGACTGGGTGGCATCGTTAGGCTGGCAACCCAATCCGAGCCAATTAGAACAGTTGGAGCGCCTGTACGAAGTGGTGATTTTGGGCAATACTCTGCTTAACCTCACCCGTCTGACCGAACCGAGCGAGTTTTGGGAGAAGCATTTGTGGGATTCACTGCGGGGACTCCTCAGTTTAGGCAGTTGGGACGAACTAACCGAGCAATCCCTGACGGCGATCGATATTGGCTCGGGACCGGGATTTCCAGGCTTGCCAGCGGCGATCGCCTTACCGAATGGCTCATTCGCCCTGCTCGACTCGACCAAGCGCAAAGTGGATTACCTGCAGCAGGCGATCGATCGCGTGGAGCTCTCCAATACGGCGGCGATCGCTTCTCGGGTGGAGCTGTTGTCGCAACGGGAGCAATACGACTTAGCGATCTTGAGGGCGATCGGTCCGGCAGAAGTGTGTGCGGAATATTGTTTTCCCCTGCTGAAGCAGGGCGGTCGGGCCATCCTGTATCGCGGTCGGTGGACTTTAGAGGAGGAATCGACCTTGGCGACAGCGGCAGAAATTCTGGGCGGCGAGATCGCCACAGTGGATGCCTTTGCTACCCCCACCAGTCAAAGCGTTCGCCACTGCATCGTGCTACAAAAGACGGCGGAAACTCCTGCCAAATTCCCGCGAGCTCCTGGCTTTGCCGCACGGCAACCGCTCGGATGCAAGAGGTAGCCAAGCATCGGGCAATCATTAGAGTCGGAGCGTCTGGAGCCATGAAGGAACTGACAGAGTCCCAATGGGTCGGCATTGATGTGAGTCAATCCTGTCTAGATATCGCCGTACGCCCAGCAGATGAGCACTGGCAACCTGAGTTCGATGCTGAAGGCGTCTTCAATCTTGGCAACAGCAGTACCGCCTAGCCTGTCGTTCGTGCCAAATTTTAGCCCCGCCAATATCGGCTAAGCTGAGCTAAAGCAATCAACTCGGTGTGTCTCCAAAGGTTTCTATTATGGCCGATGCCGCACAAGCAGCTTCACTTAAGTTTTTAGTGGTCGAAGATCATCCCGAAGTGGCCCAAAATAACTGCGAATGGCTCAAACGTTTAGATGAAAGTGCTATTTGCACGACTGTTTCCAACCCTCAAGAAGCTTCTATGCGTCTGGAGCGAGAAATCCCCAGTTTGATGGTAGTGGACTTACTTTACGGCCAGACCAGTGGCGAACAGTCGGGAGAGCCAGGTTTGGATCTGCTGCGCCACGTGTTCGAGAGTTATCCCAGTTTGAACGTGATGGCCTATTCTAGCGAGCCGCTCTTACTCACTCCGCTGGTGGCGGCGATCAGTCGCCATCAGGGGGGCTTTGCTGCAGTGAATAAAATGGAACGGCGCACGCAGTTTTTGGATGGAGCCAAGAGTGCTCTCAATGGCGAGCTGCGGATGCCCCGAGAGCTGCGCGGTTTGACTAAGCTGACCGAGCGAGAAATTGAAGTGCTGACGTTGTTGTGCAAGGAAGCTCTGACGGATCAGGCGATCGCCGATCGCATCCACACGAGTAAAAAAACGGTCCAGAATTGTATCCAGCGGCTGAAGGAAAAATTGGATGTGTATGGGGTCGAGGACGAAACCAATCCCCGCGTGGCCATGTGTATGGTGGCGGTGAAAAATAAAGTGATTCAATGGTAGAGAACTAAAGATCCTCTAGTCCAATAAAAATAGGGCAGTTCGCGATCGCAGGCTGCCTTGTGTTGCGTGATGCGCAACTCGCTATCTATGATGGCAGTGTGATTATCTCTTTTCGACATAAAGGACTCAAGCGGTTCTTCGAAACTGGAAAGACATCTGGCATACAAGCCAAACACGCCAAGAGGCTGCGCATACAGCTAGCGGCTTTAGATACCGCCCAATCAATTGAAGATGTCGATCTACCTGGTTTCCGACTTCACCCGCTTAAAGTCAAACAGCAAGGCCGCTGGTCTATCTGGGTCAATGGGAATTGGAGACTGACGTTCGCTTTTGAAGATGGAAACGCGCAAATTCTAGACTACGAGGACTATCACTGATGGAGATGCATAATCCCCCTCATCCTGGAGAGTTCATTCGAGAGATCTATCTGGAACCATTCGATCTCAGCATTCGGCAGCTAGCTAAGGGACTCGGAGTCTCGCCGTCTACCCTTAGCCGAGTTGTTAAAGGTCAGAGCGGAGTTACGCCCGAAATGGCCCTACGGTTATCAAAAGGGTTGGGTCGCTCTCCTGAAAGTTGGCTTTTAATGCAAAGTCATTACGATCTATGGCATGCAAGACAGAATACCGATCTATCGCAGATACAAGAACTCAACTTTGACGCTGCCTGAGGATGACATTCAGCCAATCCCTGCGTTGCGCCAAACGGGAAACTTCGTCCTGACGTATAGCGATTCAGTGGTAGGGCATTAGAAGGTCTTCTAGTCAAATAGTGATGGAGCAGTTTGCGATCGCGAACTGCCTTTTTGGCGATCGAATGGGCATTCCTGCCCCTATCCCGTTCGCAGGACTGGCAGCTTTTCAGGGGGATACAATAGGTTAACTGCGTATCCTTCCAGACCGATAAATGCTTGCCCGTTAGGTCGCTTGCGTCCCAGACGAACAGGGTTTGCCCGCTCCAACTACAATGTAGATTGTTGAACGAACTACGCTCGATTTTCAGGGCAAAACTTGAGAAAGGGGGCCGAGTGTCAAGCCTTTTAGGGTTTCTAGCTAAAATGACTGCGACGCCGAAACGAGCGAGCACCTAGATCGCAGAATTCTGCTCCAGGTAGCCAAAACTGCAATGGAAGTCGATAGATAACTGGAGTAAGCTGACTGGCTGTAAGGTTATTGAGCGGAGTACGAGAGCGATCGGTGCGCTCCACCTAACAAAACTTGAAGAATTTCAAGAAAAATAGGGCTGCCTACAGCCTACTACTGCTAGCTCTCGCCCCGCGCTCAACCGTTAGCAACTTTCGTCGAGATGAATTCTACAACTACTGGGAAAATCCCGTTCGATCTGCCCGAGTTACGATGCGCTTCGGTTGGCTCAACCCGACTGGGAAGCTTCTCTCGGCGCACTCTCAATAGCATTGAAGATGCTAAGAGGACTGGGAGCGATCGGGCATAGCTCCAAGATAGACGGGCATCTCCCGACGAGTTAAAAGCTTATTCCTCCATATCGAGTCGCTCTAGCTTAATATTGCGACTGCCCAGTTTAATTTCAAACTCGTCACCGGGGTTTAAGCCCATTTCCTTCGTATAGGCTGCACCGATCAGCAAATTTCCATTCTTGTGAACGGAAACTCGATAGGTCGGCGCGCGACCTCGGGTGCCCACCTGATCGGTGGCATCTAAATCGACGTCTTTTGCTGCCAAAATCGCATTGTAGAACTGCATCAGATTGACGCGCTCTTGTCCGTTTTTGGTTTGAGTGACGTATCCACAGGCTTTGGCCTTTTCTTTCTTGTCAGCGTTACCCAGTTCTTGTACTTTAGCTAAGAGGTCTTTACCCGTGAGTGGCTTCTTCTGTGTAGTAGTAGGCATATTTCCTGCAACTCAATCGTTAATAATTCTGCATTTAGTGTAGCTAAGTTACCGGTACGAGCGCAAGCAATTTTCAACTGAATTTGCTTGATAAACACAATTTTCATGCAAGCTTCACTTCTAGATTGACTGGCTGGCCTCTGGGGGAGAACAGATATCTATTGTCATGAAGAAACTATGCTTGGAGAGGCTAAAGATAGGTTCATCCCAGCGAGATTGGGCTGTCGGGGCAAGCGGACTTAGCAATTGGTAAACCTAGGCGATCGCGATCGAAGGCGATCGCGCTAACCTTGACGGCATGGCATTCTGACTTGTGCCCTCAATCGGTCCAATCTCCTACACCCCTCCAGCAAGTATTGTAATCGAACGGATAGTTCTCGAACTTGTCCCAATCCGAACTTTCCTAAACTCAGACTGTGTTAACCTCAGAGGCTTTACCGGCAAGATTTGCCCCAACAGATCGCTCATTCCAACCACCATGCAAACCAGTCTCTTTACCCCTCAATCCCCTTTAGCCGATCGCCTGCGACCGCAAACGTTAGAAGACGTCATTGGCCAGCAACACTTGCTGGGGGCTGGCTGCCCATTGCGGGCCTGGTTAGAACGAGGGGCGCGGCGGTCGATCGTCCTGTGGGGACCGCCGGGGGTGGGGAAAACCAGCTTGGCACGGTTAGCGGCCAGTTATAGCGCTTTGCCCTATCGAGAATTAAATGCTGGGGTGAGCGGGGTCGCCGAAATCCGCAAATATATCGCTCTCGGCAAAGAGCGGGGACTCTTGTTACTAGCGGACGAACTGCATCGCTGGAGCCGCTCCCAAACGGAAACCTTGCTGGAGGCGTTGGAAAAAGGATGGATCGTGCTGATTGGAGCGACCACTGAAAATCCCTTTGTGGCGATTGAGCGAGCCTTATTGTCGCGCTTGCAGGTGTTTGAATTGCGCGGCCTCGGCCCGCAGGGGCTCAAGCGAGCCTTACAGCGGGCGATCGCCCATCCGAATGGAATTCACCTGTCACTGACCCCCGAAGCCGAGCAGGTGCTGTTGCAAAGTTGCGGCGGCGATATTCGGCGACTCTATACCCTTTTAGAAGCCTGCGAGGAGTTGTCAAAGTCCCCCTCGCCAGACACCCCAAACTCGGACGATTCAGTAGCAGCGCAACCGCAGACGATCGCGCTAGAAATGGCCGAACGGGTCTGCAGTTCTCTCTATGTGGGCTGCGACGACACTACCTACTATCAGCTCGTATCTGCTCTTCAAAAGAGTATTCGAGGTAGCAGTCCCCAAGCCGCGATATTTTACTTGGGACGATTGCTGGTGGCAGGAGCCGATCCGGTGCGGGTGGCCAGACGGATTGTGGTAACGGCTAGTGAAGATATTGGCTTGGCCGATCCGCAGGCATTGGGGGTGGCGACTGCCGCCAGTCAAGCGGTTGCCAGTTTGGGCATGCCGGAATGTCGCTACGCTCTGGCTGAAGCGGTGTTATATCTCGCCCACGCCCCCAAAAGCAATCGAACAGCAACAGCGATCGATCGCGCTATGGAGGCCGGTCGCTATCCCCATCCAGTGCCAAATCACCTCAGTCGCGATCGCGCCAGCGGCTATCAATATCCCCACGACTACCCTGGCGGGTATGTAGAGCAGAATTATTTTCCAACCACCCTCCGAGACAGACTGTTTTACCAGCCGGTGCGACGGGGATGGGAGGCTCGATATTGCGACTGGACTCCAGGCTCCCCTGACGATAGCGCGGCTTCGATGGAGGACTCGGGTTGAGGTCGATGCGGCTAGTCGAATTCACGTCGTGCAGAATTGTGTCTCAATCGGCCGAAAAAGCGATCGCAATTGGCAGCCGAACGTCCTCGATACCCTGAAAATTCAGGCTTTACTTAGCTCTGGACAGATAAACTTTGTTATGATCTGATTGCATTACCGATGCAAGCCAATGGATTGGCGTCAAATTCTAGGTCAACTGGGCGATCGTTCGCGAGATGATTCTTTAGGAGCGCTCGAAACTCTCAAGCGTTTAAATGACACTGTGACCGAAGCGCTAGCATCGATCGAGCAAGAGCCCGTCCAAGCAAGAGAAAAAGTGGCGGAGGCTTTACCCCAGCTCTTGGAAGCTATGCATTCGTTGGGGGTCGATCCGATTCAGGCACTGCGACACCAATCGGGACTGGCCAATACCTCGCAGCCCTTGATTTATATTGAGGGCAATAAGGTTGAAGTGCGCGTGAATGACGAATTGCGCGGCAGTTGGAGTATTTGGTCGATCGCCGATTTGAAAGAGGTATGCCGTTTGGCTGAAGAATTTGATTGCGGTCTGGTGTACTCTATCATCGGCGATTTACAGGGGCCTGAAGTTTCAGCCCGCTAGTCCCCCCTGGAAATCCCGACAGTTGATGGGCGGGGTCGCACCGATCCCGAGCGAGCGTGGTAGAGCCGCAGCGATTGCAAAAGATTATGGCCCGTTGGGGGGTGGCCTCTCGGCGTCAGGCCGAGGCCATGATTGTGGCTGGACGGGTGCGCTTGAATGGAAAGGTGGTTGCAGAATTGGGCACCAAAGCGGACCCGCAGCGCGATCGCATCGAACTGGATGGCAAACCTCTCGCCCGCGCGAGTTCCAACTTCTCTATTGCCCCGCCCCAACTGCGCTACATTCTGCTCCACAAGCCTGCAGGGGCGATTTCCACCTGCTCCGATCCGAAAGGACGGCAAACTGTGCTGGATTTGCTGCCCGAGGCATGGCGATCGCAAACGCGCTTTTTCCCCGTTGGCAGACTGGATGCCGCTAGCACTGGGGCGCTGCTGTTAACCAATGACGGCGATTTCACCCTCAAACTCACCCATCCTCGCTATCATCTCCCCAAGACCTACCGAGTGGAAGTGGAAGGGCATCCGTCGGAAACTGTATTGCAACAGTGGCGCGAGGGGGTGGCATTGGAAGATGGCCGAACATTGCCAGCTCGCGTACATAAAGAACGGATAAAGCCCCATCGCCATTGCACAATTCTGACGGTAGTCTTGCAGGAGGGGCGCAATCGCCAGATCCGACGCGTCGCTGCCCAACTTGGCTTTCCCGTGCGATCGTTGCACCGCCAAGCCATTGGCTCGCTCCAGTTGGGCCAGCTCAAACCGGGCCAATTTCGGCTCTTGCAAAAGGCCGAAATTCATATGATTAAATATGAACAGCTTCGGACCTAAACTCCTGACTTCCGTTGCATATTAGGAGCAAATCCGAGATCGAGCATGGCTAGAACAGACTCCCTACCGCCACATACCTTAGTGGATATTGGCACTCAACTGCGAGAGGCCCGCGAATCTCGGGGCCTTTCACTTGAGGCCATTGCCCATTCGGTCCATATTCGGTGCGTCTATTTAGAGGGGATCGAGTCGGCCAATTTCGACCTCTTGCCAGAGCCAATCTACGTGCGCGGCTTTCTCAAAACCTATGGCAACTATCTCGATTTAGACGGTAGCGCGCTGGCAGAACAGTTTACACAGACGGTACCGCAACTGAGCGATCGCAAAGTGGTGAAAGAGCAGCCGCAAACGCGATCTCTGCAGGGCATTCAACTGCGTCCCTTCCACGCTTGGCTCGCCTATGTATTCCTGGTGGTGGCAGCCGTGGGTGGCATTTCTGTGTTTTGGGAACGAACGGGAACGGGGGAGAGACCGCAGACATTGCCTCCAACCGCGAATCGAGCTGGCGGATCGGTCAATCCGACCCCCGATATTGAGCTAGGTCCTGCAGGTACCGGAGAATTACCCCCCTTTCAAACCCTGAGTGATTGGACCTACATCGCGGGCGTGTTTCCCGAGCGGGATAATTCGGCAGTGACGGTGAACCCCAGTGATAGTGGTTTGCAGGACGATCTGCTGCACTTGGGCATTCGGGTAGTCGATCGGGCTTCGTGGTTGCAAGTGGTGGCCGATCGCAAAACTGTGTTTGAAGGCATATTGCAACCCGGTGCCGAACTGGAATGGGAAGCGGATGAGTCGATTGTCTTGCGGGCAGGCAATGCCGGCGGCGTTTTGGTCACGTTTAATGACGAGCAGTTGGGGGTAATGGGAGAGTTTGGCGAAGTGCGCCAGCAAGAGTTTAAGCGGGGGGTACCGGTGGAGAGAGAAACGGTACAGTAGCGATCGTCCTCGAATGGCCTCCGACCCCCACATCCTGAGAGAAGCATAAAGACTCAGCATCCAATTAGATCCCGTCATTAAGATAGAGGCGAACCTGCACTAGGTAAGTTCAATGGATACCGCCGCCGTTCTGCCCCTACAAGCGCCTAAAGATGTCTCGGTCGAAGAAATTCAAGCGGAGCTCAGACAAATTTGGGAATCGAAAGGGGAAAGCGTAGCCGCTCGTGCCGCCACCTTTAACCTGATCGTGTTTGAGTCCCAAGCCGATCGCCCGCAAGCCTTTTCGTCCACCGTTGACGCGATCGCCTCCCAAAACCCCTGTCGCGTCATCGACTTACAAGCAATGCCCAGCGGCACGGGGGAAATTTTGCAAGCACAGGTGGCTGCCTACTGTCCCATTCGCCAAGAGCGCAGCTCGCTTGTCTGTTGCGAGTACATCACCTTGCAAGCCTCTCCAGAATCCTTCGAGCGCGCCTGCAGTACTATTTCTTCCCTGCTGATTGGCGATTTGCCCACCTATCTGTGGTGGCAGGGAGATTTGGATCTCGACAGTCGTCTGTTTCAACTCATGGTCGGGCTCAGCCATCGCATCATTGCTGATTCCAGCACCTTTGTAAATCCTGAAGAAGACCTGCAGGAGATGCACCTGCTCGCTAGCAGGGATAACTATGTCGGGGATCTCAACTGGCGTCGACTCAACTCCTGGCAAGAACTCACCGCCCAAGCCTTCGATCCACCCGAACGGCGCACCTTCCTCAGTTCGGTCGATCTAGTCACGATCGATTACCAAGCCGATAACCCCTGCCAAGCTTGGCTGTATCTGGGCTGGTTTGCCAGCCGCTTGGGCTGGGAACCCAGCTCGCGCAAACGGCACCAAGAGCACGATTATCTGATCGATCGCATTGCTTTTCGATCGCCAAGCGATCTCGCCATACAAGTCGAACTGGCTTCCGTTCCTACTATTACCACCACCCCTGGCGAGCTGGTGGGGTTGCGCCTCAATTCCACCGATCCAGCCGCCGATGCTTGCACTGTCTTGTGCTCTGAAACCACTGGCTGTATGCGGATGGAGGAGAAAGGAGGAGCTCAACGCTGCCGAATTCAACAGGTCTCTCCGATCGAGCAGCAGACCGCAGAGACTCTCTTATCTCAGCAACTTCAGCGGGTTGGCAAAGATCTCCTGTATGAAGAGAGTCTGGCGATGGTTGAGGCCATCTTGACTGCCCCGCAAACGGATTGAGGTTCTTGGCGGTTCTGCCCTGACGGTCTGTTCCCACTGGCTGGACTGACGATAACGCCCCCGTACTCGCGGGGGCATTTTGCTAGAGATCCGTGGCTCCGACTGTCATCGCAGTCTGATAAACTGATGAGACATTAAGAAATACGAACTTTCATGAATGTACTTGTGGTTGGCGCGACTGGTACCCTCGGTCGCCAAGTTGCACGCAAAGCAATTGAGGCGGGTCATGCGGTCACCTGTCTCGTCCGCAACCCAACGAAAGCTGCATTTTTAAGTGAATGGGGTGCGAAACTCAAAGTTGGCAGTCTGACCCAGCCAGACACGCTTGCCCCGGCACTGGAGGGGATGGAGGTGGCGATCGATTGCGCGACGGTGCGCCCGTCCAGCAGTCTGAGTCTAAAGGAAGTCGATTGGGACGGTAAAGTTGCCCTAATCAACGCAGCCCGCGCGGCAGAAATTAAGCAGTACATGTTTTTCTCGGTCTTGCGAGCCGAAGAATTTCCCACTGTGCCCCTGATGAATTTCAAGCACCACATTGAGAATTACCTCAAACAATCGTTAGTGCCCTACACCATTTTCCGGCCCTGCGGTTTTATGCAAGGGCTAATCGGTCAATATGCCATTCCGATTCTGGAAGACCAATTGGTCTGGACTACTAAACCGCCCACGGCAATTTCTTACATTGACACCCTAGATGCTGCAGCGATCGCAGTGAAGGCGATCGGTTGCGAAGGAGCACTCCGACAGACTCTGCCTTTAGCGGGCTCTAAGGCTTGGACCCCGAGCGAAGTGATTGCTCTGTGCGAGAAACTCTCGAACAAAACTGCCAAGATCGCCACTATGCCGATCGGTATTTTGCGGGGGGCGCGCAATATCGCCAATTTCTTCCAGTGGACGTGGAATATTGGCGATCGCCTCGCCTTTGCTGAAGTGTTGGCGTCTGGAAAGCCGATGCATGCAGAGATGCAAGGGGTGTACGAGCTGCTCGATATCGATCCCGAGGAGCTCACCACTCTAGAGGGATATTTGCTGGAATATTTCGAGCGGATCTTGAAGAAGCTGCGCGATACCAACTATAAAGATCCCAAGAAAATGACGCGATTCTAAATGAGCAGCGATCGCCTTCAGGCAGTTCAGCGGCCCAGAAACTCCAACAACAACCGATTTACCGTCTGCGGAGCCTCTTGCTGAGCCCAATGGCCGCAATCTCGAATGATTTCCAGTTGCAGCTTGCGGGTAAAAAACGACTCCATATTCTCCGTCAATTTGCGGCTGAGGGCAAAGTCTTCTTCACCCCAAATCAATAGGGTCGGAGCCTGAATCTGGCGAATTGGATTGAGCAACCAATTTTGTAGCGTGCGCCAGTGAAACATCTGCCGATAGTAGTTCATGGCAGAGGTCAAGACCTTCGGCTTCGACAGGGCCATTCGGTACACTTCCAAATCTGCCTTGCTAAACGCCCCTTTCCGAATCGCCGTTTCTCGAAAAATCTGGCGAACGGCATTGCCCAAATTACTCTGTAGCAACCACTCCGGCAGGAGGGGAAGTTGCATTAAAAGCATGTACCAACTGCGACGTAGTTGATCGACATTACTCAATAACTCCCGTCGAAAACAAGCGGGATGCGGCGAGTTGAGCACCACTAACTTGCGCACCTGTTCGGGAAACTGCTCCGCCCAGTGCCAAGCGATCGCCCCGCCCCAGTCGTGGGCCACCACCATTGCCGTTTTTTCTCCCAACCCCTCTACCAAACCGCGCACGTCAGCCGTCAGCGTCTCGATGTCATAGCCAGAATCGGGTTTATCGGAGTCGTTGTACCCTCGCAGATCGGGTACCACCACCCGGAAGCTGCAGGCCAATGCCGGAATTTGATGCCTCCAGGAATACCAAAACTCGGGAAAGCCGTGCAGGAGGACGACTAAATCTCCTTCTCCTTGTGTAACGTAATGCAGTCGAATACCGTTGGTGCTGATGTAACCGTGCTGCCAGGGGCCAACTAATGCCGCCGAATGAGTTGCTGCCATATGTGCTCGAATGGGAACAAAAGGATTGCGTCTTCTCAATTGTAGTGAAGAACACTGAGTTCTGCTGGTTGTTCAACCGCCCAACCTGCTGGAGATAGCCTAGGGCAGAACGCCTTGCGTCGCTCGCTATCCTCGCAAGTGACAAAAGTAAATCTTCGAGCTACTGCCTGAAAAGAATCTGAGTCGATTGGAAGTTCATTCAAATGGGCTCGGGCGATCGCTTATCCTGAGAACGGCTCAGTTGGATCCACTCGCATTGGAGGGAAAATTGATGGCTCGCCTATTCGTGCTCATCGGGGCTATTTTGGCCGGGTTGTCGGTGGCAGGAGGAGCTTTCGGCGCTCATGCCCTAGCGGCGCAATTGGAGGAGAACGCCCTAGCTACGTTCGAGACAGCGGCCCGCTATCAGATGTATCATGCCCTGGCCTTAGTCGCTGTCGGGCTATCGATCTATACAACTGGGGGGAATGGGCCTCTGATGGCCGCTGGCATTGCCTTCTCCATCGGTGTTGTCTTCTTTTGCGGCTCTTTATATGTCCTCAGTCTCTCTGGCGTCAAGATCTTGGGGGCGGTAGCACCCATGGGTGGGTTGGCGTTTATGGTGGGCTGGGTCTGTCTGGCGATCGCCAGTTGGAAGCTGCTCGCGTAGCTCGTCCTCGGGTCGCTCGGCTAACTCTGTACCAATTGCTTGGATGAGGTATTCTGTTGTGCTAGTTTAATGAGTGCTTTGCTGGTGTAGCTCAGTTGGTAGAGCAGCTGATTTGTAATCAGCAGGTCGCAAGTTCGAGTCTTGTCGCCAGCTTTAGTTTCCAGCCCCTGACTTAAGAATGAAGCACTACCTTGGCCTAAGTTAGGCTTATTGGGCACCTGGAAACCGATAATTATTGAAATATTTTTAGGCCATCTCTAGGCCAGATGCGGAATGGACATTGACACGGCCGCTACGAGGCTGAAGGAAGTGCGGGCAAGTTTAGTTTTGTAGGTGAGGGGCAAAGCGGGGCGACTGGTTTTGCGGGGGACATTCCCAGCAAAATCCGACAGCGATCGCATCTCCGCAATCGAAAATCAGGATAAAATCCAAAATTGCTTTAGGAGGCGATCGCCGAACCCTCGAGCACTGCCCCCTGAGCTGTTTATAGTCGGAATATGAATGCAGTCGAAATCGAAGAAGCCGTTTCAAAGCTCGCTGAAGCCCCCTTCGACTCAGAGGCGTTCCCCTTTGCATTCCTCGAAGCCTTCGGCAACAAGCCGACGACCCTCAAGCGGCTCAAAAGCAAACGCAGTAGCTCGAACCAATCCGATCTGCCAGACGGCGTACTCCAGCGTAACAATATCCACCTGAAGGTTTGCCCGGAAGGGGAGGTAACCGCCACCCTCACAGCTTTGCGAGAGAGTCCAGCCACCACCAAATACAAGGCCAAGTTCATCCTCGCTACGGACGGCAAAAGTTTTGAGGCGGAAAACCTGGCCGATGGCGAGACGGTAGCCTGCGACTATTCCGACTTTCCCGACCACTTCGGTTTTTTCTTGCTGCTGGCGGGCATTACGACGGTCGAGCAGATCCGCGAGAATGCCTTTGACATTAAGGCAACGGGTCGCCTCAATCGCCTCTACTGCGAGCTGCTGAAGGAGAATCCAAACTGGGACACGGAGGATCGCCGGCAGGATCTGAACCACTTTATGGCCCGACTGATCTTCTGCTTCTTCGCTGAGGATACGAATATCTTTCACAGCAATGGCCTCTTTACGGCCACCGTCGAGCAGATGAGCGCGCGCGATTCCTCGAATACCCACGAGGTGCTATCCGAGCTATTTCGGGCGATGAGTACCCCGATCGAGGCGCGGGAGGCTGCCCAGGTCCGCAATTGGGCCAATGGGTTTCCCTATGTAAATGGGGGGCTCTTTTCTGGCGGTGTGGATGTGCCCCGCTTTAGCAAGATTGCTCGCTCTTACCTGCTGCATGTGGGCAATCTCGACTGGACGAAAATCAACCCGGATATTTTCGGGTCGATGATTCAGGCGGTGGCGGATGAGAAGGAGCGCGGTGCTCTGGGGATGCACTACACCAGCGTGCCTAATATTCTGAAGGTGCTGAACCCACTTTTTTTGGATGACCTGCGTGCCCAGCTAGAGGCAGCAGGGGACAACTCGCGCAAGCTGCTGAATCTGCGGAAACGCATGGCCCGCATTCGGGTGTTTGACCCGGCCTGTGGGTCGGGGAATTTTTTGGTGATTGCCTACAAGGAGATGCGGGCGATCGCAGCGGAAATCGACCAGCGCCAGGGAGAACTCAATCGCAGATCCGAGATTCCCCTGACCAACTTTCGCGGCATCGAAATTCGCCATTTTTCCTGTGCTGACATGTACGATCCAAAACGCATGGACACCGAGTTCCCGTTGGTCCGCGAAGCCCACGATCGCAACGACGAAGTGCTCGAACGCATCTACATCGGTCGCCGCTTCAAAAACGACACCGAGCGGCTAGAAAAACTCTTCGAGCTGTATACCAAAATGACTGCATAACCATACCCCTACTCAATCCCATGATTCAGATTCAACTGAGCCTACCCGAAAGTGCCTTCTCCGCTCTCCGCAGCAGCCCCGACGAATTCGCCCAAGAACTACTCATTGCAGCGGTCGTCAAATGGTACGAAGTCGGGATGATTTCCCAGTCTAAAGCGGCTGAAATTGCCGGCATCAGCCGTCAAGCCTTTCTGCAAGCCCTCGATCGCTTTGAAGTTTCCCCCTTTCAGACCACCCCCGAAGACCTGAGCGAGGAAGTGCGCCGTGGGTAACCACTGGGTGGTGAATGCCTCCCCCATCATTAGCCTGACCGAGATTGACCGGGTTCACTTACTGCATGACCTCTCTGATGAAGTGGTGATTCCTCAAGGCGTTGCGGATGAAATCAACTTGGGCGGATACGTAGATGGTGCCGTGACGTGGCTCCAGCAAGCAGGCCAAGCCTTCATTCAGGCGGCTCCAGCAATTGACACCAGGGTTGCCAGTTGGGATCTGGGATTAGGAGAAAGCCAGGTGTTATCTTGGGTCATCAATCATACTGGATATGAAGCCATTATCGATGACCTGGCCGCACGGAAAGCCGCCAAGATTCTCCAGATTCCCGTCCGGGGGACGTTGGCGATCGTCGTCCTTGCCAAACAGAGGGGATACATTTCATCAGCCAAGCAGGATTTAGAAAACCTTGTCCAGGTCGGTTTACGCATCAGCCCCGCCGTCCTCGCGCAAGCCTTGGCCCTAGCCGAAGAATAATCACACCCTATCTGAACTATCACAACAGATTCTTAGAGGAAGAAGCCATGCTGACCCTAGGGGACGACCATCTGACCCAGAAATATCAGTAATCTTCTCTAAAATAATTGACCATGAATCCGATTCTTCAACCCATCCTCAACCAGCTTAAACAAGACCTGAGCGCACTCTACGGCGATCGCCTCCGCCACCTTACCCTCTTCGGTTCCCAGGCTCGTGGAGAGGAAGAACCAGAGTCAGATATTGATGTGCTCGTAGTGTTGCGATCGCCTGTCAATCCTGGCGAAGAAATCAAACGCACAGGCAAAATTGTTGCCGATCTTTCTCTTCATCACGATGTGGTGATTAGCTGCCTCTTCATGGACGAAACCCACTACCAAACCCGCAACAGTGCTCTGCTTCGCAATATCCGAAACGAAGGAGTTTTGCTATGACTGACGAGCAACGAGAACTCCTGCTCAAAGCTCAGCAAAGTCTAGAAGCGGCAAAACTCCTGCTCGCCAACTATTACCCAGACTATGCCACCTCCCGCGCCTACTACACCATGTTCTACATTGCCGAAGCCTTTCTAGAAGGCGACTGAATGCCGTCACAACCGACCAAGCCACAGAACAAATTTACCGCGCCGAACAGTTTTTGGAACTTGCAATTCAGGAGATTGGCACAATATGAGCAAACCCACTGCGATTCCTTCTGTTTCTGTCACCTACAGCCAAGATGGCAGTTCCACGCGGTCGAATGAACTCGGGATGCGCCCGATGCAGGAACGGGCCTACCAAAAGCGCGGCGAACAGTACCTTCTAATCAAATCGCCCCCGGCCTCCGGCAAGAGTCGGGCGCTCATGTTCATCGCCCTCGACAAACTAGAGAATCAGGGACTCAAGCAAGCCATCATTGTTGTGCCAGAGAAAGCGATCGGCTCTAGCTTCCACGACGAGCCGCTGAGCCAGTTCGGTTTTTGGGCAGATTGGTGCGTCGAACCCCTGTGGAACCTCTGCGACGCCCCTCTTTGCTGTTATTCGAACTGGTGAGGCGATCGCTAGGCGTCAGTCAGTGCCGCGATACCGGGCAACACCTTGCCTTCCAAGAGCTCCAGGCTGGCACCGCCCCCCGTAGAAATGTGGCTCATCTTGTCAGCCACACCGACCTTTTCAACCGCTGCCACAGAGTCGCCACCGCCAATAATGGTGACGGTTCCCGTTTCGGTCAGGTTCGCTAGAGAAGTGGCGATCGCCTCCGTTCCCTTGGCAAACCGATCGAATTCGAATACCCCCATCGGACCATTCCAGATAACGATGCCGCAGCCTTCTAATGCCGCTTGGAAGGTCTTCACTGCATCGGGGCCAATATCCAACCCCATCCAACCAGCGGGAATCGCATCCACACTCACGGTTTTCGCGTTAGCATCGGGGGCAAAGTTATCGGCCACCACCACATCGGTGGGCAGCAGCAGCTCGACGCCTCGCTCTTTAGCCTTAGCCTCCAGAGCCTGAGCCAACTCCAACTTGTCCTCTTCCACCAAAGACTTGCCCACACTGAGACCGCGAGCCTTGTAGAACGTAAAAATCATGCCGCCGCCGACTATTAACTTGTCCACCTTCTCCAGCAAAGTTTCAATCACACCGATTTTGCTAGAAACCTTCGATCCCCCCACGATCGCCACCAACGGACGCTTGGGAGCTTCAATCGCCCCTTGCAAAAATTGCAACTCTTTCTCCATCAAAAAGCCCGCCACAGAAGGGGAGAGATATTCCGTCACCCCTGCGGTCGAGCTGTGGGCGCGGTGGGCAGTGCCGAAGGCATCGTTAACGTACAGATCGGCCACAGAAGCTAGCGCTTTGGCAAAGTCGGGGTCGTTCTTTTCTTCGCCCGCATGAAACCGAACGTTCTCCAGCAAAATGACTTGGCCGTTGCTCATCGAATCAACTAAGCTTTTGACCTCATCGCCAATGCAGTCGTTTGGCTTCTTCACCTCTTGCCCCAGAACCTCGGAAAGACGAGTCGCTATGGGGGTCAGACGCATGTCCTCTTTGACTTGTCCCTTAGGACGACCGAAGTGACTGGCCAAAATCACTTTGGCCCCCGCACCGCTCAAAGCTTGGATGGTGGGCAGGGCAGTGCGGATGCGGGTGTCGTCTGTAATGGTGCCGCTGCCATCGAGAGGAACGTTGAAGTCAGCCCGCACTAACACCCGTTTACCTGCTAATTCGATCGCGGCAGGACCTTCGAGAAGATTGGCAAGTGACAACTTGGACATGACTGCGGGCACCCTATAAGGTTATGACTACTTAACATTTGAAAACATTCTACCGGACTGCGGCTCGCCTGTGATGATGAATTGCGAAACCTATGCTAGGCAAAGGGTTGAGAGATCTACATAGGTGGCTCTACCAGATCTCTCTTGCAAATCGGCGCACACCCGCGCATTTCAAAAGACTTCAAGCTCAATTGCCTATCCCCCTTGCGCTGTCAAAAATTTTCACCTAATATCGGGGCCTTCAAAAATGACAGACTACGCTCGAGCTGGCTTGCGATCCCAGTCATAGCAGGACTTCAAGCCTTTGCAGCAAGTCAAGTTTATAGTGATAGTATTCCTGTCTTCATTAGGAGCCCCGGAGTTCGTGGTTCGCAAATTTACCCGCCAGGAGGTCTCGAATCTCACGGGCATGAATTCTGTCAATCTCAGCTATTGGGAGAAGGTTGGCCTGGTTATACCAGAAAAAATCGGCAATCCTAGTTGCCCGATCTTGGCTTATACAGGCGAGCAGCTTCTACAACTCAAGCTCATCCAGAGTCTCGGAGAGCGGCTCCCTCTCCCAGAAATCCGACGGATCCTGAACTTCCTACGCGATGGGGACTATGAGTTTTCGATCGTGCCAACAGAGCGCGATCGAGTTCCACAACAGATAAGTAGTGACGTGCTAGATCGAGAATTGCTTCGAGATATCAGTTATGAAGAATTGGAAGCACTAGCAGAATGTAAACTAGCCCCTGAGAATCAGTTGCTTTTAGATGAACTTCTGAAGAAGAACGAAGAATCAGATCTTTCTGAGACTGAAGTTGCCGAACTAGATCGCTTGTTAGAACAAGCCGATCGTCTCACTCTGCTTAGAGCTCGTGCCAGATATACCTTAGAGCAAATAAACTACACAGAATCGAAGCTGTGAGCACCTATATTCCAGTTGACCTACAGCGTCAGATCCGTACTTATTTCTCCAATTGCTGTGCTTATTGCCGAACAGCCGAATCCCTTACAGCAGTAACTTATGAATTTGAACATATTATCCCTCGCTCGGCAGCCACAGAGATTATTGGTTTGACACCAACAGGAAGAGCCACTACTATCGCGTTGAAAATGAATCGCCCGCAACTGACTCGCGTACGTAGAATATGGGTCAAACTAGGAATGCATCCGCCAAACTTCGGATGATTTTTGACTGGGACAAACAGACAAACACAATTGACATATCGTCAAACAGGTATTGCACTTGGTAAAGTTTCGCGGCGAACGGCAATGAGGCGGCGACGGTTTGTGCAGGTGGCAAGCTTGGCTTCAGTTTGGACGGCTGGGGGATTGGTGCTCCTGCAACCGCGATCGCAGGCCATTACCCAAGACGGACGCTGGCCGCTGCTCGATCTGAGGGATTTTTCGCAACCGCTGCCCGAGCATTGGGTGACCCCCACCTCAGACTTCTACATTCAATCGGCGTTTGGCACGCCAGAGCTGGATCGCGATCGCTGGAAATTAGAGCTTTCGGGACTACTCGATCGCCCTCTCTCCCTCAGCTTTACCGATCTCCTCTCTCTCCCAGCCGAAGACATTTACTGGACGCTGGAATGTATCGGCAACCCGGCGGGAGGACAGTTGGCGGGCAACGCGCTGTGGCGGGGTACCCGGTTGCGACCCCTGCTAGAACGGGCGGGAGTGCGTCCCGAGGCGAGGGCATTTGCACTGCGATCGGCCGACGAGTACGAAACGGGGCTGTTGCGGCAGGAACTGCTGCAGGAGGATGTTTTTCTGGTCTATCGCATGAATGGCGAGCCGTTACCTCCAGAGCACGGCTATCCGGTCCGCATTTTCATCCCCGGCAAGTACGGCCAAAAGCAGCCGAAATGGCTGACGCAGATAGAGGCGATCGCAGAACCGTTCCGGGGGTATTGGGAGCGACGGGGCTGGTCCGATCGAGCCCCCATTCTCACCCACGGGCTAGCGCGGCAGGTGCAGCGGCAGCGAGTATTTACCGGCAATAAGCGGGTGCAGTCGCCGCCGGGATGGGTGGCGATCGCCGGGATGGCGCTGGCCAGTAATGTATGGATCGATCGAGTTGAAGTGAGTCGGGATGGCGGCAGTATCTGGGAGATCGCCGAACAGACACGACCCTCCACCCCTTACGAATGGACCGTATGGCGGCACCAGTGGTTTTTCATTGCCCCAGGCCAGCACCAGCTCTTAGCGCGGGCAGTGGCTGGAGAGGACGTGCAGCCGCTGAACGATATCATCCCGCTAGATGGCAATCAGGCAATTCTACAGGTGCAGCTAGAGGTGAGCGATCGCAGCCCAGTTCTCCGATAGGGCACTGCTCAACTGCTGCGACAGCGGCAAGGTATCTAAACCCATCGCCGCACACAATAGCATCATGTAATACAGCGAGTATTTGAACAGCGATCGCGCTAACTCCCGATCTTCAGGCTGCTGCAATAACTGCCAATTCTTGCGGATAAAGATCTCTCCCAAGCCCAAGGCGGCGATCGCGTAGACCCAGCCCAACTGATGCAGCGGAAATACGAGCAGCAAGGTAGCCGGTACCATCAGCAACGTGTAAACCATCATCTGCTGCGCGGTCGACTTGTCCCCCGCCACCACCGGCAACATCGGCACCTTCACCTGAGCGTATTCATCTCGCATCAGCAATGCCAAGGCCCAGAAGTGGGGGGGGGTCCACAAAAAGATGATGAGAAACAGTGCCCAAGCTCCCCAATCCAGACCGCCCGTCACTGCCGCCCAACCCACTAACGGGGGAATAGCACCTGCCGCACCGCCAATCACAATATTGAGGCTACTCGTGCGCTTGAGCCACAACGTGTAGATGGCCACGTAAAACCCGATCCCCGACATGGCCAGCAGAGCAGCAGCGAGATTGGCATAGGTGGCGAGCAGACCGAAAGAGGCGATCGCCAACAGCCCCGCAAAGAGCAATGCATCTCTCGGATGCACCCGCCCCGAGGGCAGCGGGCGGTGGCGGGTGCGCTCCATGTCGTAATCGATGTCGCGATCGTACCAGCAGTTAATGGTATTTGCTGCCGCAGAGGCCAGCGCTCCCCCCGCCAAGGTCGCCAACATTAAAAGGGGATCTACTCGACCTCCACCGGCCACCCACATGCCACCGGCAGTGGTAATCAGCAGCAGGACGATAATGCGAGGTTTGGTGAGTTGGTAATAGCTTTCGAGGACTTGTCCCCAAGTGCGGTTGCGAGGGTTGGAGCTGTTGATAAAAGTATCGATCATAAGATCCAAAAGAGTGCGATGGGGATGGTTCGTCTGAGTCTCGGCAGTCACTGCACCCCGAACGAAATACTGAGTCGAGCAGAGACAGACCGCTAGGGTTATGCGGGAGATTCGGTCGAGCGAGTAGCGGCACGCGATCGCCACGCCACCAAGGTATAAGCCAACAACGTGCCGAGTAGCGCAGCCCCTACCGCTTGGTGGGTTACGGTCAGAGGTTCCACTTGCAAGTGCAGCCGGAAGGTGGCGCTGCCCACCGCTAATTGCGTCGCGAGCAGCAGGCCCGCCAGTTGCGACAGGCGATCGAGCAGGGGGGTTTTGTCAGGGGTCAGCCAAGTGGCGATCGCCACCGTCAGAGCGGCCAAACTGGCGGGAATAATGCCGAGCAGGTGGGCGTTCATCACGCCGCACAGTTCCGATTCGCTGAAGCAGAGATGCAGTGCCCATTGGGACGCCACTAGGGCGCCGAGCAGACTTTGCAGGTAGACCAACAGGGTTGCGGTCAGTCCCAGCCAGGGGAGATGGGCCGCTACGGTCGTTGTTTGGAGGGGAGTGAGACCGACGGCGATCGCCAACACCAGACTAAAAAACAGCAGTCCCGTGCCTAAATGGGCGGTGACAATGTCAAACCGCAGCAGTTCGATCACCGTCAGTCCCCCCAATACCCCCTGAAACACCACGAGAGCCAAAGCCGCTAAAGCCGCCCAGGGCAACCAGTTGGGCACAGATTTCCGAAACCACCAACTGACGCCAACTAGGGCGATCGTGCAAAACCCTACGGTGGAGGCAACCAGGCGGTGAAACCACTCTAAAAACACCTGTAGATTCATCTGGGCGCTAGGGACGAATTCGCCGTAGCACAGAGGCCAATCGGGACAAGCCAAGCCAGCATTCATGACGCGAGTGGCACTGCCCAAAGCCATCAAAAAGAGCGTCAGACCCGCCAGAGCATACAGACAGCGGCGCAAATTGGCTAGCAGCGATTCGTCGAGATTGGAGGAAAATTCTTCAGCACCAGAGCCCTGAGGGATGGGGGAGTTGGGCCGGTAAGTGTTTTGCATACAAGCAGCACAGATTCATGGCGATCGCGCAACAGACTGGCCGTTCCCCAATGCTTCGCTTATCCCGCAAACACCTAGGGTCTGACACTGGCTGCGCCTACTGCCACTCTAGAAACAGTCTTTAGAGAAGCCTCAAGCTTTAATGTTTTCTTCGAATTGTGTGGGAGTTTGACAGCTTAGTTACAATGTTTAAAAACAAGCTTAGATTTTGGACGATCGAGGCAGAATTGTTAAAATTTGGCCGCTACGGAAGCCGAAGATCGGGAGCTGAATGGAACGGCCACTGCCTCGATTCCCGAACTTGACATCCCAGATTGCGAGGATATTTGATGGGCTTTGCCGATATCACCATTGCCGAACTAGCGGAAGACTATCAGCTCGATGTGGATGAAGTGGTTGAGATGTGTCGGACTTTTGGCATTCCATTTGAGACGCCAGCTAGCTTCTTGGCCTTAGAAGATGCCAAGCGAATTATTCTTGCGGTACGCAGCCCGCGTACCGCAAGCATTCAACAGCCACTCGGGGAGGAGAATTCTGACAGGGTTCAAACACCTCAGAGATAGGGTAACAGTCCGAGCCACGAGCCGCTAGAGACCCGCCCCCACAATTAAAGGCCAAAAGCCGCTTGTCATCGTCACAATGGCAGCATGTTGGGGCAGCATAGCGGTCAATGGCTGGCGGGCAATTTTTTGGATCGCGATCGCACTGGCGATCGCCCCCGCGAGTAGAGTAGTGCCCTGCAAAAAGGCAATGACCGCCGGGTGAGCGACAATCGCAGGTAGCCCCGTGCCGCTCGCGCCAAACGTTGCCATCGTCACCGGCAATATTCGTCCGGCCTCCGTCAGTCCCAGCCGCCAATAATGGGCTAGAGTACCCCCCAAGACGAGGGGTAGGTAACCGTAAGCCAAGCTGGTAAACGGCTGCAGCTTGCCCTTGCTTCCGATCGCCATTGTGGCGGCATAGGCCAGCAGGGCGATCGCTGCCGGCACCAGCAATACTGCCACAGACAGAGCTGCGTGGAGCCAGAAGCGATCGAACGAGATCGGTATCTGCCACTGGGAGATAATTTCGGGCAGGCGATGGAGCAAAATGCCGCCGAAGAGGAGAAACAGCAGCGCCACTTCAGGCGATCGGGCGGTGTGGGTGGTCCACAGTTCGATACCGGGCGGACGCAAGTTGAACTCCACCGAGCGGTGCGGGCAAGCCTTGAGGCAGGTCATGCACAGCACGCAGTCTTTGTTCTCTTCCATTTGAGCTGGATGGGAATAGAGGGGACACCCCTCTGTTTCCTGCCCTTCCCCCTTCTGCGGCCCGCCTTTATAACACTGGTAAGTGGTGCATTCTGCCGAGCAAATGCCCCGCTGCGCCCGCAGTTCCGTCATCGACAGTTTGGCAAATAGCCCATTCATTCCCCCAATTGGACATAAGTAGCGGCACCACAGCCGCCGCTCGAAAATCGCCGAGCAGACGATCGCCCCCCCCGTAATTAGCAGCAGCAACCAACTGGAGAGATAAGCCGTATTCTCCAAATCCCACAGTTCCTCCCAGAGGTAAATCGCGGCAAAGAGGGCAAACAAAAACCAGCCGCCATAGCGATCCATCTGCTGCCGGGGCCAACGGGCTAACGGACGGGGCCACAGCCACAGAGACAGCTTTTGAACAATTTCTCCGTAAATCATGAAGGGGCAGATCGAGCACCACAATCGCCCCACAAACGGAAAGGCTATGAGGATGAGGGGCCACCACCAAGCCCAAAACAGGTTTAAGCCAATGTTGCGATCGCGGGTTTGCGGTCCTAGAAACAATAGCGTCACAACCAAAGCAAACAAGGGTGCAACCACCCAATAATTAATCCGATCGGGCCACCAAGGGCTGCGCAAAAACTGGCGCAGTTGCGGATAAGCATTGAGCAAATTCCAGCGGAAGCGGTCATTGCGGTTGGTGGTCCCCCAAAACGTCTCTTCCGTCAGCACCGCTGCCCCATTCGACTGAGCGATCGCCCGCGAGATCGCACTCTCCAGCTCGGTAAAGTTGCCCGGAAAATCGTACCCTTGTAACTGCCGCAATGCCTCTGGCGAGATCTGCGGGCGGGGCACCTTTTGCGAACGGCTGAACAAACTAATGGTGTAGTTCACCATTTGCTCGATATCCGCTTTGCGCACGCGCACTGGCGGCAACTGGATAAAATGTTCCGCCAGCCGCTTGAAATCGAGCTGGGACAGCGTCCGCTCTGCCGTCGCCACGATGCGAGCTTGACTGGTGCGGAGGGGGGCAGGCCATTCCCCTTCGCGGCTGACGGGTTGGTAAGTGCCCGACTCTAACAAGCGCCCAATCTTGTCGTATAGAGTGGGGGGCAGCTCGTGCAGGTTGTTCAGCAGCAAGGTGCCGCGCCCCAGCCACTCGATCAGCCCCGGCTTGCCCCCCAGCTTGCCAAACAACTCCGAGCCGCTTGCCTGCAATAGATTGCAGTCAAGTTGAATCATGGGCTCCCGTCGCGAAGAGGAGCTGAAGTGAATCAGAGCCGCAACAATGTCTTTGCCCAATCCCGGCTCGCCAAAAATCACGACTGGAGCGCGATCGCCTGCCGCCGTGCGAATCGCCTGCCGAATCCGCACGGCATACCGACTCGATCCCACCACCCCTCGTCGAGCTTTGGTGACTCGATAGGGCAGCAACGCCTCTTGCCGCTTTTGCTCGTACTCCAACTGCGAAGCCACATCTTGGAGTTGGGCGGCCAACTGACGGGAGAGGGTTTGGGCAATTTCGGGATATTGCTGTGCGATCGCCGCAAAATCCGATTGCGGAACCAGCCAAAAGTGGCAATCGGAGAGGGCGATCGCCGTCCGCTCCGCAGGCTGCTCCAGCAATAGCTCCTGCAGGTATAGCACCGACCCAGGCAGACAGCTCATCGCCTGCGTCGGCCCGGTAGTGCCGCTGCGATAGGACTCCACCCGACCCTGCCGGAGAATGTAGAGTGCTCCCGGCAGCGTTCCTTCCAAGACAATGCGGCGATTCTCTCGAATCTCTCTTTCCTGCATCGCTGAGGCGATCGCCTCCAACACCTCTAGTGATAACGGCTTAAAAATGGTGTTCTGTTGCAGCCAAGCGGCCCGGTCCGATATTTCCATTGCAGCACCCCGCTAGCACGGATACTGCTAACCTAGCGAGGTTTTGTGGCAAACGGCGATCTCCCCAAAATCTGCAATACTCTTCTTTACAAAAGCCATTCAGAAGCCCGCTCCCCCAGATCTAGCGGAATCGATACCGCCTTGCCCAAGCGGGGGCGCTGGCGGGTGGCCTGTAACTGCTGCAGGGCAAACTCCAACACCCCCCAATCGGCCAATCGCTCCAAGATGGCCTCGAGGTGCTGAGTATATTCCTCGGCGGTGAGGGGAAACGAGCGCTGCCCCAGATACTTCCACATAACCAACAACAGCACCCGACTGCCCCGCCGCTGCAGTTGAACGTCATACGCTCTGCCCCACTTTTGTTCGATCGAGCGGCGAAAGTCTTCTCCAGTCATGGCCTTAGAGCATTTTTCAGCTTAGAAATATACATTCTGTCCCGAAAGAGCTTAGAGGTTCTGGGCTTGAAAATTAGAGCGTACACTGCCCACCTGAAAATTGCTCTAGAATAATGGCTTTACATTTTGTAGCGCGATCGCGATCGGAAAGGTCGCTAAGATGGAAATGTCAAGTTTTGTAAGCTTTACTCATCTCCAGTTCAAGTTTCTCAACTTAACATCCTGTCGTTTACACTATGTACCGACACTTCGTTGTCCCGGCGCTGTACCTACGTATCGCGCAGTTTTAGTCATCAGAGTAAGCCATGACCGAAGCATCGAGCATTGAATCTCCCAGTATGGGACGCAGACAAGCCTTAACCGCCCTATTGGGCGGATCGATTGGAGTAGTCGCCCTCGGGGCACTGTATCCGTTCGTAAAATACTTTATTCCTCCGTCCTCAGGCAGTGGTTCTGCTGGGGTATTGGCTCAAGATGCCCAAGGCAATCCCATCAGCGTGGCCGCTACCTTAGCCTCCAATCCTGCCAAGGCCCGCGTGCTCGCCCAAGGGCCCAAAGGCGATCCCACCTACGTCGTGATCGACGACTCGGCAGTGGCCAACTATGGCCTCAACGCCATTTGCACCCACCTCGGTTGCGTGGTGCCCTGGAACGCCGGTCTCGACCTATTTAAGTGCCCTTGCCACGGGTCTCAATATGCCCCCAACGGCAAAGTGGTGCGCGGCCCTGCCCCCAAGTCTTTGGGATTGGTCGCAGCAGCTGTGGAAGGGGACAACGTTCGTTTCTCCACTTGGGAAGGCGAAGACTTCCGCGACACCTAAACCCCGAATGTTCGCCACTCAGTTGGGCGACTCAACTCAAATGGATCGCTCCACTGGGCGAGCTTGCTGAGTTTGTCTCTATTGTTTTCTCGGCCTTTTAGATACGCTCTCATGATTAGAATTTTGCTTGCGGCGATCGCCTGCTTGGCCTTCCTGTTTACCTCTGCCGATCGGGCATCCGCCTATCCTGCCTACGCACAAGCGGCTTACGACAACCCGCGCGAAGCCACTGGAAAAATTGTCTGCGCCAACTGTCACTTGGCCGAAAAGCCCACCCGCTTAGAGCTGCCCCAAGCCGTCACCCCCGGCAAGGTGTTCCAAGCCAAAGTGGAAATTCCCTATGACACTTCCGTTCAGCAGGTGACTGGCGACGGTTCCCTAGGTGGCCTCAACGTGGGGGCCGTGGTGGTATTGCCCGAGGGCTTCCGTCTGGCCACTGAAGCGGAAATGGGTCCGAAGCTGTATGAAGAGACGGCTGACCTCTATATCCAGCCCTTCAATGAGGAGCGACCCAATATTCTAGTGGTCGGTCCTATCTCGGGCGAAGACCATCAGGAAATCGTTTTCCCGGTCATGACCCCCGACCCCGCCGAAGACGATTCTGTCGCGTTCATGAAGTACCTGGTTTCCGCAGGTGGCAACCGAGGTCGGGGCCAAATTAATCCCGACGGCAGCATCAGCAATAACAATCAGGTCAAAGCCTCTGCTGCTGGCACAATTTCAGCCATTACGGAAGTGCCCGATCCCTTCGATCCACCCGTCGCTGCTGCTGTCGATCGCGTCGACCTGAGCCCCTACTACACTCCCCTCTCTATCGTCACCATTGATACGGCTGAGGGTTTGGTTGATGAAATTATTCTTGCCGGTCCTCAGTTGCTGGTCAGTGTGGGCGATCGGGTTGAAGTGGGTACTGTACTGACCAATAACCCCAATGTTGGCGGTTTCGGTCAAGCGGATCGGGAAATCGTGCTGCAGAACCCCACCCGCGTGAAGTGGCTGATTGCCTTCTTGGCTGCTGTTGCTTTGGCCCAAATTCTGTTGGTGCTGAAGAAGAAGCAAATCGAGAAGATTCAACTGGCAGAAGGTTTGGTATAATCCGTTTCACCTCTTCAATCCCAATTACTCGCACCAGTTAAAATCTCGCGAACCCCGTCGGAGCTCAGCCGACGGGGTTCGCTGTAAGCCCAACATTCGCGCTGAGTGACCGACAACTTGCTCCAATATCGGTTGATTGTTATACTTCGTCTACTTCAGCAGCATATAGGAGCTCCCCATGCTGCTTCACATACTTCAATGGGATTTTAGGATTGTTGATATCCTTGCCACCTTCGCTGTGCCACTTCTCTTCCCATTTTGAATAAAAGGACTCCAGATCTAATGGTGTAAGTTTATAAATATTTAGCAAATTGATTCCCCTATAAACAGAGAAGATCCAATCCACTTTCCTATATTTTTCAATAATGCGAGGATTGATATGGTGGTGAGTAGAAAAGCTCTTAGTGAGAGCTACGTTCAGTGACTTTAACTCAAACTCATTCCCATCTGAATCTCTGGCATCATTCCCTTCCCTTCCAGGCAAAATTTCTAGCCCTGTCAGTAGCAAGACTTGCAAAAGCTTGCCGCCATTATCTTGAAAAATATCATTGACACCATGTTTAAGTGCTAACTCTTGATAACGCTGGATGTACGGAAATAGTTCGTCAAGAATTGCTTTGTCTGGATGAGAATTCATTCTGGTTCTTCCCTAAGAAGTTCAGTAATGTCAACCTCTAGGGCTTTTGCCAAGCGTTCCATATTGTCAATCGATACATTGCGTTCACTCCGCTCGACAGAACCAACGTATGTCCGATGCAGACCTGCCATGCTGGCGAGTTCTTCTTGCGAAAGTCCTCTGATTTGGCGGATCTGCCTCAAGCGCTTGCTAAAGATCCTTCTCGCGTTAGATGACACAGCTTATAGACGTTGACATAGCCTCTATAATTGAGAGGTTGATGACTATAGGTCTACAGACTATAAGTAGCGTTCAGGAGAAGCTATGCCCCCAAAGCAAATGAAGTTCCCAGTGGATATTGAACAATTTAGACATGCACCAACCTATCAGACTGGTTTTGGAGCAGCCTTCTTAGGGGATTCTCTCAAGCTATTGAATCAGCTTCCCGATAATAGTATCAATCTAGTATTAACGAGTCCACCTTTTGCTCTTCAGAGAAAAAAAGAATATGGAAATAAGAATCAAAGTGAATACATTGAATGGTTGGCACAATTTGCTTCACTGGTTTACCAAAAATTAAAGGATGATGGTAGTTTTGTCTTAGATTTAGGCGGAGCTTATGAAAAAGGTAAGCCTGTTAGAAGTCTTTATAATTTTAGAATTCCGATTTACTTCTGCGATAAAATCGGATTCTTTTTGGCAGAAGATTTTTACTGGTTTAATCCTTCAAAGTTGCCGAGCCCAATCGAGTGGGTCAATAAACGAAAAATAAGAGCAAAGGATTCAGTCAATACAGTTTGGTGGTTCAGTAAATCAGAATTTCCTAAGGCAGACGTGACAAGGGTTTTAACTGAATATAGCTCTAGAATGAAGAAGCTTCTTGAAGACCCAGAGAAGTTTTACGATCCTAAGAAGCGTCCTTCCGGTCACGATATTGGCAAAGGGTTTGGTAAAAATAACGGTGGGGCAATTCCTTCTAATCTCCTGCAAATCCCTAATTCTGATTCAAATGGTCAATATCTGAGAGGTTGCAAAGCTTTGGGTTTAAAAGCACATCCAGCACGTTTCCCGAGTAAGCTACCGGAGTTTTTTATCCGCTTTCTCACAGACCCCTGCGATCTTGTTGTTGATATATTTGCTGGCTCAAACACGACTGGCTTTGTGGCCGAGCAAGAATGTCGTTATTGGTTAGCTTTTGAAAATGAGCGGCAATATCTTGCGGCTTCTGCTTTTCGGTTTATGCAAGAAGATGTAGGAGAGCACAATCTAAGCCATTACTATCAAAAAATCATGCTAGGTGAATCAGTTGAAGTAGGCCCAGATGCCAAGCAGTTAAGGCTCTTTGAGAAGGCAAGCAAGTACCGACCCTAACAGCCGCTAACGAGTGACTCTTACGATCTGGCCTGTACCGGCGCATTGCACGAGAGAGCAATAACTTCAATCCTCATTCCGATCGCGTTTCCGATCGCGGTTGAAAACTCGTACATCCAGCACAAGGTCCCAGCGGATTGGGGGCACAGCGCAGCAGGGGCGATCGGGCGTTGTATTCGCAAGTGCTATCGCCAATCACCCACTGACCGTTCATCAGACTTCGCTCGCGATCGCCGTTTCCCGGCACCAGTTCCGCCGCTTCGGGAGCAGGACGCACAAAGGCCCGAATGGCATCCAGGACATAGCGACCCGCTCGCAATTGATAGTAATGACGCTTCTCTAAAATGGTGTAGGTGTTATTGCCCAGTTGAATGGTGTGACCGGGGTAGGGCGTCCAATTCAGACGCAGCTTCTCAAATGTTTCTCCGGTGCGGGCATCGACCAGTTGGACGGGCAAGGGTGGAGCGGGCATATGTGGCGATCGCGGGAGGGGGTCAGCAGTTCTTCCCAGAATAACAGCGGCCAGTAAATCGAAGCGCAGCTATATGTCATCCAAAGAATCGATTTGAAGGAAGCCCACCACCTCCAATCGGTCCGCTGCGATGTCGAGTTGGAGTAAACGCAAGAAAACCCCCCGCGCTTCTAACTCCGAAACATCGAGGGCGCGATTGATGCCGTCCGTAAACGCATCGACAATTTCCTCGGGGAAAGGAACATCGTTCAAGATGACTTCGGGATCGTCGAGACGGAGGCGCTGCCCCTCTTCCAGTGCAATCTCTGTCGTAAATACAATCGCCAAGACCTCTGCAGGGTTAGCTTCGGGCACTAGCCGCACCTGCAGTTGCACGCGGTTATTGCCTAAAAAATCGACGGCGGGAGATTCCAGATCGAACACCTCTGGCCCATTGTCTGAAAAAGGCAAATCCGCTTCAATATCCTGAAAGCGCTCCAACACTGCTGGGGACTGGAGAGCCCCATTGATATCCTCCTCGGCGATCGCCACTCGCATTGCTGCCCGTAACGGCGATCGCAGCTCGATATCCCCCCCCAAATCCAACCGCACGGGATCGGTTTCCAACTCCAACAGCTCCAATCGAGGAAACGGCTCCAACACCAAACCCCGACCGGCCAACAACAGGCGATCGATCCGTCCGCCGACCAGCTTGAGGTTGGGGCTGGACTGAACGCGGACCTCCAGGACTTCAAAGTCATCCAATTCGTCGGCGATCGCATCGCGGGCAATGCGATCGACCAAAAATCCCCCCGTTCCCAATAGACCTGCTAGTAAAGCCAAAACACCGGCAAAAATTTCCACGCGCAACTCCTTTAGCTCACTTGCCGATAGTGTACGAGATCCCGTGCGGGCCTCAAGCAGAGGCTCGCCGCCCGAACAACATCTCTTTGAGGCCCTCATACACTTCGGGCAGCTCGGCCAAGTCTCGACAGTTAAACTCGTACAGGGCGCAGTCAGTCACCGCTCGCACCGTTTTGCCACTGATGCGATCGCCTAACAACACAGCTTCTCCAAAACAGTCCCCCGCATGCAGAGAAGCCTCTCGGTCCATCTCGCTCGCCGCCTCAATGCCGAAGACAGCCACAGAACCGCGCCCAATCAAGAAAATCGAATTATTGACATCGCCGCGAGTCAGAATCGTTTCCCCCGCCAAGACTGTGCGCAACTCCAACTTGTCCGAGACTGCCTGAAACGTCTCCTTTGGCAACTCCCGAAACGCGGGCAGGCGCCGCAACAGCTCCTGCGGTTCGCGGGGCAGACTCACCACCGGCTGATGGACCAATTCGTATTGCTGTGTCTCAATATGGTGGCGAATTTCCCGAGCCACCATCGGCGGCACATCGCCTTCGGCAGTCAGTTCTGCCAGAGCCATCAGCTCGCTATCTAAGGCCAAGGCCCGAGCTGCCCGTTTCTGTAACAAGATGGCGTATTCGGGATACTGATGGGCCAGTCGATCCAGTCGCTTCATCGCGTCAATGCTCATTTGACGATAGAGGTTCCGACATTCAATGATGTCGCGATCGCAGGCCGCGATCGCATTGCCATCGAGGTGAACTTCCCCCGCCACGGTGGAAGCCACTTCCGAAACCGCCGCTTCGCATTCGTAGCGTACAGTGAGGACCGCCAAGCGCCGCTCTTTCGCCAGATGACTGTGGGGGGCAATGCGTTCGAGCAAATTGGCGATCGCCTCAGCCGCTTTCTGGTCTGGCGGCACGACGATTTCATTCGGCGGAGGGATTTGCTGGCAGCGAACGGCATCTCGCTTCAGATCGAGGGTGAGCCGCAATTCTTTCATGACCGCATCCGCAATACTGCCGCGCTCGTACAACCGAGTGTAGGCGGCTTGTTCGAGATTGAGGGCCTGCAGCCACAACAGTTGGCGATCGATTCCCTCTGTGCGATAGCAGGGATCGTCTCGAAGCTGTTGTAGAGTCTGTTGTCGCTGTTCGATCTCTTGCTCGTAGCGCTGTTGGAGCGATTGGCGCAAGCGATGGGAAAAGTGGCCGACTTGGGTCGCTTTGCCCAGGCGAGCTAAGGCAGATTGCGCGATCGTCAGTTGAGTTTGAGCTTTCAAGACGCGATCGGTCAGGGACGGAATATCTAACCGCAAGCCATGAATCAGGCGTCCTATTGTAGTGCCGCTCGCAAGAGCCGTAAAAAAGACCACTGCCAAGGTCAGCCCCACAATGGTGCGGCGATCGACTAAAGCCGGGTCGAGACTCAGTGCCAGTGCCACCCCCACCGCCCCCTTGAGCCCCCCCCAAAACATCGTCAGTTGATAGCGCCAATCCACAGGCTCCATACCCGGCAGGCGATTCAGTAATAGAGGAAAGAAGGTCCAGATGACAAACGCTCTAGCCAGCAAAACTGCCACCACTGCAACTGCGGCATACGCCAATAGGTCGGTGACTTCGCCGAAATTTCCCAATACCCCTTCATCGCTAAGCTCCAGCACAAACCCAGCCTGTGCCAATCCCACCAGCAGAAAGATCAGACTGTTGGCTAAAAACGCCGCGAACTCCCAAAACTGTTGAATGCTTTCCCGCGCCTCGCGACTGTAGCTGACATCGCGATACCAGCCCACCACTAATCCCGCCCCAACCGTGGCCATCACCCCCGAGACATGCAGGACGTCTTCTGCCACCAAGAAGGCGACAAAAGCCATCACGACCGAAGTGGCCACCTGCACCATTGGATTGCCGTATTCCAAGGGAATCAGTCGCACGATCGCCAATCCCAACGCCAATCCCACCAAGATGCCGCCGAAAAACACGACGGCAAAGCGTTGGAATCCGCCGAGCAGGGTGGCGAATTCCAACGCTTCTGCGCCGCTCGATCCACCGTGCTCGATTTGCAGGAGGACGAGCTCGAAAAGCACGATCGCCGTAGCATCGTTAAATAGACTTTCCCCTTCCGCCAAGATCGTCAGCCGCTTGGGGGCACCGAGTTCTTTAAACAGAGCAATCACCGCAACGGGGTCGGTGGCTGAAATTAAGGCTCCAAACAAGATTGCCTGACTGAGGGGTAACGGCGTCAGCCAGGCGATCGCGACCCCCACAATCGCGGTAGCAATCAATAGCCCCGGCACCGCCAGTGTCAGTACCGACAAGAGGTTGCGCGCCAGTAAGCGAGCATCCAGATTGAGGGCAGACTCGAATACCAAAATAGGCAAGAAAAAAAAGAATACTGTCTCCCGCTGGACGGCCCCCAGCCAGCCCATGCCCACATTGCCAAACAGTAATAACCCCAAAACAAATCCCACCACAATCAAGCCGATGGAATAGGGCACTCGCAATCGCCGAAAGGTAATTTCAGAGGCGATCGCCACCAGCAATAGTGACAGGATAAAGACCTGCGCCGCAAACAGAGGATCTTCAAACATGACTGGAGTTAAAACCTGCCGAACTGCCGCAAAGGGTATCCGCAGCCATCGGAGTTGACCGGAGCGCGACGGATCTCAGTATCAAGTCTGCCTGCAACTGCGGCTTCTGGGCATTAATTCCAGACGGTTTTACAGACTCGACAGAAATCTCGAACGGTCACTTAATGTGCGGCAGCTGGGCAGACTCATTTTGTGCGGGAAATCAGCTCTGCAATTTGTGGCCTGCCAGTTCGAGGCCGCGATGGCGATCGCCGTTTGTCTGGCGAGGTTCTTAGCTTTCCCCGAGAGGCGCTATTAATCCCGGACCCTTACCACACAGTCGTTCTCTCTTTGTCTATACGTAATATTACTAATTTTTGTATACTGATTTGCTTTAAACTAAAAAGCACAGTAAAATTTCATTATAGAATCAGCCAACTTTCAGGCTGAAATCCGAAAATCTTTAGTTGAAGCAGAGAATATTCTGTGCAAGATGCGACTTCATGTTCTTTCGGATAGAGTACTCCTCCGAACAGCTAGCCTATCGAGAGGAATGCAGTTTCTGGTTCGCTGAGTAATTCACACTGTTCTCTAGGACGTTTGGCTGGTTACCAAAGTCGGAGAAGCAATCGTTTCGTTTATCCCTGTCGCAAACCGATTATGAAGGCTATAGGCTCATCCGATCTCAGGACATCCTCCAGCACGTGGGTGCTGGTGGTTAATGATGGCTGGGGGCCGCAGATCGTTCCCCTCAAACAACAGCGATATATCGTCGGTCGTTTGGTTGCCAGCGATATTCAACTGCGCGGTCAATATATTTCGCGGGTGCAGGCCCAGCTGATTCCGAATACCGATCTATCCTCGCAACCTGGATTTCTACTCTGTGACGGCAGCCCCAAGCAACCCAGCACCAACAGTACCTTTCTCAACGGGCGTTCTGTAAAGACTCAGCGGTTGAAACTGGGCGATCGCATTTCGTTCGGGCCGCATGCCAAAGCAGTCTTGATGACCTTCGAGCAGTTACAGCAGCAAGGTTTCCCCGAACTCGACGTGAAGGCTCTTCCTCAGTCCGCAGAATGTCCGCAACCCTCTCCTCTCAACAGCAACGACCCCACAGAATCGGTTCACCCCAAACTCGCTCGAACTGCTGACGATTGCTCGGCAACGGCAGTCGGCTTGACTGCCGTTTCAGATTGAATCGCTCGTGAGTATTAGAGGGGGTTATGGGAGATCGGTTCCAAACGTTTTGCATAATTCCCACAGTTTGAGAGGTATGGCCTAGCAGCGTATAGGCATATTGTGGTGGCAGCTGAATTGGTGTTTCAGCTGCTTTTTTTTTGTTTCTGGAGTCTGCAGTTTCGTTAACGCGAGCTCGAGAACTGAAGCATCCCCACCCCAGGAGAAGGGGGATTGCAGCGGGGAGCCAGCAACCGAACAATTGGGCAGGGGATGTCGTATCCTGAGGGTTGACTCAAAATTGACGAGTTTTTGAGTTGCTTTGCATTTAGGTTTGAGTCCGCCGAGGGACGGAGTTCAGTTCTTGGGGGCACGACCCTGCCGATACTGTTGCTGTGCTGTCGCTATGCCTGATTTTTTGCCGATCGCCTATTACAAACAGCAGTTTGTGCCCTTTGGCGAAGCGAATTTATCCATTGCCACCCACGCCCTCCACTACGGCACGGGAGCATTCGGCGGCATGCGCGGCATTCCCGACCCGGCCAATCCGCGACAAATTCTGCTATTTCGCCTCGATCGCCACTGTCAGCGCCTCAGCCAAAGTGCGAAGTTCCTGCACTTCGATCTACCCGCCGATAAGATTCAAGCGGTGATTGCCGACTTTGTGAAACAGAATCAGCCCAAAACCTCTTTTTACATCCGCCCCTTTGTTTACACCTCCGACTTGGGCATTGCCCCCCGCCTGCACAACATCCAAAAAGACTTTTTTGTCTATGGCTTAGAACTGGGCGATTATCTCTCACCCGATGGCGTCAGTTGTCGGATTAGCTCTTGGTACCGCCAAGAGGATCGCAGCTTGCCGTTGCGAGGCAAGATTAGTGGCGCTTACATCACGTCTTCTCTGGCGAAGACCGAAGCGGTGGAATCGGGATTTGACGAAGCGATCTTGATGAACGCCCAAGGCAAAGTGTGCGAAGCTTCGGGGATGAATATTTTTGTGGTGCGCAACGGCAAGCTGTTCGCCCCCGGTTTCGATCAGGATATTTTGGAGGGGATTACGCGGGATAGCATACTGACGATCGCCCGCGACTTGGGGATCGAATGTATCGAGCGCCCGGTGGATAAAACCGAGTTGCCGATCGCAGATGAGGTGTTTTTGAGCGGCACTGCGGCCAAGATTACCCCGGTCAAGCGGATTGAAAACTACGAGTTATCCCAGCAGCGACCCGTCACCGAGTTACTTCGAGACAAGCTGACTGCGATTACTGAAAACCGCGACCCCACCTATCGAGCCTGGGTTCATACGATTACTTTGGACTAGTGGGGGATACAGCGTCACTCTGCACGACCTCAGTCTCTTTTGCTCCCTCGCGATGGTTGTCCCCCCAGCGAATGCCCAGGACGCAATCGTACAAGAATTTGCCAATCTCCCGGCGATCGCGCCAAATATCGAGGGAGCAATCGCAGCCCTTCTCTTCCAGCACGGGCTTAGCTTCCCGATAGGCAGCCTGGTACTTGTACCAGGGCACCGTCGGCCACAAATGGTGAATCAAGTGATAGTTCTGCCCCAATAGGAGCAAGTTGGTAATCGCGCTGGGATAGACCCGCGCATTGTACCAGCGGGCCTTTTCTAGAAAGGGGCGATGGGGCAGATAGTCAAAGAACAGGCCCAACAACAGACCCATGATGAACGCACCGGGGAGCCAATAGTTGAGCAGATAGTCGGTGTAGCCAAAGTGAATCGCCATCCCAAAGGTAAACACCACCAGCGAGCGACTCAGCCCCCATTCCAGCAAGTCGTACTTGCCTTTGCGCCAGAGCTGGCGCTTGAAGAAAAACACCTCGTGGTAGAAAAATCGCACCGGGATCAGCCACAGCGGGCCACCAGTGGAGACATAGTGGTCGGGATCGTTGACGGGATCGTTCACGTTGGCGTGGTGCTGCATGTGAACCCGCTTGAATACGGGATAGACAAATCCCTGCAACAGAGCCGATCCGTGTCCTAGAGCCTCATTCAGCCAAACAATCTTGTGGGCAGACCCGTGGGAGGCGTCGTGGATGACCGTGCCCAAGACGTAAAGGGCGACAAAGTGCAGCCAAAACACCAGCCAACGGGGCCAAGCCCAAAAGGCATAGCCGCAAAAGCAGCAGACAGCCAAACACAACGAGCCCAGGAACATGAGCACATTGGGATTGAAAAACTCGTCGGGGGCTCCAATCAGCTCGTGTGGAATGGATCTCCGCTTCCCCGCCACTGTCATAAAAATGTCACTCCTCTGATATCTGCGATCGAATGTAAGCCCATTTTCAAACAGGAAATAAAAATGCAAAGGGACTGCCGCCCCGCGATCGCACGCCAATACCCAGGTGCTCGAACAGAGCAGCAAAGCTTGGGGCGGTTTTAGTATACGGCACTTTCCTCGTTCATGAATATTTGTAAATGAGTGGCAACATTCTCCCTAGCTCGGGCAACTCCCCCGCTGAGAAACAAATAAGGATAGTACTCGCAATGTTTGTCCGGCGGACCTGCTCTTACGAGGATTGGCCGATCGTACTCTCTACGCGGTCCCGAGTAAATGCCGAACCGGTGGGGGAACAGACTTTTGCTGCCGATACGATGGCAGAACTGGCGCTGTTTTGGCGGGCAATCGCCGCATGAAAGAGGGCTAACAGTGTTTCAAAGGTGCGATCGCGATCGCGATCGCTGGCAAAGGCGATCGCGGGGGAGGGCAACTCTTCCCCGTCGAGATAAAGCTGGGGTTCGGGTCTGGGGATAGAGGAGGATTCGCTCTCAGCGAGCGGGAATGGGTCGGTTGCGGACTGTAATTCGGGGGGGGCAGCAGGGGGAGCATCGGGAGGTGTGACGGCGATCGCCTCAGTGACTGGAGGATTGCTCTGAGTGGATCTGTCTGAGTCGGCCACCTGGAGATCGGCGATTTGGGAACTGCTGCTCTGGGTGCTGTCACGATCCGGCTCCTCAGCGTCAAAGGTTTCAGCCTCAGCTCGATCCAGCCGATCCCCATTGTCCCCGGGCTGGGCTGGCCGAATCTTCCAGATCTGCGAAGCTGGTTTTGAGGCTCGCCATTCCCCTTCTGCCAGCGGCACGATACTGACGGTAAACTCCACCCGCAGGCTGGGGCTGCCATCTTGGGGGTGCATGTAAGCCACGCCAGCTAAATCGCCAGAGCAGACTTCCGGCAACTGAAGTTGCAGGCTGAAGGCCATCGTTTGTGCCCCCGGTCGCAGGGTCAGGGTGCGGCGTTCTAGCAACTGAACGCTGCCATCAGCACTGCCAGCGGTGACGTCGAGGCAACCGGAGCAGCGGGTACGGCCTGTCAGCGTCAGCACCTCCCCCGCTACGGCACTGAGCCGAGTGCGCATGAGGGAAAAGCGATCGGTCGCCACAGCAGAACTAGCATTTGTCTGTGCGTTGGAGACAATCTGTTCGACGTCGGCAACAGAGGCCCCGGTCTGTTCTTTGGCAATGAACTGTTTGACTTCGGCAACTGAAGCCCCGTTCGTCAAGCCGTTACCGTGCGAGCCATTGTCCGGGTGGAGCCAAGCCCCATCCTGCAACTGGTCTGGAGCAGTCTCGGTTGCCTGAGAGTCACTGGCGAGGTCTGCCACCTCAAAGGTGATGCTATCCGTATGGCCCTCGCCAAATAATTCAGCAATTAAATCGCCATCTTGGCAGCTAATCTCCCATATCCCTGGCAGTAGCTCCAGATGCTGGCCGATCCACCCCATCCCTTCGTTATTGGTGCGGCAGGTGTTGCTTTGTCGCCCGACTTGCACCCGAGTTCCGTCTGGCAAGTGGCAATAGTGGCGGATAGAAGATTCGAGCTTGAAGTGGGGTTGGGGAGATTGCACCGCAATGCTGTACTTCCCTGCAGAAAGAGGATTGCCCTGGGGGGGAAGCTCTTGCCAATCGGACCCATCGTCAGCTTTAAACCAAAAAATCATCACCATTCTCCTAAACCGCTGCAAGCGCTATCCAGCAGGAACGAGATCGCCCCGCAAGACTGCTACCAAATCGGTGCGAGTCACCTCATATTGTTTGCCAGTCTGCAACTGTTTTGCCTGAACCACATGGCGAGCCACCTCTTCATCCCCCAACACTAGAGCCCAAGTGGCTCCACTGCGATCGGCTCGCTTAAACTGCTTGTTGAACTTTCCCCCGCTCAGATCTAAGGCAGTGACGAGGCCCGCCTGACGCAATTGTTGGGCGATCGCTAGGGCCACATCCTCTGCCACCTGCCCCCGCGAAATGACATATACATCTGTTTGGGTTGGGCAGACAAATTGCTGCTGTTGCAACAAAATAGCAATGCGCTCCAGCCCCATCGCCCAGCCCACGGCGGGGGTTTCGGGGCCGCCTAATTCCGAGACTAGCCCGTCATAGCGACCGCCGCCGCAAACGGCGTTTTGGGCTCCTAAATGATTGGACTGGATTTCGAAGGCAGTATGGGTGTAATAGTCCAAACCGCGCACCAGTTTGTGGTCGATCGCATATGCAATATCGAGGTTGTCGAGCAGAGACAGAACGCGATCGAAGTGGGCTTTAGAAGTGTCGCTCAAGTATTCGACGAGCTTGGGAGCCTCCGCCACGATCTCGCGGGTGCGCTCGTCTTTGCTGTCGAGCACTCGCAGGGGGTTGCGGCTGAGGCGATCTCGGGAATCTTTGTCCAGCTCGGCTCGGTAGGGGGTGAGATAGTCGATCAGGGCTTGACGGTAGCGATCGCGATCGTCGCCGCGACCGACCGAGTTAATCGTGACGGACAGGTTGCCTAACCCCAGTGTTTTGAGAATATCGATCGCGATCGCGATTGTCTCCACATCGGCTCGCGGATCGCTGCTGCCCAGAGCCTCTAGACCCAACTGGTGAAATTGTCGCTGGCGTCCCTTTTGGGGACGCTCGTAACGGAACATGGGGCCGCAATACCACAGCTTCTGTACGTCGCCGCTGGCATAGAGATTGTTTTGAATGAAGGCGCGCACCACCCCCGCCGTAGCTTCGGGGCGCAGGGTGATATCGTCGTTCCCCTGGGTGGTAAAGCTATACATTTCTTTGCTGACTACATCGGTAGCTGTACCGATGCTGCGTACAAACAGCTCAGTTCTTTCAAAAATAGGCGTCCGTATCTCTCGATAGCCCGCTAGAGTGAGAATGCGCTGAGCCACCACTTCCATCTGCTGCCACAACGCTACGTCGACAGGCAGAATATCCTGGGTACCTTTGATTGCGCGAATGGTGTCCATTGAGGCTTCTATCTAGCGTTAAAACGCCCTATTCGTTTTGATTACACGCTAGCCTGACATATCCCCCGGGCGATCGCTACATTTCTTAATCTTTTGTCCGTCTCCCGTAACATTGCCCGCAATTTCCCCCCGCGATGTTCCCCAATCTGCAACTACAAGTATCTTAGATAACTCTTCAGGCCCTCCTCAATTCCGTATGCCCTCAGAGAACAGTCACTATGCATTCGATCGCCATCTTGGCCCTATGGGTCCCTCTGCTCGCGCTATCTCCGCTCCCTCTCTCCCCAGCAGCGTTCGCCCAATCGGGGGTACCTTTAACCGCTGGCACCTTGAATACCGCCAAAAACTTTGCTCGCCAAGCCGCCGAGCGAGCTAACGGCGGTCTGTCCAACTATCGGGCCGAACTTTCGATGCACGGTCCTGCCCTCGAATCCCCTTATGTGGATGGAGGCGATCGCTGGATTTTCACCTTCCGAGGGGGATTTCCCGGCAGGGCTCCCACGATTGAAAGCCAGGTGAGCGTGGATAAATCGACCCTCGAAACAGTCATTCTCTACAACGGTCCCGTTCGCACAGCCGCCCCCCCTCCTGCTACCCCATCTCCTGCTGCGACTGCTGCAACCGCGAACCTTTCCCCACCAGCCAATCGCAACGATTTCTCCGCGACTGCAGACAATCGTAGCGAGGTTCGACCCACTGAGACGAGTTTGCGCGCGCCGGGAGATCTAAATACCGCCAAAAACTTTGCCCGCCAAGCCGCCGAGCGGGCTAACGGCGGCCTCTCCAACTATCGAGCCGAACCGGCCATGCACGGTCCGGCCTTAGAATCGCCCTATGTGGATGCAGGCGATCGCTGGATTTTCACCTTTCTGGGAGCTCCCCCCGGCAGAACTACTTTTAGGACGGAAACCGAAGTGAGTGTAGATAAGAGGACGCTAGAGCCCACAGTGGTTTACAACGGTCCCCTGCGGAATCGGCGGCGCTGAAGCCTCTTCAATTGAACAGCGCTGTGGTTTGGCTAACCACAAATTTAGCGGTGGCAATTCGTGGCAGCAGTAAGGTTTGGGGTAAGTTGGTGAACAATTGACTGCTACCAGTGGCTTACCCCATGACCGACGCAACGTTTGAAGGCGTAGCCGGACAAATTTTGCCCATCTCCTTGCTCGAAGAGATGGAACGCTCCTACTTGGAATACGCCATGAGCGTAATTGTGGGGCGGGCGTTACCGGATGTGCGAGATGGACTCAAGCCGGTCCACCGGCGCATCCTCTTTGCCATGCACGAGTTGGGGCTAACCCCCGATCGCCCCTTTCGCAAGTGCGCCCGCGTGGTGGGGGACGTGCTGGGTAAATACCATCCCCACGGCGACCAAGCCGTGTACGACGCCCTCGTGCGCATGGTGCAAGATTTTTCCAGCCGCTATCCGCTGTTGCAAGGGCACGGCAACTTCGGTTCGGTGGATGCCGATCCCCCCGCTGCCATGCGCTACACGGAAACTCGCCTCTCTCCCATCAGTAGCACTGGTGTCTTAGACAACATCAATGAGGGCATCGTCCCCTTTGCTTCCAACTTCGACGGTTCCCAGCAGGAGCCGGTGGTCTTACCTGCCCAGCTTCCTATCCTGCTGCTAAATGGAGCGGATGGCATTGCGGTGGGCATGGCGACCAAGATCCCCCCCCATAATTTGGGGGAGTTGGTGGATGGCTTGCTGGCCGCGATCGATCGCCCCGACATCACCGTCGAGGGGTTGATGAACTATATTCCGGCCCCAGACTTTCCCACAGGCGGAGAGATTGTGGGGAATACCGGCTTGCTAGAGGTCTATACCAAAGGTCGGGGTTCGATTCCGTTACGAGGGATCGCCCATGTCGAAGAGATTCAACCGGGCAAGGGTCGCCACCGTCGCGATGCCATTGTCATCACTGAGTTTCCCTATCAGGTCAACAAGGCTGCCTGGATCGAGAAAGTTGCCGATCTGACCAATCAGGGTCGGCTGGAAGGGATCTCCGATTTGCGGGACGAAAGCGATCGCACCGGTATTCGCGTGGTGGTGGAGTTGCGCAAAGATGCCCGCCCCGAGATTGTGCTCGCTCACCTGTATCGCTCCACCCAATTGCAGATTAATTACGGGGCAATTCTACTCGCGTTAGTGAATCGCGAACCCAAGCAACTGTCGTTGAAGGAGGCCCTGCAGGAATTCCTCGACTTCCGCATTGAAACCCTGACCAATGTCTTGCAGCAGGAGTTGGGCAAGTATCGCAAGCGTTCCGAAGAGTTGGGGGCACAACTGCTGGCCTTGCAATTTCTGGACGAGACGATCGAGCTGCTGCGCAATGCACCGGATGGACCGACGGCGAAGGTACAACTGCAGGAGTTACTCGATTGCACCGCTAACCAAGCGGACACCATTCTGGCGATGCCATTGCGCCGTCTGACGGGATTGGAGCGCAATCGCATTGCCTCGGAACAGGAGGAAGTGACCGCCAAGATTGAGGAATTGGAGACGTTGTTAGGCGATCGCAAAGCTTTTCTCAAGCACCTCAAAAAAGAATTGCGATCGCTCAAAAAACAATTTTCCAACCAGCGTCGCACCCGCATTGTCTCGGAAGCGCCCCCCCAACTGGAAGAAGCCGATCTGATTCCCAATCAAGCAGTGGTGTTACAAATCACCCAAAAGGGTTATGTGCGCCGCCTCTTACCCGCTGCCTTCGAACGCCACGCCAAAGCTCGCAAAGGCATTCAAGAGGAGGTGGAAGATTACATCATTCAAGCGCAAGCCACCGAACTGCACCAAGACTTTTTAGCCCTCACTGCCAGCGGCCGCATGTTTTCGGTCAAGGTACACGAAATTCCAGCGACATCGGGGCGATCGCGCGGCACCGCCCTCGTGAACGTGCTGTCCACCAAAGAGGAAATCGTCGCCACCTTTGCCTTGGCGGAATATCCCGAGGACAGCAGCTTGACTCTACTGACCCAAAAGGGGCGCATGAAGCGGGTGATGCTGTCGGAGTTTGCCAATTTGACCGCTCGCGGCCTCTCTGCCCTGAAGGTCAAAGACGACGATGCCGTAGGCTGGGCCATTTTGACCGAGCTCAGCCCCGACTCGAGCGTGGCGATCGCCACCTCTGCCGGACGGGTGTTGCGGTTGCCGCTGAATGTGGAGCAGGTGCCGGTGATGGGTCGAACGGCCTTGGGCAATCAGGCGCTGCGGCTGCGGCGCAAGGAGGCGATCGTGGGGATGGCAATCGTGCAACCGAGCGATCGCCTCGTGTTCGTGTCGGCTAAGGGATATGCCAAACGCATACCGGCCCGAGCGATTCGCATGGCCAAGCGGGGCAGCGTGGGCATGCAAGCGATGCAGTTTAAATTAAAATCCGACACGTTGGTGGGGATGGTGGCAGCGGCTGAGGATGTGACGATGGGTTGGGTGACCAATAAAGCTCGCGTCTTGCGGCTCTCGGTGGGGGATGTGCCGGAAAGCGATCGCGCCAGTGTCGGAACTCGAATGCTCTCCACTGCTGCAGGAGAGTCAATCGAGCTGGTCAATCTGGTTTCACCGGAGGCTTACTAGCTATTGGGCAGTCTTCTAGCCTGAACCAGATACTGCTGTAGTTCAGTGCCAGCCGTCATGGGTGGGGAGCGATCTCGATCGCAACTCCGAGTGTCCTCCGATCTGGAACACTCGGGGCTAGATTCGACACACTTACTCGCTCCAGAGTTGCTTCCACCAAAGGTCTGGAGCGACCTCTTCAACTACGGGTATCGGGAAAGCGATCGCGGGTATAGCGAACGTGCAATCGCGTGACGAAGGCATTGGGCGATTCGCTGGGTTGTATCCAGAGGCTGTTGGGTTGTATCTGGATGGTACCACTGGTATCACTGGACCTGGCAGGAAGATCGGCTTGGCGAGCGGTTTAAATAATTCGCCCGGGTCGATTGAGCGGCATGCCGTCTGGATCGAAGCAAGACGATGAAGTTCCTGGAAAAAACTGAATTAATTCTTTTTTAATATCGGAATATGCCTCAAATACCGTTATCCAAACCGAGAAAAAGCTACTGCTTTGAGCCACTTCTAGTACCAGTTTTTTGGCTGCTTCGCTGCGATTGAGAGCTTCAAATAAGTCTCTACTCCTTTCGGCAGCGGCCCATACCTGCTCGCGATCTAGCCAACGTTTATCCCTCGGCGATGGGGTTTTCCAGCCAGGAGCCTGGTGACGTTGCAGGCCCACCAGATCTAATATGGCTTGTGCTCGGATTGCCTGTGCTGCAGTCAAGTTTTCATGTAACTGTACGAAGCCACCTTTCGAGTAAACAAATGCAAGCAACGTGTTGTCGAGGTGTGGCCAGAGAAAGTTGAGGATATCAACGTCTTTATCCCCTTTCGTTGAATTACAGTTTGCACAGCCCAACAGAAAATTTGTCCACTCAGTTTCCAGGTCTGGGTATAGAATCTTGGGCTGAATATGTTCGACAGCTAGCCCCGTCGATAGTTTTCGTTCGCAATAGCTGCAATAAGAGCCCAATCGTGCTTCGAGATCCCCGATCGCATCTTGATAGCGGCGATAGGTTCGAGGTGCTGCCCCTCGTTCTACGGGTCTCATTCACCGTTCTCCTGCGCCTTTGCCATCGCTTCGAGCTTGAGGAGCGCAGTCAAACCAGGAGTATTAGAGAAACGCTCCGCTGCTTGACGATAGGCCACTTCTGCCTCAGCCAGTTGCTCGCTGGGAGTTGAATCCGCCTGTTGCAAGAGTTCGAAGTATCGTTCGGTTGCCTCGGCCAGTTCGCGTGCTTTAAGACTTTGTTGAGGAACTTCGACGAATTGAATGGTTTCGGCAATATCTTCAATGGAGCGATTCTCGTACTCCAGCGATTGCCTGTCCTCACTATCCAGGCCGATCAATTCTCCCGGGCCGAGCGATTGAATGATGAAGGGGGAATGGGATGTGCAGACAAATTGTATGGAGGGAAACGTGGTTTTGAGGGTATCGACAATTCGACGTTGCCATTTTGGATGGAGGTGAACGTCAAGCTCATCAATTAGCACGAGTCCCGATGTTTCTTGCAGAAGTAGGGGTAGAGTTTCACCGTCTAATTCTAATTCTTCAGGCAAGAGAAATGCATTGAGGGTGACAGCTTTAATCGCAATATCGGCAATCAGGGCCACTATTGATTTTTGTCCTGCACTGAGATTGCTGAAGGGTTGGGGATTGTGGGCGATCTCGAGGACAATTTCGTTGAGATCGGGATCGTACCAAAAGTCATCCGCCTCGGGGATACAGCGTAAAACTGCCAGTTTTACAACCTCGTAGCCGGGACGCATCCTGCCATGACGGCTGACAGCAGCGATCGCCTCATTTTTAAACCAATTTTGCAAATCGGGTAGTCGAATTCGTTCGTCAAAACAATCATAAAAGGCATCCCAACGCCGAGATTTTGACTTCGTTGTTCTTCTTTCCCGACTGTTAGAGGGCAACCAAGCTCGACCCGCACCATAATAGGCAATTACAGGTAGCGAGATAGGAGTCTCAGAATGCTCGCTTTCGCAGAGCTGAGCGATAATCTGCAAGACTGCTTTAGCCTCGGCGTTGGAGGTTCTCGATCCACTTGCGCCAATCTGTCGCATCCAAGACACGTCGTTGCGATCGCCAATGCTTCCCATTGCTCGAATTTGGACGGGCTTACATTCAACGAATTGGGTTCGATCCCCTGATTTGTTGGCTTCTAAGCGAATTTCTTGGGGCAGAATATTTCGACCACTGTTGGACAGAGTGGAGTCGGGAGGATTGACAAGCCAGATACCAGCAGCAATGGCTAGTGCATCCAAGAGAGAGGTTTTGCCCGAGCCGTTGTCTCCCACTAACAATGTGAATTGGGGGTGGAGGTCGAGGGTGTATTGCTCGAATTTTTTGAAGTTGACGATCTCCAGTCGGTCAATCCTCATGGCGATACCTCGCGGGTTGTCATATTCCCGTCATACCCTCTGGACTGATAGTTTCCATTCAGTTCGGCCGGCAATTCTAAATTCGGTACGGTTTTGCCTTGTTTCAGGGATCGACCCATTGGTTCGGAATCACCAATCTCTCTTTGTTCGAGGATTATAGAACCATTAGAGGCTCAATCGAACACGACGATTGACAGCTTTCTACATCAGTGCTGGGGTGAAAATGCTCGATTGGCCAATTCGCATGGGGAGTTTCATCGCGGCGATCGCCGTCGGGGCGATCGCCGCCTGGTGGATCGATCGGCAATTGCAAGCTGAACTCCCCCGCTGGCACCAGGCGGTGGGAGTTCCTCTAATGCTGTGCCAGTGGGCCATCTGGATCTGGCTGGGCCTGTCTTTGGCCTTGCCGCGATTTTTGGGTGACGTCTATCCCTACTTGGCGATCGCGATCGGTCTATTGCTGTCGATCTTGCTCGTCCAGGCTTGCATCGAACCCCTACGCCGCACCCTGCGCCGCCCGCCCCCCCGCATCTTTTTCGACCTGGCTCAGATGTTCATCAGCGCCACGGTGGCGATCGCCCTAACCTCGCAACTGTTTGAAGGGGTCAACCTGCGCGGCATTTTTAACTGGGTCTTCACCATCTCCACTGTGGGCGCGGTGGTGATCGGTTTTGCCCTGCAAGAGACCCTGGCCAATTTCTTTGCGGGCATCGGCCTGCAATTGGATGCCCCTTTCCTGCAGGGAGATTGGATTGCCGTGGACGAATGCTACGGCGAAGTCTTGTCTCTCAATTGGCGCGCCACAGTGCTGCGCACGATCGATCGCGAAGTCATTTCCATCCCCAACAGCACCATTGGGCGCTCGAAATTGGTCAACTACAGCCGCGAAAACGCCTTTGCCCAACAGGTGGACTTCGGCTTGAGCTACAAAGTGCCCCCCAGTAAAGTGATGCAGGTCTTGCAACAGGCAGCCCAGTCGGTGGATGGGGTGTTGGCCCAGCCCTCCGTCACCACGATTGTCAAAAACTATGCCGACTACTTCATTCTCTATCAAGTGCTCTACTGGAGCCGCCTGCCGGGGGAGCAGCGGCGCATTCAAAGCCAAATTCGCCAACGGGTTTGGTATGCCCTAGAGCGGTCCGAACTGCGGGTGCCGTTTCCCATTCGCGACACGATCGTGCGCCGCCACCGACCGCCGGCTAAAGAGCTGCCCCCCGATGCCCTCGAATGGCTGGCGGCGGTGGACTTTTTGCAGGTGTGCGAATCTTGCCAGCTAGAGGAATTTCTCGATCTCGGCGATCGCCTGCGCTATACCGTCGGGGAAACCATCTGTCGGGTGGGGGAACCGGGCGATCGCTTCTACATCATTCTGGGCGGTCAGGTACAGGTCACGCTCAAACCCGGACGCCCCGTGTTGGCGCGACTGGGGCCTGGAGACTATTTCGGCGAAATTGCAGTTCTGACAGGACAGGTGCGAACTGCCACCGTAATGGCGGTGGAAGACACTTTGTTATTGGCCTTCGAACGCCAAGCCTTTCAACGGTTGATCGACTCCCATCCGCAAATGGCAGAGCGAATTGCACAAGTGATTGCCGAGCGGCAACAGGCTGCCCTCGCTCCCGAGGCCGATCGAGAAGTCCGACGGCAAGAGACTGCCAGTCTCTTCGAACTGGTGCGATCGGAGATTGTAAAGATTTTTGGTCGCCCGTAAGGGTTGCTGCAGCTACTGTCTAGAGTGAGAATCTATTGAGTGGATGGATTATGTCAGGGGTTTCGATCGACGAGTTGAGGGTGATGCCACTGTTTGAGGGGTTAGCGCCCGAACTGTTGGAGCCACTGAGTCGAATCATGACAGTGCGATCGCATCCCGCCAATCAGACGATTATTTTGCAGAACGATTGGGGCAATAGCGTTTACTTTGTGATGGCTGGCTGGGTGAAGGTGCGCACCTTCAATTTAGATGGCAAGGAAGTCACCCTCAATATTCTCGGTCCCGGCGAGGTGGTGGGGGAGATGGCGGCGTTGGATGAAGCGCCGCGATCGACGGACGTGATTGCTCTCACTCCGGCCAAGGTGGCCCTAATGCCTGCCAAATCGTTTATCGAGTTTTTGGAATCGGATTCCGCTTGCGGCGTGCGCTTGGCTCAACTGATTAGCCGTCGCCTGCGGCAAATCAACCGTCGGCTGCAATTGCGCGAGGCGGGCAGCACTGCCCGTGTGGCCGATGTTCTCCTGTTTCTGGCAGAGTTTCGGGGCCATGTCAGTCGGGCGGGGGTCGAAGTGCCCAACTTGCCCCATCGCGAGTTGGGCAGCCTGAGCGGTCTAGCCCGCGAAACCGTCACCCGCATTCTCGGCAAGCTGGAACAGAAAGGGCTGATTCAACGCGATCGCGATCGGGATATCGTCTGCATCCCCAACATGGACAGCCTTGAAGACCTATTGCTCTAATTGCTGTCTTCGCGTTCTGTCGCTATTGTTATAACTTCGCAGCCCTCCACGCTTGTATTGCGGGATTTCCAGGGAACCAGAGAGTACCTTTACGCCTTCTCGTAGCTCGATTGAACAAATTTGAGGCTACTCTAGGAATACACAAGAGCAATCGCTTAAACTTGCGACATGCAAACCACGCTAGACTATATTTCAATTAAGGGATTTCGAAGTATACGTGAAACTGGAAAGCTGGAACTAAGTTCCATCAATATTTTGGTGGGGGCAAATGGCTCTGGCAAATCGAATTTCGTAGGTGCTTTTGACTTTTTAAATGTAATTCGTAGTGGCAATTTACGCAGATATACAGAGGAAAGAGGTGGATCGGATAGAATTCTCCACTTTGGCTCAAAAATCACGCCAAAAATAGAGATAGAGATTTCATTTCGAGAAGGTGTTAATGGTTATGGAATTTCTCTGAGTCCAACTTTTGAAGATTTGTTTTATGTTGAAGAAGAATCTTGTTGGTTTTGGAAAAAACAATATCCACAACCATACACTGAGAATCTTAAATCAACTGATGGTGAAGCAGGAATTAGTCGGCATCAAACAAGAAAGATGGTTAAGTGGTTGCAGTCGAGATTTGATAGCTGGCGGATTTATCACTTCCACGATACAAGCGACAAATCACCGATGAAGCGTATTGCAGATGTAGATGACAATCGCTTCCTGCGACCAGATGGCTCTAATCTTCCAGCTTATCTACTATTCCTTAAGGAGAAACATCTGCCAGCTTATCGCTTAATTTGTAAGATGATCAGGCGAGTTACACCTTTTGTATCTGACTTTCAATTAGCTCCATTGCGCCGCAATGAAAGCAAGATCCGCTTGGAATGGATTCATCAAAATTCAGACCAATATTTCGATGTTTCTTCTCTTTCGGATGGAACATTACGTTTTATTTGTTTAGCAACATTGCTTCTCCAACCCCCCGATCTGCGTCCTTCAGCAATTCTTCTCGACGAACCAGAATTGGGCCTGCATCCTTACGCTATTTCAATGTTAGCTAGCATGATCAAATCTGCTGCGACTGAGACTCAGCTAATTATTTCTACGCAATCACCTCTACTCTTAGATCGCTTTGAGCCAGAAGATGTTTTGGTGACGGAGCTAGAAGAGGGCGCAACAAACATTACCCGTTTAAGTCCAGATAAGTTAGAAGACTGGCTTGAAGAGTATAGTTTAGGACAGTTATGGGAAAAGAATCAATTTGGCGGTAGACCTACGCATGGCTAGATTGTTAGTGTTAGTGGAAGGCGAAACAGAAGAAACTTTTGTGAATGAAGTGTTGGCAGATTATCTTTACTCCAAAGGATTCTTTTCGGTTAAGGCTAAATTGATGGGGAATGCTCGGAATCGGAATCGGCGTGGAGGTATTCGAGGTTGGCCTCAGGTGTGTGAGGAGATTATCCGGCATCTCAAAGAAGATACTGGGGTATATGTGTCAACGATGGTAGATTACTATGCATTGCCCGAAGAGGGAAAAAGTGGAAATGGGTGGCCAGGTCGTTCTCAAGCAAGCAGCTTAAAATATTTAAGTAAAGCTAGACATATCGAGATACAATTAATCAATAATATTGCTAATAAGCTGAAAAATTCCTCATCTGTGAGACGATTTATTCCATACATTATGATGCACGAGTTCGAAGGCTTGCTTTTTAGTGACTGTCAAAAGTTTGCGATTGGTATTTGTCGGGAAGATCTATTTGCTAACTTTCAGCAAATCCGTAATGGATATTCAACGCCAGAAGAAATCAATGATTCACCAGAAACTCACCCGTCTAAGCGCATCACAGACTTGATGCCAGAATATCAGAAACCCATCCACGGAAATTTTGCAGCTATTGAGATTGGGCTCACGACTTTCATGAAAGAATGCCCTGGATTTTACCATTGGATAGAACGAATCGAGAGCATTATCTAGAAGAGACGATTGTCTAAAGATGTGCAATATCTAACCCGTCATCCAGCGCTCTGTAGAAGATGACATAGCCTTCCAAAGACAACCCTCGGACTCCGAGGCGGATTGCTGCATAAACCAAGTCTAGTCAGAAACCTGTAGTTTTAATGAGGCACCTTTTAGTCTCCCTCACTAACGCTGCTAACCACTGCATTCGCCCCCTAAATCCCCCATTCTGGGGGACTTGAATACAGTGCTAGCTGGGGTTTGGAGACGGGGAAGACGAACCGGCGAATCGCGGTCATTAAAGGTGTAAAGCGAAGCCAACAGACTCTCACAAGTCCCCCACTGGTGGGGGATTTAGGGGGCCGAGTGCAATGCCTGAAAACTCCAAGGCTCAACATGGATGAGTTTTAGCGACTCATGCCTATTCCGATCGGCTTACTGGAAGCGCTCTAAAATCTTATTAACGAACATCTCACCATCAATCGGAGGTTGGTGGGTTGAGGCTTCAACCGCCGCATCAATTTTTACTCGTACTTCCTCAACCCATTCTGCTTCGGAGCGATCGTACTCATCTAATAGCCGCAGAGCGATCTCTAAAATCTCTTCAGCAGAGCGATATTTGCCAGCTTGCAGCTTGGTTTGGATAAAGTGTTCTTGTTCAGGAGTGAGATTAATTCTCATAGAAAATATTTATCTAAACTATCTACTATTCTAAACCGAAACCTTAACCTGATTTCCCAAAAATTGTCAGAATTGACTATTCAAATTACAGGCTAAGCACAGCTTACTATAAGTTACACCTCCACTCCTTCCAATTCTGCGTCTGTCAAGTCGTAGAGATCCCTCAATTTCTGCAGCTTGTCCCCATCCACCTGCCAAAATCCACGTCCCTGAGCCTCCAACATGCGTCCGACAATATTGCGAAATGCTTCTGGATTCGCCTCTCGCAATCTCTGAGCCATTTCGGCATCGAAGGCATAAGTCTCTGCTGTTTGGTCGTAGACCCAATTCTCCCGAAAATCAGCGGTTCCAGCCCAGCCCATCAATGCCGTCATGCGCTGCGAAATCTCGTAAGCACCGCCGGAACCCTGCTCGGCCATTGCTGAGGCCCACTTCGGGTTGAGTAGTTTAGTCCGGTACTCCATGCGCAATACATCTTCCAATTGACGCGGCGTGGAATCCTTGGAAAAACTTTCCACAAAACTGGCCGTCACCTTTTTCCCCTGCTGCATTTCAGCCGCTTTCTTTAATCCGCCAGTGTTAGCGTAATATTCTTGAATATCCGTCAGACCGTACTCCACCGAGTCAATCTGCTGCACCACGCGCCCCGTGCTCTGCAGCAGCGTATTCAACACCTCCGGTCGAGCCTGACCTTTATCTCCCCGGCCGTAGCTAAACCCATTGCGTCCGCGCCAGGTTTCCCCCAATTCGTCCCCCGACTCCCAATTCGAATCTGTGACGCGATCGTTGACTAACGAACCAAAATCTCCTGCGGGATTGGAGAACAGCCGAGCAGATGTATTTTCCACCCCCCGAGCTTCCAGTTCTAAGGCATGTTTGCGGATGAAATTGCGATCGCCAGGTTCGTCCGCCGCCGCTGCCCGCACAAACAGGTCGTCCAAAAGCTCGATGATATTGACAAAACTATCCCGAAAAATCCCTGACAAATTCCCTAAAATATCAATCCGTGGATGCTCTAAATCCTCCAATGGCTTTAACTCGTAGCGCACGATTCTGCCCGTTCCTTCCTTGACGGGCTCGGCCCCCACCAGCTCCAGCAGAATCCCCAGCGACTCCCCTTTCGTCTTAATCGCATCCAACCCCCATAACATCACCGCCACGGTTTCGGGATATTCTCCCCGTTCGGCTAGATGTTGAGCGACGATCTTTTGCCCGATCGCCTTCCCCCGCTCGAACGCTGCCGGTGAAGGCATCCGATAGGGGTCCAAAGCATGGACGTTGCGCCCCGTCGGCAAGACCCCCGGACCGTCCCGCAGCAAATCGCCCCCCGGTGCGGGGGGAATGTATTCGCCGTTGAGACCGCGCAAGAGGTTGGCCAGTTCGTCGGTGGTTTGGGAGAGGCGATCGCGAATCTCGAAGGCTTCGTCTAAATGTTGCGCGAATCGATTTGGGTTTGCCTCGCCATCCGGTTCTCGTCGCAATGCGTCTGCACAAAGCTGTTCTGCCTGAAGGCGATCGCCGCCGGAGGCAATGGCATCCAGTACGGTATCGGGTAAGCGATTGTCGAAATAAGCGTTTAAATAACTGGCCAACTGCTCGGAATTGGGGGCGCGACCGAGGACGTGCAAGCCGGAAGAGAACAGGCGATTTTCTAGGACTTGGAGATATTCGTAGAGATCGCGCAAATAGCGATCGAACACTTCGCCGCCAAACAGGTTGGCGTTCTCGTAAGAAAACTCCATCCCCATTTTTTTCAATTCTGGCAGCGGGCAATCGGCATACAGCCCCGTATCCGCAATCTTGCTGCAAATGACTTGCTTGAGCGGGAAGTTTTTCTCGGGATCTTCGCGATACTCGGCAATCAAATCTCGCAGCGCCAGTAATTCTTTGTAGAGTCCGGCCCGACCGTAGGGGGGCACGTTGTGGGAAATCAAAACGCCGTAGCCGCGCCGTTTCGCCAAGATCGACTCGGATGGATTGTTGGCAGCATAAATATAGAGATTGGGGAGATTGCCCAACAAAATATCGGACCAAGAATAGCCGGTGTTGCCCAACGGCGATCCCGGCAGCCACTCCACCGTGCCGTGCATGCCAAAATGCACTACAGCATCCGCACGAAAGTCCTCCTGCAACCACTTATAAAAGGCTGCATATTGCGGGTGTGGCGTCAGATCTCGCTCGAACATCAACCGCATTGGATCGCCTGCCAGCCCGAGGGGAGGTTGAACGCCAATCCAAACATTGCCCAACTGGACACCGCCGAGCAAAAAGCGATCGCCGATTGTGCGAATGCCACTGCCCGCCAGCGACTGCCATTGCTTCTCAATCCGTCGCCGCTGAATGGTATTGAGCCAGCCATCCAGCCGCTGCACCGTTACGGTGGTGGTAGAGGTCTCGTCCAGGCTAGAATGCTCTGGCAACTGACCCACAAATGCCTCGTCTGCCTGCTGCACCTGTCGGATCAGTTCTTCGCCGTCCTCCGGCAACTCGCCGACGTCATAGCCCTGTGCCTTCAACGCCTGCAACAATTGCAGCAACGACTCGGGCACGTTCAGCAGCGCAGCAGTACCGGTAGCTCCATAGCCGGGAGGGAAACCGTAGAGAATAATCGCAATTTTGCGATCGCCTTTTTCCTGTCGCCGCAGCTCGATCCATCGCCGCACCCGCCCCGTCAGCCGCTTCACCCGCTCGGGCACCAAATAAATTTCATCCCCCACCAATCCCCCCAAAGGCACTGGATCGATCGCCCCATCCAACTCCGGCAAGGCATACAGCACCACACTTTGCAGTCCGCCAATTCCCTGTCGCGTCCAGGAGTGAATGTCTTGGATGAGTAGGGGGGCCGAGACGAAATAGGGCACGTTCTTCGCGCTCAAAATGCGCTTGGCCACCTCCACCTGTCGCCCAGCTTCCATCGATCCCGCCGGACCGCCGACTAAGGGAAATCCAATGGTGGAGACGATCGCATCCACTGCAATCGCGTCTTGCTTCAGCGAAGGGGTTTCCACATTGCCCCGCAGCCGCTGCTCTGTTTCGTAGGCGGTTGTCAGCCAATCCCGCACGGCGACGTGGCCTTCGACGCCATTGATGAAAATGGGGACGGGAATGAGATGGGCCGCTTCAAAATAGCGAATCAGTTGGGGGATGTAGGCTTGTTGGGTGATGACGTGTTTGCGGTAGAGCAAGATGCCTACGAGGGGGCGATCGCCGCTGGCGGGGACGTGCTGGCGATACCAATTGAGATAGTCTTGGGGGGACTCAAAATAGCCTTCGAACTCGGGATGCAGGAGCCCCAAGTTGGGGGTTTCGACTGGTGGCGCGATCTCCCCTGCTGCAATATCGAGATATTGCTCCCCTAAATAGGCAAACAGCGACACCACATTCTCGGTGCCGCCGGCATTCCAGTAACCGTAGATCGTCAGCCAATTGCGCAGATCCCGCACTTTGCGACCGGGGACGTATTTGAGTAACTTGGGGCCAACCTTCAAAAAGCTAATATATCCCGCCAGCTTGTCCTCTTCGCGACTGTTGCCAAATTTACTCAGGATAAACGCGACCGGCTTGGGCATGCCTTTGGGCTTCTCGCCAATCGCAAACTTGCCCAATTGGGTCAGCGACATCAGTTCCAGGGCCGACTCAAACACCAGACGAATGGGGATCTCCCGCAGCCGTTCCCGCAGCCACATCACTTGGTCGTAGTCAAACAAAAGGCTGCCGAAGAAGGCTCGGGCTCCTTGCAAGGCGGCTTCGACGCGGGCAGGATTGGCGGCGATATCGCGATCGCTAAACGCACAAATCTCTAACTCGGGACAGCGCTTCTCCACCGCCAGAGCCGCCTGACGATACAGATCGGCATTAAAGGATTCAAATCCGGCGATGAGGACGATGCGGTGGGTCATGGGATCGCGTGCGAAGAGTCTGCTTCGATCCTAGTGGCTCTTTAACGAAATGTTACAAGGGCGATCGAGAAGACTGGATAACGAACGAGGATTGCACTTTTGTTCCAACATCAAAGCCTCAAACCCATACCAAGCCTCAAACCCATACCAATATAGTCTGTTGTGAGATCTGACCTTTACTCGAAGTGTTACGCTATCGCAAACCAAAATGAAGCAACCCGTAAGTTCTCCTAACATCGATAGCCTCTCTCCCTAGAAGTGCTACAACAAAGGCAATTCAGATAGATTCAGCAAGCGTCAACTGAGGAGAGGTTTTGTCAAAACGTCGGGCCCGCCGCAAACCCATACCGGAGTCGGGGAGATCGGCATCTCCCGAAGTTCAGCTAAAAAAGCTGCAAACCCTTGTCCAGCAGCAGAAGTATCGACAGGCGTTAGAGAAATATCAGCAAATCCGGCAATCCTATCCCGATGTCGAGATCGAACCGTCTGAAGCTGAGATCTGGCTGCTGCGAGGCCAGCAGGAATTTTCCCGCGCGAATTACCGGCAAGCGGAGAGTTCTTTTCGCCAAGCACTCGATTTGGGACTAGCGGGCGAAGGGCATTACTGGCTGACGAAGTGTTTGCTGGCTTTGGAGCGATCGCAAGAGGCCCTCGATTGCCTGCAGACAGCATTTGAGAGCAAGCAATTGCCGAAGGACTATTGCGGCTGCTACCTCAAACTGCTGCTCTTACAAGGAGGGGCAGCAACCGTTCAAACCCCGATCGAAAAGCAATCCGGTCGATTTTATGCCCCCCAGTTGCACTGGGCGCGGGGGGTACTAGCTTTGCAAGCCGGGCAGCACCGGGAAGCTCTGAGCCACTTCGGCAAAATGAAGCGACCTGCCACGCCTGAAGATAGCCCCACAGTCTGGATTGCCTATACGCAGCAGCAAATGGAGGATTGGGACGCAGCGGCGGCATCCTTACGCCTGCAGTCTTCTATGCTTTTTTTAAAGCGCTTCGGCGATCCGCTGAGCAAGAAACCTGCCATTCAGCAATTGCGGATTTTGCAGGTCGTTCAGACGAGGCGCTCGGTCTTGGAAGTGCTCGATCCGATGTCCGACCAGTCGAGTCCCGCCTTCGAGCCCGCCCTCGTCGCGGAAGTGGCCAACCTGTTGGAAGCTGGAAAAACACTGGAGGCAGCCCACGCTTGTACGGCATTAGCTTCGCTTCCCCCTCAATTTCCCGAACTGAAGACTCTGTTTCACCCGTTCATGCTGCAGGCAGGGCAACTGGCTTTACAACAGGGCAAGTTTGAGGATGCAGAGTTCTTCTGGGAAAAAATCATCAGCGACCCCCCCTTCGATCCGCAACTGGCTACCAATCTCTATCAGGTACAGCAAGGCAATGACTCTCACTCGAACAGCCTGCGTTTGTTGAAGCAGTTCGAGCAGTGGCTGAAGGCACAAGCAAAACAGCAGTCCCAAGATTGGCCCGAGAGTCGCCTCAACCCTACTTTGGCCAAACTGCAGTGCTGGGTTGCCGATAATTTGATGGCTACGGGCAAGTATCACAAGGCATTTCAAGCCTTGCGGCAGGCGGAGAAACTCTGTCCCGATTCCCCGGAAGTGATGGGTCGCAAAGGATTGAAGGCTAAGGCAGAAGGTAAATTTGCCGAAGCCGCGCCCCTGCTGACTCGAGCGCTGGAAGGCGGTTGCCGGTTTGAAGAAGTATACGTTGCTTTGCTGAAGTGCTGGGACGAATTGGGCGATCGCCAAGCCCGTCGCGAAGCCCAGCGTCGCTTCGGCAAGCACTTCGGCGATATCAATCCCGAATACGACCTCGACCTGCCCTTTTGGCAAGAAGCCCTCTCGACAGGTCGCCTTTCACTGTTCGAGCCGATAATATTGGGCAGCGACTCCGAAGAACCTCCCGTGCTGGCCTGCGATATCTTTTGCGAAGCGGTGGACGTCGACTACGACGGGGAGAGCGATCGCGCCCCAATCAACCAGACAGAAGCTGCCTCGGAATGGGATGCCCTGCTAAATGACCTGGAGCCTGAAGAACAGATTCCCACGCTCCAGGCCATTTATTTATGCTTGCATCTATTCGCCAAACGCCAGAAAGGAATTGCAGCCCTGCAAAATCGGTATCTCGATCGCCTTGCAGCCCTAGCAGGCGAACGTCCCGAGGCGCTGCCCGTTTATCTGGCCATGGCAGCAATGAAAGGCACTAAACTAAAGCAGTTGGAAACCCAACTGCGACAATACCTCAGCTCCAGCCCCCAACCCGATATCGCACTGGCCGAACTGCAATTGATTGTCCGCCGGTTTGATTGCATTCAAACCCTGCGACCGTATTTGCAAGCAGCTCTCGATCGAGATGCCCACAATCCGCTACTGCTCTTAGCGCAAGCGACCACTTGGCGGGTGGGCAGCAAACCTTACCGAAAATTGAAGGAAGAGGGCTTCGAGTTAGCTCGCCAACTTCAGGATGCTGCTGCCCTGCAGGCGTTTCGAGAAGAGGAGGCGCTGCAGGCAACGGCACTGGCAACAGACTTCATGCCCGACCTGCCGATGTTTGGCGGCAGCGGCGATCTCGATATCGAGAAAATTATTCAGCGGATGGCAGAACAAATGATGGGTCAGAAGCTCTCGCCGGAAGAGCTAGAGGCGATTCTGCCGCAGATGGCGGAGATGTTTGCCAATGGTCCGCCCGCATTCGGCTTCGATGATGGTGGCGATCCAGATTTCCCGCCGGATGACTTCGATGCGAGACCGACAAGCTCAGATATTCCGTTCGAGCGCGGCAAGTCCAAGTCTAAAAGCTCTAAGAAGCGCAAGCGGGGGTTTTTGCCTTAACCTCACTCCCTATAACATCATTGCCTGGAATTCTCCATGAACGAATATTACGAATGCCTGGGGGTTGCCCCCAATGCGACGCCAGCCGAAATTAAGCGAGCCTATCATGCCAAACTGCGCGAGTTTCCCGCCCACACTCACCCGCAGGAATTCAAGGCCGTTCGCGCCGCTTACGAAGCACTGCGCAAAGGGCCGCAGCAGCAGTTGGATATCTTGGCACCGCGTCCCATTGAGGTCAGCATAGATACCGAACTGGTCGAGCAAATACGCCAGCGGGCGATCGCCGAGCTAGAGGTCAGTTTGGAGGACTTGATACGACTCACCTTCTAATGCAAGATTGAAACCAAATTTCAAATTTTCTTCTATCCGGTAACACCCTTGCCCTCCTCTATCCGAGAGATAATCGCTCAAAAGGTCCAATTGCGTCGCGAACAGGAAAGCTTGTTCGTCGATCTCCTTAAGGTTTTAGATGAGCTCGATCGCGCCTGCGAGCACTGGCAGGCTGCTGCTGTCGAGCAAGCTCCTCCTGAAACCCAACAGTCCCAATCTTTTAAGCTCCGATCGCCACTGACAGTCATGCGACACTGGCTCGATCGCCTACTCCGCTGGCCTGCACTGCAGCCGCGATCGCCATCGACGGCAACTGCGGATTTAGCTAGTATTGTCGCCAGCGGTCGCGACGGGGCAGAATTGATTCGGCAAACTCTGCTAGAGGTCTTGCAGCAACGACAGGTAACCCCGATTGAAGTGGTGGGACAGCCATTCGATCCCGAGACAATGTATGCCGTAGATCGTCAGAAGAGCGAGGCAGTTGCCGAGAATACTGTGCTACAAGAGGTGGTGCGAGGCTATCGCTGGCACGATCGCATTTTGCGCGAGGCTCGCGTGATTGTGTCGATATCTGCTTCTGCAGACAACTAGCCTGCTTGTCTGCCCCGTCCAGAAGTCCAAATCCAGCAATTTAACGACATGGCAAAAGCAGTTGGCATCGATCTCGGTACGACCAATTCCGCCGTTGCGGTGGTGGAGGACAGCCAGCCCTGGGTGATACCGGATGGGGATGGCGAAGAACTCTTGCCCTCTTGCGTGGGCATGAGTGCGAATGGCAAGTTGCTGGTGGGACAGACAGCTTTGCGGCAATATGCCGCTGCCCCCGAACGCACGATCAAGTCGATCAAGCGGCAGATGGGAACTGCACAGACCTCGAAGTTGGGCGATCGCGAGTATTTGCCTCAAGAAATTGCCGCCATTATCCTCAAGTCTCTCAAACAGCGAGCTGAAGAGACCTTGGGAGAAGAGATAGCGCAAGCGGTGATTACAGTTCCCGCTTACTTTACCGATGCACAGCGCCAAGCCACCAAGGATGCCGGAGAGATTGCCGGATTGGAGGTGCTGCAGATCCTGAACGAACCGACGGCAGCGGCACTGACGTACGAGTTGAATGCGGAAGAGACCGAACAGGTGCTGGTATACGATCTGGGGGGCGGCACCTTTGACGTGTCGATTGTGGAAATTGCGGGGGATGTTACAGAGGTTTTGGCCAGCCACGGCAATAATCGCCTGGGAGGGGATGACTTCGATCGCCGCCTGCAGGTTTACCTGGCCGACCAGTTTCGCCAGACCCACAATATGGCAGTACCGGAAGATGCAACTACGCAAGCTCGCCTGTTGCAGGCGGCAGAGCGAGTCAAGCTCGATCTGAGCAGCAATGCTTTTGTCACCGTGCGGGAAGCCTTTTTAGCCAGTAAGGGCAAGACGGCGCTTCACTTAGAAACCGAGGTCTCGCGAGAGCGGTTTGAGGAGCTGATTGCGCCGTTGCTCTCGGAAACGCTAGGGGCGATCGATCGCGCTTTAGAAGACGCCAAGTGCAAGGCAGAAGATTTAGATCGCGTCATTTTGGTGGGGGGCTCCACCCGTATCCCCTTGGTACAGCGATTGGTGGCAGAGCATTTGGGCCAAGACCCGATTGACAGCATCCAACCGGAGTTGTGCGTTGCCTTGGGGGCTGCCCTGCAGGCAGGCGTGCTGACCGGCGAAGCGGTGGATGCCATTTTGGTGGATGTGATTCCCCACTCGCTGGGCATTTCCGTGGTGGAGGAAACGCCCATGGGGTACTTGCCGGGGCTATTCAGCAGCATTATTCCGCGCAATAGCGTGATCCCCGTTTCCCGTTCCGAGGTGTATTCCACTGTGGCAGACGGCCAGAAAGCGGTGGAAATCGAAATCTTTCAGGGGGAGAACGCGATCGCCAAAGAAAATGTGCCCCTAGGCTCGTTCATGGTGGAAGATTTGCCCAACAAACCAGCGGGGGAGCTGCAAGTGGAAGTGCATTTTGACTTTGACTTAAACGGCATCCTGACGGTGACGGCGACTGAAAAGGGTAAGGGTCAGAAAGACACTTTAGTGGTGAACAATGCCGCCACTAGCCGCATGTCCAGCCACGATCTCAAGCAATCCAAACTCGGGATCGATGCGCTTTTCGAGCTGGATGAGGATGATGTGGCAATGGCCGAACTGCTGGATGAGGCTTACGGGACTCTGGAGGGGCTGGAATCGGATGCTGCTGCGAAGTTGCAGGCGGCGATCGTCAAGGTTGAAAAGGCGATGGAGGCGGATGAGGACGATCGAGTGGAGCAACTGCTAGAAGAATTAAAGACCCTGCTCGCCGAGCGTGAGACCTCTCCCGAATAATAGTTTGGAGCCAATTTTGGCAACGGATACAGCATCGCTGGTCAACATTCTCGAACAGGATTATCGGCGTTTCCCGCAGGAAGCGTGAATGTTTATTATGGCACCTACCTCGACCTTCCAAAGAGTCACAGCAATGCCCGAGTTTTTGTCTATTCAGGCTGCCGCCCCTCCACCCGAGCTGTGTTTCCGAACTTACGATTGGTGATGTGCCGGTAGGGGCACTACAACGGCATCAATGCGTTCAGTCCCATTGGATCGTGCCCAGACTGTCCAATAGTGCCCTGCCAAAATAGGACGGCGTCTGGAATCCCGCTGCAAAATTCCCGTTGAGAATTTTCGTCGCTATCTCTCGGAGGCAAAACGCTGTAAACAAATAGGCTTCCGGTCCCCGAAGCGAAACCGACCTCGATTCTGTCTCGTTTGCGGCGATCGCCATGACATAGGTGCTGCCTTGCTGCAATTGCCGTTCTGAAGGCCCTTCAGGCAAAAACCCGAGCAACTGATTCAAGATTAAATTGCGGAGCCACAATAGCCGCCCTCGCATCATCTGCACGATGAAGCCAGGAAAGACAGTGTAGGTCTGAATGTTGTCAATGCCTGTAGACAGCCCAGCCGTAAACAAATCAGCGCGCCAGGGATTGTAGACCCCCGTAAATGTTTTGCCCGCGACCTCAAAATCCATACTCGATTCGGCCGGATGCGCAATGACCCATTCCCCATTAACCTTCCGTACCCCTGGCTGATTGATATTCTTCAGAACGGTCTTCAGCGTGCCGCGCGAAGCTCCCCCTTCTGTGGCGTAAAGGATCGTCAGCTTGGATGCCTTCGGCAGCAGCTCTTTAGCCATATAGGCCGCGATATCGGTGGGCACCACGCCAAAACCAGCCCCCGGCATCAGCATAATGCCTGCTCTCTTCGCCTCTGGCCCGAAGGTAAATGCCGATCGCATCTCGTCGACTTCGCCCGCAATGTCAATATAGTGACATCTGGCAGCCAGACAGGCTGCGATCAAAGGCTTCTGCGTCCGCTGAAACGGGCCTGCCAGATTGACCGCCAGAGTCACGCCTGACAGTTGGCGCTCAATTTCACTCTCATCCTCTAAGTTGAAGACCGAGGCTGGGCAGCCCAATTCCTGCGCAACGGCCCGAACGGTATCGCGACGGCCGGCCAAGATGGGTCGGAGCCCTTGTTTTACCATCTCCCTAGCACACAGCTTCCCCATGTAACCCGTGGCACCATAAATGAGCACATCAGCCATTTTCGACCCGTTCCTTTAGCAACTGGTTGTGCTGGATGAAGGCATCCTCCATCTTTTGCAGCATCGGCTTGCGAATGAATCCGCTGCCCGCGCCTCGGAAACATTCGCCATGCAGGAGCTGGGTTGAGTTGCTGCTCGTTATCTCCAAGCGATAATAATGCTCGCCTGACAAGAACCAAGAGGCAAACCGTACACCCACCCAGGTCATCTCTCGATTCTCCTGAAACCGCTTGAGGGTGGCATGGAAGGAACGATCCAAGGGTTTGATGAACATTTGAATCCTCCCTTCGGGGCGGAGATCTCCCTCCAACCAGCCAACAAGAGGATTCCACTCTGGATATGCCGAGAAATCTGTCAGCACTCTCCACACCCTTTCAGCCGAAGCGTTGATGGCGATCTCGGTGCGATACTCCTTCATTCTCTCCCCTAGGGTATCAAGTATTAATGCTGTTAATAATTTCAGATGGCAAGAAATACTGATAGGGGACCGGACGATGTTGATTTTCAATCTCGATCTTGCGTTCGATATCCGCTAGGTTTTGCTGGAATTGAACGAGGGCATCTTGGGCTAGAGGATCGGCAAAATCATCTTCGTAAAAGCCTAGCTTGTCGTGATGGTAAGAGGTCAAGACCATCGTCCAATACACTTGATCGGCCGCTTGTTTGTAGGGGGGTAGAAACTTCAGAATGGTTTCCATATCGATCCCCTTCTGCTCTGGTACCGGATGATATGCGGCGTAAGGCATATTGGGAACGAAGATCATGTATTCGTATTGAGTGAAGTTCAAGTTAGAATGCAGGGGAGCACAGGTGAAAATCACGACAGACAGGATATCGATCAGCTGCTGCAATGACTCAATAGTTTCGGGCATTCCCTTGACTCGACCGCTATCAAATGCTGCTAATTCTTTCGCCCAATTTTGTAGTTCGTAGTCCTCCCTAATATCCTCAGGGGTTTTGTAATAGATGCTGAGGTAATTGGTAATAAATTCCTTCACAGCATCCCAAATCAACATGCCGTCATCTCTAAAGGGATAGTGGGGCAGCACCTCTGGGTCATCCATGTTTTGGCGCTCGATAATCGATGGGAAGTCAAAGGTATCAATACTCCAACGATCGAGGGTGTCGACCACAAAAGTAAGGGTTTCTTCGAGAGTTCCAGCCAAAAAGCGATCGACTGGACCGCCGGGGTTGAGAAACTGTGCCCGCCCCAAATCGTTATCAAACAGCATGAACTGGAAGTGAGGTTCTAATAACAGCGACACGGGATGGTTTTCAGCCAATTGCCGAGCAGTAACCATGGCAAACGGCCCCATGGCGGTGTGGGTGAAGGCAAAGTGGGAGCCTAATTCTTGATGGTTGGCGTCGGCGACTTGGACGCAGAGTTTGGCAAACAGCCAATCGAGGGGGGCATCTTTGGGAGTATAGACAATCGGGGTATTCGTGGCTTCGCTTTTGAGTTCGATCGCCACTGGCAAAAGAGCACCCCCCACTGGAGAGTCGTCACTTTTCCAATAGAACAGCGATCGCGTTTTGGGCATGTATTTGCGACCGTACTCCGATTCCCCTCCTTTGATGCGATTGAGATAGGGATGTTCCAGAAAATAAAGTCTACCTTCAGCTAAGGCTGCGTCGAGAGTTCCATCGGTCTCCAACACCTGCTGAAACAGAGCATTATCCACAGCAAAATCACTGGGAAGTTTTGCCAGTCGGCGCGTTGCCATGGCGTTGGCTCCCGACAGTCGCTGCTCCCCAAAAAATTCGTCAGTGCGATAGTTCTTCAGCAGATTGGGTTTAGATAGCAGAGGAATCAGCTCCTCGTATTCTTCCAGGCTATCGAGGGGATCGAGAAAGCGCTTAGCTTTAGCAGCTAGCATATTAGCAGGCAGGTTAGCCATACTGGCGAGCCGTTTCGCGGTATATTCGGGTGAAAAATATTCCCGTTTTGGAACCTTCTGCATGAAGGGGAGAGGGGGTAATAGGCTGCGATCGAATTGATAATCCTCTCGGTTGCGCTCTAAATAATCATTGCGCTTGTTGGAGTTAGGATCCTTTTGTGGCAATGAAGGTCTGACAGCAGTATTCACGATAACTTCCTCGAAAGATTGACAAGCAATAAAAGTAAAGCTAGGGAAGAGAAAGAAATAACTAAAACGATAATTCTCCTCTCTTAGGAACCGGCAGTTGCGATTGTTTGAGGTCGATCTTGCATAGCCATATACAGCAAAATCCCTTCAATAATGCCAAAGAATGAATCGACGACTGCAATGCTGAGGAATCCCAATTGTTGTCCGAAGAAGAGAACTGCAATTAGGAAGAATGACGCGCCACCGCCACGAGTCACAAAAACCGACATCCAGGCAGTAGCTTCGTAGCGGTATGGATCGAGGGCTCCCGGGATATATAGGATGCTGATTTCTAATAGTAGCAGGCCAGAACCCCGCACCCAGATAATTGGGTCTGGAATTTGCATGTGCAGCAGCGACAGCAAAAACTCCGGAAAGAAAAACAGTGGAATGACAAAGAACATATTGGCTATAATGCCAAGCCACACCACTCGACCAAACCAAATGGCATAGGGATTGGTAATCTTTTCCGAACTAGAACTTGCAGTCATGAAGCCATACTCCTAAGTGAAACTGCTTCTCGATCGCGATCGCTGATAAGCAAACCCCTACAGCATTTTGAGGTATTCGATCAGCGCCGTTTTATCCTGAGTCGATAAATCTGTCCCATAAACGTGCCCCTGATTGCTATTGGCAGGCAGACTGGTGTCGTATCGAAATCCAGCTTTTTCAGCCTCGGGTCCGGTGGAGATAAATCCCATCTTGACGGGATCGTAAACATCGTAACCGCGATAGAACTCGGTGGGACGATTCTCGGGGCTTTCAAACAAATCCACCAGCGAGGGAACGGAACCGTTGTGCAGGTAGGGAGACCGCAACCACAAGCCGTCTAACGCAACACTCACGTAGCCATTGGTCTTGCGAATTTCTGTAAACTCCCAGTCATATCCCTCGGAATAGGCCTTGTAAGCGTCTACCGCCTCTTGCGTCCACATATCTAGTCGGTGGCGATCGGTGCCAATTTCCTCAACTGGAATCACCGTGCCGGTGCGCTCGCCGCCAAATGCATGACAACTGGCACAGGAATTCTCAAAGATTAAGCTACCTGTCTCTGCCAATTGGGTATCGATCGCATAGGGATATGCTGGGGGCGGAACCTTGCGAATATAGTCTTCCACCCGCGCTATTCCCTCCACATCGAGAGATTTTTGGGTGGCACCATCCCCGAGTGCCCCTTCTAAAGCGGTTTCCGTCAGCGACGTTTCCAATCCATCCCAATGGAGGGCAAACCCTTCGTGCTGCTGCTCGTTCCACAGCGGCATCATGTCGGAGTTACCAATGGTGTCATCTATCGGCAACCCTAAAATTCTGAATTTGACTGGGTTAAAGGGGGCAATGCGACCGGGGCCTTGATCGGGGCGAACATCCATCCAGGAGAAGGATTCGTCGAAGTTCAACAGAATAGTTTTGGTGATGGGAATAATCAGGAATCGATAGAGTTGCTTGTCCAGCCAAGACAGGCCAGCCACATAGGAAATACCGTTGCTGCTATTCAAAATGTAATCGGCATTAAAGCGGGGATCGCGCGCGGAACTCCTCAGGAAATTGATGTATCCCTGCAGGTTAAATCGGCTGGAGGGACCAGTGTAGACAAAAGTGGGATTTTCCTCGGGGCTGTTACGGTAGGTGGCGGTGTGGCAGACGGCACAGGTAATGCCCTGACGGGGAAAGCCAATCACTTTTTTGGAAAACCCAATCGGCAGTTCTTCCCCTGGCTCCCAAGAAATGCCTAAAGAGGCATAGCCCCCCGGTCCGGGCAAATATTCGGGGAACAAGCGGGGCAACACCAACCACATCCAGTAGGGCATACCATCGCGAGCTTCTGCCCCAATCGATCCATAGTTGAAATGTTGTTCTGGAGATGCGTAAAAGGTGGGCACTTCCCGCAGAAATTTAAACCACCCAACCCCCACTAATGTGCCGAGGAATAAAACCACCACCAAACCGATCGCCGTCAAGTTTTTACCGAATTTGCCGCTAAAAATAGCCATAACCCGATCTCCTCTCATTACCTAGCTAGGCGCGATCGCCTACAGTCCTTTGATTAAAGTCCTTTCATAATTAAAGTCCTTTCATAATTAAAGTCCTTTCATATATTCCACGAGAGCATCTTTCTCCTGTGGCGACAGATCGGTGCCGTACAGGTGACCGCTGTTACTGTTACCCGGTTTTGACGTGTCGTATTCGAAGAAAGTCTTGCCATTTGCTGCCGGTACAGTGGAGACAAACCCCAGTTTGTTGCGATCGATAACGTCGTTGCCTCGATAGTAGACAGCGGGACGATTCTCTGGCTTCTCCAACAAATCCCGCAGCGTCGGCACAGAGCCGTTATGCAGATAGGGAGCTCGCAGCCATACCCCATCTAGCGGCATATTGGCGTAGCCGTGGGTTTTACGGAAGGACTTGAACCGATCGGGATAGCCCGCATACAGGGTGTTCTGGTTGGACATCAATTCGTAGGTGTAGGAATCGAGTCGGTGGCGATCGGTGCCAATTTCGCCAATGTCGTTGACGGTACCCACATATTCGCCACCAAATACGTGGCACTTGGCGCAGTTTTGCTCGAACAAGGGCTTGCCCGCCGCCGCGAGTTCTGCATCGATTTCGTAGGGATATTTGGGGGGTAACAGCTCCCACAGCCAGTCTGCCACCCGTCCAATCCCCTCGCGATCGACGGTGGTGGGGGTAACGCCAGCCCCCAATGCTGCACTCAAGTTGCGCTCGTCTACTGAGGTATTGTTGCCATCCCAGTGCAACTGCAAGCCTTCGCGGGGTTTCTGGTGCCAAATGGGGGGATAGTCGGAGGTACCGATAATTTCGCGATCGTCCAGCTTATCCATTGGGAAATTGAACTGGAGCGCCTTATAAGGGCTGAAGGTATCCACCCGACCCGGTCCCCATTCCGGTTGTCGATTCAAAAAGCTCAAACGGCTGCCCTGCAAAATCAGCGCATCCCGAGTTTGAGGAATGGCGAGATAGCGGTAGAGCAACTTCTGCACCGGATGCAGATCCGCGCCCATCGCCTCGATATAGGGCATGATTTCTCGCGCTGTGAAACGGGGGTCTAGAGCAGCTTCGGAAATAAACCGAATATAGCCCTGCAAATACAAATTATTTGCCGGCATGGTGGAGATGAGTTGGGGAGCACTCTCCGCAGAGTCTCGTACCGTGCCCACATGACAAACGGCGCAGTTGAGACCCACCCGGTTGATGCCAGTAATCTTGCGCTCGGAAAATCCGATGGGCAGATCGTGCCCCTCTTCGTATAAAAAACCGAGGGATTCGTAGCCTTCTCCAGGGAGTTTGTCAGCAAACACAGCAGGCATCGCCTTCCAGATCCAGTAGGGAATGCCATTCGCCGCTTCGCTGCCGATGGAACCGTATTTAAAATGTTCGTCAATGTCGGCGTATTTGACGGGGCCGTTACCCAATAAAAACGGCGAGGCGAGGTATAGGATGGCGGCGATCGCAACTGCACCGATGATGAGTCCGATTTTGCGCAAGGTGGTGTCCTCAATGGGGTCTGAATAGGCTGATGGCTAGTGAGTCCATCCGTTTTAGAGATACAAACCGGCTCAGTCCCCCCCATCCGCATGGCTGGGAACGAACACTTTTGCCGTGGGCTCGAACACTGACATGACCTCGTCGTTTTTGGCCTTTAATGCCTCCTGGGCGGCTTCGCAAGCATCTGCTTGGCTCAGTCCTTGCACAGAACGCTGATAGAAGCGATCGATGGTGTGGCAGCCAACCGGCAATTCCAGATAGGCCCCGAGGCATTCATTGCAGTAGGTGCAGGGGCGATCGGAAATGTCTAGACCTTTGGCGAAATAGTTGTTCACCAGATCGTTATTGGCCACCAACATGCGGGCCATGCTGACGGCATCGGTGTATCCCTCCTGAATGGCTTTGTTGATGAAGGAAGCCTGCTGGAAACCGCCCGTAGTGATGATGGGAATTTCCTGCAACACTTCTTTGACCGCTTTGGCATCTCGCAACACCGTCCCCTGGTGGCGCTGCAGCAGGGCATTGACTTCCTCTGCCGAGACATGTTCTTGGAAAAACTTATCCAGCATGTCAGATGTAATCTCGTTGCCGCTGAAGGGCTGTTTGTATTTGCTTCCCACTTTCTTCGGCAAGCGATTCCACAGCAGTTGAAACAGGGGGCGCAGGAACCTGTAGCGGAAGAGAAGGAAGTTGCGGAAGCTGGCGAATCCCCCACTGGAAACCATGGTGTCGTAGGTGTAGCGCAGCATCTCGAACGGAAAGGGACCGGAGGGCAAGAGTGGATGGGGGAAAGTGCTGCCTCGGGAGACGTGAATGGCATCGATGCCGTCTTCTTCCAGCCATTGACAGATCTGCAGGCTGTCATCGACGGAGTTTCCAGCATGCCCCCAGGGGGGAATAATGTTGTTGTATTCGCGGATGCTGATTTTGGCTTGAAAGTGGAAGTCGGAACCCACCACATTGCGAACGGCCCCAACAATTTCTTTGAGGAACTGATAGCGACCCTTGAGGTCGCCGCCGTATTTATCGGTGCGGCGGTTGATGCCGGCACTGAGAAACTGGTTGATCAAATAGCCGTGGGAGCTGTGTAACTCGATCCCATCCAGCCCTGCCTCTTTCGCGCGCCCTGCAGCACTGGCAAAGTCCCGCACAATGTTCTCTACCTCAGCCAAGCTCATCAGATTGGCTGGCAACCCATTAATCTGATCCGCCTGCCCGGTCGTGCTGGGGGCAGGTTTGGGCTGAATGGCTTTCGATCTGGGATCGATGGTGGTATTCTCCACACCTTCAATGTCGCGCTGGCGACCCGAGTGACTGAGTTGAATGATGTATTTGCAACCGTGTTGGCGGACGGTTTCGCCAATTGTCTTCCAGAAGGGAATCAAGCGATCTGCGTGAATCGTAGACACCTGGGGGGTAATGCGACCTTCGATCGAAACGGGGACGTAGGAAGAGATAATCGCCCCCACGCCCCCTTTGGCAAATTTGTTTTCCCAATTGACGCGAGCTTGGTTCCCCGAGCCGTCGTAGTTATCCCATCGACCCGTTACGCTGGAGCGAAAGACACGATTTTTAACCGTAAGATGGCGAAACTCAATCGGATCCAAAACAGTCTTGCTGTTGCTCATCATTCGTTATCCTTATTCAATTAAAACGGTAAGGATTGCGGTCCGTACTGACCTCCAGAAGTCTCTAAAATTGCGATATGGCAGGCGATCGCCGAGACCGCCTCAGCTCGCTCCAGTATAAAGAAATAGCGATCGGACCACCTCACTGACAATAGGGTGCGATTTGGAGATTGCCGTTTATTCATCTTTGAAACGTTGATGGCGGAAGAATAGCCGATAGTCTCCATAAAATGAAGATACGAATTTTGAAGTCGAGAGCAACTCTCCAATGGGTTTTGCCTTGTTGCGATACTCGTCTGAGTTTCCTTCGCTGTCACCTACCTCTCGCGGATCGACAGCATGCACGGTAAATAACAGCGTATCGGGGGCGAGGGTTGCCAAGTCGTTTCTAAAGTCTCGACCGGATTCTTTTGGAAAGGCGATCGCGGGGTTGGGCACGAGAAAGAGTTCTCTGGGATAGATCGGCTGAGCAACCGTTTGTCCAAAGCGATCGACCTCCGCCAGATCTCGGACGTATAACTTGGTAGGATAGCGGGTCACCCTTCTAAAAATGAGGTTGATCAGTCGAGGACCAATCTCATTCACAACTGGAACAATGGTGGAGAATTCATTCGCCAAGATATTGTGGTTATCCCCTTGACCGGTCAGCGACACCAGCGCGGAAAAGTTTTCCGAGTGCTTGCGATCCACAAACAGCTTGAGGGCTAGGCCCGGGGCAAAGGGGCGATCGGACGGATCGCGCGTGACGGAGAGTCTGATTAAGCCGTAGTCTGCTCCTGAAAAGACACCGGTAAAAGGATTCCCACTGGCGGCCACAAACTTAACTTTAGCAACAGCACCGTGGGCGTGAATTGCCTTTTTCCAGTTTTTGGGGGCTTCATCCGCCTGCAGGTCCATTTTCTTGCTCAACGCCGTGAAAAACAGACCGGGAATGTCAATTTTTTCCAATGGAGGCAAGGAAGAATACTGAGACGGAAGAATCCTCTCCTGCCACAAAAATTCTTGTTTCTTCTGCGCACTCCACGACTGATAGTCCGAGGGCAGAGGATCGAATTGCACCGGATTCTGCAGATATTGCTGCATTCTTTCTAGAAGGCCGGACATAATTTTCTTTTATTTTAAGGTTCTTGAAATCTTACTAAAAAAGTCTTTACAGTTGGTAAGGCCCTCCTGCATTGCCAAGCAATGACTAAAGCTTAATCTGCAAAAGTTTTGTAAACTGCAGGTCAGTTTTCACAATATTTGTAGGATATCATTGACCCACAAACCGATCAAGTCATTGAAGGTTGCCCAGATCGAGTTATTGGCATTGACTCGATCGCATCTTTGGTTGATTCGTTTTTAGATTCTGCTTCATCTCGGTTGCGCTCTAGGATGATTTTTAATTATGGCTAAACGCCCCTGGCACCAACAGCCACTTTTGTTTGCTCTGCTGAAGTTACGAGAGTTTCGCAATAATTTGCGTCGAGACAACTTACACGACACCTCTCAGTTTCCCGATCGCGACAAACTCCCCAAGCCTGCGGCGACGAATGGCAAGGGGCATTTAAAGGCCCGCACGCCCGATGGCAGTTACAACGATCCAGACAGTCCAGAAATGGGCATGGCAGGAACGCGCTTCGGTCGCAACGTACCGCTGGCCGATGCGTTTCCCGATAAAGACAAGCTGCTGACCCCCAATCCGCGCGTGTTGAGCCGCAAGCTGATGACGCGAGAGGAGTTTGTGCCGGCAACCATTGTCAACTTACTGGCTGCCCCGTGGATTCAGTTTCAAAACCACGATTGGATGTCCCACGGCGACAACCAGCCCAATAATAAAGTCGAAATTCCTTTGGAGGAAGACGATCCGTGGCCGCAGGAGCATCGGCCCCTTGCAATTAAGAAAACCTTAGAAGATGAATCCCGAGATCCGAACGACACTTCGAACCCGCCCAGCTTTATCAATGAAGTGACCCACTGGTGGGATGGTTCCCAAATCTACGGCAGCGATCGCGAGACGGTTGAAAAACTGCGCTCCCACGTGGATGGCAAGCTAACGATCGAGGACAATGGCCTGCTGCCGCTCGATCCCGAGCTGGGCATCGATTCGACCGGGTTTAATGACAACTACTGGATCGGTCTGAGCCTTTTGCACACGCTGTTTGTCAAAGAGCACAATACCATTTGCGATCGCCTCAAGCAGAAATATTCCAACATGAGCGACGACGAGCTGTTCGACAAAGCTCGCCTGATTAATGCTGCCCTGATGGCCAAGATCCACACTGTCGAATGGACTCCGGCCATTTTGCCGCATCCAGCCACTGTGGCAGCTTTGAATGCCAACTGGTATGGATTGCTCGGTCAAAAATTCAAAAACTTCATCGGCCGCATTGGCGATAGCGAGGCCCTCAGCGGCATTATCGGTTCCTCCACCGACCAATTCGGTGCCCCTTATTACTTGACTGAGGAGTTTGTCTCCGTTTATCGCCTGCACCCCTTGATTCCCGATGACTATGATTTCCGTTCTTTAGATGGCGATCGTACTGTCCTCCAAAAAAACTTTTTCGAGATCTCCGGCAATCGTGCTCGAGCTGTGGTGGAACAGGTGGGCATGGACGATCTGTTTTACTCGTTTGGTACTGCCTATCCGGGAGCCATCACTCTGCACAACTATCCCAAGTTTTTGCAGCAGTTCGCGAAGGATAATGGCGAAGTGTTCGACCTGGCTGCAGTCGATATTTTGCGCGATCGCGAGCGCGGCGTACCGCGATACAACCGCTTCCGCGAGTTACTGGGTCGCGGCAAAGTGAAATCCTTTGATGAAATCACCAGCAATCCCACTTGGGCCAGCGAGCTTAAGGAGTTGTACAACAACGACATCGATAGCATCGATCTGATGGTGGGCATGTTTGCGGAAGATCTGCCGGATGGCTTTGGCTTCAGCGACACTGCCTTTCGCATCTTTATTTTGATGGCGTCGCGCCGCTTGAAGAGCGATCGCTTCTTCACCAAAGACTACACGGCGGAGGTCTACACCCAGTTGGGATTGGAGTGGATCGATAAGACCAGTATGCTGGACGTGCTCGAGCGCCACTATCCGGCCCTCGCCCCCTGTCTTGAAGGGGTGGAGAATGCCTTCGCCCCCTGGAAGCGGGCTGCGTAATCTCAACAGCAAAGATTTACCACCCTCTTCTTTCCTTAAGGAGAGGGATATGCATTTTTTGGAGTGAACAAGGTTATTTGATGACACGGAATCATTTAGGAGTCATAACGAGGTCTACTTCTCCTGGTTTCTTCGATGTGTCGCCATATAAGGCTGTCTGGGTCTGGCCTTTCACTGGGCGTTTTTCTTCTCGCAGCTCTTTATACGGAAAGGCTATCTGCAGTGCTTCGATAGTGGCAGAGAGCGTAAACTTACGGGCATCAGTACGGACTATAACCATAGAATCATCGCTCATGCGCTTGGCTGCTCCACCGAACACGCTAGCCAGAAGTTCGCGGTAGTCTGACTGCGACTCGAATTTCCTCTGCCATCTACCCCCTCGACGTTTTGGCGAGGGGCGCTGACCAAGCATCCATAGTCGTAGCCATTGGTCGCAATGGTAATTGGTGACACCATAATAGGGTGGCGATGTGAACAAGAGATCGAAGGGTTCTGTAATTGCTCGCCACTGGTAATTCGAACTGAGCAGACGAACACTGTCTCCAAGCAGAACATCTCCCACAAGTTCTGGTCTGCCCTTCTTGTATCGCCAAACGATCCGCTGCTCTAAAAAAGCAACTGGATCCACATCAGGTGGTCCCATTCCGCGCTCAGCCCACCACCGCACAGAATAATCAGGAGCCATCGCTTTACTATCCCGCATCTGATTCGATAGTGATGAAGAACGCCTACCGTGGAGGGAAACAAGGATAAACGCCATTAACGTGCGATCTACCTTGCTCTCACGAGCTCTCCATCGCAGACTCTCGCGAGCAGCCAGTAAGAAGCGCAACACGGCAGGGGAATAGGCCCACTCGAAGAATGTAGGTAAGTTTGCTCGCCCTATATCTATTCTCTCGAATTCGATCTCGCGCAGACGCTTAAGGACTCGTGCTTGAGTTGCTGGATGAAGCTTGACTGAGCTATATAGCCACCCCACGGGGTTGATTTCAATCCCGCATCCAGTGCGTCCCTTTGCTGCAGCGGCGAATATACTGGACCCTCGACCCACAAATGGATCGAGAATGCGGTCACCAGGCTGCGTATAAGTTTCGATTACATCATATGCGAAGTCCAGCGGAAACATCGCGTAGTAAGGACCGACTCCGGCCCAGCGGTCTATGGCTGTCTGAAATTTACGCGGTCGGCGTTTTGGAATATCAATATTGACCTCCATCAAGTTTCCTCTTCCGCCATGAGACTCTTAGCGAGTTGCTCAAGTACTTCTCTGCCTAGGTTAAGTGGAATCGCAGCCTCGGCATGAGCGGAGATAAGTGGAGAGACCGCATTGGGAAAGCGAGCCGAGAACGTTGCGTCGAGAAGACTCATGGCATCGGCAAGGCGCGGGAAATGACTTGGATCCCTGCGTGATAAATCCCGCGACGCATCTGTCAGGAAGGGAAGCGAGGCAACGATTCGAGCGCCTGAGGCCGTTTTGTAGAAGAGCTTGCGTCCGAAATACGTGTCCTGACCAAACGGCTTGTCGCCGAGCGCTATATGATTTCGGATGTATTCATTTGTGAGGAGTACTGCCGTCTGAGGCTCGAAGCGCCTTTTCCCATTCACACGGCTCACAGGAGCATCCAGAACTTCGTAGTGATCTACGAATGCGCCACTTTTCTCTACACCGACAAGCAATAGATCCTTGCCAATCACTTGCCGCGCAGCCCCATTAATCCGCTTCAATTCCTGATAGATGGCGCGACTGAGCCAAGCAGGATGCCCAAAAACCGCAAGTGGCCCATCCAGAACGATACCGAGGTTTCTGAGCAGCCGAAAGCGCCGGGGTTTACGCTCTATCCATCGAAGGAAATTAACAGCCCACACCCTCTCCCAGACCTGCATTGCCTCTGCAAACATTGCTCCGCTTGACCCATTTGGATTCAGCCCTTCATGAATGCGTAGGGCATCGGTGGAGTACCAAATCCTTTGTTGTTCGCATTTGCAGTGGGTATCTCCTGATGAAGGAGCATAGGTGGCATCAGTCGGACAATCATCATAGGGACACTGTTGAGGGCGCTCGCTGGGTTTATAAGCCAAAAGGGCCTCGTAGGTTTCAAGTAGCGTTTCTCCGTCTGAAAGCGGGCGCTTTTCAAGGATCGACTCAAAGAACACGCGGCGGAAAGATGCTTTGGGTGTTGGCTCACTGTCTACAACGACATTGCAACCAGGAAGCGCGCAGTCGATACTACCTGGCTCTTCCGTTCTGCGCGATGCCAGAGGGTTTACTGGACGGCTCCGGTCTAGTTCGCGCTGCTTCTTGACGTCTAAAATAACTGAAGCAACCGTAATGTAGGCTAGTTCGGCCCCTGGATATCCATTCTCAACAGGTAGTTGGTGATAGCTACCGTCTACGGCAAGGAGAAGATCGGGTAACCATCCGCTCGGCTTTACGTCGGCAATGAGTGGTTTTACATCTACCTGTTCTCCATCTGACACCCGTTTCTTACACCGTCTAACGATACTCTGAACGCGATCGCTATTCGCAATCCGAGCTAGTGGCTTATATCCAGCAAATTCTCCTTTGTAGGGCATCGGCTAAGCTCCTTCTGAGTTCTGAGAGGAAGAGGTTTCCGGCTTAACAAGCTGGAGCATAAATTCTCGCACCTGTACCGGGACCACGAAAGGGTTCGAAATTGTCTTGACGCGAAGGAAGCCTTTGTCTTGGGCACGGAGGATCGAACCTTCAAAGTCAGCAAAGTCGTAGAACTTTCGCAACTCGCGCGTTTCATCAGTGTTGTTAAGATGGCCGATGAACCAGTTCGAGGTGTTCTTCAGAATATTCTTTTGAATACTCGATACCTCCTGCGTGACATAAATCAAGCCGAGATTGTACTTTGCGCCCTCCTTTGCTGTGCGAACCCAGATGTCGCGGTAATCGGTCTCTCGATCAGATGGCAGAAGGTTGTGGGCTTCCTCTGCATAAATGAGGATATTCGGTATATCCTCATTCGGCCGCCCTTGGCGAAAAGCCTCTTTATTGCAGTCGAAAATGCGCTGTACAATTCGTCGAGCCGAAGCATCGTTTACTACTTCGTCTCCACTCGATTGATCGACGACGATAAGTTTTCCGTCAGCTAGCGCATCGTAGATATCATCCGCGTAGTCGCTTGATGTTTCTGGTGTGTGCTGTGAGCGAGCCTGTCCAATAAGTTGAGCGCCGTTTGGGCGAGCGATCATCTCCAGGATGGCTCGAAGGTCTCCATCAGCCCAAGCCTCACCTGACGAGGAGTTCTGAATATAGTCATTCTCAAAATCCTTATAGGCTTTGGTACTCATGAATTGGTAAAGCGCTGCGAATGCGATTGCCAAGCGGCTCCACCCTGGCTCGTTAGCACTGAAGGCACTCGCAGCTGCAACAAACTCAGGTTCTCCGCTATTCGTCAAAGCATTAATCAGCTCCTTGTTGAAAAGTGACCTGTTTCCTGGACCACGCGTGCTTGGACGAGTGCTCGGAGGCGCATTCAGCCCAGCTTTTTCCAACAGCGTTCGGTACGCCAACACTCGTCGGGAGTAACGAGTCCGATCCCCCCAGTCTGCTCCAGGCTCTAGCGGCTGCATACGAACTTGCTGGAAATTCTGGATGTACTTTGAATCTCTTGCCGGAAGAACGTTATCGATAATCTCTTTCCCAATGGGCAGATTTTCCTCAACATGGAAATTGAGAAGCATGTACCGTCTGTCAGGATCGTTAGGGTGCGGGAGGATACCATAGGTAATGACATCGTCTGCAATGCCGTCTTCGTGCGCACGCCACACGTTCTTAAGAGCGTTTGGTGCTTCGCCACCTGAGTCTTGAGCATTGGCGTTTGCGTATTCTCCGTTAGGATCGAAGATAATTTGACCCACACGTCTTGGTACGTGCGTGCTGTAGCGGAGGTCAAAGACCGCCTTCGCAATAATCTTCGTCGTGTTCGACTTGCCTGTTCGAGTCATTCCGAACAGTGCGCTCTTCTGTCCCAGTAAATCTTCCGGTACAATCGTCACCCGTACATCGCGAACGCCCTGAAATGCGCGATTCGTAGAAGCATAACGAACCTCACCAATACCAACGCCAGTAGTTGCGCCACCATCGCGGTAGTTCACGATCTGTTGGAGTGCCTCATCATTTGGCTTATACACCTTCAGGCCCCGATTAGGGTAATAGTTCGAGAGATCGGCCCCGAAGCAGAGTTTTAATCTATGTTCATTTATTTCGTTCTTGGGAGGGCGAAGGTAGAACGTCCCAATTACACGACACCGAACGCCAGCAAAGCTCAGGAGCCCTGCAGTATGATGATCCATCACGCTAGAATCATCCCAATGTTCTTCCCCTGGGCCAGCAACTTGCCGCGCAGCTTGTACACGCACCCTTGTTGCTTCGTCATCATTTGGTAATGGTGCAGCATCCATCACACGCAATAAGAGAACCGAGCTATCCTCTTTGCTGTAATCAAAAGTCTCACCTGGTACGATTCTTGTGGCCACAAGAAAACTTAACCCTGGAATGCCACCGACTTCCTGCCGATGGGAGTCATGGATCTGTACGAGGGCAGTTTCATATCCCAACGAAAAGACTTCACCGACGTACTGCTTCTGTTGAACGAGCATGCCAAGTATTTCCGCTGCCTCACGCTCAGTGTCGCCTGCCTCGTATCCATCTATTACACGCTCGATTCCAGAGGGCGGCGATACAACATCACTCTGCCCATCAAGTAGGTCTTGTTGAATCATCACGGTTTATTGGGGTGGGGAGTATGTATAACCATTTATTAGCCGAATTTTTTCCATATGACACCCTTTTACAGGGTGAACAGACAGGAATTTCCGCATGAATTCCCAATCTAAGTGTTTAGATCGGCAAGTTTTTCGCAAAATAATCCTGTAATGCTTATATAGAAGGCTACTTTAAGCATGCCTTTGTCTGTTATCTCCACTCTGGTTGCCTAAGGTGCCAGAACATGTAATTAGATAGATTCTGAGCTGGTTGGCGTTCTATTTCACGATCTAGAGAGGGAACCGCACGAACTTGCGAAGCTAGGACCTGCATCCATCCAGCGGGGCTCGGGATCTACTAGAGTGGTTAGGGCAGATTTTTGCAGGATGCGATGGCCACTTCCACTCCGATTCCAGATCTCCTTGCAACCGAGCTGAAAGCGGCGATCGCCCGAGCCAGTGGGGCTGGAAAACTGGGGACGCTGACAGAACCCGAGCAGATCGCATTAGTGAATGTGGCGGTGGAGGTGCCGAACGACACTCAATATGGCGACTATGCCAGCCCCTGTGCGTTAGGCATGGCGAAGCTGTGCCGCATGGCCCCCCGCAAAATTGCCGAAGCGATCGCCGCCGAGATTTCCCTACAAGATATTGAAGTCTCCCTGGCCGGTCCGGGGTTTATCAACTTCCGCTTGGGACCCGTTTTTCTGCAAAACCAACTCCAGCAAATCTTTGACTTGGGGAACGACTACGGCAAGACTGCGAGCGAGCAACCCGAGAAGATCTTGCTCGAATTTGTCTCCGCCAACCCCACCGGTCCCCTACACGTCGGGCACGGGCGCTGGGCCGCGATCGGCTCGACCCTGGCCAACCTCTTGCACTGGGCCGGACATCAGGTGGACTGCGAATATTACATCAACGATGCTGGCAGCCAAATGCAGAATTTGGGGCGATCGCTGCAGGTGCGGCTGCGGCAGCAGCGGGGGGAAGATGTCGAGTTGCCCGACGACAGCTATCGCGGCACCTATTTAATTGAGCTGGCTCAAAAGCTGGAAGCCTCCGGCAAAACCTTGGAAACCCTCGAAGACTATACCGACTATGCCTACGCCGAGCTGTTGCAGTGGCAGCGGGACACCTTGCACCAGCTCGGCACCGATTTCCAACAGTGGTTTAGCGAGCGTCGCTTGCACGCCTTAGATGGAGAGGGCCAAAGCGAAATCGATCGCACGTTGGCGCAACTGCAAGCGAAAGACTATCTCTACCGCGCCCACGCTGCCCGTCAGGACGAGATTGTCAAAGAGGGGGCCGAAGAGGCGGTCTATTTTAAAACAGCAGACTTTGGCGACGACAAAGATCGCGTGATTGAAAAAGGGGACGGCCAGCGCACCTACCTCGCAGCTGATATCGCCTACCATCGCGACAAATTAGCGCGGGGCTACGATCGCCTCATCAACATTCTCGGAGCCGATCACCACGGCTATATCTCCCGCCTCAAAGCAAGTGTCGCAGCCTTCGGGTGCAGCCCCGACCATTTAGAAGTCTTACTCGGCCAATTTGTGAAGCTGTTCCGCACCAATCCCGAAACTGGCGAGCGAGAAGAAGTCAAAATGTCCAAGCGCAGCGGCAACTTCGTCACGCTCAACGATTTGGTAGAGGACGAAGACATTGGCGTCGGTGTCGATGCGACTCGCTGGTTTTTGCTCAGTAACTCCGCCGATTCGCAAATCAATTTCGATCTGGACTTAGCCGTCAAACAAACCAACGACAACCCCGTCTTTTACGTGCAGTACGCCCACACCCGCTGCTGCTCTTTGCTGCGCATGGCGGCAGAAGCCGGATTAGAGATACCCAATCCCGCTAATATTCTCACTCGGGAGGGGGAGTTAATCTTTACCGAACCGGAAGAGCGCACACTGCTGATGTCACTGCTGACACTACCGGAAGGCTTGCAGCGGGCAGCGGACGATCGCGCCACCCATAAAGTGATTCGCTTGACGGAGGCGATCGCGACCGACTTTCACAAGTTCTACGATCGCTGCCGAATTTTGGGCAGTGTGCTGGCAGAAACTCCCGAACTGGCTGAGGCTCGCTTAGCGGTAGTGGAGGCGACCCGTCAGGTATTGTTCAACCTGCTCGAAGGCATCTTGGCCATTAGCGCCCCCACTTCGATGTAGGGCTAGCCGCTGAAAAAGCCCACTAACAGAAAGCTGGCAAACCCCAGCAATGCGAGGACGAGTAGTACTTTGCCAGCATTCGGGCTGCCTTTCCATGAATAGTTCTTTTCGTTCATAACGAAATCCTCGCAGTTTGTTAGGAAGCTTCATTGTACTCTGGCATCTCCCTCGGGGCGGGGAGCGGTCTAAGGCGAGTAAACGGTACAAGATTTATTACGGTCGCAGCCCGGACAACTCCCGATCGCGCTAGAAAGATAAAGCTCAACTTGTGGGAAGGGAAATGGCAACGGCGTATTCGTGCGACTTAGGAACGGGGCAGCGGGTAGCGATCGAGAATCGCGGTTCCCAAACTGTTGTCACGATGATGAGTACTGCGCCCGGACAGCAGCAACAGGCTAGCAGCGGATTGGCAACTGGAGCGTGGACCAATCCTCCCACACTATTTCAGCTCGGGAGTAGCTTCATCCTGAAAATTGATTCGGAAATCGGCCAACACTTCATCCAGTTACAGGGCAGTAGTTTGAGTGCGATGCACTATGCCCCGTCCCTCCAGAACGCTCGCAGCTTGCCATTACAACAGACTGCAGCCGTAGCGAGCCAACAACAGCAAGGCCAAAACGCCGCACAAGTCCCGCCCATGCAGCCTATGCCCCCCATGCAGCCCATGCAGCCCATGCAGCCTATGAAACCTATACAGCCCATGAAAATGGGAGATATGGAAATGCAAGCCAATCCAATGCAAATGCGGATGGGAGATATGGAAATGAGTATGGGTCACTCGGCGCTAGGAGCCTCTCAAACAAAGGCAGGTCGAAAATTTTGTTCGCAGTGCGGCAGTAGTCTGAAGTCCGGCGATCGCTTTTGCTCCAATTGCGGACATCGCCTAGACTAACGGTATGGCAACCCATCAAGGCTCAGCGAGCTATTGATTGATAATTCTCTCTCACTCAGATACACTGAGACCTCCCTAGCTGAGCATCTACTGACTTGGACTGAGGAAGTTCTGATTTCAAGTTTTCGACTTGGCGGTGGAGGTCTGGGAGCTTGTTGCAAATCACATCCCAAATGATTTCGTCGTCGATGCTGAAGTATGCACGAGCAACGATGTCTCGCAATCCGGCGATTTTACGCCATTCAATCTGGGGATAGCGATCGCGGATATCAATAGGAATATTTTTGACCGCCTCTCCAATGATTTGGAGATTATACATGACGGCATCGAAGGTGAGTTCGTCTGAGGTTAAGCTTTCTCGGGTCGCGTTGGCGGTATAGCGGTCGATTTTAGCAATACTGGTAAGGATATCGTCGAGGTATAGGGTGAGGTTACGTGACATCAATTGCTTCCTCTAGCACAATGGCACGGATTTGGGGTTTGAGCGATCTCTTAGTCACGAGATCGACGGGTCTGTTGAAGAGGTCTTCGAGGAAGAATTTTAAGTCCATGTAGCGATCGAAGGTAGTATTGCCTTCAAATTCCACGAGAAAATCTAAATCGCTGATTTCTGTGGCTTCGTCGCGAGAGGCAGAGCCAAACAGGGAAAGGGAGGTTACGCCGTAGCTGTGGATGGTATCTAGACGATCCCGTAGGCGAGTGAGAATGGTTTGTCGGTAGGAGGAAGTAGCTGACATAACTGGGGGTACGTCTGTTTAATCACTGTAGAGGGCCGAATAACTCAACTAGCAGCACAACAGAGATCGACTCTACTAGCCGCGCAGTTAGAAGGCATTGGGGAATACAATGGATCTCCTGCATCAATGCTGAGATGGGAGTGCTGAAATTGCTGAACTGATTGGTATACTTAGCTCTCAGGATAGCTCAGAATGCTGTTCGGCAGTTCGACAGCAGGGGCTGAGCTCCATTTGTGCAAGAGGTTTCGGATCTCAGGAGTTTCAAATTACACATGACTTACTGCCTAGGGATCATTAATCGCTTTGGCATTGTGATGGCCAGCGACTCTCGCACCAATGCAGGCACAGATTATATATCGGCATATAAAAAGATTTTTGATTTATCCCTGCCTGGAGAAAGAGTTCTTGTTATTTGCGTATCCGGCAATCTTTCAATCACCCAAGGGGTGATGACCCGTCTAAAGCGAGATATTCGCGATCGGACAGAAATCAATCTGCACACCTTTTCCAATATGTTTGATGTCGCCGCCTATACCGGGGAAAAAATTCGAGAAGTTCAAAGCAAAGATCGAGATTGGTTGGAGAAAGATAATATTGATTATAGTTGTAGCTTTTTACTTGGAGGACAAATTAAAGGGGAAGAGCCACAACTCTATTTGATCTATTCTCAGGGGAACTTCATTCAGGCAACTATGGAGACACCCTTTTTACAACTTGGAGAAACCAAATATGGGAAACCGATCCTCGATCGCACTGTGACTTATGAAACCTCCCTTAGCGACCTGGCAAAATGCGCGTTGCTATCAATTGACTCGACGATGAAATCCAATATTTCTGTTGGCCCTCCCATTAATTTGATCCTGTATAGAAATGATAGCCTAGAGCTCGATCATACGTTGCAATTACGTCTTGGCGATCCCTATTTGGCCAAAATCCGCAAGCTATGGGAGCAGTCTCTGCGCCAAGCTTTTGAGGCAATGCCAGATATCGAATGGCAAGCGGAAGAGAACGGGCTGGAAGATGAAATTTTAATTGATTAGCACAGCAATCAATGTCTCGATCCGTTGTAGCCTTTAAGAAGATATACTTAGGAACTGTCATCGGTTAGGCAACTGTGTCATCAATAGCCTAAAACGAGGTGTAGGATGCGTCGCTACGCACTCAGAGACGATCGGTGGGAGAAGATAAAAGACTTTCTGCCAGGACGTGAGGGGCATGAGAGCGACCCAGCCATTTGAGGAACCCAACGGCCTTTGACCTGACGGCAGGACAGTGCTGCGATCTAGATGGCTCCGATGTTTTGCTGGAGCTACTGGGTGATGGTGTGGAGGCGCTCTTAGCCGATAGACGTACGATGCCGATGAGCCTGTGCGTCAGCGCTTGTCAGCCAAGTGTGCTGCGGTGATTCCTCCCAGGTCCAATCGCCAGTCCCCTTGTTAGTATGACAAGCATCTCTACAAAGGCCCGCCATTTGATTGAGAACTTTTTTGCCAAGCTCAGGCAATATTGCTTAACATATATATAAGTTAATTATTTTTCCCTGCGTATGTACTTGCACTCTGCCCATACTCCCCTCTGGCAACGCTCGATTCCATTGATGCCGTTTGTCTTGTGGGGATCGGGCATGGTGGTGATGAAAGGACCGCTAGCTGCAGCTTCACCGATGTTTATTGCCACCATGCGGCTGTTGCCTGCGGGCATCCTCGTGCTTGTGGCGATGTGGGTGGCGCAGCAGTGGTTGGGGTTCGAGAAGCGATCGCTGGTGCCGCGCGGTTGGACGGCGTGGCTGTGGGTGATTGCCTTTGGCCTGATTGATGGTTCGCTTTTCGAAGGCTTGCTAGTGGAAGGCTTGCAAGAGACCGAGGCGGGCTTGGGGTCAGTTTTGATCGATACTCAGCCGATTGCGGTTGCCATGATGGCAGCAGTATTTTACCGAGAGCGGCTGGGATGGTTGGGCTGGCTGGCGATGCTCGCAGGAGTCTGCGGCATTACAACCATTGGCCTTTCGCCCGAGTGGGGTTCCGAGGGCTTAGTGTGGACCGACGTGACGGTTTCGACCGGCACCATTTTGATGTTGCTGGCAGCACTGTCGATGGCGATCGCCACCGTGATGATGCGGCAAATTTGCAAACACGTCGACCCGATTGTGGCGACCGGCTGGCACATGGTCATCGGCAGCGTTCCCCTGATTGTTCGATCTGCGGCAACCGAAAGCCACCAATGGGATTTGCTCGCGCCCGCAGGTTGGTTGGCAGTGGTCTATATCGCCGCCTTCACCAGCGCATTGGCCTACGCCCTGTTTTTCTACAGCGCCTCCCGCGAGAACCTGACTCAACTCAGCTCGCTCACATTTCTGACACCCGTTTTTGCACTGGTCTTGGGCGGCATCTTTTTGCACGAGCAGTTAACCGTTGTGCAGTGGTGGGGCGCGATCTTGACGCTTGGCAGCGTGTACTGCATTCACCAGCGGGACGAATTGATGGAGCGCTTGCAGGCTTGGGGGGAACCGATCCGGCAGGTGGAGGCGATCCGGCAGGTGGAGGCGATCGCGATCGAGGAGTCCGAACTGGTGCGCGAACCGGTTGAGGTCGGTCGTTGACGGTTTCCCCGTGGAAATCCTTGCTGCAGGCAGCCATCCGCCGCAATCGCAGCAGTAGAGCGGCTCGGTTTTTACAGCTAGCAACGGTCGATGCCGAAAGCCGCCCCCACAACCGCACGGTTGTTTTCCGGGGCTTTTTGCCAGAAACAGACCTTATCCAACTGGCCACCGATCGCCGCAGTGAAAAAATCGAGCAGTTGCAGCACAATCCCCATGCAGCCATTTGCTGGTACTTCGATAAAACCCGCGAGCAATTTCGCCTCGCGGGGGCGATCGAGACCGTCACCGCCGATACAGAAGACGATCGCCGGCAAAATGCTCGCTACGCACTCTGGAGCCAACTCTCCGAGCGCGCCAAGCTGTTGTGGTACTGGCCCCAGCCTAAAGCAGCTCGCGAGCCGGCGATCGCCTTTCTAGAGACTCTTCCCGAGCAGTCTCCCGTACCTCCCGAGACATTTGTGCTGCTGTTATTCCGTGCAGAGGAAGTCGATCGCCTAGAACTGCTGGGAGACCCTCAAAATCGCTCCCTGCTGATGCGCACAGACAGCGGTTGGATCGAGCAATCGGTCAATCCGTAAGCTGGGGGGTTCTACCGGATTGCTCCAGCCGAGTTCGGCGCGAACGACCGAGATCGCCGATAATATTCCTGAATCTGACATTGCCTTAAAGGGGACCCAGGATATCCCCCACCTCCCCTGGATCGAATTAACCGACGGAACACCCATATGCCTGCGACCCTGTCCTCCGAGCAAATCGAACATCTCGTTTACAACCAATACGCCAGCCCCTTCGACTACTTAGGGCCGCACAAACTGGACGATAATGGCCTCAGTCGCTGGGTGGTCCGCGCCATTTTTCCGAATGCGGAAACAGTCGAGCTGATCGATCGCTCCACCCAAACCACCTATCCCATGCAGTCGGAGCACCTCGACAGTTACTTCGAACATCAGTTTGCACCGGGTCAAAACCTGCCCGACTATCAATTCAAAGTGAAGCGGGCGGGCAAAATCGAAACCCTCTTCGACCCCTATCGCTACCGTACTCCTCGTCTCTCCGAGCTAGACATCTATCTGTTCCGCGAAGGCAACCACCACCGCGTCTACGAGAAGTTAGGTGCCCATCCCGCCGAAGTAGAAGGCGTGGCTGGCGTTAACTTTGCCGTTTGGGCTCCCAATGCCCGCAATGTCAGTGTTTTGGGCGACTTCAACCAATGGGACGGACGCCAGCACCAAATGCAGATGCTGGGTAATAGCGGTGTCTGGCAACTGTTTATTCCGGGATTGGCGCTCGGCACCGTCTACAAATTTGAACTCAAAAATCAAGCGGGCCACATTCTAGAAAAATCCGATCCCTACGGATTCCGGCAAGAACCTCGACCCAAAACCGGCTCGATCGTCACCAACCTCAACGATTACACCTGGTCGGACGAAGACTGGATGAAACACCGTCAAACCAGCGACCCGCTCAAACAACCGATTTCTGTGTACGAGATGCATCTGGGCTCGTGGATGCATCAATCCGCCGATGTTCCCCTCGAAGCCAACGATGGCAGCACTGAATTGGCCTCGATCGACTACAAAGACAACACCCGCTTTCTCTCTTATCGCGAACTTGCGGACAAGCTCATTCCTTACGTTAAAGAATTGGACTTCACCCATATCGAGCTATTGCCCGTTGCCGAGCATCCGTTTGACGGCTCTTGGGGCTACCAGGCGATCGGCCACTACGCCGCCACCTCCCGCTACGGCTCCCCCCAAGATCTGATGTATTTCATCGATCGCTGCCACCAAAACAACATCGGCGTGATTGTGGACTGGGTACCCGGCCACTTCCCCAAAGACGGCCACGGTTTGGCCCATTTTGACGGCACGCACCTCTACGAGCACGAAGACCCTCGCAAGGGCGAACATAAGGGCTGGGGCACCCTCATCTTTAACTACAGCCGCAACGAAGTGCGCAACTACCTAATTGCCAATGCGGTATTCTGGTTCGACAAATACCACATCGACGGCATTCGGGTAGATGCAGTCGCGTCAATGCTTTATATGGACTACGATCGCGAGGATGGCGAGTGGGTTGCCAATGATTATGGCGGTCGGGAAAATATCGAGGCGATCGACTTCCTCAAAAACCTCAACTACGTCATCTTCGACTACTTCCCCGGCACACTCTCTATCGCGGAAGAGTCCACCGCTTGGCCGATGGTCACCTGGCCCACCCACGTCGGCGGCTTGGGCTTCAACCTCAAATGGAATATGGGTTGGATGCACGACATGCTGGATTACTTCAGCATGGATCCTTGGTTCCGCCAGTTCAACCAGAACTTAGTTACGTTCTCGATTATGTACGTCTACAGCGAGAACTATATGCTGGCGCTGTCCCACGACGAGATCGTCCACGGCAAGAGCAACATCATCGGCAAAGTCACGGGAGACGAATGGGGTAAGTTTGCCAGCATGCGCTGTCTGTACGGATTCATGTACGCTCATCCCGGCAAGAAAACGCTGTTTATGAGTATGGAGTTCGGCCAGTGGAACGAGTGGAATGTATGGGATGACCTCAGTTGGGAGCTATTGCAGTTCGAACCCCATGCCAAACTGAAGGACTATATAGCCGCTTTGAACCAGCTCTACAAGCAAGAACCCGCCCTACACGATAATGACTTCGACCCGTCGGGATTCCAGTGGATTGACTGTAACGACACCTCTGGTGTGGTGTCTTTTATCCGTCGCGCTAAAGATTCCAGTAATTATTTAGTGGCGGTGTGCAATTTCTCTCCCGAAATTCGCAGAAACTATCGTATTGGCGTGCCCGAGCATCGCTTCTATCGCGAACTTTTGAACTCAGATGCGATCGAATTTTGGGGGTCGGGCGAAGGCAACTTAGGGGGCAAACATTCCGATGGGTGGGCCTATCACGAGCAGCCTTATTCGATTGAGTTGTGCCTTCCTCCTCTGTCAATGACGCTCCTCAAGCCTGGAGACTTGCCACAATTGGCTGATGCATAATGCCTTTACCGCTACCGTGCAGTTCGTGTCTAGCTCTGTGTCTTCCTTTAAATCCGTGAGGTCGAGATGATAACCCCTATCTTATTTTTGGCTCCCGTGGCCATTGGCATTGTGCTGATAAAAGTGGTGAGTGCCCAAGTGGGATTGTTGGCCTGTGCTGCCTTGCTAGTGGCTGCCTCTATTTATTCTTTGGCCGCCTATAAGATGTGAGGATAATAGATCGGTCGACATGGCCTTTATTTAGCAGCGCGCCTGCCGGAGGAGAGGTCGGTGAGTGGGTTGCTCGGTCGTCTGGACCGGACGTTGGTGGGGATGCCTCGCGCTCAGCAGATGGTCGTGGCTGGTGAGGCACTGACTCAGTTGGTGTCTGCGTTTGCCGAGCGGGCGGAGTTGATGTTGTTGGATTGGGAGGAGCGTTATAGGGGACCGCTGGTGGATGGAGCTTGGTTGGCGGGGTTGGAGGAGCGGCCTCCGACGTTCAATCTGGCGGCTTATGAAACCGAACCGGTGGAGTTGCCCAGACCCCGCCCAAGAAATCCAAATCCTCAAGAGGAGCTCGAATTGATACCTGTTGCGGATTCGGCTTCTAGAGAGGATAGAACTCTGATTAAATCTTAAAGAAACCAACTTGGGAACGAAGCAATGCCTCAATCTTCACCTGCATCATATTCTGGCAACATTGCTATCAATGTTATCCCGCAAGTAAACGGAAGTTACATCTGTGAAGCGACGTCATTGCTCGATCGAGAAGCTGCCCAGACAAATAGGTTTCACGGTCAGAGTCCAAAGCATGCAATCGCCATTGCGCTAGAAAGTATGGCTCGAACATTTCGAATGGAGGCGGTAACAGAGCAGAATATTAATGCGCTAGAAGTCGAGCGATCGCCCTCTGGAGAAGTGAAAGAGAGGCGCTTTCATGTGATATTGCACTACGAACGGGTTGCAGAGGAAGAGTCGATGTTCGAGGCAATGCTGCATACTCATCTGGGCAATACGATTGTTGAACAAGCTGAAACATCCATTATCCAGGTCAATCCTGATTTACCGATTGAGCCTTTTAAAGGCGTTTTTATAGAGTGATGGACCCTTTTTTGTAATGAGCTGAGAGCTGATTTCGTTTTCGGGGTAGCGTTTCTGCCATTCTGCAGGCGATCGCGCCTCAATCCTCGCGGTTTTCGGTGAGTTTTTAGCGGGCTAGCGGTCTACTGCTCTCTTCCAAGATACAAGGGGGCCGAGTGCAATGCCTGAAAACTCCAGATCTCAATCTGGATGGGGTTTAAAACGATCTTTAAAGACCCTGTCTCGAATCGTGTGAAGTGGCGAGAGCATACCGTCGGGCAAATGACTGAAAATCACACAGCTCGGGTAGTTGCAGAGCCCCATCTTCATAGGTGCCAGCACATAGCCATACCCCAAGCATTTCCAGAGGATTTTCGACGGGATCTAAAGCTGTTGGCAGAACGCTGGCTCGATCGCTTTTTAGTTTGGCATGAACTTACAGACCGAGAACGTGACCGAAGTTATGCTGTAGCCACAGGCTCGGCCTCATTCAAAGCAGCCTCTAGCTTCGCTTCATCCTCTTTCGATAGTGAGGTTTGAAGAATTTTTCCTTGAAAGGGTTTTAACTCTTCGAGGACTTTATCTGGCGTAGCCTTTCTAACCAAAACAAATAATGCAGAGGTTTCCGGCTCTAATGTTTTACTGAGTTCTTTGATAAAGTCATCATCGATGCCAATATCTGCAACAGCCCCCGATATTGCTCCAAAAGCTGTACCTGTTGCAACACCGAGAATAGGATTGAATAACAGTAGGCCGATGGCGAGGCCCCACAAACTACCTCTAGCCATTCCTGCGGCGACCAAGTTATAAGATTGCTTCAGGTTGATTTTGCCGTCTCGATTCTTCACGACCACTACAGCATCTTCAAGATCGAGCAGATGCTGCTTTTGCATTTTCTCTAAGGCCAAACGGACTTCTTCAGCCTTAAACTTGTCTTCGAATGTGACTGCAATGAGCTCACTCATATAGTTGTCTCCTTAAGTCATTCAATCAATAGCTGGATAGCACGATCGCCACTCGAGTAGCGATCGCAGATTCCATGCCACATCCGTCTTTAGAAAACAATTAAACTTCTCAACATCCAGGCATTTTTCTCGTGGACTCCAATCCGTTCGGAGACAAGGTCCAAAGTCGGCTGGTCTTTACAGTCTTCTAACCGAGGCAGGAGCGATCTTGCGGTACGCACTACAGTTTCCTGTGCATCCACGAGAAGGCGAATCATTTCTTCCGTAACGGGGACGCCACTTACTGGAGGGATCGAGGTCAAACGAGAAAACTCTGAATACGAGCCGGGAGCATACAACCCCAGCGCACGAATGCGTTCGGCTATTCGGTCGATGGCCTCAGCCAGCTCTAAATATTGCGTTTCGAAGCGGGCATGCAAGCCTTCAAAGGATGGACCCGTGACATTCCAATGGAAGTTGTGGGTCATTAGATAAAGCGTATAGGTATCGGCTAATAATTGGGATAGCCCTTCGGCGATCGCCTGCCGATCTTCATCTCGGATACCGATCTCGACATCTAACTTCGTGCGAGTCGGTACGCTTAAATTCTCAACTAACATAGATGATCTCCAGTATTTTTCAACAGACCGAATGACTTAACTGATTCGGTTGGGAGGCTCGGCAATTTAGGGGATTGCAGTGCTGAGTTTGGACCTCGAACTAGCCATCGAGCTAGTCAAGGAAGACATTCCAGCAAAACTGCAAACTATGCTCGCAAGCCCCAAATACCGGTCGACTAGCTAAAGCTGGCATATGCCCGTTCGAAGGCAGTCTGTAAGTCTTGCCAAGCCCTTTCTAAACCAGAAGAAATTTCGCGTCTGGCCGATTCAGTGCTGGTTTGCAATTCTTGCAATTTGTTCTGAACTGAGTTGCGCCGTTCGTACAAAGATTGAAGTAAACGCTCGTATTCGGCTTTCGCTTCTCCTCCAGCAAGAGCAAACTTATCTTTCAGATCTGCAATTCGATCGTCAAACCTATCGAGTTCTGCACGGATTTCTGCTTCGTTTAGCTGTTCGCGACTTAAAGTTGTTTGAGACTGCATAATGTCTCCTTATAACTACTCAAAATTGACCGTGTTTGGATTGCGGTATCGGTCAATCACATTCATATCATAGCATATAACTAAAATAATGCAACACATGGATTGTAGATTGGGCAGAATTCTCGAACGATCTCCCCTGTTGCGATGGGTGGCAGGGGGTCGCGAACATTAATGGCGATCGCCTGCTGACGATGTGCCAGCTTCGGTTTTGAGGTCAATGCTCAAACGATTGCGCACCGTGTCGCGAACCACTTTATACGAGACATCGAGATTGAATTCCTGCTTGAGCCAGCCCCGCACCTCTGCGTAAGTGTCGAGCTGTCGGGGCGGATCGAGTACGCGCCCGAGTTGCACCAAGATGTCTGCTGGAATCGCCGGCTTTCTTCCCGGGCTGTGCTTGACGGTTAAGAGGGCCTCTAGGCCGCCATCGCGATAGAGCTTCAACCAGCGCTGAATCGTAATGCGATCGCGACCCAATAGGAGCGCGACATCGCCAACAGTTTTAACCACGCCTAACTTGAGAAGATAAAGAGCGTGGATTCTCGCGTGAGTCCCCACCATTTTCTGGAGATACATCAGCGATTTGAGTTCTTCGACAGATTCTGCAATATCGAGTTTGAGCTTGCCTGTCATATTGGGAAATGGAAATCGGTATCAACAGCATACCGAAAAGTTGCATTCAAAAAGTTATTAGTCTGTTGTTCGAGCTCGATCGCAAAGAGCGATATTGGCAAACTTCTCACCAGATCTACCGACCATTCACCCATTCGAGACTGTATCGAGATATTGGCGACCCCTCTACATCTCGAATTTGATTGTTCTTTCATGCGGCCTGAATTCGACATCGCCGAACCCCACCACTGCACCTGTTGAGACGCTTTTTCAGTACAGATCGATCTCCATATCCACCCTCCAACTACCAAAGCCGGAATTGGATTGTTGCTGGCCCGAATACAGACTCTCCCCTCCACTCACCCGACCGAAACGATCCAAGTTGGGACGACTACCTGCATCAGCTCTCACCAGAGCCGTCCGCACGTTGGCAGGACCGGAGCCAGAAATCGAAATGGTATTGCTAGTTCTGGACAAGTAGGGATCGAGGAGAATTTGTGCAGAATCGCCATCGAGCGTCGCGATCGCCTGACCGTTGGCTGTCACCGTACCGCTAGCCCCCTCCAAAAGCAGAACGTAGTCATCGCGACTCAAGCTGCTGCGCTCGATCGCGATCGCCGTGCGGGAGGTGGATTGGCTACTCTGAGACGAGCTAAAAGAAGACTGCGAACTTGTCGAAGACTGAGAGGTAAAGCCCGATGGAAAACTTTGTCCGTCCAGAAGCACTTGGGAGTCTCCACCGCCGCTAAAAACCCGAACGCTGTCGGTCACCACGCTCACAGAGCCATCTGGCCCCGTTTGGATAATCACCCCAGCAAGAACTGCTCCCCCGCAAACCGCCGCGAGGGCAGCTCCGAGGGTTCCCGTTCGCAGAAGCGTCCAGATTGTTTTAGTTGCCATCATTGTTCTCCAAACAAGGGCAAAGGCTCAGACAGATCTCTCTGCCGATTCATTCGTCTTAAAAGCCACAGTCCAAACCAATTTGGCGACCGTTCCCCCGCAAGCAGGGATCGGCTCCGTTGCCGCGACGGCCACCTCCGCGACCGCTGCGCCCCCCGCGACTGCCACTCTCCGGCTGAACCCGGATATTGCCCCGGAAGTCGTCGGGGACGTTAATGTTGAGAATTTGCGTTTGGTCGATTTGTTGTTCCAAAATCCCTGTTTGGCTAGTGGAACCATTGCCACCTCCCGCCTGCTGCTCTAGATCCCCCACCTGTACGGCAGATTGAGTTTGCTGCACGGGGATGACAATTTTACCTGCGATCGCTGCAGGGGCAGTCGCAAAGGCGATCGCCATCCCCAGGGCCCCTACTCTCACACATTGCCACATGAGTTCGTTCTCCACGTAATAGTCCGATACTTTGTCCAGCTTTCCCAAGCAGGGAGGATGACTCCCTCGGCGACTCAAAAGCTGCGCTCTTTCAATCGCCATCACCGATTTCTCCGGTCGCGGCCGCGCCCCTGGAGATCGCCTTCTCTGCGACCCCGGCGACCGCCCGATATGTTATTGACATTCACTGTTTGGCTTTGACTGATGCCTTGGCCCAAATTATTGTTTTGGGTGCTTTGGGATCCGCCGCCGCCAAGCTGAGATTGATTGCCCACTTGGACGGCAGTTTGCGTTTGATTGATGATAATGGGCTGCCGCCTTCTGACATTGATATTGACCGTCTGAACCTGATTGATGCCTTGGCCCAAGCTGTTATTTTGGCTTCCGCCACCGCCACCCCCAGACTGGGTCTGGTCGGCGACTTGAACGGCAGACTGGGTTTGGTTGATGATGACGGGCTGACTCCGCCGACGCCTGCCTCTGCGCCTTCTACCGACGCTCGCCATCTGTTTCGAGCTGAGCAGCGGTTCCGACAGCATGGCTTTGGAGAGCTCCTCAACCCGAGCGCGATCGCCCGCTCGGACCGCCGATTGCGTTTGATTCGCGATGCTTTGACGCCAACTTCGAGCCGGTCGAGCGTCAATGCCAGTGGCTGTCGCCAAGATTAGGGCGAGACCGAGTGCCGTTGCTTTGAGCACGATCGTTCCTTGGGCTGAGTTCTCGCAAGAACTGATACGCCGCTTCAGTGTTCTCAAACTTCTCGGAAGTGAAGGGGAGGGGAAGGCCCTTCCCCTTCATCCAACTAGCGAGCCAGTCAGGGCAAGCCCGGTAGAGCGAATTGGAGCTGTTGCGCGTTTTGCACGTTCGTTGCGTTTTGCACACTCGGAGCGACGCGGATATCGCGATCGATCGGAATGTCTCTGCGATGGCGCGGACTCTGGGGCGTACTAGGTTGTCTGCCCCGACCTGCTCTCGTCTGAGCTTGACTTTGCTCTTGGATCAGGATCGCCTCTTGGTTATCCACGCCGAATCCCAACTGAATTTGCTGGGCATTTTGAACGCTGACGGCATTTTGAACGCTGGGGGAAATATCCAGGTTGCCGCCCGCCCGAGCGGGGGCAATCGCGATCGCGCTACTTCCCACCGCCAGCACCATTCCCCAAAGGGTCAATCGATTCATGCTGCCTCCTATTCGAAACCGCCGAGGCTGTCTTGAATCAGATCGTTAACGTTGATGCTGTTCTGGCGAATGCGACGGCCACTCAGGGCCTCTTGGGACTGAACGCTTTGTTGCACGCCCGTGTTGGTCTGCTGGATTGAGATATCGCTGCGGCTGCGACGACCGCGACGACCGACTGCAGACCGCTGGCCTAGCTGCTGTACGTTAGTGCTGTTCTGAATAACCTCGCCCACTCCCTCGGCAAATTGAAACTGATCGGATTGCTGAATAGCAGTGTTGGTTTGGACCACATCAGCAGAGGCAGCCGCCGCCAATCCCAGGGTCGCGATTGTACCAAGCGCAATGGATTTAAAAGCCATTGATTGAGCTCCGAAACAACTATGAGCCAAGCATAGGGTTCGGGGGCCAAACAGCTCTATATTCAACCCCGCACAGAAGGCCGCTACTGCCTGTACAAAAAAAACAGCCTAACGGAAGTCATAACTGCGCTGAGCTGCAATCGGTTTGCCACAATCCCCCCCCCGCCCAAAAACAGCGCTCGGGTATGAGGAGGTGCGCCGCCAGCCTGCACAATGAGAGGGATCGATTAAAGGCACGATATGAAAAACGCTGGTTTTTGGGTGGCAGCGCTGGTGGGTATTGCGATCGATCGATTCACCAAGCTGTGGGTGGCGAACACAATGGAGTTGGGCCAGAGTTTGCCCGCCATCCCGGGGCTGTTTCGCTTCACCTACATCGAAAATACTGGGGCAGCCTGGAGTTTGTTTCGAGAGTCGGGGGGCTTTTTGAAATGGATCTCGCTGGTGGTGGCACTCGTACTGGTGGCAATGGCCCTCTTCGGACAACCCATGCGCCGTTGGGAGCAATTGGGCTACGGTTGCATTCTGGCAGGGGCGATCGGAAACGGGGTCGATCGCTTTATGTCAGGCGCTGTGGTGGATTTTCTCGACTTTGTGCCGATTGACTTTCCTATCTTTAATGTGGCGGATGTGGCCATCAACATTGGGGTTGCCTGTCTGATTGTCGGTACGTTTGCCTCTGCCAAACCCGAACGAGAGTGACTAAGATGGGCAAGCAAAGCTCTCGTGTATTCGCCCTATGTCCGTCAAAGCTGTGGTGTTGTTTTCAGGTGGTTTAGATTCCACCACGGTGTTGTACCGAGCGATCGCCGATGGCTGTGACTGTTACCCCCTCTCGTTTGACTACCAGCAACGCCATCGCCGCGAACTAGAAGCCGCCCGCACGATTATTCAAGCCCTCAACCGTTCTCGCTCCCACACGATTCCCCACCAGGTGATGGAGTTTAGCTTGCGTCAGTGGGGCGGCTCGGCACTTACGGACAATCTCGACCTACCGAAAGGGCGATCGCCTGCCGCAATGGCCGAGCGCATTCCCCCGACCTACGTTCCCGCCCGCAACACCATTTTTTTGAGTTTTGCCCTCAGTTACGCTGAGGCGATCGGAGCCGAGCGAGTCTATGCGGGCATGAATGCCCTCGACTATTCCGGCTACCCCGACTGTCGCCCGGACTATATCGAAGCCATGCAATCGGTCTTCAATTTGGGCACTAAACAGGGTCGCGAAGGAAACCCGATCTCGATTCACACCCCCCTAATCGAGTTGAAAAAAACTGAAATTATCGAGTTGGGCGATCGCCTGGGGGTGCTGTGGGAGCTGACCTGGAGCTGCTATGCGGGAGGATCGGCAGCTTGCGGCGAATGCGATTCCTGTCTCTTGCGCCGAGCGGCTTTTGAAAATCTCGGTCGCACCGATCCGATTCCCTATGCAATTCCGATCTAAGGCGGCGGTGTCAATATAGCGGTCAATGGCGCTGTCTTCGGCGATTCCTCAGTACGGGCAACATGCTGCGGTAAGTATCGACCGAGCCCCAGGGGAACTCGTAATAGTACTGAGCTGACGCCCTAAGCACTCCATAAATATGTAAATAGTAGCGTTCAAATCCCCTTGAGAGTTGAGTTATTTACGTATTATTACGCGATCGAGACAGGCCGGCCCGGTAATGTCTATCTTAATACTTGGATGTAGACTACGTATTTCTACTGAGGTTCGTTACAGTTATCCCCCGACAGGTTGGTTCAGTTAGAACATTTACATTTAAGGTTAAGCAGGCAATGATTCGGGAACGTATTACCGATCGATCGTTTTTATTCGCCGCCAAGACAGTCATCCTCAGCCTCGGCCTTTTGGCTGGCTCTGCAACTGCTTCTCTGGCAGGAGTGGGCCTAGAGGTTGGCCAATATCGCTTGAAGGATCATCCCTTTGGCGGTGCCGCGCCCCCTACCTACGGATTGCGGCTTGACGGACTGCTCACGGATGATGCAAGTGATGTCTTCACGTTCAGCTTCGATCCTGGCGTTTTCCTGACATACGATGGCTCCAGCATCACAATTGAGGGCACAGTTAGAGGCGGACTCGATCTGGGAAACAGCGCCCCAGACCCGAGCAATCAGCGCCCTGACGAAGCATTATTTGACCTTCTGATTACTTACAGCACTGGCATCGTAGATGTCGCCCAGGGGATAAAGGTCGATCCGGGGCCACCCACGCATACAGGTTCGCTCACCCTCGTGGAAGACTTTGACTTCGATGGCGATGGCAATGATGACTTTTTCGCCAACGACATCTTCTTACTCCGAGAATTTCTCAAATCTGACGGCACCAGCTTTATCTTCGCGGCAGATGGCCACCGCTTAGGTTCGACACCCCAAGATGTTTTTGTCGGGCGCGGCTGGTTGACCCACGAGAACAATGGGGTGGGAACGAGTCACAACCAGCCCCGCAGAGCTTCTGACTTCTTGTTTGTCGGTACGCAAATTCCAGAACCTACAACAGTTTTGGGCTCTCTGGCGGCTTTAGGAGGTAGTTATATCCTCAAGCGCAAGAGAAGCCAAGCTAACGACGGCGATCGCCCATCGACTCATTAGAGCGGCAACGCGATCGAGCCATCAACTCGAGGTTCTTGCTTTCCTCCGGCAAGAACCTTGTTTGACCTGAGTTCGATGACTCTGCATTGCCCTCACCCCCGGCCCCTCTCCCAAATTTGGGAGAGGGGAGAAACAGCCGAAAATCCTTACGGGGCCTTGTTCCCCTGCCCCCAAAGTTGGGGGTAGGGGTTAGGGGAAGGGGGCCACAGGCATCTAGACAAATGGCCAATGTTTCGGAATATGAATTTCGCCAGCAGCATCAAGTTTGGGGGAAGGGGTTAGGGGATGGGGCCAGTCCCTTGTCGAACTCGCGTCTTTTTGCGATCGAGTGGCTGCCTGGAACCATCGATCGACGGCGATAATAGTCGTTACGCCCATTACGTCCAAGCGGGAATGCCTTTCGTATGAGTCTGAAAAATTACAAAACTCTGGTGGACAACCGCCGCTCTCGGTTCGAGTACGAGCTGCTAGACACTTACGAAGCGGGGCTGGAGCTGATGGGAACGGAGGTGAAGTCGATCCGCAGCGGACGGGTGAACTTGCAGGATGCCTTTGCGCTAGTACGGGATGGAGAAGCTTGGCTGCTCAACATGCACATTGCCCCGCACGAAACCGCCAGTCGCAGCTTCAATCACGACCCCACGCGGCGGAGAAAGCTGCTGCTGCACAAAAAGGAAATCAACAAGATTGCCGCGGCACTGCAGCAAAAAGGGTTGACCCTCGTGCCGCTGCGACTGGTTTTGAGCAATGGCTGGATCAAAATTCATATGGCAGTTGCGCGAGGTAAGAAGCTCTACGACAAACGCCAGTCGCTCAAAGAAAAGCAGGTGAAGCGGGAGACTCAGCGGGCACTCAAAGAGAGAGTATGAGTTCACCCCGATGTCCGAGGAATTGGAGCTAGAATTTCGGATAGAGCGTGAAGGAGATCGCCTAGGGGCATGTCTCCAGATGTCACACCGCTCGGGCACAGCACCTTTAAGGCATTGAACGACCGGATGGGTACATTATCGATCTGCATTGATCTGCGAGTCCTTTAGGCAATATGGCCGAACAGTCTGAATTCACTTGGGAGGATGCGTGCGGGTTTGCCGATCGGATCGTATTCGAACAGACTGCGAAACACCTGACCGATCTGGAAGTGAAGGTCTTGCGCGGGGCATGGGACAAGCTCACCTACGACGAGATGGCGCAGCTATACAATTACGGTGCGGGCTATCTCAATCGCGATATTGGCAATCCGTTATGGAAGAAGTTATCGAAAGCGCTGGGAGAGAAGGTCAGTAAGGTTAGCTTTAGCGAGGCGTTGCGGCGATCGCGCTTAAAACGCCAGACGGCGATCGGGCAGTCCTCTGGGATTCTGGACGCCGACGAGATCGACGCTGAAGAGACCTTTGTAGAAGGCCCCGTTCCCCCTCAGTCGCCTTTTTATGTCAGGCGCGAGAATGTGGAAGCGTTGGGCTTTAAGTCAGTCGTGAAGTCCGGCTCGCTCATTCGGATTAAGGCTCCCCGCTTGATGGGGAAAACCTCTTTGGTCTATACGTTATTGGCCTACGCTGAAGAGCGGGAATATTCGACCGTTTATCTCGACTTGCACAGTATCGATACATCGATTGTGGCCGATCTGGAACGGCTGCTGCGCTGGCTTTGTGCCGCAGTCAGTCGGCGATTGAAATTGCCCAACCGCCTGAATGACTATTGGGACTCGGAAATTTTTGGCAGTAACGATAACTGCACGGCCTATTTTGAAGAATATTTACTCTCGCAGCTCGATCGCCCCCTCGTGCTCGCTCTGGACAATGTCGATCGAATCTTTCCCCAACGGGAAATTATTGATGATTTTTTCGGGTTATTGCGCAGTTGGCACGAGAAGGGGCGGATTGCACAAATCTGGCAAAATTTACGCCTCATTCTCTCCCATTCCACTGAAGCCTATATTCCCCTCGACTACAATCAATCCCCCTTCAATACCGGCATTCCCATCGAGCTACCCGAATTCGATCGCCAACAGATCGCGGCGATCGCCAAACTGCAACAGCTCGATCTCGACTCCGCCGACATTGATGCCCTACAAGCAATGGTGGGGGGGCATCCCTATCTCGTGCGGTTGGCCCTGCAGGAATCGAGCACCAAACAGATTCCCCTCGATCGCCTCTTGCAAGATGCTTGCGCCGAACCGGGAATCTACAGCGACCACCTGCGGCGATTGTGGGTGGCTCTACAGGATAATGCGGAACTTCTACAGGCTCTAGAAACAGTTGTCAATTCCTCCGATCCCGTGTCCCTCAACCCCATCGTCACCTACAAGCTCCACAGTATGGGGGCGATCGAATATCGAGACAATCGCGTCGTGCCTCGCTGCAATCTCTATCGAGACTACTTTCGGACGCTGGCGGACAACCGTTAGCGAGCCAACAGGCTGGAACGAGCTGGGGCGGGGCTGCAGAGCTGACGTTCTTCAGGCAATAAAGTCGCGGTGGGATTGTTGAGATAGAGCTCTAGCCAATTGCAACTCAGATCGAGGAGTGTCGATAACTTTAAATCTTCTAAGGCCCACAGCCTGACGGCGGCATCTTCTGAGGCAGAGGCTAAAAAGCGACCGTCGGGGCTAAAACTGACCGCAAAGATGCGACTGTCAAAATGGTGAAACTCAGCCACCTGGCGGCCTCGCAAATCCCACATGCGAATGGTGCCGTCTTCCGAAGCCGTCGCCACATGCTGGCCGTCCGGGCTAAAGTCAACGCCTCGCACCGCGCCCAAATGTCCCTCGAAGGTTGTCAGCAGATTTCCCTGCACGTCCCATAATTTTGCGGTGCCATCATCAGAAACCGTGGCGATTTGTCGTCCATTCGGACTGAATTCCACTTCCCAAACTCGTCCTTGGTGGCCGATGAATTCAGCCACCTCCCGACCCTCCAACGTCCAAATGCGCACCGTGCGATCGACGGATGCGGTGGCTAGCAAGCGTCCGTCTGGGCTAAACGCCACCCCCCAAACGGCATTGCTGTGACCGCTGAACTCCCGCACAAATCTGCCCCGCATATCCCACAATCGCGCCGTCCCATCGCGGGCTCCCGTGGCAACATAGCGTTCGAGCGGATCGATGCTGACCCCGTACACTTCCCCCCGATGTCCCCTCAACACCGCCAGCAGATTGCCATTCCGATCCCACAGCTGCGCGGTCCGATCGCCCGAAGCCGCTGCAATCCGATCGCCACTCGCACTCAAACTGACATCCCACACCGGTTCGGAATGGCGGCCTGCCTCTACCACCAGCCTGCCGTCCATCGTCCAGACTCGCACTGCGCCATCGCTACTGGATGTAGCCAGTTGTCTGCCGTCAGGCATGAAATCCAGTCCCAAGACGCTATTGGGGTGCTCTAAGGTATGGATCGGGCCTTTTTGCTGCAGATTCCAAAGACGGACGGTGCGATCGTCAGAGGCGGAGATAGCGTAGCGTCCGTTGGGGCTGAAGGTGACATCGCGCACCCAATCCTGGTGGGTGCGGAAGCTATCGAGGAATTCGCCGTCAGTGCTCCAAAGACGGACGGTGCGATCGGCAGAGGCGGACGCGAGAGTTTGGCCGTCAGGGCTGAAGCTGATGCCGAACACCGATAGCCGATGGCCCCTGAGGACTCGCAGGGGCTGGCCCTGCCGAGTCCAGAGGCGAATATTGCTGTCGTCGGAGACGGTGGCTAAGGTTTGGCCATCGGGGCTAAAGGCGAGTCGAGAGATGCGATCGCTGTGGCCCGCGAAGACAACTTTTTGGCGACCGTCGAGATCCCACAACTGCGCTCGATTGCCAACTGCTGTAGCCAAATATTGTCCGTCGGGGCTGAATTCTACGTCTTCGAAGGGTTCGTTGTAGGGCTGAATGTTTAAAGTGGGGGTGCCGTCTAAGTTCCAAAGATGCAGGGTGCCTTTGCTGGAAACGGTGGCGATCGCATCGCTGTCGGGGCTAAAACTGACCCCTTTGAGGGGGGCCTCGTGGGGCATGACCGCCACCGCATTCCCCTCGATGTCCCAGACAATCGCTGCACCGTCAGTGGAGGCCGTCGCCACATAGCGTCCGTTGGGGCTAAAGCTGATATCCACCACCGACTCGCGATGGCCCTCCAGTTCCCGCTGCAATTGACCCGTCACATTCCAGAGGCGAGCAAAGCCGTCCTGTCCGGCGGTGGCAATGGTGCGACCGTCCGGCGAGATGCTGACCGCTCGCACCGACCCCTGGTGGGCGTGGATGCGATTTTGTTCGCGAATGGCATCTAAGATTTGCTGCAGCGCCAGTAGGGGAGTCAGGGTGGGATAGTCCGGGTTGGGGTAGCGATCGCGACTGAGCACCTGCACTGCGCGGCCCGCGCCCACCGCCAGCACCAATGACTCCAACTGTTTGAATTCGTACTGCTGCAGCGCCTGCCGCGTATCCCGTTCGATGCTGGTAATTTGTTGCGCCTGCTGGATGGTCTTGCCAGTCACCCGGATCGTCAGCCCAGCGGCTACGGCCAGTACCGCGAGGATGCCCAGACCGAGATAGGTGGTCTTGCGGGCTCTGTGCTGCGCCCTGGTCAAAATTGCCGCAGCATCTGCCTGCTGGCTGGCAGCCAAAAATTGATAGTCGTCATCGCTCAACTGCTTGCCTGCAGCCCACTGTTGCGCTGCCGCGAGCTGTTCTCCGAGGAGGAATGGGGTGCGATCGCTTCGTTCCTCCTGCAGCCAGTGATTGAGGGCATCGACATAAAAGGGCGGACGCGAGTTGGACAGGACTTCGTTTACCCAATTCAGGTTGAACACTTCGCGATAGATGCGATTGTAGGCCACCAACTCGCCCAATCGCTTCACTACTAAGCCGGACAGGCGCAGTTCCACCTGTTCGGCACTGCCGTCCGAGCGAATGCTGCCCTGTTTCAAAATGCGCCGATAGACTCCCAACAATCGGCCTACCCGCTGTTCGTTTTGCAGCAGGCGATTGCGAATGGTGCGCAGGTGTTCGGGTTCGTCTCGCGATTCCCAATTGAGCAGGATGCTTTGGCCGATAAATTGTTCTAGCCAAATGACGATCGCCGCTGGTTCTGACGGCAAAGGGGCGGGGGAATCGGCGATCGCCTGACAGATTTTTTGGGTTAAAAACGGCTGTCCGCCGGTCCATTCCAAAATGGCATTGAGGACGCGATCGGGACGATCGGTTTTGCGGGCTAGGCCGATGGCTAGGGGTCGAGTTTCGTAGGCTTGAAAGCCGGAGAGTTCGATCGCCGAACCAATATTGAAGGGGGTGCGAGATTTATCTTGAATCAGGCTGGAGGGTGTGGCGACGCCGAGGAGGACAAACGAGAGTCGTTGGAAGGCGGCCTGTTGCGATCGCCGATTGTAGCAGGCGCGCAGGGCGGCAAAAAAGTCGTCTTTAAAGTCGAGGCGCAATAGGCTGTCAATTTCATCGATAAAGATAACAATATTGGAGTTGACTTCTTTTAATAAAACGGTTTCGAGGAATTCGCTGAAGCGCTGGACGGGGGAAATCAGGTTCAGATCTCGCCACCAACTGCGCAGGTTGAAGCGATCGCCGAGGCCGAAACTGAAGACTAAGTTGCGAATAAATCCAGCGTACCAAGTTTCGGGAGTGATTTGCTGGCTGCCAATTTGGGTGAGTTCGATCGCCGCACAGGCGACTCCTTCTTGCTGCAGCCGCTGCATGGTGCGTACGCGCAGGCTGGATTTTCCCATTTGGCGGGAGTTGAGCACGTAGCAAAACTCGCCCGCTTTGAGTTTGGCGTAGAGGCGATCGTCCGCTTGCCGCCGCACGTAGGTGGGGGCGTCGGCGGGCAGGCTGCCACCCACTTGATAGTCATAGGTCCGCGTTGGCATTGCAGAAATTCGCGAGCGTCTTTTTAGCGTATCTCAGGGGGCTAGGAGCGGCGGGCGATCGCCTTTCCTCTCCAGATTGAATGGCCTTTGGGCACTCGCCTTCGACAACGTGAGTTCGACAAGGGACTGGCCCCCATCCCCTAACCCCTTCCCCCAAAATTGGGGGAAGGGGAATAGAACGGTAGATTGCAGGTTTGAGGCTGCTTCTCCCCTCTCCCAAACTTGGGAGAGGGGCCGGGGGTGAGGGCAATGCAGAGTCATCGAACTCAGGTTCGACAACAGCATCTCCAAGGGCAAGGATTAAAGGCTTTTTCTCCCCTCTCCCCAGGGAGAGGGGCCGGAGTGAGGACGCTTAAGTATCGAGCGCAGCACAAGCAACAACAACCGCAGCAGCCACCCTCCACCCCCGCTGCTGCAACACTTGGCGAGCCACAGCCAACGTCGAACCCGTGGTAAAAATATCGTCCACCAACAAAATGGGAGAGCGATCGCCACTGGCTGCCTCGGTCGCCACAAACGCCCCAACGAGATTGCCACTGCGCTCGGCAGCAGAGAGACCGTATTGGGGAGTGGTCGCTCGAACGCGGCGCAACAGCCGGGGACGATGGCGATCGCCCGTCACTTCGCAAAAAGCGCGGCTCACCACCTCCGCTTGATTGAAACCCCGCTCCTGACGCCGCTCTCGATGGAGAGGGATAGGCACAACGGTGTATGGACGTTCAGATGGGGAATGCTGAAACGGGGAGTTGTGTTGCCAGCGCAGCCCGAGCCATTGGCCTAAAGTATCGCCAACTTCGGGATGGCAGTCGTATTTCAAACTGCGCAGCATCCGCTGTATCGGGCCTCGATAGAGACCCCAGCCGAAGACCGGCAGCGGAGCGGGGCTGCCGTTGAGAGCAGTCCGAACCCAGTCGGATTGGCGAATGGGGTGGAGCTGGGCAGCACAGTCGCGACAGAAACAGCCCGCACCGCTGGCAGTCGGGCGCTGACAGAGGGGACAAGTGGGGGCAAACAACCAATCGAGCCAGGTCATTGATAAAATTTTTTCGAGGCAACTGATGCGATCGCAGTGTAACTGCTGCCCGATTGCAGTCCCAGAGACATGGGGCTTTCTAATCCACCGCTCTCCTCCGCACTCATCGGTCGATATCGTCAGGGCGATCGGATCTGCTATTCAGCCGAGGATTTCGGTAGAGATATGACATTCAGGCTGAAGTTCGAGATTCTCCTGCAACGCGCTCGCGAACAGCTAGATGGGGCTCAGCCGCTAGTCGAGAAGTTCTGGGGACTGGCATGGCAGGGGGTGCAGTGGGTTTACGAGTTGGTGCGTCAGGTGACGAAACAGGCGATCGGCAACCAAATTTCATCCTCTGCCTCAGAAATGGCCTTCAACGGCATGCTGTCTCTATTTCCCATTCTCTTGCTGGTGGTGGCGGCGATCGGTCGGTTAGCCACTTCTCGGCCAGTCCTGACCTTGATGGTAACAACCTTGCAGCAGGTGGTTCCCGGCGATGTCGCCAGTGTGCTCAATCGCGGGCTAGAGGAGCTCGCGGATGGGGCCGATCGGCAAGTATTCTCGATCGGTATTGTGACACTGCTGTGGGTGGCGTCAGCCTTTTTGGCTCCGGTCATTCGCGCCCTCAATAACTCCTATGGCGTGCCGCTGCATCGACGCCGCCCTTGGTGGCTGAATCGACTGCTGGCAGTGGGGATTTTCATCGGTACGATGGGTTTGTTATTGAGCGCCTCATTTTTGGTCTTAATCGGGCGATCGGTCTTGGATTGGGGAGCCTCGCAGGCGGGCTGGAGTCAGCTATTAGTGGGTTGGGGGCAATTAAGCATTTGGCCGCTGTCGATGGGGAGTATTGTCTTGGCTCTGGCGTTCATCTATCGCTTGGGTCCGTCGCAGCAACCGGCACTTGCCCCCGTCTGGCCGGGGGCGATCGCAGGAGGAGCAATCTGGCTGGTGGTATCCTCCTTCTTTCGCATTTACGTGCGCAACTTCGGGCGTTACGAGGCCATTTACGGCAGTATTGGTGGCGCAATCGTTTTACTGCTGTGGCTCTACTTGAGTGCGTTCGGCATTTTATTGGGGGCGGAGGTGAATGCCGCCATTCACATCTTGCGGTTGCGCCACCGAGAGCAAAAGAGGCAAGCAGAGCAAACGGAACAGTCGCTCCTGCCAGCCGAGCGACCGAGGCTCTCTCTGCCATCGCACGGGGAATCTTCTCCTCCGCCGGCAGAGCCTCCTGCCCGATCGCCCGATCGCCCTCAAGCCTAAATTGTTCTGACAGTCTCCCGAGGAGATCTAGCGGTGGTTCAGGTCGTCTTAGTCGCCCCAGAAATTCCCCCCAATACGGGCAATGTGGCCCGCACTTGTGCCGCCACGCAGACGCCGTTACATTTAATCGACCCGTTGGGATTTCAATTGAGCGATCGCCAGCTCAAGCGAGCCGGCTTAGATTATTGGCCTGCGGTCGATCTGCACCGCCACTCCTCTTGGGAGGCATTCCAGCAGGCAAAATCTGCCGGTCGCTGTTGGTGTTTCTCCGTTCGCGGCGATCGCAGCTATACGGATATTGCTTATACACCGGACGATTGGTTGGTGTTTGGCAGCGAAAGTCGCGGCTTGCCCGCCGAACTGTTAGCTCGCTATCCCACTGTACGCATTCCCCTCAGCGGCCCCGTCCGCAGCCTCAACCTAGGCAGCAGTGTGGCGATCGCCTTGTTCGAAGCCCTGCGCCAACAGCAACTGGAGTGTCGAGTAGACAGAAGCGGGTACAGTCGTGGAAGCAACATACAATAGAAGCGAGCGATCGCAGATACGGGGCAAAGGAAGGAGCATTGGCTATGGGAAATCGAGCGGGAGCCTTTCTCGGCGGTCTCGTGTTGGGAACGGCAGTGGGAACGGCAATTGGCCTGTTGGTGGCCCCCCGCAGCGGTCGGGACACCCGCCGCTTTCTCAAAAAAACGGCCCAAGCCCTGCCGGATGTGGCTCAAGACTTGAAAACCAGCGTGCAGTACCAAACTGAAAAGTTGCTCGATTCGGCCCAGCACAGTCTCGACGATACCTTCGATCGCCTTCAGGATGCGGTGGCGGTGGGTAAAGAAACCATGCTGCAAAAGCAAAAAGAACTCAAAAAACAGGCTTTATCCCTGGAGGACGACGCGCCATTTCAGCCCCAAATCGCTGCCGCTGAAGGCGATCGCGAGAGTGCCTCCCCATCTTCTCCGTCCGTTGCACCGTAGGGCCGAACGTCATGAGCGATCCGGTATTTTGGTTGGGTCTGTCAGTCGGTCTGGTGGCTGCCGGCATATTAGCTATCTTTGTTGCTTTAGTCCCCGCCGCCAAAGAATTGGCCGAAGCTGCCCGCAGTGTCAAACAATTCTTCAACCTGCTGCAACGGGATCTGCCCCCTACCCTAGAGGCTCTGCGGCTGACCAGTTTGGAAGTGAGCGATATTGCCGACAGTGTGGACGATGGCGTGAAAAGTGCCGGTCGGATTGTCAAGCGCGTGGATGACGGTCTTGAGGGTACTCGCACTCAGGCTCGCGATGCTGGGGTCGCAGCCCGCAGTGTGGTTGCAGGGGTGCGGGCGGGTTGGAAAGTCTTTCTGGAGGAACGCGATAGGGGAGAGCGAGCCCTGACGTCGCAAGACTCGCCAAGATCGAATTCCGACGCGGGCCCGCGTCAACTCGATCGCCCCTAGATCGAACAATTGCATCCAGCCTCAATCTTCTACCGCCACAGCATCCACATCCACCACCGCTTGGTTGGGAGGCTTATCGGCTCCAGTTGGCTGCGGTCCAGTTGCCCCAGCAGGGGCAGCGGCATCCATCTCCGCAGGCGGGGCAAACCAATGGCCCAACCAGATCTGTGCTAATTCGGAGAGGAGTAAGCCCAGCAATACCACATCGTCAATTTCTCCAACGCCGGGGAAAAACGACGGAATGATGTCGATGGGGCTAATCAAATAAATGAGGACGCCAGCCACCACCCACGAGCGAGTGGCGGGATTGCGCAATCCTTGACGAAACCAGCGATAGAGGGGGGGAGGGGAGATGTTCATGCCAGCCAATGGAACGAGGGGGCGATCGCAAATGCGATTCGAGATCCATTCTGGCAGCATCAAGCTCTAACAGCATCAAGCTCTAACAGCATCAAACCGATTATCCGCGCTACGATCGCTGCGGGCAGGCTGGGGACGAGATTATCCGAGCTGGGCAGACAGAGGGACTATTGTGGGCGATCGCGCTGAAGTTATTGCCATCGATGTGGGAGGTACCCATATCAAGGCGGGACGGTTTAATGTCGATGGTACTTGTTTAGCATGGCAAAAGCTGGAAACGGCACAGCCTGCTGCGCCGGAAGTAGTCATCGAGCAAATGGCCGAGATCGTCGCAGTTCTCGATCCCGATCGCAGGGCGGTCGCAGTTGGGATCGGCGTACCGGGACCGACAGATGTGGCAGGGCGCAAGGCCCTAGTGGCGATTAATTTACACGGCTGGACCGATGTGCCCCTCGCCGATCGCTTAGAATCTCTGGTGGATCGACCCGTGAAGCTGGCCAATGACGCCAATTGTGCGGGACTGGGAGAGGCTTGGTTGGGGGCGGGGCGCAACAGTCGCCTCTTTATGCTGCTGACCCTGGGGACGGGCGTTGGCGGTGCCGTGGTGGTAGATGGTCAATTGTTTACAGGACCGCATGGGGCGGGGGGGGAATTGGGACTGATTGCAGTTCATCCCGATGGGCCAGAGTGCAACAGTGGCAATCGCGGCTCGCTAGAACAATATGTATCGGCAACGGCGATTCGGCGGCGGACGGGCATGGGAGGTCACGAGTTGGATCGAAAAGCACGGGCTGGGGACGAGCAGGCGATCGCCCATTGGACAGAGATCGGCAAAGATCTGGGTATCGGTCTGAGCAGTCTGATTTACGTTTTGACCCCCGAGGTGATTGCGATTGGAGGGGGGATCTCGAAGTGCGCGGATTTGTTTTTGCCAGCGGCGATCGCCGAAATCGAGCGGCGCGTCTTGCCCAGCTCGCGCGTCAATCTCAAAGTCGTGCCTGCCCAGTTGGGGAATCGAGCGGGCTGTGTAGGAGCAGCGAGGTTGGCGTTCGATCTGTGGAACCCACAGTCAGCGGGCTTGGCTGGCGCAAAAATATTTTCTGGTATTTAGCCCAGGCCCTTATGCAAAAGGGAATTCACGCATTTAGGTTACAAATTGATTGTTGGGAGCTAACAGACAGTACGAGGTAGAACATGGATCTCAATTTAACGAACAAATTGGCGCTGGTCACCGGAAGTACGGCTGGTATCGGACAAGCAATTGCCACAACACTTGCTCGGGAAGGTACCGCCATCACAGTAAACAGCGTACTTCCGGGTCCAACGAAGTCTCGTGGAATTGTCGACTTTGTTGGCGCTCTTGCGGGCGAAGAGGGGAAATCGTTTGAAGAGTATGAGAAGGTATTTTTTGATGAGGTGCGTCCGACATCGCTTATACAGCGCTTTGCTACACCAGAGGAGGTAGCTTCACTGGTCACTTACATCGCTAGCCCACTCGCATCAGCAACAACTGGTGCGGTCTTGCGTGTGGATGGTGGTGTCGTGAAAAGTGCGTTTTGATGGTTTTATGTCGCCCTACAAGGCACCGCAGCGGACAGCTCGCTTCACTCCGCTGTATTGAGCTCAAGCGTCAGTCGGATGGCACGTAAAGGAGTCGCTATGCAGGCAAGCCGTATCAATCTGGGAAAGACCGCACCGGAGTTATATCAGACCGTCGTTCAGCTCGATCGCCTTGCAAGCGATCTCGTAGCATCTGCGGGAGTCTCTGAAGGTTTATCACATCTACTGCGCCTCCGCGCATCTCAGCTGAATCAGTGCGCTTATTGCATCAGACTACACACACGGGACGCTTTGTCCAGTGGCGAGAGCTACGACCGCATCAGTTTATTGCCAGCATGGCGCGAATCACAGTACTTCAGTGATAAGGAGCGCGCTTCGCTGGCACTCATCGAGGCGGTGACCTCGATCGGAGAAGGTCAAGTTCCCGAATCCATCTACGCCGATGCTTCCGCAGTGCTTTCAGATGAAGAAATCTCAGCAGTTGAATGGCTTGGAGTTGTTATCAATGCTTGGAATCGGATTGCCATTCCCAGTCGATATCTTGTCAAACCTTAACCATAATCGACTAACAGAAGTGTGGGCTGACTTTCTAATGTCAGAGAGTACACGGGCCTGATTGTCGAAAGGGTCTTCTCTAATCGACAGCAGGCCATAAAAATGTGCTGGAGAAGTCGGTCAACCTTGCTTCTCCAGCACATCTGAGGGCTTGCGAGTCTAGCACTCGCGAGGGCGATCGCCGATCGCCGCTCCGAAATTCGTTCGAGCAGCCCGTCGGTTTTAGAAACCAGAGGGCTTGTTCACAATAAAGCTAGCCACTTGACACTGCTTGATGTTGTCGAACGCCACAACGCGGATGAAGCAGTTGCGGTACTCGTTGCGGCAGTTGTTGACTTCCTGCAGAACTTCGCGGGTGGAGCTAGCGCCGAACAAGGGCAGCTTCCACAGAGTCCAGAAGTAGGTGGCGGGGTCGGCAACTTCGTCAAATTCAATCGCAGGGATGAACCCTTGGTCTAGGTAGTAAGCAATTTGACGCTCGATCTGAGCATCGCTCAGAGGAGGCAGGTAAGACATCGTCTCGTAGCGACGCTCTTTAGGCAGAGTTTGCATGGTTTAGATCCTTAGTAATGAAAAGGGCCGTCTTCAGAAGATTGTGGTGCTGCGGGCATTAGTCGCCGTCAGCTTCGGGGCTGGTGGGGTCGGTTGGGCCGTCTGCTGGGGAAGAGGTCTCCAAGCCAGACTGGAGTTCTGGTTCCGGTTGAGCTGGGACGCGCTCTTCCTCGTGTGCCACCTCATCGACAGGCTGCACTTGTGTCATGCGTTCGAGCAAGCGGCGGCGACGGTCCATATTGGCCTGCTGAATGCCGAGGCTTACCATTTCGGGCAAGAATTCGACAATTTCATCCGCCAAATGCTGTCGCACTGTCATAATGCGCAGAGCAATTTCGCGGTCTTCGGCCACGAGTTCCTCCAAATAGGCTTCGCCGTCTTGCAGCTTGCCTTGGGAAGAAAACTGGCCGAGCCATACCGCCTTGACGGGATGGACCTCGCGCAGTTGCTCTCGAACCGTCCGCATTGCTTGATAGGTCAGATAGCTGATGATAACTTCGGCTGTCTTTTTCGCGATGTGTTTGCGATCCATCGGTCAATGCGGTCGCTTCTACGCCGCAGTGGAAAAGCAGAAAGCCCCCCTCCGAACCTGGTTGCGGGCCGAGAAAAACCTCGGTCGCCGCGCGCTGGCATTGGCTTTACAGCTTGTCCATCGTCTCGAATTCGAACTTGATTTCTTTCCACAGCTCGCAGGCAGCGGCCAGTTCGGGAGACCACTTAGCCGCTTCGCGGATGATGTCGCCGCCCTCGCGCATGAGGTCGCGACCTTCGTTACGAGCTTGGACGCAAGCTTCTAGAGCAACACGGTTGGCGGTTGCACCAGGAGCGTTACCCCAGGGGTGACCCAAGGTCCCGCCACCAAATTGCAGTACGGAGTCATCGCCAAAGATGTCAACCAGCGCAGGCATGTGCCAGACGTGGATACCGCCGGAAGCAACAGCCATCACACCACCCATAGATACCCAGTCTTGGGTGAAGTAAATGCCACGGGAGAGGTCGCGCTCGACGTAGTCTTCGCGCAGCAGGTCGATGAAGCCCAAGGTGGATTCGCGATCGCCTTCTAACTTACCCACAACCGTACCGGTGTGGATGTGGTCGCCACCAGACATGCGCAAGCACTTAGCCAGAACGCGGAAGTGCATACCGTGGTTGCGTTGGCGATCGACGACCGCGTGCATGGCGCGGTGGATGTGCAGCAACAGGCCGTTATCTCGGCACCAGTGGGACAGGGTGGTATTAGCGGTGAAACCTGCGGTCAGGAAGTCATGCATGATGATGGGCATCTCGAGTTCTTTCGCGAACTCGGCCCGCTTTAGCATTTCTTCGCAGGTGCTGGCGGTACAGTTCAGGTAGTGACCCTTGATTTCACCCGTCTCAGCCTGTGCCTTGTGAATGGCATCCGCAACGAACAAGAAGCGATCGCGCCAGCGCTGGAAGGGCTGAGAGTTGATGTTTTCGTCGTCTTTGGTGAAGTCGAGACCGCCGCGCAAGCACTCGTAGACTGCGCGACCGTAGTTCTTCGCGGACAGACCCAACTTGGGCTTAATGGTGCAACCCAGCAAGGGACGACCGTACTTGTTAATCTTGTCCCGCTCGACGGTGATGCCGTGGGGGGGACCTTGGAAGGTCTTCAGGTAGGCAACGGGAATGCGCAAGTCTTCCAGACGGAGAGCGCGCAGTGCCTTAAAGCCGAATACGTTACCAACAATAGAGGTGAGCATGTTGGTGACGGAGCCCTCTTCAAACAGGTCGAGGGGATAAGCGATGTAGCAAATGAATTGATTGTCTTCGCCGGGAACGGGCTCGATGTCGTAGCAGCGGCCCTTGTAGCGGTCTAGGTCCGTCAGCAGGTCGGTCCACACAGTGGTCCAAGTACCAGTTGAAGATTCAGCCGCCACAGCTGCGCCAGCCTCTTCAATCGGTACACCCGGCTGGGGGCTCACGCGAAATGCCGCCAGAATGTCGGTATCCTTCGGCGTGTAATCGGGGGTGTAGTAGGTGAGTTTGTAGTCCTTAACGCCGGACTCAAAACCTGCTTTCGTCTGAGTTCTAGTTTGTGAATAAGACACGTCTTACTTCCTCGTAAGCCACTCAATACTGCGAAGCTGCAAAACCTGGGATCGGGCAGTCAGACTGCCAATCCAGGCACAACTTTTCAACATGTCGAGCAATGCAAAAGTAATCTTAACTCTCGAGGGAGCGTTTACTTCTATTTCGCTCATCTGCGGGAAATGATTGCGCGTAACGATATGTTTCGCGAATGGGCGATCCCTTGACTCGAAGCGGAATTCGCTCGAAGTGCAATCCTATCTTGACTAACACTTCTTCGGCCACTCAAAAGCTATCACTCTTCGAAATTAAGCAAATGTTATTTTATTTATACAATTGATTAATCTTGCTTAAGGTTTGCCGTCGGCTCTGATAGCGCAATCGGTCCAAAGCTCCGGGACGACTGCCTGTCAAGGATTTGGGTGAGTTAGGCTTTAGCCCGAGAGAGAGGGGCGATCGGCCGTTGCATCCTCCAGCAACGATACAAACCGTCACAGAAAGGGGGCAGAGCAGATGGGGATCGCGATAACAATTTTACTCGGTAGCTTGGGTTGACAGCAGGTAAAAGGCGATCGGAGATCGGCCACCCTCCTCAAATGGCACAGCGAGCCGAAGATGCGATCGCGAGATGAAAGCTGGCTATCCCGTGCATCCTGTGCTCTTGCAAGATATCCAGATGAACTCGATTCGAGCCCACACTGTATCAAACACCGAAAATATCAAACACCGAAAATATCAAACACCGAAAATATCAAACACCGAAAATATCAAACACCGAAAATATCAAACACCGAAAATACGATGACCGACCAAAGACACCCTCAATACAAAGCCGATCGCGATTTACTGACTTCGATCTTGAAAGACGGTACCCCCTCTGATTTCAACTTGGCCGAAGTGGCGCGCCTGCGGATTCGCTATGACGGCTTTCCCGGTGCCCGCGACATTCAAGTAGACCTCGATGGTATCCTCCAGACTTGGAACCTAAGCGAGACAGACCTATTTGCGAAAACGCGGGCAATTCATCAAGAGCAAACGGTGTACCGGGAACGGTTTAGCAAGCGGGATGACTGGGCCTAGCGATCGCCTTGCACGGACAACATACAGGCCCAGAATTCACACAAACTGACTCGGCAAGGTTGCTTAAAGGACGTCGGACTGTGCCAAACACGCACTTCAAGCTGCGGTTTAGCGCAGTTATTGCCAGATAGGCATAAAAGCTTATTCCAAATAAATCCTTACGCCCTATGGATTGTGGCGATTTCATCCGTTCGCCCTCTACCTTTAGGCTGATGTACCTATTCCTTCTGCTTAGGCATTATAGCGATCCCGAAGAAAACATTGCGAATTTATGACACGTTCTGATAGTTCCGGGATCGCGTTTGCCGACCTATTCAAACTCTCTCGATCCGTTCGCTACCTCGAGCTGCGCTCTCGTCGGTATCTTTTCTTTCGCCGCCAGCCGCACGAGCGGCTATTACCGAGCGCCCCCAACAGCCAAAAACATTGCCTCTCCAGTTATCTGGGGTCGATCGCATTAGGGGCGGGAGTCATGCTGGGAAGTGCTCTCGGCGTCAACTATTGGATGGCCCCCCTTTCCGATCGCAGTTCCGATCTGCCCCAAGCACCTGCAGCAGTTGTTGCAGACGAACGGCTGCCCGAAATCGCAGTGGCAACTGTCAGTGAGGATGGCGTCACGCGCAATCACGTCCTGGTCAACGACATCCCGGTGACTTCACTATCGGCAGCAGAGGAAGAGCGCGCTCGCCTGATTGCCAGCGAACTGAAAGCACTGGCCGCGCAGCAGGCGCTTCACCCCGAGATGGCTCGTCCTGCATGGGTCAATGGGGAAGCGGTCGGGGCGATCGAGGGCGAAGTGATTTTCACTGTCGATTCAGAGACTGCTGCTTGGTACGATCGCCATCCCAGCGATTTAGCCGCGATGTGGATTAATAACCTGCGCATCGCTTTGGACGGAGAACCCCTATCCGAAGCAGCAGTGCTGGCCTACCAATATGGCTCCAGTGACGAACCCGTCGATTTTGAGGGGTTAGCCTCTTGGTACGGACCTTATTTTTACGGTCGCCCTACGGCTTCGGGGGAACTCTTCGTGCCGGGAACGTTTACTGCTGCCCACAAGAGTCTCCCACTCGGCACCTACCTTCACGTAACCGCTCTCCACACCGGACGCGCTACCATCGTGCGAGTGAACGATCGCGGTCCTTATGTCGGGGCTAGAGTTCTGGACTTGTCAGAAACGGTTGCTCGGGAACTCGGCATTCTTCACGTCGGTGTGAGTCCTGTAAGAGTTCGCATTATCGATGCTCTAGAGCAGTCACCTTCATAATCGCAGCCATCTTGCTTGCCGCGAGTCAAAAGCGCGAACTCCTGCTTTTTCTCCCATTGAGAGCGGTTTCTAGGTAGAGGGCCTACTGCCGAATGGCCAAACACATGCGATCGCTCCCGCTAATCGATTACAATCCGAGTATTCGGCTTATTTAACAAGTAGGGTTGATTATGGATTGGCGCGTTTTAGTCGTATTGGGCCCCATTCTTCTAGCTTTAGGCTGGGCTGGCTACAACATCTTCAAAGCTACTACAAGTGGTGAAGCCAAGCTTTTTGGCGATCGAGGCAACACCCCCTGGAAGAATGACTAACCTTTGAATGGCCTGCCGGACTGCAAGTTCGCACAACAATCCCCCTAGATCTTGCCCTACCGCAATCTAGGGGGATTGTTGTGATGGAGAAACGAGTGCGCGCTCCTTATCTCGCACCCGCTCGCTGGCGCACTCGTTCGAGACTGTATTCCCGCACAATCTTGCCATTCTCGTACACTGTCTCTAGCTGACTCTCTCGGCTGGGATTCGCAACCGGTAGCACGATCGTTTGAAATTCGCCGTTATGCTCCACCAAGTCCAACCGACCGGGCTTGCTGCGCTTGCCGGGATCGGTGGCAGGATCTTTAAGGACTGGGATGTCTTTGCCGTCAATCCTCACCAGGCTGCACTTGTAGGCAAATTTCTGAGTATCGCGATTCACCTGTTGCAGTAGTGCTCCCCCCATGCCAAAAGCGATATTGGAAGCACTGAAGCCCAGCTTGGCGATCGCCTCTAATACCTCCACAATCGTCTCGGGATTCATGCCATCCCCTTGAATGACGCGCACCGCATTGAGCACTTTGTAGCCCTTTGAGTTTGTCGTACTGCCAAAGCGATCGTCCAAAATCTTGAGAATGCGACTGACCACCACTGCCGGATTGCCAGAATCGGGCCGAATGACCACCGTCGCCCCAGAATCGAGCACCTCCTGCCGCAGCGATCCCCCCCACAAGTTCTCCACTGCATGCCAAATGTCATAGGAATCGGACACCACTGCTACCGAGCTACCCGGTTTGGCAAACTGCTCCAGCATGTTGCGATAAGCAGCCTCCTCTCGCGATCGCCCCCAAGCCGTCATCGTCGAATGCTCTGCTGCCGGGATCGAGAACCCCGCCATCGGGTGGTGATAATAGTGATTGGCATAAGCCACCCCTTGCACCGTATCGCTGCCCGAGAAGCTGACTAGGTGGGCCATCCCCCCAATCCCCGACGACTCGCAACTGGATACCCCCCGCGCTCCAAAATCGTGCAGCTTGAAGCCAATCTCGCCATCGGGGTTGTCCGCAGTTCGAACTAGGGCGTCGTAGATGGCCTGTCGCAGATACCAACTTTGGGTTGCCACCGTCACGGGATACCATACCCGCAGCAGCAGCGTCTCCAACCACGACACCAGCCAAAACACCTGCGGGTCTGTCGATTCCACTGTCATCAAGACATTGTGGACCGGCACCACCGTCCCCTCCGGCACCGCTCGAATGCGAATGGGCAGCTTTCCTCCGAGTTCTCGCACGATGTAATTCCACCCAGCCTCATTAAACGGCTCGCCGTGGGCGGTATAAAACTCCTTAGCCTCCTCAACCATCCACGCTTCGACAGGATGGGCCAAATCGTGTTTGAGAATGTACTGCAAGCCAAAAAAGAGGGTGGCCGGATAGCGCCCCCCCCGACTTTCCACATAGGAAAACATGCCTTCAGTACCGGGAGGATATTGCAACCAGTGGCTCACCTTATAAGAGTCGGTATCCAGTAAGAAGTTGTATTTCATCATGATGAGCTCCTGAGTTGCGCTCCGCAACTGTTAGCGATTGACCTGTTAGTGATTAAGGCCCGGTCTATCCGAACCCATCAGTTCCCCGAGAGAGGCAATAGGAGGACAGGGATAGAATCCTATCGCTCCCTGGAAAGCTAATCCCTAGTGCCATTGCCAGCCGTTGCCAGTACTGGCACCCATTAGATCCGACTGACAAAATGCTGCACGATCTGGAAGTGATCTTCAAAGAAGCGATCTTCGTGGCTGTACAGATCCGATAGAGACATCCACCAAGCCTTACTAGCATCGTCTCCGCCTCGCACTGGAGGAAGCTTGCCCGCTTTGAGTTGAATGAAGTAAGCGTGAGTAATCGTGCGTCCCCGCAGCGCTCGCTCGGGGTTATCAAACACCTGACTGTCCACAATCGAGCCTTTTAACACCGGTCGGGGTACCTTGAGTCCTGTTTCCTCCTTTAACTCCCGCAACATCCCCTCTAAGAGAGTTTCGTCCTGCTGCAAAAAACCGCCAGGTAATGCAATCAGCCCCTTACCCGGCTTTGCGTTTCGCCGCACCACCAGAATGTGGCCGGACTGCACCGCCACTGCATCCACCGTCACAAATGTGGGTTTGTAAGGGGCCCTGACCCAAGCCTGTCGGTAGCTTTGAATGAATTGATATTCTTCCGTTAGCGTTTGATAGAGGGGCTGCTGGCGAAATGCCTGTAAAAATTGCTGCGTGCCTTCAGGTAGGTTGTCGCGGTAATCGTTTTCCTCTAACTGGCTGAAGTAAGCGTTGCGGATCTCTGTCGAGTTAATCCCGCGAAAGGACTCGGTAGGAATGAAATGCCATTGGGGAAACAAATCCAGATAGTAAGAGCTGCTATCTTTACGATGGCCGATAATGGCAATTCTGGCCTTATCCCCAGTCATCTCATACACCTTCTGCTGGACGTCCGTCAGCCATAGATTGTCGCTGTAGAGGCGATCGCGCACGTACAAAAACTGAACCCGTTTCTGCCACTCGGGCAGCAAACAAGCTCGGATCGCCTGCTCGCGCACCGCCGAGCTCCACGGATTTTTAATGTTGGGGGCAACCCTGTGGCTGCCGAGGATAATGATGAGAGACTCGGCGCGATTTAGACTCGTCTTGACAGTCTCTAGGTGGCCTAAGTGAAACGGTTGGAACCGACCCACGTAGACGCAGTAGTCATATTTAAATGTCATTCCAGACTCCCTGGATACCATAGCTTTCTCTCCGAAAGCTTTTTCAGTATACAATCTTACAAGTTAGAAGAGCTGCGCGATCGCGCAGTGCCACATGCGCTACCCTATCGAGACTGAATTAAACGATGCTGTAGTATCGATTGAGTGAGGTTTGTATTCAACAGGAATACGAGCTTATACGGGCCAAGCTGTTCTCCCGGTTTAGACTAGCCAGAGCAGGATTGCGTTTCGAGCTACCCGTTTATTCCGTTGCGAGTATCAGGGCAAGCTAGAGGATACTGTGCCAGGGCTAGCTTAATGATTGGGTAGGTAGGGTGACTGCGAATCATATCAGGTTCGAGAAAGACACCGCTTGTCGAGCAAAACTTTGGGTTGATGTGCTCTTGCTAATACTGATTTATCCATTTTTATGTAGCTTTCGCTATTCAGTCTATAATTATCATACTGAGGCCACACTTGAGGTGAGTAAATACTTCTAGCTGCTCTGCATTATATGGACGATACTCAAGATGATTGCGGAATTCACTCAGACAACCCTCGTATTTCTCTAGACCGTGACTTCCTTCCTTATGTCGAGCTTCTACCCATCCAACCCCTTCCAACCCTATGCTAGATGAAGATACTTTAGATGTAGCCGCAACTAGTAGCGAGTCCCCTTTTGGTTTGGGGGACGCCCTCCGAGCGCTGCGCAAACGATGGCCTTGGGCTGCAGTTGTCTCTGCGGGTATCATGACCTGTTGCATGGCTTATACCTTTACTCGCGATACCCAGTATCGATCTCAATTTTTATTGCTCGTGAGCAATTCACCTGGCGTTGTAGGCTCGAATGAGGGTGCGCCATCGAAAGAGGCGCTGGGCTTCGAGGCACGCACGCTGGCTAGAGCCCCGTTGCTCTCCAATATTTACGAGCGCTTGCCCGAAGTTTATCGGGCAGCAATTTCTCCCCCTCACCTGCTGTGGAACCTATCTGTTCGCCCCTTGGGTGAAGAGGGATTAATGGTGATTTCTTACACAGACTCCGATCCAGCGCGCGTTAAAGGAGTGTTGGAGACCGCCAGCGAATTTTACCTCGAGTTCGGCGAAGAGCGGCTGCGATCCAGTCAGTCAAATGCCGTCGCTTTTGTCGAAAGCTCGATTGAAACTGCCCAGCAGGCTTTAGATGAATCAGCCGATCGCCTGCGGGCCTTTCGGGAAGAGCATGGCCTTGTGGATCCGAATGGCTTTGCCGGCACGATTGCCGGTCTCAAGTTTTCGCTAGAACGGAATGTCGAAGAACTAGAGCAAGGGATCGCACTCACCCGCCGCCGCCTGACAGAATTGCGCGCTCAACTGATCGAAGTCGGCCAAGATCCCGAGACAGCCCTCTCCAGTACCCTCCTCAGCCAAGATGGCACTTACCAAGCCCTTGCCAGCCAACTCCAAGGGATAGAAACTCAACTTGCCCTACAACAGTCTCGCTTTCGGGCAGAGTCTCCCGTGATTCAAACCCTGAAGCAGGATCGAGATCGTCTAGTAGAGCTCTTGAGGGCGCGAGCGGGGGAGGTGTTGGGGACTGTCCCCAGTGCAGAAGCATTATTGGCCATTGTCGTTCCCCCTGCCACCTTATCGTTCGGTACTCCAACAACTGACGGTACCGAAAGCTCGGCCAGTGCCCCAGCCATTCAGCAGCTCTCTCTGCAGCAAACCTTGACGAGCCAACTGCAGGCGACACAGTTAGAGCTGGCACTGCAGTTGCAGCGATTGGAGGGTCTGCGGGTCGATGCGGCTTCAGTGGCGGAGCGTTTTGAATCGTTACCGGTTCTACAGCAGGAATATGCAGAGCTGGAGCGCAAAGTGGGGGTCAATTCGCAACAGTTGAATACTCTTTTAGTGCGGTTGCAAGAACTGCGCATTGTGGGGGCGCAAGGGGCTGCTCCTTGGAGTCTCTTCGAGCCCCCTTATTTGCCGCGCGAACCTTTTTCTCCCAATATCCCGCGCAACTTGCTCTATGGCTTGTTGGGCAGTCTCACTCTTGGAGCTGGTGTGCCCGTTGTACTAGAGCTACTGGATGGCAGAGTCAAAACAGATCGGCAGGCTCTCGAACTGACGGGAGTTCCTCTGTTGGGCGCACTCCCTGCGGCAGAAGAGCTAGATACCCTCTTGTTGCCGAATCCAGAAAATCCTGATGGGTTGGAGGATGGCGATGAGTTAGAGGAGCTCGAAGACAGCATCGATGTAGAAGCAGTGCCCTCGCCTTATGGATATGCAGGGCGGTCTCTCTTTCAAGAGGCGCTGGGTCAACTGGCTATCAATGTCGAAGCTCTGCCCTGTCGCAACGGTCGTTCTAAAGTGCTAGCTATCACCTCTGCTCACCCCGGAGAGGGGAAGAGTACGGTGGCGTGCAATTTAGGTAAGGTGCTGGCTGAAGTGGGCAAGCGAGTGCTGATGGTTGACGCTGATTTTATGCATTCCACAGTTCACCAAAATTTCGAGATTGGCAATCGAGTTGGGTTGAGTACGGTATTCAGGCATCCCGAGCTAGATTGGCGAGACATGGTGTCTTCGTTCCAACAGGGCCATCTCGATGTCCTGCCGGCAGGCCCTCGCGTCCGCAATCCGCTGGTTTGGTTCTTATCGCAGCGGATGTCAACTCTTTTGGCAAGTTGGCAAGAGGTATACGACTATATTTTGATCGATACGCCACCGATTGTGGGATTTGCCGATGCTCAAAGTGTCGCTAGCATTGTGGATGGTGTTGTCTTGGTGGTCAGTTTAGAGATGGCTTCGAAAGCTTCAGTCCTGCGGGCAACTGAGATTCTCCAAGCGGAGCACGGCAAGTTAGCGGGGTTGGTGGTGAACCGCGAGTAGAACCGACCGAAACCCGATACTACGGCAACTACGGTCGCGACAGCTACTACTATCAAAACAACTACTCTACTGTGAGTTAGGGCGAGGGGCGTGGTTCATCACAGGGTTACAGTCCGAGGGGTGTTTCCGGAGCAAATCAGCAATCTTTCCGTTTCGATGGTGGAGAATCTTAACTCCCGTCTGTGCAACTTCTTCTTCCTGCGTCGACAGCTAGGAGCTCCTTATTTGGAGCTACTGAGGTTCTTCCTTAAGCATCGGACATTTATGCGCAGCCAGTGTCCCGAGCGGGTGGGTAAGGGTCCAGCGGAACTGATGACGGGACAATCGCATCCTCATTGGCTGGAGCTGTTAGGATTTGAGCGCTTTCGGCGAAATCCAACCTAAAACCGCACTCTGACGTCAGCTTGCGATCGCTCGCTAAAGCCATCATCAAGGTGGCTCGATTTCGCCTGTTTTGTTACCCTAAATCGACCAAATTTAAACCATGCCAGAGAATATAATTTTCGAGCGATGCCGAACCCGAGCCGAGAACTGCTCCGAGCCGTTCCATACAGGTATCGAGATCCAGGTTTGCTCAAAGCTCGTTTCCCTGCTAGAAACCATCTTCCTCGGGGTTTTCCGCTCTCCACGTTAGCTCGTCCCTTGTCTGGACAGCGCCTCGATCTCTTCTGGTGTTAGATAAGTCAGACGGCTAATTTGCTCGATCGGCATTCCCTCGCGCAACATTTGGAGAGCGATCGCCTTCGCACGTCTGAGCTCCCCCTTAAATCCCCCACCAGTGGGGGACTTCCGAGAGGCTATTGGCTTCGCTCTACACTTTAATCATCACGATCTCCATCGCCTTCCCCGCCTCCCAACCCTCAACTGGAACTGTACTCAAGTCCCCCATTCTGGGGGACTTGGGGGCTAATGCAGCGAACCACAGCGCTAGTGAGAGGGTCTAATAGACACATTCTCAAAACTACGGGTCTCTGCTCAGACGAAGTTTATCTACATTTCTCACGGCTTTATATTGAATGCTTACCCAAGTCCTTGTTTGTGGGCTCTAGCAAATATCCCCTAGGAGAAGGTGCGCGAGAGCTATCTCTCTGGCGGTCTCGCTAACGCAACTACTTTATTGCATATTCATCCGACTTCGGGGTCTTGTCCGCTTTTGGTGATCGTTAAATCTGTCCTAAATGAGGCGCTTATTTCGTATAAGAATCAACTGATTAGGATGAGGCGCTTGGCCAATAGCTCGAGCCCAGCCCTTCCAAACATCTGCCGTTTCAGCATTTTTAGTCGGTTGTTTTGACCCTCCACTGGCCCATTGCTCACCTCGAGTGTGAGAGCTGCTTTCACCGCATCGTAATCTTCTTGAAGACCCTTGGCAAAACTCCGTAATGCCTTGATTGAGCTGCTCACAGCTGTCTCCAGCCAATCGTCGAATTCCCCAGGCAGTCGCTCGCGCACCAGTTTGATGAACCCCTGAGCCAGAGCGATCGCCCCCGATAACTTTGGCTGCTGGCCCAGTTTTTCCAGCAGGGTTTTCTCCTCAGGCGTAAGGTTTTCAGGCCGTGTCAACAGCAGCCAAGCCGCCCGCTTGGCACTCAAAGGCTCTGACACTGGTGTGGCGGGTGATGGCGCTGGTCCCCGACCCGGTAAGTCATTGAGGGATTCTCGGCTGGGCTTGATGGAGGGCAGAGAGCAACGCAACTGCCGAGTGTAACGGGCGACGGTCATATAGCTGCCCGGGTACCCTTGCTGTTGGATCTCGCCAAACAACTGTTTAGTTTGTTGGCGCCCTTGCTGCCATTGCTCTGACAGGTAAGCCTTGTATGGATCCAAACAACTGGGGTTTCTCCGCCGCCCCACAGGATATTGCCATTCCGGAAACGTTGACGCGGCCAGGTAGGTATACACCGTTCGCTCGCCAATGCCGAGGTGATGGGCAATGTCTTTAATGGCATAGCCTTGCTTGCGTAGAGCATGGGTTTGTTCCCACTTCTCCAGTCGTATGGCCCGATTGACTTCCCTTTGGGTTCGATATCTATCCGGAGCAGCTTCGGGGGTCGGTGCTTCGGTTGGCTGTTGGGCTTGAATCTGTTGCTGCTCAACCTGTTCGAGCGACTGGGTTTGTCCCTTAAAGACTTTCTCTAAAGCCTCTTCGAGATTCTGCAACAGATGAAAGCGATCGGCTACCTGGATGGCATCGGGTGCTCCATCGCTCATGCCTCGCCTGTAGGCTTTGGAGCGATCTCTCGAGAGAATCTTCACGCCAGGATGCTCTTTCAACCAGGCTGCTAAGGTCCCAGCCGCCCGGTCGGGGAGTAGTGCGATCGGTTGGTTGGTCTCCAAGTCGACCAAGATCGTTCCGTAATGATGACCCGTGCGAAACGCGAAATCATCCACCCCCAATATCTTTGGCGTGGCCATGACTGGTAGGGGCAATTTGGAGATGGCTCGCAAGATGGTGTTGCGGCTGTATCCGTATCCGAGCTGATGGCTCAAGCGGGCTGCTGCCGAACCACCGAGGGCTAAGCCCATCGCTTCCAGTTGAGCCGTGTAGCGAGTCGTGCGTCTGGCCCAAGGCGCGACAACCTCGGGCAGACGCTCCGTAAAGATACGCCGAGGGCAACGCTCGTTGAGGCAGAAGAACTTACAGACTTGGAGCAATATCGTCAGCGTGAATTGAACTAATGGCAGATCCCTCAACGTTCTCTCATAGTGGCTATGGATGCGATCGGTGGAGCGATGACACAGCGGGCAACAGGCCACCGTTTGAGTCGAGCAGAGGTTAACAACGAGCTGTTGGTTGGCCGGATCGATACTCCAACTGTTCAAGCTCACATCCGTTTGGCTGGGCAGGAGATGCTGTAAAAGTTCCACGGGCTTGGCAGAGTGAGGGTTTGCACCTGGTATTCTCCTATACCTTCTCTGCATCACCAAAAGCGGACAAGACCCCGAAGTCGGATGAATATGCAAGAGGGCTGTTTACGACGACCTCGATCGTCTCGTCTCACTGCAACAGGCCAACATTGACGGCGAACTCTTTGCCCGCTTCGACTACGCCTTAGATGCAGTGGGCAATCGCACGCAGGTGGTCGAGTTAGACGGTCGCCAGGTGAACTACACCTACGACAGCACCTACCGTCTGCTGAGCGAGTCCATTAGCGATCCGCTCGCTGGCGATCGCCTCATCGAATACAGCTACGATGCCGTCGGCAATCGTCTTACCCGTAACGACTCTGCGGAGGGGCTGACGCTATACACCTACAACCAAAACAACCAACTCACCACAACTCTCGATGGCGGTGGCATCACAACCACATTCGCCTACGACGACAATGGCAATCTCGTTCGTCGGGAAAACTCCACCGAACAGATTGAGTACACCTTCGACATCGAAAATCGCCTCGTCTCAACCACCATCGATAGAAACGGCGAAACCCAGCAAGCCGAATATATCTACGACGATTTCGGCATCCGCGTTGCCTCAACCGTCAACGGAGAGGAAACCCGTTACTTGGTCGATCCCAATCGACCCTTTGCTCAAGTTTTGGAGGAATACAGCGTCGATGGCAAGATCCTGACAGCCTATGTCTACGGCGACAGTCTCATCGCCCAGATCGATGCAGACGATGCAGTTACCTATTTTCACGCCGATGGGCTGGGCAGTACCCGCATTCTCACCGATAGCGCTGGCGAGATTGTCAGCCAGTTCGATTACGATGCCTTCGGGCGAGAACTCTTCCAACAAGGTGCCGATACCGACTTCCAATTTGCGGGCGAGCAGCGGGATGATGTACTAGAGCTGGATTATTTACGAGCGCGTTACTACGACCCGGACTTGGGACGGTTTATTAGTCGAGATCCGTTCCCCGGTTTTTTGGACGACCCTTACTCTCTACACAAGTATCAGTACGCCCACAACAACCCGGTCAACAATACCGATCCTAGTGGCTTATTCACTCTGAATGAAGTAACGGCAACGACGATTGTTGGCGGTACTCTCTTCGCGATAGCGGGCTTATCTCTGCAGAACCATATCACTGGAGATAACTTCCTCGTCGCGTTCATCGATCTGGTTAACCTAGGCGTAGAAAACACTTTTAGCTTCCCCATTAACGAAAACTTTAAGGGTATTGGGAATGTCGGTCTATCCCCCACACCCAATCCAGTTCTCGATTTGGATGGCAGTCCTCTTGGCAGCGGCGCATTAGATGGCCCACTTCTTGGTGAGCCCCTCGCTCCCCCCCATTCAGGTGCTGGGGGTGACATTGACATCAATCCAGCAGACGCCTTCCTGACAGATAGTAATCCATTTGATGATGTACCAGTTGATCGAAGACCAGCAGGTGTAGGGGGTAATGGTACAGCTTCAGAAATCCCTGACTTAAATGGTGCTTCTGTCCAAGAAGTGGCAGATGTACTAACTAGTCAAGGCTTTCAAGGAGGGTCGGTTTCACCGACATCAGGTTATCAAACGTTCAAACACCCAGATGGTTCTCGAGTGACTGTTAACTGGAAAACTGGCCGCGTAGTTCGCGAAGCAGCTCCTCAATATGCTACTGATGGATCGAGAACAAATCGTGGACAGCGTCTAGCACCTGATGGTTCAGAAACGCCACGCAGTACCCCACATGACCAACACCCTCCTGAATTTTTCAACCCAGGCTCATAATTAGTTAGATAATTTTGTGAGAATATTTCCGAGGATAAATCAATGAGCAGCCAACTAGAAAAACTTTCAATTAGCTATTTTGACTCTTTCGGCTTTGAAGATATGGGCTATGTTTTTTGGATAAAAGCACCTGCTCCTATTGAGATGACTAAGATTTCATTTCAAGGTGTTGTGCATGTTAATTTTTCTCGGGATTTGTTAGATCTCGATCCTGTAGATATAATTGTTTTTGAGATTTGCCATGAATTTAGACAGATAAATATTGACGACCTCCAAAGTTATCAGTATTCAATAGATGAAAAATTTGATTTCCCAAAACTTCATCTAATCACTTTTCATGCCACTAATATTATAAAAATTATTTGCAAAAGTGTGAAAATAGAGCATTTAAATACTTAGGAGTGCTGCTAAAGCATCGAGCACTGAAAGAAATTACGGCTCTTCCTGTCCTGCTATGCCAAACAAGGCAAAAAGAACAAATCTACTAAAATCAAAACTTCTATCCCGAGGCCAGAGCTCTTACTGAGCATGGATTACAAGAGATTGAATCATATAAATATCTGAATGATAATGTAGATATCATCTTTAAAGGATCATAATATGCTCGCCACAGCCTGTCAAAAACTACTCACAGAGACATTGGATCTGCCTGGGTCTCGGGTCACAGGATATCAAACTTTTGAAGGTATCGGCATCTTCTTGGAACTAGAGTCAGAAAGTCGACAAGCCATTTGTCCTCATTGCGGTTAGACGAGTCGAAGACTGCACCAAAATCACCGGTACTTAGTTAGAGACTTGCCAATGAGTGGACAATCTGTTTATCTACGAATCAATCGCCGTCAATTTAAGTGTAAGAATTGTGGAAAGCCATTCAGTGAAGTGCTAGAGCATGTTGACAAGAATAGAACTTATACAAAGCGCTTAGCCAGAGCAATCATTGGTCAGGTTTTGGATAGCGATATCCGGAGTGTGGCAGAACGCAACGATCTAAGTGATGATGAGATCCAAACAATTCTCAATGAATTGGGCGAGCAATTAATTCAAGAAGTACCAGAAGGATTAAAGAGGTTAGGAATCGATGAGATTTCATTAGTCAAAGGACAGGGTAACTATTGTGCTGTCTTAGTGGACCTAGATCTTAGGAAGCCACTCATGTTGCTAGAGTCACGTCGTCAAGAGGAATTGCGTCAAGTCTTTACTGGATGGGGAGAAGAGGTGTTGAGTAGAATTGTGGAAGCCAGTATCGATCTGTGGAGGCCATACCGGGATCTAGTTGAAGAAATGATGCCAAATGCGACAGTGATGGCAGATAGGTTTCATGTAATGAAGATAGTCAACGAAGAGCTAGACAAAGAGAGAAGAAAAGAGAAGAAAGCTGCGGGAAAGATTGAGAGCAAAGCAGAAAGGGAGGAAAAGCTAGAAGCAATCAATAAAACAAAATATGTTTTATTAAAGAATGAAGAGAATTTAAATTCAGAGCAGCATGAAAAGTTGTTGAATCTAGCGAAAGAAGTACCTGTTTTAGGAAAAATGCATGAACTTAAAGAGGAGTTTAGAAGCGTTTTTGATGACTTCGACAATTGGTTGGATGGCTCATATAAGCTAATCTCTTGACTAAAGAAATCAAAGGAATATTTTCCTGAAAGTTATGGGACGATTGTGAGATGGTGTGGAGAGATCTGTGGTTACTTTGACCAGAAAACAAGCCGCGGTATAGTTGAAGGAATCAACAACAAGCTTAAACTGATTAAGAGATTGGGCTATGGCTTTAGAAACTTTGAAAACTTCAAAACTAGAGCTCTGCTTTGTTGGTACTTTGAGTCAAAAATAGCATAGTCAGAACCGATGAGCCGAAATTACCATCCTCGACAGTCTGAGTAAACGATCTGATTGATTACTTCAAACCAATTCTCTTAAAGGAGGCATTGCTATGAAAGAAGAGTTCAAAGTTTAGATCTGTAGTGACATTGATTATAATGAGTTAATTGCCGAGATTTATATTAATGGAAAATTTATTGCCTTAGTTAGCCAGGAAAATATGCCAGAAGAGATGAACATCGAATTCCCCAGTTTGAACGAGCCAGGAAATACAGACTTCGTAAAAGTCTAACTAAGTGTCTTTGAAGACGCTTTGAAGCTAGCCAAAAAAAGACTTAGTAATCTTGATTGACTGCGGCATCCTTGATGAACTTTATTTAACAGCGTGCTACGGAATTCGAGTTAAGGAAAGAATTAGTAAGAACAGACTTAAGTGGTGCTGGAGGGGCTAGGCAAACTGGCCGTGGTGCTTCTGGCGGTGCTGGTTCCGGGGGAATCGATGGGGCTGGACAAGGTTTTGTCAGTGGTGGTGGTAGCGTTGCCCTCGCTCGGCGCCAAGTTTCCTTGACGGAGCTGTCCAAGCCAAAGGTGTCGGAAAGGGAGTTTGCGCAAGAATTCTTTGTCGACCGTGGGTTTGACGTTCAGCTTGCTGGCACAAGAGTAGAAGGACCGGACATAAGGCTTCTTGATATCAATGGCAACGTACAGAGACATTTGAACTCAAGCAGTTGAGGACTTCAAGCTCTTCCAAAGTTGCTGATCGCATTAGAGAAGCTCTTGTCTGTCAGGGGAATCAAAATGTAATAATCGATCTACGTCGAAGCCCGCTGAGCAATCCAGACGCGTTCTCTGCATTTAATGAAGCTGTGAGAAAAGGTAGCGTGCAACCTGGACAGACAGTCCGATTAATTACGTCAGACAACTTAGATGTTACTCTTGGATTATAAAAATGTCTAGAGACTATATGCTAATCTGCTTCAACTGCAAGACTTACCTGTCATTTGGCAAAGTCTATGAGGAAGACAAAAATGGAAATTTGCTTGATGATATAACATTTGACGGAATATTTGAGGACAAGACGAGACGGTGGCACAAGCGTGATGAATTTTTCGGCCGAGTGATGGAGAAATTCTTAATATTGCATCGCAATCACGAGCTTCGATTCGTGCCTGAAGGTGTAGACGAAATGCTCGAGATAGTAGATGGAAAGGTTGTTGATCGCTCGGAAGAGGAATCTATTTTGGAATCACCTGTTGTGCCTGGTGTGGACTGGTGGAAAGAGAAGGAAGATTGGATGAATAAGTTTGGGATAGATGACTGACGTTAAGGAGCGTTATTCAAGGGAGTTGCCGGAGAAAATCTCCAACTGGAGACGTTACTCGCAGAATCTGCAGCCAATTTGACCCTTTACGGCCCCGATGGCGAGCAGATCGCTCTCGCACTGGCGGTAATTTCAGCCGCACGCTGTTTGCCAGCGGTCCTTACACGCTAGCGCTCAATAACGACACCGACAGCGACTGACAACGTTGGAGTGGACTTGCTGACGTTAGAGGTGGATGGCATTCCGGTGGCGTTGCAGGCGGATGGGACGTTTACGTTGACTCCTGCACAAGTTGATGAGTCGGCTCCGTTGGTGAATTTGATTGCGACCAATGACCGCGTCAGTTTGGGCGATCCGATTACCTTCCTGGCGACGGCGACCGACAATGTTGGCGTGGACTTGCTGACGTTGGCGGTGAATGGAGCTCCCGTGCTGTTGCAGGCGGATGGGACGTTTGCGTTTACGCCCGATGGGGCTGGGGAGGTGAGGGCGATCGCCTCTGCGACTGACGCGGTGGGCAATCAATCCCAATCTACGTTCACCTTCGATGTCGTCGATTTCAGCGACGGCACGCCGCCGATGGTGGAGCTCGTGGCCGAGCAGTTTGAGGCGTTCATCACGGCACCGACAGATATCTTCGGCACGGTGACGGATGACAATCTGGACTTCTATACCCTCTCGGTTGCGCCTGTAGGGACGGACGAGTTTGTTGAGATTTTCCGAGGGGAGTCAAACATTGCAGATGGCGATCTCGGCGACTTCGACCCGACGCTGTTGCAGAACGATGCCTACACGCTGCGATTGGAAGCGGTGGATGAAACGGGGAATGTGAATGCGATCGAGCAGACCGTCAATGTGGTGGGGGGCTTGAAGTTGGGGAATTTCCAGGTGTCGTTTACCGACCTGCAAATTCCCCTGACCGGGATTCCCATCAGCGTCACTCGCACTTACGACAGTCTTAATGCCAGCAGCAGCGACGACTTTGGCTTTGGCTGGCGTTTGGAGTTCCGCGATACGGATCTGCGCACCAGTTTGGGACCGGACGAGCTGTTCGAGCAATTAGGAATTCGTTCCCAAGCGTTTGACGACAGAACTCGGGTTTACATCACCTTGCCGGGAGGCGAGAGACAGGCGTTTACGTTTGCGCCGACGGTCGGCCCGATTTCGGCCTTCTTCCCCTCTGTGGATTTGGGGGGCGACCCGACTATCTACCGCTCGGCTTTCCGAGGGGATGCTGGAGTTACTAGCAGGTTGGAGATTGAAGGTGTATCGCGGCTGTCACGGGCAGCGGACGGTTCGTATGTCAGTCTCAATCATGGGGCTGGTCTCAATCCTGCCGACACCGATCGCGGCTTTAGCGGCATTTACCGGCTGACCAGCCGAGAGGGATGGATTTATCGCATTGATGCGGTCACGGGAGACTTGCTCACAGTTGAGAATCCGTTTGGCGATCGCCTCACCTTTAGCGATGGCGGGGTAGTCAGCTCCACCGGTCAGGCGATCGTCTTCGAGCGGGACGTGCAAGGACGCATTGCCGCATTGGTAGATCCAGATGGGAACCGCGTCCGCTACGAATACGATGCCGTTGGGAATTTAGTCTCTGTAACGGATCGCGAAAACAATACGACCCAATTTGGCTACAACGGAGAACGTTCTCACTTTTTAGAAGACATTATCGATCCCCTGGGTCGGACAGGCATTCGATCGGAATACGACGAGCAAGATCGCTTATCGCAGATCTTTAATGCTAATGGAGAGGCGATCTCGCTGACTTATGACCCCGAGAATACCACCGAAATCGTTTGACAGCAATGGCAATATCACCTCTACCATTGACGCTGCCGGACGTACTACTGGTACAGAATATGATGAGAGTGGCAGGCCAATTGCATTTATCGATCCGGCAGGAAACTCTAGCTCTTTAGAGTATGACCACTTCGGCAATTTAATACATACCATTGACTTCCTCGGAAATGAAATCCGCTATACCTACGACAATAGAGGCAATCGCTTAACCGAGACTAGAACTGTCACTAATGCTGCTGGCATTCAAGAGGAAATTATTACTCGACTGGCCTACGATCGTGAAGATCGAATTATCTCCATCTAAAATCCTGAAGGTGGAATTACTCGTTATGAGTATGATGCTATTGGGAACCAAATAGCCATAACCGATCCACGTTTAAATCGAACTGAATTTCGCTATAACAATCTCAATCAATTAGTTGAGACAATTTTTGCTGACGATACACCTGATGATTTATCCGATAATCTTCGCAGCATCAACCTATACGATCGAGGTGGCAGGGTGCGAACCACTATCGATCCGAGCGGTAACTCCACGCACTATCTTGATGATGAATTGGGCCGTGTAGCTGGAATTATTTATCCCGAAGCTTCCGATTCCCTGGAACAGCTCTTAGCTGAAATTGCCCCAGGCCAAAGTTTAGAGGCTGTTGATTGGTCGGATTGGGGAGTGACCCAAGAATAAAGCTTTCAGGCTCATCTCAAAGGAAATCCTCACGACAACTGGGATAGGTGACGTTCCTCAGAGGTTGATAGTTTCTTATCCGAACAGTATTGGCTTGGGTGCTGCCTTTTTGCTGTTTCCGTTGGATGCGGAGGGCTTCGACTTCGGCGAGGGCTTGTTGGGCTTTGCTGAGGTCTGTCTGTTACAGGCTAATGCCCGACTACTGCAAAGCGATCGCCGATAGATTTAGTCTGAGGACAAGCCAAATTCCCGCGCGATCGCCTGCCGGGAGTGCTCGCTGATATAGGGGTCGGAGGCCACAATCTCGGGCAGCCGAATGCGATGCGATCGCACCTCTCTCACTGCCGCCTTCACCGCCTCCAAACTCGACCGACCGCACAGAATCAACTCCGCTCGCCTTGCGATGGCCTCGAGCTGAAACCTGTCGCTCGCAGGAGCGGCAACAATCAACCGTTCGTCGCCAAAGCGGCTGCAGGCTATCACTTCTGCCACCTGGGCAATTTCGGGACTGATGGAGACAATGCCGACGCAACTGTGGGCGGGCAATTGGGCGATCGCCTCCAACTCCCGTTCGTAGGTATTGACATCAATGGGAATCACCCGAGCGCGGTAGGGCGCGGCCACGGTTTCTACTGCCTGGAGGAAGTAGCGGGTGGTTACGAGCGTCACCGAAGAATTTTCCGCCAATACGGGGCTTAGAGCTTCCAGCACAATGGACTGAACGGACAATCCCAACTCTTCACTGAATTCGTACTCTAATAAACGGGCAACGCCCTGTTGCGCTTGAGGAACAGTCACGATCGCCTGGGCACTGCACTGCTGTCGCCAAGCAATGGCATCCAGCAGCAACGTCTGAATCTGGGCTAGAGAATAGCCCAGTTGACCCAAGCCGTCGAGCGCCGCTTGCAAGATCTGTTGCGCGGCTGTGGCAGCGGAGTTTTCGTCAGGATCTGCAGGGTCAGTAGCAGGGGAAATTCCTTCCCGCACGTACATTCCCGAGCCCGCTCGCGCCTCGATCAGCCCCTGCGCTTCCAGTTGACTGTAAACGCGGCTGATGGTGTTGCGGTGCAAGCCCGTTTGCATAGCCAGTTGGCGGGTGCTGGGCAAGCGACTGCCCGGTTTGAATTGGTTGGAGGCGATCGCGAAGGCAATCTGACTGGCTAACTGAGCCGATGCGGGACTGTCGCTCTGGGGCTGGATGTAAAACTTGGGTTGCATTGCTTAGCTTGGGAGAAGCTTCAAAGAGGGGCGATCGCAGTTCTTTGAATTCTGGAGAATCCTGCTGAAATAGAATGCTATTTAAGTTAATGACAAGTATGCAATGTCGATTCCACCTGAACTCTTCGATCTAAGCTCTCGCTTGCTAAACCGAGTCTAGTCTGAAACCCGTAGTTTTGATGAGGTATCTATTAGTCCCTCTCACTAGCACTGTCGATCGCTGCATTCGCCCCCTAAATCCCCCATTCTGGGGGACTTGACGACAGTGCTAGCTGGGGTTTGGAGACGGGGAAGACGAACCTCGCAGTCATTCAAGTTGTAGAACGAAGCCAATAGCCTCTCACAAGTCCCCCACTGGTGGGGGATTTAGGGGGCCGAGTGCAACGCCTGAAAACTCCAGGTCTCAACATGGATGCGGTTTACATGAGTTAGATCGAATTGAATCTGAGGCTGGAATGACACTCACTATACTTCGCTCTCTTCTGGCAGGAGGAAAACCTGCAGATGACGTCAGTCTGCTTCAGCTCTACGCTAGGCTCAATAATACTCTTCTATTTGTAGAGATCGCTCGACGGCGCATTGAGGACACTCTCCAAGATTTGCAGAATCAGTCCCCTAGTACTTTTCAGTCTGCGGGAGAAGATTTGTCGGAGTTGTTGGGTCGGGTTTTGGACACTAAGATAGTGGTTACCCGCACATCTGCCATCATCCGAGAGCTATGATTTCCCAGCGCCGCGCGATAACTTCCGAACAACGGGCTAAGCTAGCCAAAGCGCTTGAAGTGGCTAATCTGGCAGAGCAGAAAGCCAAAGAGATGGCTGAGTTGGCAGCCACTTTCCAAGAGAAGTACCGGAAAAAGCAACCAGAATAAGACAAGCCTTACAGTATTCAGTGGCACCCAGCATAACTCTTGCTCAGAAAAAACGAATCCATATATTCGATTGTCCCCAGGTGCTAATTAAGCCATCATGCGGCAGAATCAGATATTCGAGAATATGTCACCCGCAACTTGCAGTAGTTCGATACTCATAAATAAAGAAATCTGGTAAATAAAGAAATCTGGGCTTCAGCCGCAGATGGCCTCGCAGGAGGCCGAAAATTGACAGTTCGACCAGCCTGCGTTGTCTCCGCTCGAACGACTAGAAGCGATCGCTCTTTCAACTCGCTCGCAGTACAATAGAGCCCAACGCTAGGGGTGCCCGCAACGGTCGGGCTGAGATAACACCCTTAGAACCTGACACTGGATAATGCCAGCGAAGGGAAGCTGTTTATTGAGGACTCTTCAAATGCGTACCAACTGGGTCGCCAAGCGTCGCGGACAAGTCAATGTCTCGCAAATGCACTACGCTCGCCAAGGGGCCATCACCGAAGAAATGGAGTTCGTCGCCCAACGCGAAAATCTCCCGGCAGACCTGATTCGAGCTGAAGTGGCGCGCGGACGCATGATTATCCCCGCCAACATCAATCACACCAACCTGGAACCGATGGCGATCGGCATTGCCTCCAAATGCAAAGTCAATGCCAACATCGGCGCATCTCCCAACTCCTCCGACCTGAGTGAAGAGGTCGCCAAATTAGAATTAGCGGTCAAATACGGCGCAGATACCGTGATGGACCTCTCCACCGGAGGCGGCAACCTGGACGAAATCCGCACCGCCATCATCAATGCCTCCCCCGTCCCCATCGGCACGGTACCTGTCTATCAAGCACTAGAAAGCGTCCGCGGCAATGTCGAGAACCTGACTGCCGACGACTTTCTCCACATCATCGAAAAACACGCCCAACAAGGGGTAGACTATCAAACCATCCACGCCGGAATTCTGATCGAACACCTGCCCCTGGTGCGCGATCGCATTACCGGCATTGTCTCCCGTGGCGGCGGCATCTTGGCTCAATGGATGCTCCACCATCACAAACAAAACCCCCTCTACACCCACTTCAACGACATCGTCGAGATTTTCAAAAAGTACGATGTCTCCTTCAGCCTTGGCGACTCTCTGCGCCCCGGCTGCACCCACGATGCCTCTGACGACGCCCAACTGGCGGAATTGAAAACCCTGGGCCAGCTTACTCGCAAAGCTTGGGAAGACGACGTTCAGGTGATGGTGGAAGGTCCCGGTCACGTGCCGATGGACCAAATTGAATTTAACGTGCGCAAGCAAATGGAAGAATGCTCCGAAGCGCCCTTCTACGTGCTCGGTCCCTTGGTCACCGATATTGCTCCAGGCTACGACCACATTACCTCTGCGATCGGAGCGGCGATCGCCGGTTGGCACGGTACCGCCATGCTCTGCTACGTCACCCCCAAAGAGCACCTCGGCCTTCCCAATGCAGAGGATGTGCGCAGCGGTTTGATCGCCTACAAAATTGCGGCCCACGCGGCGGACATTGCCCGCCACCGTCCGGGGGCTCGCGATCGCGATGACGAACTTTCCCACGCCCGCTACAACTTCGACTGGAACCGCCAGTTCGAGCTCTCCCTCGACCCCGAGCGCGCGCGCGAGTATCACGACGAAACTCTACCGGCCGATATCTATAAAACGGCGGAGTTCTGCTCGATGTGCGGTCCCAAGTTCTGCCCCATGCAAACCAAGGTGGATGCCGATGCTCTGACGGAATTGGAGAAGTTCTTAGCGAAGGACGCAGAGCTAGTGACGAGCTAAACCCCTTCTTACTCTCAAGTCTGACCCTTCTTCCACATTTGGGAGGAGGGTTTTTCTACACTAAAATCCCCTCTCGCCACTTGCGGACTGAGTTCATCCAGATAATCCGATCGCACTCTCGCAACTCCCCCACCGCGATCGCCGCTGGAGCAGTAGGTTTGGTTACTCAGCCTCGCCCTCGGGCTCCCCGACTAATTCTGAAGGCCGTGGGTTCTCGCGATCTAATAACTCTCGAGCCCGCTGATTCGCCAGCTCGATGACGCTGTGAACTTCTTCCAAATCTTGAAGGTTGAGGATCTGCCTGCCAATAATCGTCGTTGGCTTCGGCGCAGCTTCCCGCTGATTTGCGTCTAAATCCCGCCCCTCTAAATGGGCCAGATACCCGTCCAGCGATGTAAACCCCACTTTACTCGCGATCTCTCGCAACATGATTGGATCGGGCAAATTCTTGAGATTGCCTTTCTTGTAGTTCTTTAACGTGTTGCTGCTGGTTCCCAGCTCTTTGGCTAGGGCTTCTTGGGATTCAGCCTGTGCGATCGCAGACTGTACGTCTCTCGCAAAAGCATCAATGAGCCGCCTCCCAGTCAGTGGCACCGTCAGACCCTTAAAATTACGTCTTTACGCACCTTATATATCCTGCGCAGCGTTTGCATGCAAGACATCACCCCACGCTAACAAAAAAGTTAACACTAACATTATTGACAGGCAATGGCTGAGGAAGTAGCCTAACGAAGAAGTTGTCTGTAATAATTTTATTGCGCTGGAGGATGAATCCGATAGATATTAAAGCGGAGCTTCGCAAGGCTGGTTACACGCAGACCGATGTGGCCCAGTTGCTCAATTGCACGCCGCAAACCGTTTGGAATGTTATCAGTCGTCGGGATCGTTCGCGGCGGGTGGAAGAAAAAATCGCCGAGCTGATCGACCGCCCTCTATGGGAGGTCTGGCCCGACTCGTATCCACAGGCTCCAAAAGAGTAGCCCGTTTTGTGGCATCGATGGCGATCGCGATTGGCGGCTATCGCCACAGCTAGTCGCGAGGCTGGTAGAGCAGCTCGCTCGGGGCAAGCTCTACGCTCAGGCTGCTGGAGGTGAAGATAGATTGCTGGTTTCGGGCAGTTCGATTGGCTCTGAGGCATCTAAGCGGCCCAAGACCCGGCTATACAGTGTTTCTAGCTGAGTGATATTGCGGCTGAGGGTATAGCGCTGCAAGACTCGCTGACGGGCCTTCCTCCCCAACATCTGAGTAAATTCCTGCTGGTCCCGCAGCAAGGGTAGGAGTGAAGTCAACTCTGCAGTGACTTTAGCCGCTGACAGAACAATACCCGCCCCATCCTCGATCGCCTCCCCATCGGCTCCTACATTTGTTGCCACTACTGCCGTTCCGCAAGCCATGCCCTCCAACAGGGAAATCGAAAGCCCTTCAATCAAAGATGGCAAGATAAATACATCGGCCCCCCGCAAGATCTCAATGCGTCGCTGTTCGTCAGCCACATAACCCAACCATACAACGCCGCGATCGGCCCGGTAAAAAGGTTTGAGTGTAGAGGTCTGCGGACCGTCCCCCACGATCGCCAATAGAGCTCGATCGCCCATGTCTGCTTGCTTCCAGGCTTTCAGCAACGATTCGATATTTTTCTCGGGGGAAATGCGTCCCTGATAGACAAATAGTCGGTCTGTCCCCAACTCCTCCTTAATCCTCGACGGTCCCGGGCAGAATTTGTCGGTGTCGACGCCATTGGGGATGACGCTGATGCCAGCTTCGGGAACCCCCAAGGAAATCAAGAGCTGTTTTTGCAGTTCTGAGAAGATGATCGTGGCGCGGTACTGGGCTAGAGAGGGGGCATAGAGCTGATAGAGCAGGTGTTGGGTGCGAGACACAAAAGTGCGGCGATGGCGATCGAAGGCGGGGTGAAAGGTGGAAACTGCTGGAATTCCCAATTGGCGACCGAGCTTGGGAATGGAGAAATCGAGGGGGGAGAGGGTGAGAGAAACGTGGATGAGGTCGGGCTTGAGGGTTTGCAGGGCGTCTTTGAGAATTTGGCGGGAGTTGGGGGTGGGAATCGTGAAAATTTGATTTTTGTGCAAGCAAGGGAGCGAGATTTCAGCAGCCCAGACAGGCTGGGATGGGGCGCGGCAAGCGGTTGGCAATTCTGAGGCGGACTCGGAGGCATTGCCCGAGGCAAAGTGGATGAAGCTGATGCGGTGGCCCCGCTGGGCTAATGCCGTAGTGACTTCCAAACCGTAGGTGACGTTGCCGCAAAAGGGAGATGTCTTGCCAATCCAAGCAATGTGCATGCGGTGTGTCCGTGCGCTCTTCCATCTTTTAGAGTAAGCGCCGAGTTACCCTCAAATCAAAGTCTTTGGGTTTTTCGAGGTTGAGGCTCGGGGCATAACTTAGAGACTTGTCGTGCTCGCTCCTGCTCCAGAATGCGTCCCCGATCGCCACTCCCAGGGCAAATTCTCAAGAAAGCTAGAAATTCTCAAGAAAGCTAGAGTGGAAATACCCATCCACCCCTAAATTATCCGTGTTTGCTTCCACACTGCCACGCCCCACCCAAACAGCGACCGATCTGACACCTCTGGATTTGTTTGAGGCGATCGCCGAACTCAAGCGGGAACTCAATGCGATCGTGCTGGCCCACTATTACCAAGAGCCCGACATTCAAGATATTGCCGATTACATTGGCGATTCGTTAGGTCTGTCCCGACAGGCAGCAGAGACTGATGCGGATGTCATCGTGTTTGCGGGCGTTCATTTCATGGCTGAAACCGCTAAAATTCTTAACCCCGACAAACTAGTGCTGGTGCCTGACTTAGAGGCGGGCTGTTCGTTGGCCGATAGCTGCCCGCCACAGGAATTTGCCGCGTTTAAAGCAGCCCATCCCAATTGCGTCGTGGTGTCGTATATCAACTGCACCGCTGAAATTAAGGCCATGAGCGATATTATCTGCACCAGCTCGAATGCCGTTCGGATTGTGGAGCAAATTCCAGCAGAGCGACCCATTATTTTTGCCCCCGATCGCAATTTAGGTCGCTACGTCATGCAACAAACCGGTCGCGACTTAGTGCTGTGGGAAGGAAGTTGCATCGTCCACGAAACCTTCTCGGAGAAAAAACTCATCCAACTCAAACTGGAACACCCCAACGCCGAAGTGTTAGCCCACCCCGAATGCGAAGTGCCCCTGCTGCGCTTGGCTGACTATATCGGTTCCACCACTGCATTGCTCGACTACTGTCAAACCAGCCAAGCACCAGCCTTTATTGTGGCCACCGAACCGGGCATCATTCACCAAATGGAAAAACGGGTGCTCCACAAGCAGTTTATTCCTGCGCCTCCGACGGACGATACTTGCAACTGTAACGAGTGTCCGTACATGCGGCTGAATACTCTGGAAAAACTGTACTGGTGCATGAAGAATCGCTCTCCCGAGGTGGATGTACCGGCAGAGATTCGGGTTCAGGCGTTACGACCCATTCAGCGCATGTTTGAAATGAGTGTGTAGGCCAGCTTTTCCTGCCAAGGAATACAGTTGGGAGCAAACTTGCATCAATCCCGAATCCGTCGATGACCCGCCGGATCGATATGCGCCTAAACTGACTGCTGCAAGCTAATCTTCATTTCTAACGCTCCAGGAAATTTATAGAAATATGACATTCTGCGCTCATTCGATACGCTAGTCTGTCCACAATGGGGGGGGGGAGAGCTTAAGATTGCATCCTATTCTCATTTGACACCTGAGCTCACTAACATTCCAGCCCCTATCACACCCCATCAGCCAAGGGAATAACGGGCCTGCTTCTCTGTTAAAATGCCTTCTTCTCTATTAAATGATGGTGGCGAGGGGGATTTTGCCGCTCTGTTACTGATGTTTTTATCAACAGCGAGTCAGCATGGTTAACTCTCCAACCATCGATCCCAGTCTTTCCACTAAAAAACGCAATCAACTGATTAATCTGCTGCTATGGCTGGGGATTCTGTTTGCGATCGCTCTTTTACAGCTTGTTGGCAATACCGTTCAGTACATTTTCTTTCTCAGAGTCCCTGCGATCGGGGCATTATTCCTGCTGGCATTTCCCTTTATCGCCATCTATCTCGTCCCCAACATCCTGCGCAATCTATTTGTGTTGAAGGGCTGGGGGCAGTTGGCCATCACAATTGCGGCGGCTATTGTTGCGGGGATAGGCATCGTTCAGGGGGCAAATGTCATCCTGCTCAATGTTCCAGCTCGGTTTGAGATCTATTCCCTGACTGCAAGATTTCCGCATATTTTCCCGCTGTCTTACCTCACAGCCATCTTTCTGGCATTGCCCACTGCCTACCTGACCATTCGCTTTTCGCGGGGGAAATTGGGCTTGAACGATCGCCAGATTTGGATCGGAGCGGCTGCAGGAGCTGCGATCGCTGGGGTAATTGGAGGGGTATTTTCAGTCATTCGCAATTACCTCAACAGCGACACCTTCTTACAAGTCCCTGTGGTGTGGTTGCTGAAGCTGCTCATTTGGGACCCCAGCGATCGGGCCGGTTATTTAACGGATGGCGGCACCGAACTGACGAACGGACATCTACCGGCGATCGCATTTTTGCTGACACTGGCGATCGTCTACGCGATCGCAAAATTTTGGTATGCCCCCGAGCGCAAAACAAAGGCTTCCCCCGAAGCCCCCACGCTGCTGTACGTGCTGCTCATCGCCACCAGTCTGGCTCTGCTGCTGGGGTCGATCTCATTCTTGTTCGATCGCTTTCGCCTTCCGGTGCTGCCCCCGCTTCTAATTGTTTCAGCAATTCTGTATACCCGCTTCAACGTCGATCACTATTACGAATTGCGCGGCAAGCTCGATCCTGACAGTTTGGCAATGGGTGCCTCCTTGCCAAAGGTAGCCTCCGAAGATACTGCTACTCGAGAGCGGGATATCCAGCAGGCACTCGATGCCCGCCTGCGGTGGGCGTACGAGACACTACCCAATGGAGATCCCAATCCAGAAGACGGCCATACGCTGGTGGTAGTCTGTGCGAGCGGTGGCGGCATTCAAGCTTCCGGTTGGGCAGTTAGAGTCTTAACTGGATTGCGGCAAGCCTTGGGAAACACGTTTTCTCGACACATTGGCTTCATCAGCTCTGTTTCGGGGGGATCGGTAGGCAGTATGTACTACATCGATGCAGAGGATGTGGAAGGACAGCAGAGTTCTGCCGGTGAAAGCTCCCTAGACGATCGTGCAGCGGATCGCATATTTGCGAGTGCCACCCGCGACAGTTTAGATGCCACAGGCTGGGGGCTGGCGTTTCTGGATTTTTGGCGCTTCTTCGGATTTCCCACATTCGTCGGTCCCATCTACGATCGAGGCTGGAGTATCGAGCAGGATTGGAAACTGGAGCTCAGCCAGCCCAATGTGACGTTGGGAAGTTGGAAATCTGCCATTCAAGCGGGTCGCATTCCCCTCCCCGTCTTTAATGCCACTCTGGTTGAAGATGGCAAGCGCTTTTTAATTACCCCAATGGATTTTGGTCCCGACGCCGCCTCCAAGTCGGTTGACTTCAACACCCTCTTCAAGGGAGCCGATCTGGACGTGACCACTGCCGCCCGCCTGTCAGCCACATTTCCCTATGTCACCCCCGTCGCTCGCAACGATAAAGGCAAAATTTTCTATCACGTTGCCGATGGAGGCTATTTCGACAACTTTGGCGTTGCCACTGGCAGCGAGTTTTTGCGGCGGTTTGTGCTAAATGGCAAGAAGAGTCAGCACAACATCAAGCGGATTCTCTTCCTCACGATCGTCACCTTTCCCGAAGTTCCCGAAATCCCTCCCCAAGCAGATAGGCCCGATCGCCAGGGTTGGCTGATGTCGATCGCCGGTCCCTTTATCGCTGCCCTCAACGTGCGCGATTCCACTCAAAGTGTCCAGAATGCCGTGAATATTGAGGCATTGAAGTTACGCAGTCGCTTGGGCAATTTGCTAGAAGAGATGGGCGATCGTAAAGCTCGAGGGAAGATTCAACAATTGTCTGAGGCTTACGATCGATCCGACGATACCGTGCAAAGCACCCTCGCAGATCTAGAGGCCGAAGCTACTCGGCAAGGGATTGAGTTTGAATCATTCGATATTAACTTCCCCGCCATCAACCAAGATCTGGTATTCGATCCGGGGCCAGATGCTCCCGCTTGGACCCGCAAAGTGTGGGATTGGCTGCAGCAGGAGGCCAAAAAATACGAGATCGAGCTGACCGAGGAATTGGTGAATGAGATTAAGTCGGTGTTTTTCTCGGCCAACGGCGAATATCAGGCACCTCTATCTTGGAAGCTGACGCTGGTGCAAAAGTTTGCCATCAAACTGGGATGGGAAATGTATCGCCACAAGCCGCAAACGTCGTTTCAGGCAATTCAGAAGACTTGGCAGAAATGGGATCCTGCGAAGACGGGAGAGTTAGAACGGGAGGAGTGAGGGCTTGTGCCACCTGAGTTCGATGGTTCTGCATGCCCTCACCCCCGGCCCCTCTCCCCTCGCGAAGTGTGGATGGGGGCCACACTTGTCGAACTGACGTTGCAACGCATTGCATCCCGCAGATCGATCGCCCAAAAGGACTGACTTTTCGGTACCGCTCGGCGATCTGAGCAAAAATCGTTATATCGATTTAGGTATCTTTAGCAGACTCATAGAACTTATGAAAAGAGACTTAATGCAGCCTAAGCTATCTCTCAAGATTTTCAAGCCCCGTCAAACATTTCCTTTACAGAAAACCTTCATGTTCTTAGAGGTTAATATAAGGGTAAGGAAACAAGGACTTGACCCCATTGCAATTGGTTTTTGAACTATCTCCCCATTGAATCTTCAGTAGAAGTTATCTGTGTAAGGGTTGTTTTTTGGACTTATGCGCGCTTTTAAGTCTGCTAGTTGCACGATGTCAATGTTCTATTGTCCCGATCTAACTCGAACTAATCGGTCTGGATAAGCTGCTATACAACAGCTTCAGTCAGGCTCTTTACGAGCTCGACAGAGCTTTTATCTCAACCGATCTGGACTGACTTCTCTCTCAATCGTCTGCAGCTCAGTTGCTATACACGGCTAAAGTTCATTCACGAGACACTGAGGCATTGAGTTGCGTCAGGGCATCTCGCGATTTTGTTCTGGATTTAGCCTTGTTGGTAGAATTGCTGGAAGGTTTTTCCGAAACTCTCTATCGCCAATCCTTTTCAACTCTTGAGTGGCGATCGCTGAGATCGATCTTCCAATTATCTGCAGTTTGCTGAGTTCGACTGTTGTAGCTCAATCTCTCTAGATAGTTTAGGAGAAAACTCATGAAACGCTTCATTCTCGGTGGTTTATCTATTCTCGTCTTATCTGCAGCCGTTGTTCCCTTTGCCACTCGCACGGAAACAGTCGAAGCTGCTGAAGCAAACGTATCCCCCGTCACCCTCGTGTTTCTAGCCGAGCGAGGCATGTTGGACGATATCGATGGCTCCAGCGATCTCCTGGTGGGCTATCGATCGGGGCGGATTTCAGAAGAAACGCTCGTTCGATCCGCGATTGACAAAGGCATGCTAGCTCCCGAAACCATCAGCGATCGCCAATACCTGAGAACCGTCAGGAACCAACTGCGCCACCTCGGCACTGATGAGAATAGCGGCTAGTCATCAAGGTTCGACTACTGGCTCGGCCCGACTGTGGAATACAGTTGGGCTCCCATCGGCCAATTGTCTGCAGTTTGCTGAGTTCTATCGCTACCGCTCAATTCTCTAGATAGTTAGGAAAAAGTCCATGAAACGCTTCATTCTCGGTGGTTTGTCTGTTCTCGTCTTATCTGCAGCCGTTGTACCCTTTGCCACTCGCACAGAAACGGCCCGAGCTATTCAAACAAATGTAGCTCCCGTCACTCTAGTGTTTCTGGCCAAGCGAGGTATGTTGCGAGAGCGTGGGATTCCCGGCTCCGGCGGATTGCTGGTGGGCTACCGGGCAGGACGAGTGACAGAAGAAACGCTCGTACAAGCCGGTATTGATGAAGGCATTCTGGCTCCTGAAACCATCAACGATCGCCGCTACTTGAGAATTGTCAGAAACCAACTGCGCCGCCTCGGCACCGATGCAACTGCTGGTGACGACTAGCCATTTTGCTACTGAGAGCTGCATTGGGCCAAAATACTCCATAGAATGGGGTGGCGATCTTGACGGGTCTGTCCTCAGCGACCGCGTCCTTTGGGATCGAGATCGGTGCCGCGCGATCGAGTCGAACGGTTAGAGTCCGTAGCGACGGGTAAATTCGCCAATGATGCGATCGACGATAAAATCGCTGACGTTGCGGCGATCGAGCATCCAAACCAAGCTGGGGTTAGAGACCATCGCAGCTTCGTAGCTGGGAAAATAATCTACCCCGCTCGACGCTACTGCCAATGCGCCAGCCGCCGATCGCAAGGTCGATTTCGACATCATATTGGCAACGATAACGTCTTGACCACTGAAGGTGCGCTGCAGGGGGACGGGAGATACCGTAACGACAACCTTTAAATTGGGATTGCCGTATTTTTGCAAAATCGAATAGATGGAACTGAGGACAGTAGCGCATTCGGGATAGGACAGGATCTTGCAGGCAAAGCGACCGGGGTATTGCTCGAACAAACGCGGCGAAGGTGCTTCGGCTAGGGCTATGCGCGTCGTGCGATCGAACCAGGTTTCCGTCAACCCCAAGGTAATGATGACGAGATCTGCTTCAAAAGATCGAGCAAAGTATTGTTGCAGTTGTGCCTGCCGCGCTCGCGCAAATTCTAGCGTTCCCTTTCGCCCCCGATCGCGTAGGCTGGGGTCGATATACTTACCGTCATATTCGATAAACCCATGCTCAGGAAACGGGGTGTGACTGCTCGCCCATGTCAATTCCTGATGGATGGAGATGGGGTTGTATTTATTCAGTAGGCCGGTGAGCAAATTCGTGCGCAGTTCTAAAATGTCGCTTTCCGGCTCTGCACTGGTGACCCGAGCCTGCCGCTGAAGCAGGGCTTTTTCAACATTGCGGGCAAAACAGGAGCCCATCGCAAAAATCTTGGCATCGGGGGCAAGCTGGAATGAGGGTGCCCACTCGGGAATGACAACCCCAGTCTCAATGCGCTCCCGCGCGGACCCATTGCCCTTCACCCAGCGATCGCATTTAGAATGCCCCGATCGCACAACAGTGGAATTTGTTTTGGCTATCACTTGTTCTGACATAGGTTCAAACTGTTTGCTTTGTGAAGTGCGATCGTAACGTTAGCAGCCTTTTAGCAATACCTAATATAAGCTTCATAACTCGATGATTTCAGTTGGGTTTAGATTTAATTCCTATTTCCCCGTCCGGCTTAGAGATATCTGTATTGCTCCGCTCATTAACATCCAAAAAGCTTGGCTGCGCCGGGTTTTAGCCCTAGTTAAAATTGCAGATCGCTTTAGGATTAATTGATTGCAAAACTTAATAAAGCCTTTTAAATCGAGAAAAAATACATAGCTTAACAAGTCTCTTCTATACTCAATGGGCTGTTAATAAATCTAAAATGAAAATATCCTAATCCTTAACAAGGTCATAAATCATCTCTAGTACAGTCTTAACCTCTAAAAAAGTGTATTCAAGTATTCTCTTGGGGGGTAAGTATTCTCCAAGAGGGGATAGATGCCCAATTACTTGTTATTTGGCATTAAAAGGTTATGAACTTTACAACTAGTTTCCCGTCTCAAGTTATTGGGCAGGCTGGTTTCATTCCTGTTCCATTGGTAACTATTGGTGAAATTATCCCTGGCACAACCGGTGCATTAAACAGCTCTACTGCTGGTGACTACCAACCTGTCGGTATTTTAGATGGTGTTGGTGCTATTCGTTTTGATGATAATACTGTACGGGCTTTTACCAACCACGAATTGCTAGATTTTGAGGGAGTCGAGTACACCATTACTCAAGGTACGGCCGACACTAGTGATGACTTTACACTGGTCGGTGGTCGTATCTCCTACTTCGACATCAACATCGAAGACCTTGGGATTGAAGATGCAGGGATCGCCTACAACACAATCATCGATGCTAATGGTGATGTGGCTACTGAGAACACCGCTGAGAATCCCATCTTCGATCCGATCTTTGCAGAGCCCGGTAACCCTGATGGCGGTACTCGACTGGTTGAAGGCTTTGCTCGTTTCTGCTCTGGGGGTTTGAGTGAGGCCGAGCAGTTTGGCTCCGGTCGCGGTTTGGCAGACGATGTCTACTTTGCTGGTGAAGAAGTTGGCGGCTTCTTCAATAACGTGGGTGGTGCCAACTGGGCTTTAGATGTTGCAACTGGAGAGATTTACCAGCTTCCTTTCTTGGCTCGGGGCTCCTGGGAAAACACCTCCGAAATTGATACAGGTACAACCACTCACGTTGCTTTCATTCTGGCTGATGACCAGTCTCCCTTTGACTTCGATGGCGATGGTGAAACCGAAAGTCCTCCGTATTACCTCTATGTCGGTGAGAAGAATCCTGATTCTGATGACTTCCTGGAGCAGAACGGTCTGACCGGTGGCGATCTCTACGTTTGGGTGCCTGATGCTAACCTCGATGAAGATGACAGCAATGATATTGTCAATGCACTCCAGTTTCGCAATGCAGGTACCACCGCATCGGGTGCCTGGGTAAAAATTGACAACGATAACCTCGATGCAGACGGCAACATTAATCCTCTATCTCAGGATTTAGAGGGTGCCCTGAATGATTTTGACCAGTTTGGTTTCCCTACCCAGGGTAACTTGTTTGCTCAAGCCGAAGCAGTTGGTGCTTTCCAACTCTCTCGCCCTGAGGATCTTGCAACTAATCCCAATAATCCTACTGAGATTGTTCAGGCCGTAACTGGTGTCGATAACTTTGCGATCGATCCTGAAACTGGTGATGGTGCAGATACCTTCGGTGCCTTGTATACTCTTGACACCGATTTTTCTGGCTTCGACTTCACCACAGGCACGGGTTCCATCACTGCCGTTCATACTGTAATCTACGATGGCGATGAAGATCCCAACCGTAGCCTCCGTAGCCCTGACAACCTAGATTGGGGTGATGATGGCTTCATCTACGTTCAAGAAGATGAAGCAGAAGAAGATACCCTGGCAACCGGTGAAGTTCTGTTTGGTCAGGGTGCCGTTAATCCTAACGAAGCCAGTATCGTTCGAGTCGAGCCCAATGCTGCTCCTGAGGTGGCCGCTGTCGGTGGTAATGTCGAGGCCATTGCGATCGTCGATCGCAGCCAAATCCTCGATCCCTCCGTTCCCGACCCCACCACAGCTGTGGACGAGGACTTCGAGTTCGGTCCTGACGACGGCATCCCCAGTGACAACGACTTTGTTGTCGTCGATCCCAATGGCAACACGATTGTTCTGAATGCAGGCGAGTGGGAAACCTCCGGGATTGTGGACGTTTCCAGCTTGTTTGACGAAGTGGCTGGCTCGATCTTCCTGTTCGACGTCCAAGCCCACGGTCTAGCCGACCAAGATGATGTCAACCTCGAACAAGGCGATCTCTCTGCCCTCACGGATGACAACCTGTCTGAAGGGGGGCAGTTGTCCCTGCTCATTAACACCAACTTAATTCAAGTGGGCACCAGCGGGGATGACATCCTGCGAGGAACCGCCGATGGCGATTCCATTCGCGGCTTAGCTGGCGACGACATTATTAAGGGCCGAGGCGGCGATGACAAACTCTTTGGAGCTGACGGCGACGACTTCCTCAAAGGTGACTCGGGCAACGATACCCTCTGGGGCGGTGCTGGCGATGACGATCTCAAAGCTGGCCAAGGCGATGACGACCTCCAAGGGGGAGGTGGCAATGACGACCTCTTCGGTCGCGCTGGCGATGACACCCTGGTTGGCGGTGAGGGAGATGATGACCTCTTCGGTGGCGGCGGTGCCGACACCCTCGAAGGGGGCAGCGGCAGCGACGACCTCAGAGGGGGCGGTGGTGCTGACACTCTGTATGGGGGCGAAGGGGATGACGATCTCATCGGTGGCGGCGGCGCCGACTTCATTGCTGGGGGCAGCGGTAGCGACGATCTCTTCGGTAACGGCGGTGCTGACACCCTCATGGGGGGCGGTGGCTCCGATCGCCTGAATGGCGGCGGCGGCAACGATACGGCTGATTTCAGCGACATTCCCGTTGGAGTCACGGTAGATCTGGCTGCTGGCACTGCCTTTTACGAGCCTGCACCCGATGTACTGATTACGGATACTTTGAGAAGTATTGAAAATCTCACGGGCACTGTCTTCAATGACAATCTCGCGGGCGATGCTCGTGCCAATATCCTCAACGGAGTTGGCGGGGCCGATGCCTTAACGGGCGGTGCTGGCGGAGATACCTTTGTCTTAGGCGACGAGTCAGGGGCGTTCTACGCTGAGGCTGGGACTGCTGATGTGGCCGAACTGACAGATTTTGCGACGGGTGAAGATCGCATTCAGCTCTCGGGCAGTCTGAGCGATTACGCCTTCTTTAGCTTGGGTAGCGGTCCTGCCACGGCTATTGCGCTCGATGATGGCAATGGCAGCTTTGACTTCCTGGGCGACGAACTCGTTGCCTTTGTGGGCAATGGATTTGAGCTGACTGACTTGGCTTTTGTCTGAGTCTCTGACCGCTGATTGAAGGTATTTAAACTTAACCCCAGCCTCACTAGAGTAGGCTGGGGCTTTTTTGGGGGCGATCGCCCTCGATGGTGCAGACAACTCGGCCAAGTTTCGCGATGCTCGCGATGAGCATGCGGTCTGACAGCCTAGAACCTGCGACCTCGACGGCGGGAGTGCAATTCATCGAATTGAGCCTGCTGCTCGGGGGTCAAAATGGCTCGAAAATCCTCCCGACTAGCTTGACGCAGCTCTTGCAGTTGTTGGCGTTGTTCGTCAGATAAATCGAGTTCGGAGACAAACTCTCTGGGCGATCGCCCCTCTGTCAGGGCGGCTTCGGCGATCGCCTGTTGTTCTGGAGTGAGAATGTCTTGCCGCTGTTCCTGATGCTCGGCGCGCAATGCTTCCACCTCCGTCTGTTGCTCGGGGGTGAGATTGAGTTGTTCGAATAACTCTCCTCGGCGCTGGCGGCCTGCAAAGGCAGGGGCGAGGCTGGTGGCGATCGCCACTGCGACTAAACCGCTGACAATTAAAATTCTGTTCACAGGTTGCGTTCCAAACAGGTCATCCATTCAGACTGTCGCAATCTGAAACGGGTTCAATCCTACCTATGGGAACGCCCCAAACAGAAGCCGTTCTTGCACAATGGGGAAACAGCTACCATCTCTGCCGCCTTGATGAACGCAACCTCGCCCGCTCGCCGTCCCGCTCTACGACGGTTACTCGCTTACGCCCATCGCTACCGATCGCAAGTGCGGCTGGCTTCCACCTGCTCGGTCCTCAATAAAATCTTCGATCTGGCCCCGCCCGTCCTCATCGGTGCCGCCATTAACGTTGTGGTGGAGCGAGAAGATTCCTTCATTGCTGGCTGGGGCATTACCTCTGTTTTCCAGCAATTATTGTTGCTGTCGTTGGTCACCCTTATCGTCTGGGGCTTGGAATCTGCGTTTGAATATGCCTATGCTCGCCTGTGGCGCAATCTCGCCCAACACATCCAACACGACCTGCGGCTAGACGCCTATGCCCACCTGCAAAAGCTGGAGATGGCGTTTTTCGAGCAGCGCAGTACGGGGGGCTTGATGGCCATCTTGAACGATGACATCAATCAGCTAGAGCGGTTTTTGAATGGGGAAGCCAACGAGGTGATTCAAGTGGTTACCACCGTCATTGTGGTGGGGATTGCCTTTTTCATTGCCACGCCATCGGTGGCTTGGATGGCCATGTTGCCCATGCCGTTCATTCTGTGGGGATCGCTCATCTTTCAGCGCAAACTGGCTCCGCTGTATGCAGATGTGCGGGAGAAGGTCAGTGTGCTGAGTGCTCGGCTGGCCAATAATTTGGGCGGCATGATGACGATCAAAAGTTTTACCGCCGAAGCCTACGAGCTCGATCGCCTCCGCAGTGAAAGTGATGCCTATCGCACCAGCAACCGCAGGGCGATCGCCGTGAGTGCCGCCTTCGTCCCCCTCATCCGCATTGTCATTTTGGTCGGCTTTACCGCCACATTGCTAGGTGGAGGGCTGCAGGCAGCTAGCGGCAGATTGGATGTGGGGGTCTACAGCACGCTGGTCTTTATCACCCAACGCCTGCTTTGGCCTCTGACTCGCCTGGGCCAAACGTTAGACGAGTATCGTCGAGCGGTGGCTTCCACGACGCGAGTGCTCGATCTACTCGATACCCCCATTGCCATTCACGCGGGTCGCCAACCGCTCCCCACGGCAGATGTACGCGGAGAAGTGCAGTTAGAAAAGCTGACCTTTGCCTATCGCGATCGCGCCCCTGTTTTAGAGAATCTCTCCCTCCACATTCCCGCCGGACAAACCATTGCAATAGTCGGTCCCACAGGCTCGGGTAAAAGTACCCTCGTCAAGTTGCTATTGCGGCTGTACGAAATCGACAGCGGCCGTATTACGTTAGACGGCACCGACCTGCGCCAACTCAACCTCAAAGACTTGCGCCGAGCAATTGGGCTGGTGAGCCAAGACGTATTTCTCTTTCACGGCACGGTCGCTGAAAACATTCGCTACGGCAGTTTTGATGCCACTTTGGCGGAGGTTGTCGCTGCTGCTCAACTGGCTGAAGCCCACGAGTTTGTCGAGCAGTTGCCACAGGGTTACGACACAATTGTGGGGGAGCGGGGCCAAAAGCTTTCCGGCGGTCAGCGGCAGCGATTGGCGATCGCCCGCGCCATTCTCAAAGATCCACCTATTCTTATCCTGGATGAGGCCACTTCGGCGGTGGATAACGAAACGGAGGCGGCGATTCAGCGATCGCTGGATAAAATCTCTCGGGGACGGACGGTGATTGCGATCGCCCACCGCCTATCTACCATCCGCAAGGCCGATTGCATTTACCTCATGCATAAAGGCCAGCTCGTCGAGCAGGGCCGCCACGAAGAACTGGTCGATCGAGGGGGCATGTATGCCAGTCTTTGGCACGTTCAGCTCGGTCTGGAGAGTTAATGAGATCGACCCCCTGACTTGCTGACTCGTGCTCCCAAGTAATGAGAGAAGTTTAACGACAGCTAGTAACCCTAAAATAGTGGCGGTGCTGAGTGGGGGCGATCGCCCCACGGCTCAATCCTGACTCAGCAGGTAATCCACGGCCCGTTTGAGTTGGCCTATTGATTCGGTTAGCAAATCTATTTGCCTCTGCGATTGCTGTTGCGCTTCTCTCAGTTGGCCTATCTGCCCATCCTGTTTGGCGATCGCTTCGAGATTGTTGGTGCTCGTCTGAAGGTTTAGGGAGGCGATTCTTTCGAGCCTGTCTAGTTCTTCCCTAATCTCGGGGGTCATGTCAGGCTTGCCCGGTCCGAGCTCCTCTCGCATCCTAGCACTCGTGCCACTCAAGTAAAAATCGCCCCTCCCAACAGCCGCGCGTATCGTTGTTTCAAACACTGACGAATATTGGCATACTTCTCCAACGTCGGATCTTTGGCAATCAGCTTCTCCGCCGCCCCCCGCGCCAACTCCAACGTATCTCGATCCTCCATCAAGCTCGCCAGAGCAAAATCCGGCAACCCCGCCTGCCGCGTCCCCAACACCTCCCCCGGACCGCGCAAGCGCAAATCCATCTCGGCAATAAAGAACCCATCGTTCGACTGCTCCATCACCTTCAGTCGCTGTCGCGCATTCTCCGATCGCGAGTGGGTAATCAACAGGCAATAGGACTGCGCTGCCCCCCGACCCACGCGCCCCCGCAACTGATGCAGTTGCGACAAGCCAAATCGTTCCGCATGCTCGATCGCCATTAACGACGCATTCGGCACATCCACCCCCACCTCGACCACCGTGGTAGACACGAGAATATCTAACTGGCGATCGCGAAATTGCTGAATGACGGCATCTTTATCCCCTGAGGACATGCGCCCGTGTAACAGGCCGATGCGCAGATTGGGAAACACCTGCTCCTGCAAGCGCTGGTGCTCCTCCACCGCCGAGCGCAGATCCAGTTTTTCCGACTCTTCCACCAAGGGCAAGACGATATAGACTTGCCGCCCCTGAGCAATTTCGCGCCGCAGGAGATCGTAGATCTGAGGGCGATCGCGGGGGGAGGCAATGGTGGTCTTGACTGGCTTGCGTCCCGGCGGCAGCTCGTCAATCTGGCTGACATCTAAATCGCCGTGCAAAGTGAGGGTCAGGGTGCGAGGGATTGGCGTTGCCGTCATCGTCAGTACGTCAGGGCGATCGCCTTTGGCCAGCAGTGCCGCCCGCTGCTGCACCCCAAACCGATGCTGCTCGTCAATAATCGCTAGCCCTAGCCGACAAAATTTGACGGGCTTCTGAATCAACGCGTGGGTGCCCACCAGCACTGGTAATTCTCCTGTCTCCAACTGCCGCAAGAGTTCTCGCCGCTTTGCCGCAGGTGTGGAGCCGGTCAGGAGTTCGACGGGGAGGTGCAACTGACTGAACCAGTCCACCAACTTGCGATAGTGCTGCTCTGCCAAGACCTCTGTGGGGGCCATGAGTGCTCCCTGCCAGCCCGACTGAATCGCTGCCAGCAGCGCCACCACCCCCACCACCGTTTTCCCGGAGCCCACATCCCCCTGCACTAACCGGTTCATCGGCGCAGGCGCGCGCAGGTCCGCCAGAATCTCGGTTACCACCCGCTGCTGCGCTCCAGTGAGGTCGAAGGGGAGCAGGTTGTAAAAGCGATCGATCAGTTCGCCTTCTTGGGGGGTGTAGCGAGGGGTGGCTAATTCTTGGGCGCGGTTGCGTTCCCGCCGCAGCAGGAGACCGAGCTGCAGGTAAAAGAATTCGTCGAAGACTAAGCGGCGGCGGGCTTGGATGAGGACATCCGAGCTGGTGGGGAAGTGGATATTGGCGATCGCCTGCTGCAATTCCAATAGGTCTAACGATTGCCGCAGTTTGAGGGGGAGAGGATCGCGAAGCAGGGCAACTGCCGGGATAGAGGCGTGGACGGCCCTACGGACGAGATCGGCACCGATGCCTTCGGTGAGGGGATAGACGGGTAAAATTTTGCCAATTTTGAGGGATTTGATGTCGGTGGATTCATCGGCTAGAACTTCGATTTCGGGATTGTCTAGGGTAAGTCCGTATTTCCCTTTTTTCACCAAGCCGCTGGCTGCCACGATCGCCCCACGGGGATATTGGCGCATCATTTTTTCTTGCCAGCCGCGATTGGCAAATTGTTTGCCGGCAAAGAAGCGATTCAGCAGCATCAGGCCACTGCTGTCAGCTACTTTCAGGTTAAAGATGGAGAGGCTTTTGTTTTTGGGGCTAGTAAAGCAGGTGCAACTGCGCACAGTGCCTACAATCGTAATGGTTTCGCCAGGGTTGGCCTGTTGAATGGTGGCTTGGGCGGCATAGTTGATGTGATCGCGGGGGAAATAGTAGAGGGCATCCTCCACCGTTTGCAGTCCTAATAGATTCAATTTGTCGGCGGAACGGGGACCGATGCCTTTGAGATATTGCAGGGATTGTTCTAGAGAGAGGTCGGTTTTACCGAAGTAGGGCAGTTTTGGTTTTGCGGGGGGCGGTGGTTCCTGTTGTTTTTTGACTTGGTAGAGCCAGCGGCGGGTTTCGGCGACCAAGTGTCGGCGATCGCCCAGTTGCAGGTCGGCATAGCTGCGATATTTCTGCCCCAAGTCCTGCCATTTGCGCCGATCTTCTGCGTCGAGCTGGAGTTCTGGAGGGGGCTCGTCGGCTAGCCAGTCGTTCAAGAATTCTGAAAAGCGAGATTGTCGCCCCTGCAGGTCGCCGAAGCCGCTGTCGGCTTCTACCGCAAGGGCTTTATGAATTCGCTGGAAATCCTTTGAAAGGTCTGCCACGTATCCTTTACAGAGTTCTCATCCAGTGTAGCGACGGATGACTCTCTCGCTACAGCAGAATTCTCTAGGAAGCGTAATATATCTAGAGGATTGTGAGTTATTTATGCTACAGCATTGAGGGCAGATAACACTGTATCAAGCCATCTATTTCCCCACTCCTTGCTAATTGTTGGGCAGTGGTTTGGCACACGCGGTCCCTCTGTAGAGCGTGTGACTCAGTTCAAAACCTCCAGGTGCGAGCCCGATGCAGTTCGGCTCACTTGAATTCGACTGGGAAAGCGATCGCGCAAGCTGGGAATGTGAGTAATCGCCAAAATACAGCTAAAGTCATCCGCCACAGCATTAATCGCCGAGACTAAATGGTCTCGCCCTGCGCCATCCTGACTGCCAAACCCCTCGTCGATCGCCAAGGTTTGCAAACTGGCCCCCGATCGCTGCGCCAATAGACGGGAGAGGGCCAGACGAATGGCAAAGTTAATCCGAAAGGCTTCGCCGCCCGAATAGGTGTTATGTTAATTTTTCCAATCGCTCTTGCCCTCTCCAATCCCACCTATCTCTCATTCTGGCAGCCAAAAGCAGGTTCAAGCCTCAGTCAAGATAAGCTGTAAGCCATATAGAACAGCAGTTGAGCGCTCGATATATTAAATACTTAAGCATTATATCGAGATTTTAAATTGTGCCTAAATAGCTTAATTACTGAGGTTGTCTCTGAGATTTCTGAACTGTTTTATACGTTTCGAGCCGCTCATTTCCGTAGATGCACGAATAGGTCTTTGGCGAGTTTACAGTTAACTTTGACCCATTGCAGACCATTTAATCACCTTCTCACCTTATTTTCACGGCATCCCCATACTCGGGTAGGCCAACTGCTGTGCTTTCTGAACTCAATATCGTTTCTGTCTCGATCGATCTGTCGTCAGGAATTCAGTTCCCATGCCTTTTTCTGGTTCGCCCCTAAATGCCGCGCCAGCGCCGCTCGCCTCTGGCCTCGCGCTCGACGACGAATTGCCCAGCGGCTCTCTGTTAGAACAGGCCAGTTTAGAAGGTGGTTTGAACCTGTCTCGCTCTCGTGCGGGCGGAACTGTGGGTGAAGGTGCTCTTGTCACTGAATCGGAACCCTTAACCCCGCTGGAGGAAGAGCTGTTCGAGCCTGAAGTTCCTGGCTCGGTTTCTCGACCTCGACGTTATTTCCCCTCCTCTTCTGGAGGCGGCACGGGCTCGTCTGCCGACCAGCAGCGACGACTGTTGGAGGAGGCCGCTAACTCGTTCGACCTGCTCACGGGCAGCGAGACAGACTCTCAACTGCTGGGGACAAGCACAGATGGCGAGCTGTTAGTCGCGAGTAGTAGTTTGGCGACCCTGGCAGAAGCGGCAGCAGCCCCCGTCTTTGCGGTGGTGGCAGAAGGTCGCGTCACGGTGAACGGCAGTGGCGATTTTGATGGCAATCCGCTATCTCTCTCGGACGATGCCCGCATCTATGCCGGAGATGGGTTTGACTTCCAGCAAACCCCGATTCTGCAGGTGCAGTTAGACGGTGGAGGCAATCCCGTCGTCAACGCAGCTGGCCAACTGGTATTGGTGGAGAATGCCGTCGCCGTCGCCGCAGACTATTCGGTGGCAACGGTTTTAGACAATCCCTATGCCAATTTGCTGCCCCCTGCGGTGGTGGGGCCGCTGACCGTTTCAGTTCCGACGTTTGCCGCTCTCCGCGCCAACGAGCTGGCGGCCAGACTCCCGGCAGGTGCCACTCCGATTGACTTCAATCCCAATCAAACCCCCATCAACACCGTCGCCGAATTCGAGGCCAATTTCCCCAGTGGCGGCACGCTGGAGAATCCCACCTACGTCAGAGTGGCGAACGGCAGTTTGACGATTCCCGATGGGGTCACGATTCGCAATGCAGTCATTGTGGTGGAGAGTGGCGCGATTACCTTCAACGGCAACCATCAGAGTCTCGACAATGTGCTGCTGCTCTCGGAACAGAGGGCGATCGATCTGGGCAACGCTCAACTGACTGACAGCTCAGCTCTGGCGGGAAGTAACGTGCGCATGGGCAGTGGGGCTCGCTTTAGCGGGCAGACACTGCTGGCCAATGGCAATGCCAGTAGCATTCTCAATGTTAATGGGGCCACCGCTTCTACGACGGCAGAGGATTTCTTGACGGTGGTGGCCCAAGGGCAATTGACTTTCAATGGGGTGACGGATACGCGCGCTCAGTTGGTGGCGGGGGGGAATGTCTCGTTTAACAGCCCCGCGATGTTGGTGGGCTCGGTGCAGGCGAAGGGGAATATCACCTTCAACGAGAGCATTACGGCGATCGCCGATTCTCAAATAGATACGTTCGCTCCTGTGGTGACGGCTGGGTTAGCCAACGATACGGGAGCTGGCAGTGGGGATGGAGTTACCAACGACCCCACCATTAGCGGTCAGGTGACCGACGACCGAGCAGTAGCCGGGTTGGTGGCCCGGTTTGCCAATGGGGTCAATCCCGAGTTTGTGGATGTGCTGCCTAATGTGCAGGCGGATGGCAGCTTTAGCTTCACGACCGACCAACTGGCGAGCATTTATGGCGGCCTGTTGCCCGATGGAAGTTTAACGCTTCAGTTGATGGCACAGGATAGCTCGGGCAATGTGTCGGAGCCATTGGACTTAACGTTTGCACTCGATACGGCTGTGCCTGGAGTAGGGACGCCTCAATTACTCGCAGGCAGTGACAGCGGGATTAGTGGTGGCGATGCAATTACCAATGCTGACCCGCTAGAGTTTGCCGTCGCAGCGGAGGTGGGCAGTAGCATTCAACTGTTGGTGGACGGGCAGCCCGTTGCTCAAGAGATCGCCACCGATGTAGCCACAGTATTTGCGATCGCGCAGTTGGCGGAGGGCGATCGCGCAGTCACAGCAACGGCAACCGATCTGGCGGGTAATGCCAGTACTTCTGGTTCACTCACAGTTGCAGTGGATCGCCAAGCGCCTCAGGTGACGGTAGAGAGTATTGCTGACGGGAGCGAGATTGCTGAGGGGGCTAGGTTACAGGGGAGCGTGGCTGAAACGGGCTCGGCGATCGCCAGTTTGAGCTATCAGTTTGAGGGGCTTGCTACGGTTGAGGTGCCGGTGAATCCCGATGGTGGTTTCGATGCGGCAATTAGCTTGGCTGGCTTGGTGGAGGGTGCTCAAACCCTGACACTCAGAGCGAGCGATCTGGCGGGGAACGCAACGGTTGCGACCTTTGTCGTGACGGTGGTGTTAGTGGGGGATGAAGATACCACGGCTCCAGATCTGATTGCCGAACTCGCGATCGATACCGGTGTGAGCGATTCCGATTCGATTACTGCGGAGGTGGCGATCGCTGGAACTGTCGCGGATGACCGGGAGCTTGTCGCTCTCCGAGCCCAAATTCAAACGTTTCAAACCTTTGGCGAACCGATTGCAGGGGTCGATCTGATTGGCGAAGTCCAGGCAGATGGCAGTTTTAGCTTGGATCGACAGTTGCTGGAGTTTGTCTTCGGCCAACCCCTAGAAACAGATGTTTATTTTCTAGAGTTAGACGCAGAAGATGCGAGTGGCAATATTGCCAACTTCAGTCTGAGCTTCTTTCTAGATCTCGATTCTCCCGACACTCAGCTAGCCCTCGCTCCTGCTTCTGATTCCGGCATTCTTGGCGACCGGATTACAGGCGCAGACATGATTACTCTCCAGGGACAGACGGAGGTGGGGGCTGAAGTTCAACTCTTAGAGACTGGAGCTAGGGCAATTGCTGACAGTGCGGGGCAGTTCCAGTTTGCGAATCTCGCTTTAGCTTTGGGGAACAACGACTTCACGATTCAGACGGTCGATCGCGCAGGAAATGTCAGCCTTGTCATCCAAAGTATCACCCGTATCAACGAGCCTGTCAGCATTACAGAACTTTCTCCTGCGAATGGGGACGAACGGGTGAGTTTGACGCGAGAGGCGATCGTTCGATTTTCGGGGCCGGTGGATGCTGCGAGTGTGAACTCAGACACGTTTAAAGTGTTTGCTTTGGGGGAAGAGGTGTCCGGTCGGATTGTGGTGAGTTCTACTGGAGAGTTTGCGCGGTTCTATCCAGACCAGCCTTGGAGCGAGAGCACTCAAGTGCGCCTGCAAATCGACGGCGATGGCATTATTGGTCAAAATGGGGTGGCGATCGATGCGGATGGCGATGGGGTGGCTGGCGGGCAGCGGACGGCTGAGTTTTCAACCTTACCCCTGACGCGCATTCCCGGTACGGATGTGTTTGGCTATGTGTTCGATTCATCTAATCCCAATGCGGATGGTAGCGATCGAGCGGTGGTGGGGGCTACCATTCGCGTGGATGCGTTCCCCGGTTTAACGGCAGTGACGGATGAGAATGGCTTCTTCCTACTGGAGGATGTTCCTGCCCCAGAGTTGTTCGTGCATATTGACGGCAGCACGGCGACGAGTGCCCCTGCAGGCACGACTTACGCGACGGTTGGGAAGTCGTTCCAAAGTTTGCCGGGACAGGCAACTCAGCTCAATCGTCGGGGAGAAGTCTTCGATATTTTCCTCCCCACTCTGGCTGATGGCGACATTCAAGCATTGTCGGCCACGGAAGAGACGCAGGTGGGATTTGGGGATGCTGGGAAGTCTCAGTTGCAGCGACTTTTCCCAGAGATCGATCCTGCTGTTTGGGATCTGACTCAGGTCTTGTTTTTACCGGGCTCGGCTCAAGATGACTTTGGCAATGCTGCCACTCAAGCGACCATTATCCCGGTCGATCCCAGTCGTCTGCCTGCACCCTTGCCTGCTACGCTCAATCCGCAGTTGGTGATTTCGATTCAGGCAGGGGGAGCGACGAATTTCGACGTTCCGGCTCAGGTCCAGTTCCCCAATTTGGAAGGATTGGCACCGGGAGAGAAGAGTCTGATTTGGTCGTTCGATCACGATGCTGGCATTTGGCGGGTCGTTGGTACTGGGACGGTGAGTGATGACGGGCTGATGGTGGTGTCCGATCCAGGGGTAGGCATCTTGGCACCGGGGTGGCATTTCGTTCAAGTGGGTACTACCGCTGCGGGAGAAGAATGTACCTCGACTCAATGTGTCATCATCCAAGGCAATCGGGGGGATATTGTTGAAATCGACCTAAACTTAGCGATTCCTCCGGGAGGAACTGCTGCCGATTGGACAATCGATCCGTCGTTCGATCAATTTCCAGCAGTATTCTCTAATGCATTAGCCGATCGCTTAGACGGTAGTTTGGCGATCGACCCTACTAGCGGCGACATTATCGGATTGAATGGACAGTCTTTTGATAATTCTGGAGTCTTTTACTTTATCCCTGGAGCAGGTATTCCAAGTCTCGATCCTGCTAATAATTTTAATGTTCGGACAGTGGGACCTGACACCTATCGAACGACATTTAGCGCGGAATTGACCGATCCCAACGGAGGGATATCGACACCAGAAGGCATTCTGGAGATTCAGATAGAAGATGGCTACAGCCCGTTTACGATTTCGGGTCTTGTTGGTGCAGGGCAAGCTAACGATAATGCCCTCGATATTTACCGCGTCCAGCACAGGCTGAATTATTTTGACTTTCCTGGGTATAACCAAACTGAAATCACGGTTGATGGTAGCTCTTCTGGAGTATTCGCAAATGAGCCCTTTATCCAAGCGATCGAACTCTTCCAAGCAGCTATCGAACCTAGTGGCCTAGGTGCTCCAACCGACTTATTAGATATACCAGGTCCTTCTTTTCCTCCTAGCGTCGTTGATGGCATTGTCGGACAAAATACGCTAGATTGGCTAAATGCTGAAAATGCCCCATTCTGGCTAAGAATTGATGACTCACTTGTCGGTAGAACAACCCAGGGTCAAGTTCCCCTTGAACCTATTGGGGATGAAAGGTTTGCGACTAGCTGGACTCAGCAAATACTTAATCTCGCAGCTAGGGAGAGGCCCGATTTGACAAGAACTGTTGGAGCATCTAACGATCCTCGCCAGTTTCAAATCGGAGTTACTTCCCTGACTGAATTTCCCGATGTTTTACCTACAGAACATGGGGAGCATCAAGCAGGGCATGACATTGATTTTCCAATTGAAGATGCAATTAACACTATTCCTGTCATCACTGCTGCCAGCCCGTTTACGCAAGCTCAAGTCGATCAGGCGCTAGCAGGTCTCTCTACAGCCAGTAACTTAGCTGATATACAGACTGCACTACAAGCGCCTGTAATGTTGCCCTCTGGTATGACAATTGTTTTATTGCCCAGTGTCGAGCAGCAAAATCTTATCCTAGACATTGCAGCTATTGCTCATGTGGCTGGTCCGTCATTTGACGAAGTTCTTATCGGAAGTCTCGCTTCAGACTACCAGCGAATGCGACAAGTTTTGACGGCTTTAGGTATTAATCAGAGAAATTTTTCTGGCCATCGAGATCATATCCATATCAGTCTCACTCCTCCAACATTAATACCGATAAATACCAATGCGCCTATTGTGAATGTGGCCCTACCTTTGGCATCTTCAGTATTACCTGAAGAACTTCCTATCTCTACTGAAGTGGGATTTGGTAGCGTAGATTATCTCTATTATCGTTTCGAACTATCCAATGGATTTGAACTGTCTGGACGTTCGAATACCGTGGGCGAATTTATAGAAATTCTTCCTCCTGATGTTGATTACATACTTACAGCTTACCATGCTGCCGAGAATCGTACTGGCATCTATACCGGAACAGCTAATGCAAGCGGTGCTTTGACAGATTTAGGTTTGCTAGTCCGAGAGGAATTTGGCGGTGTTGATACAGATGCGGATGGCATTCCAGATATTGGGGAATTTGCGATTGGCACTGATTCCGGGAATATCGATACCGATGGCGATGGTATCAGCGATGCTGCTGAACTCGAACAAGGATTGGATCCCTTAGATGGCGTTGCCTATCCCACTGGATTAGTCGCTCGCTTGCCTGTGCTTGGCGATGCTAATGCCGTCATTGTTGAAGGCGAGACATCTGGCGGGCAAACTGCTTATGTCGCCACCGATGAGGGACTAGCGATTGTAGATGTTTCGCCATTTGTCAATCCGATTATGCAGGGCCGTTTGAATCTGTTCCGTAAGCGAGCAGTAGATGTTTCGGTCGATCCCACCTTACAAATCGCCGTCTTAGCAACAACTGACGGGCTAGTCCTAGTTGACGTCTCCGACCCATTATTACCGTCCATACGCGATACCCTCAGTATCAATGCGACTCAGGTCGAGGTCTTTGACGGCATTGTCTATGCAACGGCTGGTCAAGATTTGGTCTCGATTGACTTGAATACTGGAGAAGAATTACAACGGCTTAGATTGCCAGGTTTTGGTACAGTCACGGGTTTGGCGAGGGAAGGTACCGAACTGTATATCCATAACTCCAGTCAATTTTCTATTGTCGATATTTCAGATGAAAATGCACCGCAAGTTTTAGGAAATATTGGTGGCCTTAATGGCCTGGGTATTTTTGCTGCCGATGGGGTTGCCTATCTTGGTGGACGGGGTCTGAGAACCATTGATGTTTCGGACCCGACCAATCCGACTGAAATCGCCGATCCAACAACTCCGTTCATTTCCCGTAATTTTGCCTTAAATGGCTCGGGCCTAGCTCTGGTAGCCTCCGAGGCTTTAGGCTTTGGCATTTATGATGTCAGCGATCCGATCGTCACCGATAATTTCTTGTTTGGCTTCGATACACCAGGCTCAGTGCAGGATATTGCTATTGCTTCTGGTGTTGCGTTCGTCGCGGATGGGGCTGGCGACTTTCAGGTCTACAACTACTTACCTCTCGATGCTGGCGGTCAGGCTCCAGAGATAACCATTGAAATAGATATTTCACAGATTTTAGAAGGTGAAACCTTCCCAGTGAGTGTGTCAGTGAGTGATGATGTCCAAGTTCGAAATGTGGAGTTACTGATTGATGGCGAAGTGGTTCGCAATGATGTGTCTTTCCCTTTCGATTTGTTTGGCATAGCACCTCGTTTTGACGGAACTAACGATACCTTTACAGTCCAGGTCCGTGTGACAGATACAGGCGGCAATTCTGCTCTTTCCGAGCTGCTGGTCGTACAACTGGTAGAAGATGTCACACTACCAGAGATCGTTAATAGCGACACGCCGAATGGTACAGCTGCCCAAGGTAGCCCTCGCAGCATTCAGATTGATTTCTCCGAGGCATTGGATGCTAGCACTGTGAACCGCAATACCTTCAGGTTGATTGACGAGGCTGGTAATGTCGTTGATCCCTCCGACTTCCAACTGCGCAATGGCGATAGAACAGTGCGCATTACGTTTACCCTACTGGTCTCAGGGAACTACCAGTTTGTTATTGATGCAGATGCAGTGACCGATCGTGCTGGCAATCCACTAGGTGTATCAGATAGAGTGGAAACGATTCAGCTTGCTCCAGACACAGTAGCACCGCAAATCCAGTCCATTACCCCTGCAGACGGAGATATTATTGGGCAGACGGATACAATTCAGGTGGTATTCTCGGAAGCTATCAATCCTAATTCTTTTGCACTAGAGAATTTCCGCTTGGTTAATAGTACGAGTATTGTCTTAACCCCCTTAAATTTTGAATCGAGAGATGCATTTACTATTCTGAATATCACTTATGAGAAATTACCTTTTGATAGCTATCAGTTTACTATCAACGCATCGGCTGTTACTGATGAAGTTGATTTGCCTTTAGGAGATGAAGATGTTGTCACAGCTTTCTTGATCGATGATGTCTTTGACTATGGAGGATTTGATTGACAAATAGGCAACATTTGCTCCAATTAATGCATTGTGAGCCTGGGAGTGTTTTCTTATGACTCAATATATTTTGATGACTATGAAGTTCAAATGCCAGAATGCTTTTAACCTTCTAAGTAAATTTTTTATTACTCTATTTCTGTTCTTATTTGTAGATGTTTACTTGCTGCCGAAAGGTTTAGCTAATTCATTCTGTGAAGATGGGGAAGAATCTATTGAATCTCTTGTGCAAGAGACAGAAAAATTATTGGATATAAATCAGCAGTTTCAGGCTTTATTCACTATAACCAAAGCTGGATCTCGAGTGATTGATACATACGTTGGATGTCGGGATTTACTAGATCGCCTTTACAAGCTAACTGTTTTATCGGCATCTGATTTAAGAGAATATAATCGCTTGAGAGTTAATGATCCACTTTTTTTAGAGCTAAGTCCCGATGGTAACCTATTGGCGTCATACGGTTTTCATCGCATACAACTTTGGAATCTTGATGGCTCTATAGCTGCAGCCTGGGATCGTCAAGAACTACCAGGTGTTATTACAGACTTGAGCTTTAGTCCTGACTCTGGCTTGATTGTTGTTGGTGGGAGAAGTCAGGTATCTCTGATCGATATCAACAACCTAATGATTAAGAGTTTTGAAAGTTCTGCAGATATTGTCGATCGAGTTCTATTTAGTTCTGATGGAAGGTCGATAGTTGGACTTAACAATAAAACTATTAGATCTGGCTTACAAGGAGGATATGTTGAGAGATGGTTAGTTGAGAATGGTCATTTATTAGATAGGTTTGTTGCTGGGTCTGAGTATGAGGTTTTAAATGTATATTTAAGTTCATCTATCTTTTATGTCGCTGTTCTTCGATACTACCAAGATCGCCTTAGTATTGAGCTGATTAATTTAAATAATAACCAAATTACTGAGCTTAAAGATCTAGAGAATTTTCAGGATTTCGGTGTTCATAGATTTGAATTTAGCCCAGACTTAAATTATATTGTATTGACCAGTGAATCAGGTTTTATTGAATTACGTACAATTTTAGGTGACCTAATAGGTCTATTAGATGGCTTTATTCGCCAAGGTCGATATTTAGAACGTCATCAACTTCTGCATCTAGAGTTTAGTCCAGATAGTCAGCTACTAGCAACTTTGAATTTTGACAGGCAGCTAAAAGTCTGGAATGTTGACTCTACAGCTCGAGCTGATATACAACTGATTGATAGGCAAATAGCTGAGGAAACATGGACTCATGGTTCTATTGGGGCTATGGAATTTAGCCCTGACTCTCAACTAATAGTCTATGGCGATCCTAATGGTTTAATCCGAATTTGGACTATTAGTGGCTCACCTTTGCTGCAATTAGATGGTCATCAATCTAACGTATTAGATTTACAATTTAGCCCTGATGGGCAAACCCTCTTTTCAATTGATTCTAATGGCAATGTGATTTTTTGGAACCCCTACAGTCCTTTACTAGAAACGGCTTCAGATATCATTGATGTTCCTGTAATTAGCTATGAAGAGTTGCTTGGACTCAGTTGCAATTGGTTGCAAGACTATCTTGCATCGAATCCAGATCTGAGTGAAGAGGATCGCCGAATGTGTGATTGGCAAAACCCATGAAAAATAAAACCCACTATTCACTCCTCACAGTAGGCCGAAGCATTTTCGCTTTGGGGGCGATCGCCCTAATAAGCTGCACTTTGACGTCAGCAAGTTCTGGAAACACCTCTTGTGAAGTTAGGGCACAATCTATTGAGCCGCTCTTAGAGGAGACAGAACGGTTGTTAGAAGAGAATCAGCAGTTTCAGGCACTAGTTAGTATTACGAAAGCTGGGAGTATCCTGATTGGCGATCGCACTGAATGTGAAGAGTTAGGCGATCGTGTATACGATTTAACTATAAAGTCAGCATCTAACTTGAGAGAATATAATCAGCTGAACACTGACTCTCACTGGATCTTAGAGCTTAGTCCAAATGGAAATTTTCTGGCTTCTTACAATGATTCTAGTATACAACTTTGGCAAACCAATGGCTCATTATTTTCTAGTTTAACTCGCCACGATTTACTTGAAGATATTGCCGATCTAGAATTTAGTCCTGATTCTCATTCAATAGCAATCGGTAGCAGAAATCAGATACTTCTTTACCATCTTAATGAATTAAGAATTGAGAGATTTAAAAGTCCTGCAGATTTTTTTTATAACGTTTTATTTGCTCCCGATGGACAATCAATCGCTGGTCTCAGTACTCAATCAAATCTACCTTTTGGATTGCCAGGAGGAGTAGTTGAAATATGGCAGATTAATGATGGCTACGTATCCGATCAATTTATGGGTGGAATTGTTTATAATATTCTACATGGACATTTTACATCGTCGAGTTTTATCGTTGCTGTTTATAGTTCCTATCCCGATCGAACTGCAATAGAGTTAATCGAGTTAGATGGCACTACTCTTACAACTCTTTCAGATATAGAGCCTTTAACTCCTAATGTGACAAATATAGTATTAGGAGTTAAAGAATTTCGGATTAGTCCAGATTCAAAGTTTATTGCTACTGGAAACGACGGAGGACTTATTCAGTTGTGGACATTTACAGGCGTACCAATTGCAATCCTCGAACGTCATATCCCAAGTAATCCATATCGAACTCGGCATCAAGTTCTAAAGCTAGAGTTTAGTCCAGATAGCCAACTACTGGCTGCAATTACTTTCGATAGGCATCTTATAATATGGAAAGTCGATGGTTCTCGGTTGGCTGAGATCTCACTTTTAGATGAGGAGATAGATGTAAATAAATACGGTTTTTCACATGCGATGGAATTTAGTCCTGATGGACAAACAATTGCCATTGGCGATCGAGAAGGTTCAATCCGCCTTTGGAATATAGATGGCACACCTATACTGCATCTCGATGGCCATCAATCTAGTGTATCGGATTTACAATTTAGCCCTGACGGACAAACTCTTGCCTCAATTGATTTCAACGGCAATGTTATTTTTTGGAAACCTAATACCCCTTTACTTATACCTACTCCAGATATCATTGAAGTGCTTTCTATAGCTTCCGAAGATCTACTTGGGCTTAGCTGCAATTGGTTGAAAGACTATCTTGCATCGAGCCCAGATCTGAATGAAGGCGATCGCCAAATGTGTGATTGGCAAAACCCATGAAAAATAAAACCCACTATTCACTCCTCACAGTAGGCCGAAGCATTTTCGTTTTGGGTGCAATCGCCCTAACAAGCTGCACTTTGACGTCAGCAAGCTCTGGAAACACTTCTTGTGGAGCTAGGGCACAATCTATTGAGCCGCTCTTAGAGGAGACAGAACGGTTGTTAGAAGAGAATCAGCAGTTTCAGGCACTAGTTAGTATTACAAGAGCTGGGAGCATGCTGATAGACATTCATTCTGAATGTGAGAGTTTAGTAGAACGCCTATATGAGCTAACCATAAAGTCAGCATATAACTTAAGAGGATATAACCTCTTGAGAACTCGCGATCGCCTTTTTTTGGAGTTGAGTCCAAATGGCAATCTCTTAGCTTCATACAGCTTTACTGGGATACAACTTTGGCAAACTGATGGCTTATTAGCTGCCACTTGGAATCTTCAGGAGTTATCAAGTAATATTTCCGATCTAAGCTTTAGTCCTGACTCAAGTTTAATCGCTGTTGGTGGTAGAAGCCGGGCATCTCTTATCGATATCAATGAATCAAAGATTGAAAATTTTGAAAGTGTTGCAGAGGTTGTTGATGAAATATTCTTTAGTCCAGATGGACAATCTGTTGTTGGTTTCAACAATCAGACTCTCATGCCTGGTTTACAGGGGGGACATGTCGAAATATGGAAAATAGAAGATGGCTATTTGTCAGATCGGTTTGTAGGAGGTGCTGACTACAAGGTTTTAAGCGGGCATTTTACTTTATCGGAGCTCGTTATTGCTGTTGCTAGGTATCATCCAGATCGGATTGGAATAGAACTGATCGATATTGACAACAATCATCTTATAAATCTTACGGATATAGAACATTTTCAAGATTTAGGAGTTAATAGATTTGTATTTAGTCCAAATTCGAATTTTATTGCCGTTGGTAGTGATGCAGGAATAATTGATTTACGAACATTTACAGGCCAATCAATCGCTATACTAGAAAACTACATACCGAGTAATCCATATTTAATTCGTCATCCACTTCTACACCTAAAGTTTAGCCCGGATAGCCAACTACTGGCAGCAGTTACTTTTGGTAGACTTCTTAAAGTATGGAGAGTTGATGCTTCACAGCTGGCTAATATATCGCTTATTGATGAGGAGGAATATGAAGGGAATTGGGCTGATGGTTTTATAGGGACTATGGAATTTAGTCCCGATGGGCAAACAATTTTTTTTGGCGATCCAAATGGTTCAATTCGACTTTGGACTGTAGATGGTATACCTTTACTCAATTTAGATGGCCATCAATCTAGTGTGTTAGATTTGCAATTTAGTTCTGACGCACAAACACTTTTTTCGCTTGATTACAAAGGCAATATCATCTTTTGGAAGCCCTACGATCCTTTGCTAATAAATGCTTCAGATGTCATTGACATCCCAGAAATGACTTACGATGAATTACTCGGGCTCAGTTGTAATTGGCTGCAAGACTATCTTGCATCGAGCCCAGACCTGAGTGAAGGCGATCGCCGAATGTGTGATTGGCAAAACCCATGAAAAATAAAACCCACTATTCACTCCTCACAGTAGGCCGAAGCATTTTCGCTTTGGGGGCGATCTCTTACCCCTCGATCGGGCTTTAGACGCAGTCGAGAATTTTTCTATTTTGTTGACGAGTTACTTGCCCTTGGTTACGTTTGGATGAAGGATTACTTGGCAACAAACCCTAACTTAGAAGACAGGGATCGCCAATTGTGTGATGCTTTTACCACCCTCTAGAACTATACTGATAGCTGTGCATCCTGAATGTGAAGAATTAGGCGATCGCATATACAATCTAATTGTAAAAGCAGCATCTAGCTTAAAAGAATACAATCGATATGACTATAAGTAGAATGCAAGTCAATCGGCAGGTTAGGTATGAGCAATTCGTCTCCAATTATTCAGGTTGCTGTCAATGCTCCTGGCTGGGGGCATTGGACGCGAATTCTAGCATTAGTCATTCACCTTCCCCAGATTCATTTTAAGGTTTACCACACCTTAAGCCATGTCCCTTTGCCAAAGTGGATTAATAATGTTGAGGTGGTCTCTCAACTACAACCCCATCAACCGATTGTTTGCGAACATGGCTGGGAATCCGCCCGCCCTTATGGACCAAATGACTTTAGCCATAGCCTCTGTATTCGTAAAATTAGCCGTCGACGACCTGATTTAGCAGGATACGATCGCCTCATCACCGTTTCAGATGTCGATGAAGCGGGAGATTTCCCACCCGTTGTGTTAGAAACTAAGGCTTCGGAACGCAGCTATGACAGTAATGTCATTGTCAGTAGTGAGAAGAAAAATCATCAATTCTTACGTGAAAAATATCCTGCCTACTCCCACCAAGTTATTTATCCCATTACTGTCATGCGCAATAGTATAAAACATTTGATCGGCATTGCTGGATATAATCTATTTTGGGAGTGTGCCTACTATCAGATTCCCTGTAAGCTCTATCCTTCAACATGGCTGAATGACTCCCATAGGCGCTTGGCACGTTTGGGAAAGAGAGCGCTCCCTGCCCCATTTATCAATGGTGCGCCTAGTGTCGCTCGAACAATGTTGGAATGGTGGACTGAAGTAGCTAAACACGTATGATGCCGATAACGGCTCTGTTGTAAATAAATAATGTAAACATTAGTGGCGAGACTCAGGTCCCCTTGTTGGGCAGTGGTTTGGCACACGCGGTCCCTTTGTAGAGCGAGTGACTCAGTTCAAAACCTCCAGGTGCGAGCCCGATGCAGTTCGGCTCACTTGAATTCGACTGGGAAAGCGATCGCGCAAGCTGGGAATGTGAGTAATCGCCAAAATACAGCTAAAGTCATCCGCCACAGCATTAATCGCCGAGACTAAATGGTCTCGCCCTGCGCCATCCTGACTGCCAAACCCCTCGTCGATCGCCAAGGTTTGCAAACTGGCCCCCGATCGCTGCGCCAATAGACGGGAGAGGGCCAGACGAATGGCAAAGTTAATCCGAAAGGCTTCGCCGCCCGAATAGGTTTCGTAGGGACGGGTGCCGCGCGGATCGGCGATCGCGATATCGAGGGTATCGATGATTTTGCCTTTATGGCGGCTGGAGCGCTGGGTAATGAATTGCAAATGTAATTGATGGTGGGTGAGGCGACCCAGAATTTGGTTGGCCTCTGCCTCTAACTCTGGCAGGACGGTTTCGATAATCAGGGCGGGGATGCCATTGGAGCCATAGGCACGCGCTAATTCGCGATAGACCTGCAGTTGGCGACGGAATTGGGCCAATTGTTGTGTTGTGTCGGCCCGATCCTGTTCCAGGGTTTCAAATTGCCGCAGTTGCTGTTGCTTGGCCCCCAACTGAGACAGGATGCGATCGAGGGTTTTGCGCCGCTGCCCGATCGCCGTTTCGAATTCGGTGGCACTGGCAGTCGCGGCGCAGGGGGCCGAGCGGTCGAGCTCAGCCAATTCCCGCTGGGCGGCGTCGAGGCGCTGTTGGCAATCGCTGAGGGCTTGGCGGTGGGTGTGGAGCAGTTGTTCGAGCTCGGCACAGGCGGCGGTGCATTGGGGCAGTTGCTCGCGGGCCTGTTGTAGGGCCTCCGCTTGCGATCGCCACTGTTGCAGGGCTTTGAGTTGTTGCTGCAGTTGCTGGTGGGCGGTTTCGTCGTAGGGGATGCAGGCGAAGCGCTCGCGCACTTGGCTCAACTGCTGCGCGAGCTGGACAATCTCCCGATTTTGGGCTTGGGTGGGGGCGTTGAGGGTGGCGATTTGGCTGCAGCAATCGGCGATGGCAGCGCGGGTGCGGTCGAGCCGCTGTCGGGCTTTGCGCAGTTCGCTCTGCTTGAAGGCGGCCCACCGCCAGCGTTCGACCTCCGAACGGCAGAGGGCGTGGTCTTTGTCGTTGTAGTTGAGCTGGGCAAGGGCGGCGTCCACTGCGGCCAGATGCGAGCGGGCGCTGAAGGCATAGGTTCGGGCGGCGAGGATAGCGTCGATTTCCTCCAGTTCGGCCTGCCACAGTTGCACCTGCTCTGTTTGCTGTTGGCTGGCTTCCAATTGCTGCCGCAAGCGTCCCTGCTGTTCGAGCTGGCGGTCGAAGGGGGCGAGTTGCTCGGATAAATCGCGATATTCCGTTTGCAACAATTCAATTTCGCGGTCTGACACCGCCAATTGCTCCCGAATTACCCAAATTTGCTCGGAGACGTCTTCCTGCTGCACCTGCTGTTTGGTGAAGACGGCGGTGCGGCGATCGCCTTCTAGTGCCTGCTCGCATAACGGACAGGCTTGCCCTGGCGATTGCAGTTGACGAGAGCGATCTTCCAACCGCTGCCATTCCCGCTGCAGCGATCGCTGTCGCTCCTGTAACTGTTGCACCAAGGCCCGCCGCTCTTGGCCCTTTTCCAACACCCGCTGTTGATAGACTCGCAATTTGTGCAGCTCTTCCAACTGTGTTTCGATTTCGGCCACGGCTTGGGCTACCTGTTGGTGCTGCGCCATTTGCTGGGCCTCGCTGACCTGTTGGTGCAGGGTTTCTTGGCGGGCTAGCAGGCGATCGCGGTCTCGCTCGATGGCGCTTTGGTAGGTTTGCTGTTGAGCGAGTAGGGGGGCGGCTTTGGCTTGCAGGCGATCGAGCCGGGTCAGATTGGCTTGGGCTTGACGGTAGCTGGCGACGGCGCTGGCGATGCGATCGCCTTCCGCCACAATGGCTCGATCGGCGGCTTGGGTGTGTTCCAACTGTTCCAGTTGGGTTTGCAGTTTGTGGAGGGCTAGCGACTGTTGGTGTTCCCGTGCGGCGATTTGGGTTTGTAGGTCCTGTTGTGCTTGGAGTAGGGTTTGGCGCTGTTGGAATTGCTGTTGTAGCTGTTCGACCTGCTGGGCTATCTGGCGGTATTGGCGATCGCCTGCCTCAATCGTGGCGGCGCGATCGATCGATTGCTGCAGGTCTTGACGCCGCTGCCGTTGCTGTCGCCATTGGGATTCGGTCTGCTGCAGTGTGGCCCGCAAGGTCTCTAACTGCTGCTGTTGCCAGTCCTGCTGTTGTTGGGCTTGCTGGCAGCGGCGATCGCGAGCTTTGACGGCTTCTAGCAGGTGGCGATCGGAGTCTTGCGCGGCTTCTAACTGCACCTGTTGCGCGTGCAGGGCTTCAAATTCTGTCTGAATTTGCTGTTGCTGTTGTAGTTGGGCGGTTTGTCGGTCCAGTTGCTTTTGGTACAATTCCACCTGCAGTTTGGCGGTGCGGAATTGTTCTCGACATTGTTCGGCTAAGCGTTCGTATTGCTGCAATTCCAACATTTCGGCTAGCAGTCGCTTGCGATCGCCGGGTCGTTTGAGGGTAAATTCGTCTGCTCGTCCCTGCCGTAAATAGGCGGAGTTAATGAAGGTGTTGTAGTCCAGTCTTAACTGGGTTTGGATGGCTTGTTGGGTGGCTCGGATGCCTTTTTGGGTGAGCGATCGCCAACCTTGCCCGGTTTGGATTTGCCATTCTAGAGAGCCTTGTCCGTTGAGCGATCGGCTGCGTAAGATGCGGTAGGTTTGGGCGAAGGATTGGTAGATGACTTCAACTTGGGCTTCTGTGGCTCCCTGTCGAATTAAATGGTCTTCGACGCTGACGCGACATTGTCCCCAAATTCCCCAGGTGAGGGCTTCGAGTAGGGCGGATTTTCCTGCGCCGTTGTCGCCACAAATACAGGCTGTGTGGAGATTGCTAAAATCTAAAACAGCTCGCTCGTAGCTGAAGAACTGGCGTAGGGTAAGGCGGACGGGTATCACCAGTCAATAGCCATGTTTTGGTTTTAGTTGAATTAAAACATACCTCTAGAATCTATCTGATATTGTTGCGGGGGGAAAGGCGGGAGCCCTCACCCCCGGCCCCTCTCCCTGGGGAGAGGGGAGTGACAGCCGGGGGGAGTGACAGCCGGGGGGAGGGGAGTAGCAGCCGGGGGGAGGGGCTGAACTTGTGGTTGTTTGTGGTTCGGGTCGGTTAGTCTCGTCAAATTTGGGTGAATTCGGCAGAATGAGACGGTGTATGGTGATGCGACGATGTCTGCCTATCTGGTTAACGAACTCAAAGGATTAGTCGCCGATCGCAAGGTGGTTGTCATTGTTGGGGCTGGGGTGTCGATCGCCGCTACTGGCAATCATCCGGTGGCGTCTTGGATGGGTTTGCTCGAACATGGCGTGCGCCAGTGCCAGAAGTTGGGTCGGGCGCAACGGGCTTGGGTGCAAAGAAAGCTGGCGGCGTTGAACGATCGCGATTGCGAGCTGTCAGAAATCTTGGCGATCGCTAGCGAGCTTGAAGCCAGATTGAATGCGTCTGGGGGAGAGTTTCGGCGGTGGCTGCGGGAGACGGTAGGGGAGTTGTCGGCGATCGAGCGGGGGGCGATCGAAGCCTTGCAGGATTTGGGGGCGGTGATTGCAACGACCAATTATGACGGGTTGCTGGAAGAGGTGACGGGCTTGCGACCGGTGACTTGGTTGGAGACTGCGCGGGTGGAGCGGGTGCTGCGGGGAGACGAACAAGGAATTTTGCACTTGCACGGCTATTGGGAACAGCCGGAATCTGTTGTGTTGGGGATTCGGTCTTATGAGGATGTGCGGCGGAGCGAGCACGCACAGACGATGCAAATGGAGATTTGGCTGCGTTTTTGGGCGGTCTTGCACCCTCTGCGATTGAGGTGGGGGATCTGCAAGCTCAGCAAGAGAGAGAGCAGCAGCGACAGCGGGAAACAGGGATTCCGTCGAATTTGCCCTATAGCGGCGTGGCGCAGTTTGTGGGGCGGGAGCGGGTATTGGTGCAGTTGCACGAGATGTTGCAGCGGGGCGATCGCGTTGCGGTGACGGCGATCGCGGGGATGGGGGGGATTGGCAAGACGGAGTTGGCGCTGCAATATGCTCGGCGGTATTTGGAGGGGTATCGGGGTGGGGTCTGTTGGCTGGCGGTGCGGGGGGCTGAGTTGGATACTCAGTTAGAGAGTTTTATGCGCACTCACTTCAACCGTTCGCAGGGTCGCTACGAGCAAGCGGAACCGCTGTACCGGCAGGCGCTGGAGTTGAGGCGCGAACTGTTGGGAGAGAAGCATCCCGATGTCGCCACCAGCCTCACAATTTGGCAGAACTCTATCGGCTACAGAACCGTTATGAGCAAGCAGAGCCACTCTTTTTGCAAGCCCTAGAGCTGGGACTAGCTTCTTTGGGCAAGAAACATCTATCCATTGCATTCGATTGGGCTAGGCTGGCACAGCTTTATCGACAGCAGAAAAAATACGCTAAAGCTGAGACGTTCGCCCTCAAAGCATTAACCCTACGCGAGCAAACATTGGGGCCAGAGCACCCAGAAGTCGGCATCAGCCTCAAAATTGTGGCCGAAGTTTGCGAAGCTCGCGGGCAATCTGCAGAAGCCCTCTCCTATTACCGCCGCGCCCTCCCCATCCTAGAAACCACAATCCCCCTCCGCCCCGAAACCCAAACAGTCCGAGCCGCCCTAGAGCGCCTGCACCACAATCCCCCCCACCCAACTCAATAGCCCCTCTATACATTACGCAAAAGTCTCCAGAAGCCTTGCAGGGCAAGCTGTTTAGAACACTGTTGCCTCTTGCACTCGCCTCCTACCCCCCCCATTCTGGGGACTTGCCCACAGGATTATCCCAATTAACTGAAATTGGGCTACAGATGCCATCACCGACTCTATTGAAAAACCGAGTTCGATCGCTAGCTGGCCCCCATCCCCCAAATTTGGGGGAAAGAGAACAAAGCTCTTGCTCCCCTCTCCCCGGCTGCTGCTCCCCTCTCCCCGGCTGCTGCTCCCCTCCCCGGCTGCTGCTCCCCTCTCCCTGGGGAGAGGGGCTGGGGGTGAGGGCCAGATCTATAGCAGTATTCATAAGCATTGGTATTCGTTAGCCCAAGAGAGCTGTGATTAAAACTGTGACTACTCTCACCGCTAACCCTACGGGTCTAGCGGGAGCTTCTCAGACTCACGAGTGAGAGTTGCTGTTTCACAGGCATCCCAGCGGATAAGCCTCCACAGCCAGAGAGCGGTAGTCCAACCGCCCTGCGTTTAACTATCCTATCCCCCTCACCGCCAAACGCTCTGCGTTCTGGCGGGAGTACCCCGGAGGCCATGATGGAACAAAGTATTTTGCGCAGATATTGCCCTGGGCGAGCCCCCCCTATGATGACTCCCGTTCAGCCTCCTGCTTGAGGCGATCGCAAAGCTGCTTGAGACCCTGGATAATGTGTTGAATGGCAAGGCGATAAGACCGATCGGCTTCTTCCACCTCCATTGCCGTTGCCAAAGTCCAGGCGATCGCGGTGAGTTGTTCCAGTTCTTGCAGTAATTGATTATTGGGCTCAGTCACGGTGCGCTTCTCCCTTGTTAGTAGAACGGTCACCACCTGTTGGGGAGGTGACCGGGAGTTAAGAAACCGCACACAAGCACGGCCACGGCACTTTTTAGCCGGAGCCTGGACATTTAGTACCGTCTCCCGGTCATAAAACCGAAAGACGGCATGATTTGCGGCCCATGCCAGCCGCTTGTGTGAGGGGTTCTTAAGCCCCAGGATGGCGGATATGTATGCCATCCCATAGCAAGGCTATCACTCCTCAGAGTGAGCTTGCCTAGGCGTTGTTACCGACAGCCGCTGAAAGCTTTATGGACGTGAATTCGACACACCGAACCGCCCTCAGCGCAAGCTCAGCCGAGGGGTGGGCCAATGCAGAGCCTAGAAGCAAAACCAAAACATATTCCTAAAAGCGATCGCCCCAAACCCAACATTGATATCCAACAGTCCATCACTCAAAACTTCAGGCTGTTTCTCCCCTCGCCCAAACTTGGGAGAGGGGCCGGGGGTGAGGGCCAATGCAGAGTCTAGAAGTAAAACCAAAACATAATGATAATGCGCTCTGAATATGAGACTTGCGTAATAAAATGCCGATCTGACGATAACAATACTATTTTTGTTGGTAAACCAGTAAAAACACTGCCTTGGATTAAGTGGGTTCCAGTGGCTAGCTCAGTGACTGGAACTGGGTGTGGGTGTTATGTTTTAGAGCAGATGTTCACTAAACATCGGTGTATAACCATTCATGAAGCTTAAGGTTGTCATACTGGCTCTCATCGTTACCCTACAATCTTGCTATTTGTTATCTGATGATAGAAGTAGCATTTTGCCTGAAAAGATAGAAGTATCAGATGTTTATCGGAACAAAATAAGCTCTGGAATTAGTGAGGGTTGTGGTGCTGTCATATTTACATTAACCGAAGAAATATTAGAGGAAATCAATAACCAAGGATTGATATTCTTTAATGATGCAACAAGAGCTAGAGGGAGTACCAGAAGTAATAGTCGATACTATTTATATCAAAGATGGCAAGGAACGCCTTTGAAACAAAGTGCAAATAATACAAATTTTTGGGCTGGGATGAGTTGCGCTAAGAACTTGGGTTTAGAGGAATCTTTGTATGAAGAAATAGTTTTAGCAATGCGTACGACAGGATCCTATTATACTGGCCATTATGAAGGGCAGTTAGTGGTCATACCCAGGCTGGGTCTCGTGGTTTTTTCTTATGCGGGGTAAGTGTAAAAGCCTTCTCCTGCTTGAGGCGATCGCAAAGCTGCTTGAGACCCTGGATAATGTGTTGAATGGCAAGGCGATAAGACCGATCGGCTTCTTCCACCTCCATTGCCGTTGCCAAAGTCCAGGCGATCGCGGTGAGTTGTTCCAGTTCTTGCAGTAATTGATTATTGGGCTCAGTCACGGTGCGCTTCTCCCTTGTTAGTAGAACGGTCACCACCTGTTGGGGAGGTGACCGGGAGTTAAGAAACCGCACACAAGCACGGCCACGGCACTTTTTAGCCGGAGCCTGGACATTTAGTACCGTCTCCCGGTCATAAAACCGAAAGACGGCATGATTTGCGGCCCATGCCAGCCGCTTGTGTGAGGGGTTCTTAAGCCTACCCCTGTTAAGGTGGCTTATTTTACCGAAAAGTTCTAGTGTTTTAGAACATCACTACATAGAGGTCTGCGGGTAAAGAATGCTAGAGATATTTGAACGATTTGTAGAACTCAGTCCGCTGATTATCATGGTGAGAGCAATCCTGGAGCTGTCCTTATCTCCAGATAAGATGTTTATCTGAATGGGGTTTATATACTGGAATATTGAGAATTATCAGATAGCCTTAGAGATCGAGTTAAGATTGCACACTGACGCTTCCTATATTTGATGTTAATACATTAGAAATGTCACTGTTACGATCGAGAGCGTTGCTATCGGATAAAGTATCAAACTCAACTGAGTAATACAGTAGCGATTTGTTGAGATGTTTTAGCTTTCTTAAGTCTTGATTTAAGCTAGATTCATTTCTCAGCTTCAACGATAAGATTGCAGCGTTAAGAGTAGACAATGGACCTATTACTGAAACAGCTATTTTTGCTGCGATATTTCCTGAGCCACCAAATAAAGTCAAAGAGCACAGAATACTGATAGATATAGATTCTAGAATCCGTTTTGGTAGTTGTCTTTTAGTGGCTTCCAAATAGTTAATACTCTCTTCAACTTCTCGATTCAGAGGATTTGTATCTCTATAGCTCTTCATTGCTATCTCCTAGATTAAGGTCGATCTTTACGCGTGCATATATGTCTTTCACTAAAAGCACCACAAACCAATCTTTATGTGAGATAAAAATTAGCATATATAGTAATTTTAGATGAATTATAAACACCGTTTCTTCTTAGCCATCGGCCTCCATTTTCTCGTCATTTACGACTGAATTACGACTGCTATATAGTTCCATTTGGACAGATTTATTGATAAAATCTTTTACTGAATCGTATCGAGCCTGATAACTAGACTGTCCTATAACTCTACCCCGATCGTCACATAATGGAGCGGCCAACATTGCATGTACAAACCAAGTCAAGCTGACTGAGAAATATAGTGATAAGATGAATAGAAGCATTCGCTTTTTCCTTTGCTTTGTTTCGCGATTGAGCAGAAGTCAATATAGCTACATTGCATAGCCATATTGTTCGAATTAGAGAAGGGTTGTCTTCATGTTTCGAGCTTGGAAAGAACTTGAGGCTATAGCGGCCTCTAACACTCTCTGCGATAGAGATATATGAGAGAAGCACTTTCTATGCCTTTGGGTCAGGCTTGGACATAACTAGAGTTGCCGCCTAGCCTATGGTAGAGAAACACGCCACATGGATGTGCTCTTTGTGCAAATATATAGGCCAGCTTTTGAGTTTTCCCTAAAAAAGTTTGATGGGAGTTAGGCTCGAAGGCTAACCACCAACCCGAATAATCCCTCTCCAAATCGGGTGAAATGGTTATGAATTCTTTTGTGGTAGCTATATGGTGCTTTTGATTGCACTCTCGCTCAATATCGAGAAATCGAGTGGCAACGGTTGCGAGTAGATCTTCAGAGGCAATAGGTTTACTGAGATATTGAGCAGCACCTAGTTCGATACCATCGATAATGTCCCGCTTACCTGTTTTAGATGTGAGGAAGATAAAGGGGATATCAGAAGTGGCTGAATCTTGTTTCAATGCCTCTAAGACCTCGTAGCCACTCATATCGGGCATCAGTACATCGCATAAGATCAAGTCAGGTTGTACTTGACGCGCTATTTCTAAGCCACTTTTACCACTTTTGCGAGTCATGACGCGGTACTGATTAGCTTGTAGAATACGCTTAATATATGTCGAGACTACTAAGTCATCATCAATCGCCAAAATGCTTTTCATGACCAGTCCTCCATGAAGTAGATATCTGCTAAAGCCTTACGACTCACGAACTTACCTCAGCCAGCTAAGATCGAGGCAACATTTACTCTCAAACTGCCATTCTCTCTTTAAGCCTTGTAATTCTATTCTCTATTTGAAGGCATTGGATCGCGACTGCACCGATCGATCGGTGAGTTCTTTCGAGTAGAGCGATACTTTTGTCCCACTCTGGTTCGTAATTACAGCTCTCCTTTAAATAGCTGCTTAGATCTTGCGACTGTTCCACTTCCCAGCTTTGGTATCTAAGTAGTAGAAGCGGGGGCAAGTCCTCTCTGATACAGGAAAGGAGTAGATCTTGGTAAATGTGTAAATTCATCTCTTTTTTTACTGCTTACTTGGGGTAGTTAAGTATAGATTTCCCATTTTTATACCGATCTCCTCAGTATTACCACTCTTCTTGCGTTCAGTAATTCTGCGGAAAAGCTATCCTAGTGAAATTACTGAGAGCAGGGTCTGCATAGGCTGTCACTCAAGTGTCTAGCGCTCGTCATCTGCTTTAGTGCTCAGCAATTTTCACTTTGGCAGTGACTCAAAGACTAGGATCGAGTGCCGACAGAGAAAGGGTTTCAGCTCATAAGAGTTTAAGGTTAGAGTTCAAGGTTCAAGACTGAACTTATCCAGGCTGAAGTGATATGGAGCGAGCTTGCCAACTAGCATGTCAAAAATATATGAGTGGAAAGTGTTTCAGATGGTGAAACATAATAAATAACGTCTTCTCATAGGGCCACTAGGAACCATGACTCGTATCGGAGAGCAAACGTGACCTCCAGAAAGGAACAATCCCCAACTTGCAGCACCTCGATTTATAGAATTGCCAGCCGTATCCGCCAATCGCTGGAGCTGCAAGACATTTTGGATGCCACAGTTGCAGAAATGCGAGACTTCTTAAAAACAGACCGGGTCAAGATTTACCGATTTGACCCCGATGGCAGCGGGCAGGTTATTGCTGAGTCGCTGTCTGGGAAACGCCTTCCTTCCCTCAAAGGCTTGCACTTCCCTGCAGGGGATATTCCTCCTCAGGCAAGAGAGCTGTTTTGCAAAACTAGGGTTAGAACGATTGTCGATCTGGCAGCCCAAGAGATTTTATTGAGCGAGCCCGATCGCCTGCCGAGTACCGCAACTGACGAGCTGACTGTTGAAGAGGTCTGGAATCAACCACTCGGGGACCTGCTCAAGCGCCCAGTCGATCCGTGCCATGTCGAGTACTTGTCCTTGATGGGGGTTCAGTCTTCTGTGGTCATTCCCCTTCTCAATGGCAACCGATTGTGGGGACTGCTGATCTCCCACCACAGCAAACCCCGAGCGTTCGACCTGCAAACCCTCCAAGTCTTGCAGTTCATTGCCGATCAGGTGGAGATTGCCATTGCCCAAGCAAAACTACTCCTTCAGGCTCGCGATCGCGCCTCTCGCGAAATCTCCGTCAATCAACTGACGTCACTCTTACATGCTCCCAAAGATCGCCAGACTATATTGACCGATGCTCTCGGTCAAATTGCCGGATCGGTAGACGCGACAGGAGGGCTTTTGCAAATTGCCTCTGTCAGCGGTGATTTTGATTTCTATTCATTTGGCCAGCAGCCAACATTAACGCAAACCGAATGGGTAGAGTTTTTGGAGAACACCTGTTCTACCCCTGACTTGTTAGTGGCGTCAGACCTCGATCGCGAAAGCAGCCTTAGGCCCTATCGAGATTCCTTTCGCGAGACTAACTTGCGCAGCGTTGCCATTGTTCCCTTGCAGTATGGCAGCGAAGCTTTAGGAGCCCTAGCTGTATTTCGGCAGGGGATCGATACGAAAACCCTATGGGCAGGACGGCAAAACGAGGACGAACGCCAGGATAGGCCCCGTCAATCCTTTGAGGAGTGGTGCGAACTCAAGCACGATCGGGCGCATTCGTGGAGCCAAGCAGATGTGGATTTGCTGCGCTCTTTGAGCGATCGCCTGTCAACGGCTGTGATGCAAGAGCGCTTGTATCGTTGCGAGTACGAGCAGCGGTTGCTGTTGGAAATGCGCAATCGCGAGCTTTCGCTAGCCCGCAGTGCGGCAGAGGAAGCCAGTCAGCTCAAATCCGATTTTTTATCCTCAACCAGTCACGAATTGAGGACTCCTCTGGCATTGACGCTGAACTATCTCAAGCTCCTGAAAGAGGGATTCTACGATAGCGAGGCCGAGCTGCAGGAATACATCCAAGTGGCTTACCAATCCACAGAAGATCTGGTATCGTCAATCGACACGGTATTGGATATCTCCAAAATTGAAGCCGGTCGGATGCAGGTGAACCTTGCCCCCGCCCATCTTCCCTCGCTCTTGGAAAAGAAACTTGCCATCTTCCGGCTCGATAGCGATCGCCGAGGAGTGGATCTATCGATCGACTGCCAGGTGAAAACTGTCATAGCGGACGAACTCAAGCTCCGCCAAGTTCTGACCAACCTGCTCTCTAACGCCTTCAAATTTACCCGCGCAGGGGCCGTACGCGTCACTGCAATTCAGACCGCTTCCAACGAGGCAACAATTTCGGTGAGCGACACCGGCATCGGAATTGACGCGAGCAAGCAAGCGCTGGTATTTGAGGCATTTGTTCAAGAGGAAGGCTCGATTCGACGACGCTTTGGCGGCACGGGATTGGGGCTGACCATCTGCAAGCGCCTAGTGGAGTTGATGGGGGGCAAAATCTGGTTGGACAGCCCTGGAAGAGGGCAAGGCACCACTGTCAGTTTTACGATTCCTCGTGTTGACGAAGATCTAGAAGAACCATCTGCTAAGGGCTAGTTTGCACTTGCATTTTACAATTTCCACTAAAGAGGCACTCTCTCGTGACGATCGCTCGACAACTCCCATCGATGAATCTTTTACTGGTTGAGGACGATATCCTGCTGGCAAAAGGGACTGCCAAGTTAGTCGAAAAGCTGAGCGTACATCGGGTACGAATCACCAGCAAGCCCGCCATATTGATGGAGTTGTGTCAGGCTGGCAAGGTCGATTTAGTCATTATGGATATCAACCTCCCCGGTGCCGTATGGCAAGGGAGCGAGGTTAGCGGAGCCGACCTGTCTCAGTTTCTCAAATCTCAGGACAGTACCTGCCATGTCCCAGTTGTGCTGCTGACAGCCTATGTAATGGCATCGGAGCGTCAATCTCTGCTGGAAGCGGCTTTAGCTGACGATTTTTGGACCAAGCCAATTGTCAACTACGACAAATTTGTGCAATCTCTCAATCGCCTGCTGGAGGCTAAAGCCCATGCAGCCAACGATACAGAACCCTATTAGCGAATTGTGCTGCTCTCGCCAGCCAGACTTATTCAGTGCTTCCTTCGAAGGAGCTACCGATTACTCCAATCGCGCGAGATATCAGAAACCCCTGCTGTAGATATTCAGTCCTCATAAATCATTCATTCCTCAAGTCCACCTCTCCACAGCACTATGGATACCAATACTTTTTCGCCGCAAATAACCTCAAACCATTTGCACGGACAGCCTGAGGAGGCACAGCCGATTGACAATAGCGCCTACCAGCGCATGGATGCCATATCGGTACCGATATGGGTTGCCAGTCCGAGTGGAGAGATCTTGTTCGGAAATCGACGTTGGTGGGCACTTTTTAACACGCCACTCCATCGCCGCGATCGATGCCCTTTAGCTGCTTTGCTGCAGCCAGCCGATGCCGAGCTCTTGAACGCTCAGTGGAAGACTTACCACAAGCTACAAAAAGCCTTAGAGGTTGACGTGTGTTTGGCCGGATCGCGAGTGCCGCAGCAACAGATCTACATGCGCATTGAACCCATTGTCTCTGCCGGTAAAATTTGCGAGTGGGTGGGAACTTGCAACGACAATCAAGCTCCACCTTCGGTTAGCCGCCAGTTGGACGAGGAACGACAGCTTGTGGATGCCCTCTTAGACAATTTGTCTGATGGTATCGTTGCCTGCAACCTCGATGGGGTTCTGACGCTGTTTAACCGCGCCTCGCGAAACTTCCACGGCTTACCCCAAGAGCCCATTCCCGCTAGCGATTGGGCAAATCACTACGACTTATATCGTGCTGATGGTACGACCCCTCTCCCCACAGAAGAGATCCCGCTGTTTCGAGCATTGCGGGGGGAATCGATTAAAAATGCCGAAATGGTCATCGCCCCAGAACGGGGACCCACCCGATTAATTTTGGCCAATGGCGAGCCGATTTTGGCCACCGATGGTCGCAAACTTGGGGCCGTGGCGACCATGCGAGACGTCACCGAACAACGGCGAGCTGAGCGCCAGTTACGGCAAAGCGAGATGCGATATCGCCTGCTGGCGGAGAATATTCAGGATGTGCTTGTGGAAACTACTCCAGCAGGAGTGGTGAGGTATGTTTCTGCATCGGTCCACAATCGTCTGGGATACGAACCCGATGCCTTGATCGGTAGGTCCTTGATGGAACTCATGCACCCGGAGGATGCTGCTGCGCTCAATAGAACTCGCGCGATCGCTGCGAGCGTCTTTGCACCATACCATTCGCAATACCGAATGCGGCACTCGGACGGTAGTTATCTCTGGTTCGAAAGCTCGAGCTCCGTTGTTTGCAATGCCACCACGGGCGAACCGAGGGTTTCGATCGCCTTATTGCGAGACATTACCGAGCGCAAGCAGTTTGAAGCCGCCATCTGCGAGTTGAATGACGACCTGGAGGCCCGTGTGGAGCAAAGGACTGCTGCACTAGAGCGCCTCAATTTTCATAACCAAGAGTTACTGACACGAGAGCAGAAGGCCAAATTCGACCTGGGGCAGAGCGAGCAGCAGTATCGATCGGTCGTCAACAACGTTCGGGACATCATCTTCAAACTCGATTTGTCTGGAAACTTGACTTTCCTCAACCCCGCTTGGTCTGAGGTCATGGGCTACGACCGCAACACCAGCCTGAATACCAAGCTGAGCAGTTACCTCTTTGACGCCGATCTGCCCAGTTATGAGAAGGCGATCGAGCAGCTGTGCCAAGGGGAAGAGTCTGGGCGACGCTTGGAGTTTCGGGTTCGGACGGGTTCGGGCGATCTGTGCTGGCTGGAGATGGATGCCAGTCGGATGGAAGCAACCGAGCCGCTACCTGCCTGCGTGACCGGCATATTGACTGACATCACTCAGCGCAAGCGGTCCGAAGAACTTCTACAGGCAAGAGCAGAGGAACTAGAAGCGATCAACGCCTCTCTCTTACAGACCACTGCCTTGGTGGAACGCCGCAATCGGGAACTGGATCAATTTGCTTACGTAACATCCCACGATCTCAAAGCTCCCCTGCGAGCCATAGCCAATTTGTCGCACTGGATTGAAGAAGATCTGGAAGATGTTCTGACGGAGGAGACCCGCCACCAGATGAACCTGCTCAGAAGCCGCGTAGAGCGGATGGAAGCCTTGATTAACGGGCTACTGCAATATTCGCGGGTGGGCCGGACTGGGACCGAGCAGATTCGAGTTGACGTTGCGGTGCTGCTCGCCGAGGTGCTAGAGATGTTATCTCTTCCTCCCGAATGTCGCATCCAAATTGACGATCCGATGCCCACAATCGTCACCGAAAAGCTGCTGTTACAGCAGGTGTTTAGCAACTTGATTAGCAATGCCGTCAAACACCACAACCGTTCCGACGGACAGGTACGGATTTCGGCAACCCGAGAACGGGATCGAGTCGTTTTCAGCGTTGCCGATGATGGTCCTGGAATTGCCCCCCAGTATCACGAGAAGATTTTCAGCATCTTCCAGACGCTGGAAGCTCGCGATAAAACTGAGAATACGGGCATCGGCTTGTCGATTGTGAAAAAGATTGTTGAAACCAGTGGAGGATCGATTCAGGTCCAATCGCAGCCAGGTCGCGGTGCTACATTCACATTTTCATTGCCGATCTCCCAACTTTAAGCAGCGAGAGCTGCAGGCAGCGAGACCGCTAGTTTCTTAACCGATTTATCGGATAGAGATCTAGAAATGTATCGCATAACACCTCCTTTGTCAGAAGCCGTCGCCCATACGAATGTGTATTCTATTGAAGTTGTAGGAGATCGCCGTCAGACAATAGTCGGACAAGTCCAAATAGTTTCAGTGCAGTTTATCCGTGAGTAGTTTTGCCTAACCGAGAGATAAATATATTATTGGTTGAAGATGATGAAGTTGACGTTATGAACGTCCAGCGGGCATTCAAGCGCAACAACATCACCAATCCCCTGTTTGTGGCGGGCAACGGGCTGGAAGCACTCGATATGCTGCGCAGCGGCGATCGCGCGATCGCCATCCCCAAAATGCGACGACTCGTTTTGCTCGATCTGAACATGCCCCAGATGAACGGTATCGAGTTTTTACGAGAATTGCGGACAGACAGCAAACTCTGTAATTTACCCGTCATTGTTCTAACAACGTCCGATGAAGATCGCGATCGCATCGAAGCGTATCGTCTCAACGTGGCGGGCTATATCCTCAAGCCAGTAACATTCCCCAACTTTGCTGAAGTGATGGCGACTTTGAATCGATACTGGACATTGTGCGAGATGCCCTAGGCGCTCGCCATTGAGGAACTCATCTACAGGGTCGAATCTTTGAAATGTCGAATCTTTGAAATTGGGCATCGTTCAATGGCAGGTAACACTTCACAGATAATCAAATTTTGCCAGTCATCAAAGCCTCAATCCCCTCTCCAATCAGCTTTTGTGAGATTTGCACCATATTTAAAAGATTACCCAACCTCTAGCCGAGCTGAACCTAAACCGCATCCATGTTGAAACCTGGAGTTTTCAGGCGTTGCACTCGGCCCCCTAAATCCCCCACCAGTGGGGGACTTGTGAGAGGCTATTGGCTTTCGGTTCTACAACTTTAATGACCGCGATTCGCCGGTTCGTCTTCCCCGCCTCCAAACCCCAGCTAGCACTGTCGTCAAGTCCCCCAGAATGGGGGATTTAGGGGGCGAATGCAGCGATCGACAGCGCTAGTGAGAGGGACTCATAGGTGTCTCATCAAAACTACGGGTTTTAGACTAGACTCGGTTTATGCTGGCTGATTGACAGTGGCTAAGAACTCAACTTTGCCTTAACCATTTGCTGAACCTTTGCTCCATCCGCCCGCCCTTTGAGCGCTTGCATCGCAGGCCCCATCACCTTGCCCAAATCCTTCGCCGACAAGGCCCCCACCCGTTCGATAATCTCGTCGATCGCCTGACTCAATTCTTCCTCAGATAGCGCCTGCGGCAGATACGTTTCAATAATTGCCAATTCTGCGCTTTCCCGCTCGACCAAGTCATCCCGCTGAGCCTTGCGATATTGGGCGATCGAATCTCGCCGCTGCTTGGCCTGCTTGACCAACAACTCCATTTCCTCTGCCTCTGTCAACTCCTCTCGCCCGGAAGGACGTACGCTCACCTCCTTCTCCAGGATCGCTTTTTTAATGCTGCGGATCGTTTCCAAGCGCAGCTTATCCTTAGCCTTCATTGCTGCCTTCAGATCGCCAGAAATGGTCTCTTTTAAGCCCATTGGAATTCCCTCGTAACAAGTTCGATACAGATTATGAGTTGGCCAGGAAGCGGAGAGGAGACGGCTCTAGCAACTGCTCCAACTGTTCCACTTGTTTCTGTGTAGAATCCAACATCCAGTTGGGTAGGTCGCGGGACTCGACGTGCTGCCTAGCTTTTTGCTCCCAACGGTCGGCCAACTGCTTGTCCCCATAACCGACAGCAGCTTCCCACAGAGTCGCCAGTACCCAATAGGTTTCCTCAACGCGCTCTTCAGCCTCTGTCTCTGCTAGCCTTGCCTCGCAAATGGCGATCGTCTGCTGCCGAATTCTTTGGGCCGTCACGTAGTCGGCGATCGCCTCGGCAGGCATGGCACCGTCCACTCTGGCCCGCTCGTTCAGCATAAACGCTAGGTTGATGCCGTTATAGTAATCATTCTTCAGCTTGAAGCCGCGCTCTAGGGCATCGATACTCTCTTCGAGACAAGACAAATCCCGCTCGCGAGACCACAAGCGTTTGTGGACCGCAGCCCAAAGGCCAATAGTTTCTGGATTGTTCGTATGTCTGGGATCGAGATGTTTCAGCATCAAATCGCGGGCGTCTAATAGCGCTTGCCCCTGAGTGGGAAGTTCGCTCTTATAGGTCACTAGAACCAGCTTTTGCAGAATGTATTCATCCTGCGGGCGCATCGTGCGCAAGACTTCTAGCATTGACTTGGCGACGACAAAATCACTCTTCTGCAAAGCATCTTTGGTTCGATCGAGTAACACCTTGACAGAGGCATCTGCAGTGCTATCTGCGTCAGTTGCCGAAGCCTCAGGGGCAAAGCTGGCGCTCTTTTTTACTGTTACTCTTGCTTCAGTCGGCGGCTGCAAATCGGGCAGAAAAGTATACAGTGGACTATCCACTTTCCCTTCACTCAAAATAGCCTCGATCGCCTCAGTCAATGCTTTGGAAAATCGCCTCGCCTCTTTACGACCGATATCGGTGCCGAGATGTTCGTAGGTGCGAATTGCGTTGCGGTTGATATCGAAAGCAAAGTCCCATTGTTTTTCTGCCACGACAATTGTGGGTTGACTGCGCACGGCATGCCGCACCCCCAGTTCGTAGGCCGCATTCACATTCGATGTGGACAGATCGGCAATGACGAGATCTGCATTCAAAATATGCTCGTACATCGGCTTATCGATGATTTGCGAATGTTGAATCTCGTCAGCGCGAATGCATTTAAGTCCCGCATCCTCTACTGCCTCCTTAATGACTTCGTAGGAGGCATCCAAGTCCAGCGTTCTACCCGTTCGATAATCGACTTTCTGGCCAAATCCTTGAATGACAAAACAGATTTTTTCCTCGTTACCCATTGCCCGATCGCCTCTTTCAATACAACTGAATATCGAACCGATTACAGCGTTTCGAATTCGAGCAGGCGGTCGATCGCCTCGCGAACCCCTGCCCCCTGCTCTCCAACCGTAATCCAATCGGCCAGCGTTTTCACCACGGGCAAGGCATTCCCCACCGCCACAGCATATCCGCAAGTCACCAGCAAATCGCAGTCATTTTCAGCATCGCCAATGCCAATGGTCGATGCCGCAGAAAGCTGCAGGTCTGCCAGTGCTGCCTGCAAGCCACTGCCTTTATCGATCCCAAAGGGCAAGAGCATCACGGCCTGCTTGTTGCATATCACCTGCCAGTTGAGATTCAAATGGCGAATGGCGACATGTGCATCCATTGCATGGGGTTGCCATGTGGCCACCAAACTGCGACCGACAGAGAGTGGGTTAACATTGCGCAGCCTCAATTGCTCGATCAGATCCGCTGGGGGGGGCGATCCTAATAACATCTGTTCGCCCGTGGCAGGGTTGTATAGCAAGCCGCCATTTTCTGCCACCACTCGATCGAAGCGATCGATTTGGGGAAATACTTGCTGCAAATCGTCTAACTGTCGGCCGGTCGCCAAAATGGCTCGCCGTCCCGATTGGCGCAAGCACTCAATCGCCAAAATAGTGCTGTTATCCACCTTGCCGTCAGTGGCTAATGTGCCATCGTAATCGCAGGCGATCGCCCAGTATTGCATCGTTCGAATATCGCTCGAAAAACAGGACTAACGCGAGCTGAGATCCCGGTCGAAAATCGAGAAATCAATCCCTAATACAGACCATTAGATCGGTCTGTATTATCAAAAACATTGAGAAAAAATAGCCTTATATTTGCGCGATTGGAGATACTTTAGTATACAGCAAAATTAAGATTTCACAATCAATTTTAAAGACCATAAAAATGGACGATTAGAAGCGGAGTCAGAAAAGAAAGCATGTTGCTGAGTGGAGTCCCCACTCGCGTGAAATCGCAGCAACCTATACCCACCAGCGGTGCTGGCCAAACCATTAGCGGAATTAACCCACCCGAGCCTGTCTGCCATCACATTTTGAATGAGAGGAATAAAGACGTAGACGCCCGCGATACCGGAACGCTGGGTTCCGATCGTTAAAACAAGCATAGTACTTTATCAACCCGAAACAACATCAAGAGTTTTGATGCCTCTAAGCTGACATGGGCTTAAGTTTTGAAAATCCGTGTTTACGCTTGTAAAGCTTTTGCTGACAAAACTAAATACCAAGTTTTTCGGATTGACTAATTGGTGCTTTTAGTCAGCCTTGTTTTAAGAATTTTATGATGCTAGAGTAAGTAGTTTTTTTTGGAATTAATTTCGAGTTTTTGTTCGATTGAGTACTGCAGGATCGAGCTCTGTCTGATATAGCTCTATTCCTTAATGGATATACATTCTGCTTGCACTGGATCTGTTCTATTCAACACGTATCTGTTTTATACAACACGTAGATTTAAGGTTCCCGTGCTGGCTCGTAAAACGACAATTGCACCGATCGATACCATCAATTTCAAACAGGAAACCTCGACACAATACTAATTCAAAGCTTACCCTAAATCAGCATGTTTTAGCCCAAGTCTGAACCCAACAGGCTGGCCCCATCCCTTAACTCTTTCCCTCAATGCTGAGGCAATCGCCTTGCGGAGCGGCTAGAGATTGGCGATCGCCTGTCAGTTGCCGGAGTTTTTGCAATAGCTCGACCTCCCGATAGGGCTTGGTGAAATAGGCCGAGGCTCCCAATTCCATTGCCAGACGGCGGTGCTTGTCGCCGCTACGAGAGGTGAGCATCACAACGGGCAGTTGGGCCAGATGGGGATCCGCCTGCACTCGAGCTAAAAAACCAAACCCATCCAGGCGAGGCATTTCGATATCGCAGATAACCGCAGCGACCGCTAGACCCGATCGCAATTTTTCGAGGGCCTCTCGACCGTCTTTGGCCTGCTCGGGATCGAAGCCAGCTTTGGCTAGAGTTAGGGCCAAAAAGCGACGCACGTTAGTAGAATCGTCTACAACCAAAATGGTCTTGGCCTGTGGCGCGACTGGCTTTTCGGAAGGAGGGCTCTTCGGTTCGACAACTTTGCTTTCTGTCTGGAGGGGAGCACTGGCAGATAGAGAACTGGAGGATAGAACTGCGGAAGTGCCGCACGCTAGTTGAAATAGGACGGCGACATCGGCTAAGGGAACCACTTGGCCGTCGCCGAGGATCGTACAGCCCGAAAAGCCGTAGGGAAGGGGTAAAGAGCCTTCCACCTGTCGGACAACGATTTCTCGTTCCCCCCAATGGCGATCGATCTGGACGGCGATCGCGTCCTTTCCCTGCAGCATGACGAGCACGGCGGGCACAGTCAGGATGGGGGCAGTTTCTAGCTCGACTGGAAGGTGCGGGTGCTGGAATCGCATGAACGCGCCCATTTGGATGACGGGCAGGGTACGGTCCTGCCAACAGAGGGCGGGCGTGCCGTCAAGCTCGATCGTGGGTATTCGGTCTAGCAAGAGAATTTCCTCGATCGCTTCTAAGGGAAAGGCGATCGGCATCCCGTCACTTTCTGCCATCAACACCCGCAGGTGGGAAAGGGTTAAGGGCACTTCTAGGGTGAAGCTGGTGCCTACCCCTAATTCGGTGTCAACTGAGATGGAGCCGCGCATGCGAGTCAGATTGGAGCGCGCCACATCCATGCCGATGCCCCGTCCTGACAGCTCGGTGACGCGATCGGCGGTGCTGAACCCCGGCTCGAAGATGCGATCGAGCAGTTCGGCACGGCTGGCTCGCTCGACCTCTTCAGCCCCATAGCCCAGTTCGAGCAGGCGCGCTCGAATTTTGGCGGGATCGATTCCCTGGCCATCGTCTCGAATGGTAATGACAGTACGTTTGGCCAGCAATTGAGCCTGAATTTGGATGGTCCCCCGTTCCGGCTTGCCCTGTGCCAAACGGGTGGCCGGATCTTCAATGCCGTGATCGAAGGCATTGCGCAGTAGATGCATGAGGGGATCGCGCAGAGATTCGAGCACAGCCCGCTCGAACAGAATGCTACTGCCTCGAACGACCAGATCTACCTCTTTGCCATATTCCGAGCACAGATCTCGAACGGTGCGAGGGAAACGACTCACCAGCTCGCGGAATGGTCGCATGCGCAGTTGGCTCAGATTGGCCTGCAGCAACTTAGAGGTGCGATCCATATCGCTGCTGGCACGATCGGCTGCTTGAAAGCCCAAATCGATGTCTGCAGCGATTTCCTCCACCTGCACGATGGTTTCCATCAGTTCCTGCGACACAGAATGCAGATCGGTATAGCAATCCATCTCCAGCTCGTCAAATTCGTTCTGACTGAGGGCAGCTAGGGAAGGCGAGTCGCTGTCGCTGCTGGCTAATGGAAATGGGATCTCTGTCAGATGAGTAGGAGCTGCCGAATGTTGGTCGTAATCGGTGCGCAGTTGCCGTCGCGATTGCTCTAACGTTTGCACCCGTTGTTTTAGGTTCGAGAACAAATTTTGCACGCGATGCAGGTGCAGTGCCAGAGCGTTGCGCTCGATGGTGAATTCCCCAAACAAGTTGTTCAGCTCCTCGAGGCGATCGGAGTCCACCCGAACGGTGCGTTCTATCTGGCCTTCACTCTGGAGTGGCGGGGAGAAGAGTTTTTCGGAGGGTGGTGGGGCGGTTGTTGCCGGTGCAGGCTCCACCTGCAGGCAATCGGGCAGCAGTTGAGTTTGTCCCGCCAGCACGAGAGCTCGGGACCGCTTCCAGGCTTGCAATGCTGCTGTCGCCACATCGACAACCCGATCGGATTCAGCCGCTGCCAACTGTTGAGCCACAGACCCACACAAGCGACTGAAGGCTCCCAATTGCAGCATTTCCCCCAGCCCTTCTAACTCTTCGGCCAAGATCGCAAATTCCGGTAACAGACAGGGGGATTCGGGATCGGCGAGCACCTGTTCCAATCGCTCCAAACAGCTACCCACCTCGGTGTCAAACATGACGGCAGTCATGTCCCGGCCCTCAGATTCCGACAGTAAAGCCGCTTCATCCTCTGGTGTGGGATCTCCCAAAATCTCTCGCAACATCTGCAAGACAGGCTCCACTTGCTCATCCAGCCAAGCAGGCGGGCTTTCCTCTCCCTCCATCTGGCGGTTGTGAGTCGCCACCTGCCGCATGCTGTCCAATCCTGCCAGCAGCAGTCTTTCCAGCGGGCGCTCGATCGCCACGTCGGGGCCGCGAGCTTTGAGGGCTTTGAGGGAATCTTCGAAGCGATGGGCAATGCTGCTGAGGGTGTGAAAGCCCATCATGGCAGCCCCTCCTTTGACTGAGTGGGCGGCTCGCAAGCTGTCCAGCAAGTGACGATCGCGATCGCCGCGAGAGAGTTCTAGCAGAGCCGCTTCGATCGTATTGAAAAACTCCTGCACTTCTTCGAGAAACCGCAGTTTGACCTCTCGCTCGGTCGCATCGACAGACATCGGCTTACCCTTGACTGGATTCAGCATCCAACTTAAAAGTCCTGACTGACGCCTGCAGTTCGTCGGCAACCTTCAACGTTTTTTGCAGCGATTCAGACACCTCTCGGGAAGAGCGGGAAGCGAGATCGGAAATGCGAGCGATTTCGTGCATCAACTCGGACACCTGGTGGGAGGTTTGTGTCTGGGAAACTGTAGCAGCAGAAATTGACTGCACCAGTTTGTCAATTTGGCCGGAGGCTTCGAACAATATCTCCAAGCTCTGCTTGGTCTCTTCCACCAATTGTGTCCCTTCCACCACCTGACGGGTCCCCACTTCCATCGCCTCGACTACTTCGCCAGTCTCTAGCTGGATGGTGTCCACAATTTCCTCAATTTCTTTAGTGGCGTTGGCTGATTGCGCTGCCAGCTTGCCAACTGCTTCTGCAACCACTGCAAAGCCTCGACCCTCTTCACCCGCTCGAGCGGCTTCAATACTGGCGTTAATCGCGAGAAGATTCGTTTGTAGGCCAATTTCGTCAATCAGCGATACCACCTTCGAAATTTGCTGAGAAGATTCCCCCAAACGCTTGACTTTTTTGGCGGTTTCGGCAACCGTTTTCCGCAGGCTGACAATACTTTTTACGGTCCGGTCCATCACAATGCCTCCAGTCTCTGCTGTCGCGGCCACAGTGCGAGTGACCTCGGCGGCTTGTCGTGCGCTTTCCTCCACTTCTTGAATAGACTTTGTCATCGTCTCGACTGACTCGAGGGTGCGGGTGGTTTCTCGGACCTGCTGAGTGGCGACTTCCGTCAGCAGGCGCACTGACTCTTCGTCATTCCCCAGCGAGGCATTGACCTCTCCGGCTGCCGATTCCACCTGAATAACAATTTTCCGCAAGCTTTCCACAATCGAGTTGAAGAAGTCGGCCACTGTGCCGATTGCCCCATCAGACACATTTGCCCGCACGGTGAGATCTCCTTGGGATGCTCCATCAATATCGTGCAAGATTGACAGAACTTGCTGTTGGATGGATTCATGCCGCTGGCGCTGTTCTTCTGCCACACAGCGCAGGCGATACAGGAGCTTAGCCAGTAATGCTCCTAGAATCCCAACCAGAGTGCCAGCTCCGGCTATGCCCGAGCCGAAGGTCAGGCGTAGATTGTGCTGGGGAGCAAAGGCAGCTGCTACAGGCTGAGAAACGACGATCCCCCAGCCCAATGGCTCGGACATATCGCTGCTTTGAAGAGGCACATGGGTAACGAGATACTTTTGGCGATCTGTTGCGTTTAAACAGACTTCGGAATAAATTCCCTCGCGATCGAAAAATTGACTGTTGCAGCTCAAGATGGAGTCAATCGAGCTGCCTAGGAAACTCTCCTCAACGCCCGCTAATAGATGCCCATCGCGATCGATAGCATAGGATTGAGCCTCTTCAAAGCCTGACAGGTTCGAGTTGAGAAAATTGGTGGTTTCTATAAATTCTGAATTGATGGCACTGAGGGATAAGCGAGTTACCACAGCACCAGTGATTTCGTTGGTTTCAAAGTTAACGGCAGGAATGGCTGCCGCGATCGCATTCGAGCCGCTTACATCGTTTTGAAAATTAGACGCGATATACAGATCCTTCCGCTCAATCGCCGCATTCATCAAAGCGACTGAGTTGTCGCCGATTAAGCTGCGGTCTCCTGCCGAGACGTTGGGTAACGCCTCGCTCGAGCTGACGGTTTCTACGCTACTGAGCCCCTGATCGACAAATCGTTGAAACAACGCCTCTTTCCATGCCTGGGTTGTATTTTCAATCACAGCAGGGTTGCGGACAATACCTAAGTTGGAAATTGCTCTCGTTCGGGTCGAAATGGCATCTACCGCCAGCGTATCGAACAGATTGCTCGTTTCGAGAGCATTCGCCTGTTGCTGCGTGATGATGGAATCCTGCAATCCTTGGCTGGCAAAGCTATAGGCGACAAGCCCCAATCCCGAGAGCGGCAAAACGCCAGCGGCGATCGCCAGTCCCGTCATGAGGGGAAGGTTGGCGGTCAGGCCACTGAAGCGATCGGCGATCGATCCCGACGATCCAGTGGGGGTGGCGGAATCGGCCATTTGGGCTTTCCTCTGCCCGAGGGTGCCAGTTGTCGTTGGCGGGTGGCGGGGCTGGTCTCCTGCTGATTCAGATGGGTTGCGGGCAAGGTCGCCAATTGGAGTAGGCTGGCGGGGTTTCAGCTCGGGATTTCGGTGAGAAACCATAGGGTGTGTCTACCTAAAGATAGGGGAGTATTTCCCTCATTCGATAAGGGGTAACTCTTTGTCCGACTAGTCGAGATTTACAATTGTCAAGCCTGCAGAGACGAGATGTTCCTGGGAGAGCGAGGCACGTTCGGAGCTAGAGATTTGGCGATCGCCTCGGGATCGAATACAGGCAAAATCTCGCCTTCGTGCGACATGCAGCCGCGCATGAAAGGCACCCAGTGTTCGTCCACCATTCCCTTCAGCGGCGAATGCAAGGCATCGATCGGAAATCGCTGTACCCCCTGAATTCCTCGAACAACGGCCCCCAGGCAATCGCCGCCAGACTGAATATGGGCAATAATGTATTGCTGCGCTTGTCGTTCTAGCGGTGGCAGTCCCAGGAGGTGGGCTAGGTCAATGGCCCAAAAGATACGACTGCGGCGGACGATCGCGCCCAGGACACAAGCAGGTACGTTCGGCATCGCCGAGACTCGACCGACCGGCAAGGTCAGCACCTCTTGTACGCTCGCCATCGGTAAGAGCGAAGGCGTCTGCCGATCCAATTGCAACCGCAGGTAGAGAGGGTCCCCGACCTGCCGATGGTTCGGAACTGCTGCTGCGATCGCGTTCATAACCGGTTAGCTCACCACAGATTCGACAGCCCGCACCAGTTGTTTTTGGGTGACGGGCTTGGTGAGATAGGCATCTGCCCCCTGCTTCATGGCCCAGAGGCGATCGATATCTCGATCTTTCGAGGTGCAGAAAATAATCGGTACGCTACTGGTGACGGGGCTGGCTTTGAGATGGCGGCAGAGTTCGAACCCACTCATGCCAGGCATGACCACATCGGCCACAATGGCATCGATTTCATAGTTGGTGGCAGTGTCGATTCCCTCTCGGACATCGGAGGTACACACAACAGTGTGGCCCTCTTGTTTGAGATAGTGACCGAGCAGTTCGAGTTCGGATTTGATATCGTCGATGACTAAAATCGTGCTCATGCTGAAATCGTTTCCTCTAATAAATTCATGTATAGCAGTCATAAATCAGTCGTGAACGCTAATTGGCCTGAAACCCAGGGCTGACAAGAATCGGGGTTTACAATTCATTTAGGATCGCTATAGGTTGGCAAGTGAAGCTAGAAACCGCCTACAGAGTGCAGGGGAACAGAGTGTCAGTGAGGCAATCTCGCTCGCCAGAGTGGAGCCCCCTACAGAAGCTTGCCCTAGCTCTCGTCTAAATGTTTCGCCAGCAGCTTGAGGATCTCCACCTGCGTGAAGGGTTTGGTCAAATAATCCGACCCAGCTCGGGTGGCAGTTAGGAAAGCTACTCCTTAGCTCGAACACATCTTCACCGAGATCTTCTCGGTGCATCTACACAACTTTCAACGTCACCTGCAGCCAAACGCAAGGTTTTTCGGGGCGATCTGGCTCAGGCTCTGGCTTGACAAGGGCGCGAGATCGACATTAAGGCATCCACAGTGGCATCGAAAGACAGGCAAAGGTTCCCCCCAAAGCTGCTCCCACAATCACTTGGATGGGAGTGTGCCCCAATAGTTCTTTAAGGCGCACTTCCTTAAATTCGTGCTTTTCGCCAAACAGCTCCTCCAGCATCTGATTGAGCACGCGAGCCTGCTTGCCGGCGGCTTGGCGAATGCCCGCAGCGTCATACATGACAATAAAGGCAAATACGCTAGATACCGCGAAGAGAACGCTGTCCCAGCCTTCCTGCAACCCCACTCCAAAGGCTAAAGCAGTCACTAATGCCGCATGAGAGCTAGGCATGCCGCCGGTTTCGACCAAGACGTGAAAGTCTATTTTTCCCGATTGGAGATAGCGGATCAGCAGCTTGAATGCCTGCGCGATCAGGCTAGAAAGGAGCGCCATCCACAACAGTCGATTGGCCGCGAGCTCCTGCAGCATAGGCTTAGTGGGTTCGGTTAGCGATAAAATCGGCGATCGCCTTGAGGGGCAAGGCGCGATCGCCATAGGGCTCTAACACTTGCTTGGCCCGGGCGATCAAGTCTGCCGCTTTGCGCCGCGAGACCTCTAAGCCCAGCAAGCTGGGGTAGGTGGCTTTAGCAGCAGCGATATCTTTGCCAGCAGTTTTGCCCAACTGCTCGCTGGTGGCCGTCACATCCAAAATGTCGTCAATGACTTGAAAGGCCAGACCGATATCGCGGGAATAGGCAGTCAGACGGGCGATCGCATCGTCGTCGCCACCCGCCAAGATGGCACCAGAGACAACAGAGACTTCTAAGAGGGCCCCCGTTTTGTGGGCGTGGATAAATTCCAATGTGTCTAACGAAACCTCTTGACCTTCCGATTGCAGATCCACCACTTGCCCCCCCACGAGACCTTCAGCAGCCACCGCCCGACCCAAGCGACCCACAACATTGAGAATGCGATCGGCCGTAACGTCCTCGGTTCGTTCGGCCACCACTTCGAAGGCATAGGCCAGCAGGGCATCCCCCGCCAAAATGGCAATATCGTCACCGTAGATCTTGTGATTGGTGGGTTGGCCGCGTCGGTAGTCATCGTTATCCATAGCGGGCAAATCGTCGTGGATCAGCGACATGGTATGAATCATTTCCAACGCACAAGCGGTGGGCAAGAGCTGTTCGAGCCTGCCCCCCACCAACTGGCCAGAGGCCAAACACAAGATTGGCCGCAAGCGCTTGCCCCCTGCCATGAGGCTGTAGCGCATTGAATCGTACAGCGTTTCCGGGTAAGCCACGGGTAAGGATAACTCCAGTGCCCGCTCGACGATCGCCCGCTGTTCGGTCAAATATTCAGTCAGATTAAAGGCATCGACAGCCAACGTCACGCTCCTCAGAATGGGTGGTCCCACGGCGTTGAGAATCCAGAGTCAATGCTACAGGTTCGAGAGCCTTCTGGCGCAATCGTTTTGCAAACCTCGGCTTTGCCTGCAACAGTGACAATCAAGCTGTCATTATCGCACGGCTCGGGATTGGTCTAGTCTCGGGGGTGGGAGCGATTCTCCCCCTTTGCTCTAGGCACGCGTCTCGATGCCGCACCGCTGGCAGTAGCTGCGCACGGTGTTTTCGAGCAACATTGTGACGGTCATGGGGCCGACACCACCGGGGACGGGGGTGATGGCACTGGCGATCGCCCTCACGCTATCAAATTCCAAATCCCCCACCAACCGACCTCGATCCCCTGCAGCAGCAAGGCGGTTAATGCCCACATCGATCGCCACCGCACCAGGTTTCACCATCGAGCCATCGACGAGAGCGGGCTTGCCGACCGCCACCACGAGAATGTCGGCGGTGCAGGTGACAGCACCCAGATCGGGGGTGCGGGAGTGGGCCATCGTGACGGTGGCGTTGGCACCCAGCAGCATCAGACTAATGGGTTTGCCCACCAACAGGCTGCGACCGACCACCACTGCGTGTTTCCCGCTCGGGTCCACATTGGCGTCTTTCAAGATCTCCATCACTCCGGCAGGGGTGCAACTGCGCAGCCCCGGTTCCCCTCTCATCAATCGGCCCAGATTGATTGGGTGCAGGCCGTCGGCATCTTTGTCGGGATCGATCGCCAGCAGTAGTTCGCGATCGTCGAGGCCGTTAGGTAGAGGCAATTGCACCAAAATGCCATCGACGCGATCGTCGCGATTGAGTCGCTCGATGGTCTCCTGTAACTCCCTTTGGGACACCGTGGCGGGGAAGTGCTCGCCAAAGGATGCGATCCCGACCCGCTCGCAGGCCAGTTCTTTATTGCGGACGTAGGCGGCACTAGCGGGATTGTCCCCCGCCATCAGCACGGCTAATCCTGGGGGACGCCCCACTTGGGGGGCGAGTTTATCGACAGTCTGTTGGAGCTGTTGCTGCAGGCGGCGGGCCAGCCCTTTGCCATCTAAGATTTTGGCTCCACCTGCCACGCGAGCAGAATTTTCAGGTGGGTAAACGGATGTCATGGCGGTGTTGCTATCAGAAGAGTAGAGGGTGGACTGGAAGGGATTTAGCCTACTGCTGCAGTGTGGCGAAATCGAGATCCTGCAAGCGCGATCGCAATTGCTGCAAGGCTTTGCCGCGATGGCCCAGCCGCTGCTTTTGCTCGGGAGACATCTGGGCAAACGTCATTCCAGCTTCCGGTACGTAGAATAGCGGATCGTATCCAAATCCGCCGCTGCCTTGCAGGTCAGGCGCAATTTCGCCGCGACAGCGTCCGGTAGCGGTAGCAGCGACGCTACCATCCGGGCGGCAGAGTACTATTTCGCAAATAAAGCATGCGGCGCGATCGCCGCTTCCCTCCAATGCTTGCAGCAGCTTCGAGTTGCGCTCTGCCGTGGTGGGGGCATAGCGGGCCGAGTGAACCCCCGGTGCGCCATTGAGGGCATCGACGGCTAGACCGGAATCGTCGGCGATCGCCCATTCGCCCAGGGCAGTGGCCACCCCCCGCGCCTTGAGCAGAGCATTGTCGGCAAAGGTCTGGCCGGTTTCATCTACGTCAAGTTCGGCGGGTTTGAGTTGCAATTGCCAAGGATGGCAGCCCAATTGCTGAAAAAATTGCTCGAATTCGCGCAGTTTGCCGGGATTGCCAGTGGCAACAATCAGGGGAATGCTCAAGATGTGTGTCCTAAGAAGCTGCCGGGAGAGATTGGGAACTTTCAGGCCGAGAATGTATCGGATCGCTCAATGCTTGAGAGATGCTTTGCCCGAGCGGTGTTTTATCTGGAGGCAAGCCCATAGACGATCGCCTTCACGCATCGCATTCATCCAACCAACCATCCAGATCTGCCCCACTCTGAAAATCCAACAGCACTTCACCCAGTGCTTCCAATTGAGGCAGTGCCAGCGCTTCTATGCGAGCTTGGCGCTGCGCAGAAACCTCACCAAAGCGTCGCGCGAGCAGACGCAGGATCAGCGATCGTTCTCCCTGTTCGAGTCCTTCTTCACGTCCTTCTTCACGTCCTTCTTCACGTCCTTCTTCACGTCCTTCTTCACGTCCTTCTTCACGTCCCCGTTCGAGCCCTTCCTGAAGTGCCATACGCTCCATCGTGCTGAGGTAAGTCATGTGACCCTCCCGCTCCCATTGCTCCAACTCTGTCCGAAATTCTAGCTCCAATTCCTCAGGCAACTGCATCACCCAATCAATAAATCGATACAGATTCACGATCGCTTGACGCTCGTAACCGCGCTCGTATAGCCGCCGCGTCAGACTCCATTTCCAATCCTTGCGCTCGGCTGGCTGGCCTCGCGTCGCCTGGGCTTTCAAATGGGCCATCACGACTGTGGCAAAGGGATTCTCACTGGCTTCCAGCTCCTCCCAGCGTTGCCCGTAGTCTAACAGCTTCACCATTGGAAACCGAAAGCTTACCTCGCAGCCCCACAAATCGGCCTCAAATTGATTGGGTCGCCAACTGGGTTGCTCGTCACTCAAGATGGCCACGCTGACGATGGGGACATTGAATTTGTCCCGCAAGCGGTAGTTGTAGGTAAACATGCGTGCAGTAAAAATTGTCTCGGGCTGACCTTGCACTTCAACGTGAATGATGACCCAGGCTTCGCGGCCATCGTTGCGCCACACTTTGACGAGCTTGTCTGCCCAGCGCTTGCCCACTTCTGCGTCGCGGGCAATCTGTCGGAGTTCGGTATTCAGAAATTCATAGCCTCTGCTCCAATCAATCTCGGCGTGGATCTCGGGAAAGAAAAAGGCCAAGCACTCGGCAAAATGGGCCTCTAAAATCTCTTTCCAGGGATTATCGAAATCTTGGCGGGTTGAACTCATACCGGTGAAGGGAGGAAGAGGATTGGAGCGCAAATAGGTGAGTCTCAGTTCAAGTTGGATCGGCTATCCGTTCGAGGCCGCCGTCCATAACGCTGAAAAACAAATCGCGATACCCCACCCTCAAGGAACTGTTGCTGTTGGCTAAATTCGAACTGAAACTGCGACCGTTATAGGCGCTGTAAACATGATAATCAGAACCCGCGAAGCTGAATGACGATACATCCGATAGTTCTTCGCCCCCCAATAAAGTCCATCGATCGCCCTCAAAGGCAAGATTATAGTGGGCTACATCCAACATGGCGGACGGACGGTCCAAACGGGCATCAATTCTGCCGGTATACAGAGCGCTGCCATCCTCTGCCGCCGCCACATCCACCTCAATTTCCCGGAACCGACAAGTGGAGCGGTTGCAAAAGCGGATCTGTTTCATCTCCTCTGCGATCGCCTGCAAGCGAGCAGTTGCTTGCTCCAGATTGACCGCCGACTCGGCTGCATTGGCGGCGATCGCCCTGCCATTCCACAGGCTCAACAGCAATATCGTCCCGAGAACCCAAGCGCGCCAGTAACGATGCAAGGGAGAGAGGACGAAGTGGCGATCGGGGAAATGCATCATCAATCAGGGCCTAGTTAACGAATGTTTACGCTGCTGTATTGTAAACTTGCACGCCTGCAAAGGACATCGCGCGATGGCTGAGTCAGACTCTGCCCCCCCATCGGTATCGGTTGGCGATCGCCTGTCCGAGATCCGCATCGTCTTGGTGGAACCTGCCGGACCGCTGAATCTGGGGGCGATCGCGCGGGTGATGAAGAATATGGGATTGACCCAACTGGTCTTGGTCTCTCCCCACTGCCGTACCGACGATCCCGAAGCCTTGCGAATGGCAGTTCATGCTGCCGATGTTCTGGAAGCTGCCCGACAGGTCCATTCGCTGCCAGAAGCCCTAGTTGATTGCCGCGCGGTGGCCGGTACGGTGGGTCGCAATCAACCGATGGAATTCGAGCTGTTCTCCCCTCGGGCTGGCTTGCCGCTCCTCCTGAGACCGGATCGCTGCCCCGCTGCCCTCGTGTTTGGCCCCGAAGATCGCGGCCTCAACAACCGAGAGTTAGCCCAGTGCCAACAGCAATTGTGTATCCCCACCAGCGAGCTCTATGCATCCCTCAATCTCGCTCAAGCCGTCGGCATTTGTGCCTACGAACTGCGGCAACTGGCCCTACAGATAGGGGCGAGCCCGCCTTCTCTCCAGCGCGATCGCCCTCTAGCCCCCACTCAAGTGCTGGATGGTTTTTACGCCCACTTAGAACAGTTATTGCTTCAAATTGGCTTTCTCTATCCCCACACCGTACCCCGCAAGCTGCGCAAGTTTCGCCGCCTGTTCGATCGCGCCGGACTGAGTCTCGAAGATGTGGCCTTACTGCGAGGGGTGTTGCGACAGCTAGCCTGGGCCGATCGACAGCGAGCGGGGTCGAAACAGTCCAGCCAGGGCGAGGACACTACAATGAACGGTGAGGGGTAACTGAGGGCCACTGCAATACAGTCTCGATCCTTTAGAGGCACACTCTCTGGGGATCGAGTAGGGTGGATTACACTCTGGGGGCTACCGACCCAACTCGATACGGTACTGGCCCTCCCAGAGATTCAAAATGGTGAGGTGTGGAAATGAATGACAATCGCTCGTGGCGATCTCGACGCAGCCGCGCTCGCAGACAGCAAGCCGGTATTGCCCAAACGATGGATCGACCCGATCGCCAAGCTCGACTCGAATCGCGCTCCCCCCGTTCTTATCCCCCACCCACGGCGATCGGACGCAGGCACATCCCCCGATCGCGCTCAACTTCTCCACCCTCCGTCCGGGGCTCAAATCGCCAGCAGCCCCTCCCTTTGCAGCCCCCCGCTCCAAGAACCCATCAAAACAAGCGACGTCCTCCTCGCGCTCGCCGCGCCACCCCACCCTCCTGGCAGGCGATCGCCTCGCGGGGCTTGGCCTTCAGTTTGGCGATCGGGCTTTCCTGCGGACTTGTGGCTCGTCGCTGGGGAAACGACATCGCCAGTTTTCCCGAAGTCACCACCTCAGAGATGGCCATTGCCACGATTGCACCACCCCGCTTCGCGGCCCCTTTCCCCCCTCCCCTGCAACGGGGACAGCATTTAAGCGAGTTGCAAGCTCGCATCGAAGGGCTTGCCCTCAACCCTCAATTGCGCCTGGGGATGGTCGTGGTGGATGTGGAGGGACGCAATTATGCTAACGTGCGCGGCAGCGAACGCTTTGCCGCCGCCAGCACGATTAAATTACCCATTCTGGTGGCGCTGCTAGAAGCGGTCGATCGGGGGGAAGTGCGCCTTGGCGAACTGCTGACCTTAGAGCCCAGTGCCATTGTGGGAGAAGCGGGCAGCTTGCAAACCCAACCCCCCGGCTCGCAACATTCCGTGCTGGATACGGCCACCTGGATGATTGAGGTGAGCGATAACACCGCCACGAATCTCATTGTCAATCGCTTGGGCGGTCGCGACGTCCTCAACCGGCGCTTTCGACAATGGGGCTTGCAGCAGACGCAACTCTCCAATCCTTTGCCCGACCTAGAAGGCACCAACACCACCAGTCCTGACGATCTGATTCGCCTGCTAGAAGAGATCGAGCGAGGCCACCTCCTGTCGATGCGCAGTCGCGATCGCCTGTTGAGCATCATGCAGCGCACCCAGAATGCCGACTTACTGCCTCGAGGTCTCGGTCCCGGTGCCATCATTGCCCATAAAACCGGCACTCTCCGCTCCCTACTCGGGGATGTGGGCTTAGTGGATTTGCCCAACGGACGGCGCTATGCGATCGCGGTGCTCGTCGCCCGATCGCATAGCGATCCAGAGGCGAGCGAGCTGATTCGGCAGGTTTCCCGCGAGGTCTACAATTACTGGGCAGCTCGGCCCTAGCTCGGAATCTGGCCTGCTAGTCGGTTGTTTCAACACTGGCACTAGAATTGGAGGCTGGCGCTGTTTGCGGGCGGGATAATTCTAAGTGCTCGGCTAAATCCCGTTCCGAGACTGACAGCGTAGGAGCCAGGCTTTCCAAAAGCTGTTTGCCGTAGCTGCGGGAGATCGCCCGAATATCTAAAATGGCCACCACCCCCTCTAGACCCCGCATGACCCCCACCGCCCGCTGCAGGTAGGACGCTGCCATCGGCAGTAAATAGTTGCGGAACCAGTCTTGGCGCAACTGTTTGAGGTAATTCACCCGCCCCGCCACCAAAGGATGTTCCATCGTGGGAAACGGCAGTGTGGCGATCGCCATCAGGACGGGGGCCGCCCCTCGATCCGAGTTTGCCAGCCAATAGTCCCAATCGCACACCAATACCCCCCGCTCGGGATGGTAGGGGGCATTGACCTTCACCCGCGAGCCAAACTCTGCCGCGAGGGCTGTACCCACTTGACCGTGTAAGGGGCGATCGGACACCAGCACCACCACAGGGCCTCGGTTGGTGCGGGCCACCAGTTGTGCGAGGGTACTCAAAAGGCGATCGCGAAATTGTGGATTGTTGGGGGCCGGGAACGGCGTGGGAGTGTAGAGATATAGAGGGCGATCGCGGCGATCGGGCAAAAACTTCAGGGCCGTCAACTCGGGCAACCCCAGCCGTTGGCGATAGGCAAAAGCAGTTTTGTCTAAATCCAAAGCCTCGCCAATCGTTACCACCGACTGCGTCGGCCACAACTGCCGAGCCAAAATCGGCCCCACCCGCACCGGACTGAGATGAATCAGAAACTGGCCGAAACTGGGCAGTTTCTCTGCCCACAGCACCCAATCTGGCTGCTGCCACTGCTGCTGCAGGCGAGCCCAGGGGAGCGGCAAGACAGGCTCTAGCGTTCCCGCTAACTCGATCGCTTCAGCCAACAGCACCCGTTCGTCCCCATGCAGCAAAAACTGAACGGGGGGACGGCGGCATAGCCGAGCGAGTAGTTCCATGCGAATCGCTCGCAACCGCTCCGACCAGTGGGGTAGGGCAATCTCCAAATGGTGCCAATCGTCTGCTGCCAGTGTCACCGTCAGGGCTTGCTGCGCCCAATCCTCTAAGCTTTCAGCGCGATCGACAATGACTGGAATGTGGCGGGGAAAGCAAGCGTCGGAGCCTTCTACCGGCCAGAGGCGATCGTGCAACCACACCTGCGGTTCTACGAGCAAAACCCCTTCAAACCCCGCTGGGAACCGGTCCCCCTGCAAGACTGGCTTGCGTAAGTCTAAAGCCGACTGTAGCTGCGGCACCCCATCGTAGATCAACTGTGCCTGCACCTTTGTCGGCGCACAGATGAGGGTAGCACCGGGCCACATCAAAGCCGGTAATAGATAGCTCAGGCGATAGGCATCCCCAGTCGGCACCTGAATCAGCGCATGCCGCTGCAGCCGCAATCCTCTTGCCACCAATCGAGCCATCGTCAATTGATGGGGCCAATCCGGCGGGACGGAACCCGTCGGCGATCGCCGCTGGCGCAACAATCGGCGCAAATGTTGGTGGACTTCGACTTCAATCACGCTTTAGACTTCTTTAGACTGCAATCGCGCATTAGACTTCAATCGCGCTAGCTTAGGAGTGGCCTTCACTTTAGGGGTACCCCAATCGCCTGCCATCCAGTTCAGGCAAGGTGTTTTCACTCTATCAGACTCCTTCGGGCAGCCTGGCGATCGCCGCCCTCCTGCTGACACCCATGAGTTTTTCCAGTAACAATCGAGAGCTTGTCAATTGATCCCGAGCCCGCTGGAGGTGGGAACAGGCGCTCGGCCTATAAGGGTAACTACCGATAAGGGTAACTACCGATAAGGGTAACTATTGGATTGCGACGATTGGCTTGCGACGGGGACATTAAGAATTGAATCGCCCCGACGTTGCAAAGAGAAAGCAGGGGACACATCGGCATGCACAGAGTATAGAAATAGAGTAAATTAAGTGCAGCACGAATTGATTCTCCCAACAATGTAAAAGACAGCCCTCTGTGGCCCATCAATTTCCCCCTAGAACTACATTTCAATGGGGAATCGTCTTTCACATCGGGATGTCAGCGTTCAGTAACAGTCGAGTTTTACGTTTGAGCTCGTTACTGATGACATCTGGGCGATCGCTAGCATCGATCTTTGCTTAACGGCGATTTTGTAGCTAGCTTGCGTGCATTTTAGGCTCCCTTCGCCCAAGGTTCGTTGACTCAGTCAAAATTCAGTAAAAACACCGAGTGCTTTTACGGTAGTGAATGGTAGGTAAGCGTGGAAATCCAGAAAAAGCTGTTGCTTGTTGATGACGATCCCAACTTAATTTTGTTGGTTAAAGATTATTTGGAATTTCGTGGCTATGACGTGAAAACCGCTGGTAACGGTTATGAAGCACTCGAAGCTATGGAAGATTTTCAACCGGATTTGATTATCTGTGATGTGATGATGCCGGAGATGGATGGCTACAGCTTTGTCGAGCGCATCCGTGAAAATTCCGATACTAGTTGGATTCCGGTCATGTTTCTGTCGGCCAAAGGGCAAAGCTCGGATCGCGTGCGCGGCTTGACCACTGGAGCTGATGTCTACATGGTCAAACCCTTCGAACCCGAAGAGCTCGTGGCTCAGGTGGAATCTTCCCTCAAGCACACCGAGCGATTGTTGCAGATGCAAGGGGGCATGTTGCAACCCACCCTCACCCTCGATCGCGAAGTCGAGTTAACCCCGACCGAAACTCGAGTCATTCAGCTCGTTGCGAAAGGCATGTCCAACCGCGAAATTGCCGCCACCCTCAGCGTCAGCCAGCGAACTGTGGAAAGCCACGTCAGCAATATGCTGAGCAAGACGGGACTCCACAACCGTACCGAACTGGCTCGCTGGGCGATGGAAGGCAGCATTGGCAAGCGCTAGCCTTTCCCTTACAGCTCTCATCCCGCCCGCTTCTTTCTACGGGTCCACATTTCACAACACACAACGATCTACATCAAAGCCAATACGCCAGGGGTAAGGGTTTCTTTAGCAAGCGGAAAGGGAAATCAGAAGTCGAAGGCGCGCGGAGCTTACAGCCACTTACTCTTCGTCGTCTTTAACGATGCGCTGAAACAGATAACCGGTTCCTCGGGCAGTCAAGATCAACTCGGGATTGCTGGGGTCGTCCTCTAATTTGGCTCGCAAGCGGGAAATGTGAACGTCTACTACGCGAGTATCTACATGACGCTCGGGGGTATAGCCCCAGACCTCCTGCAAAATTTCCGAACGGGAAAACGGCTCGCCCGATCGCCCCACCAACAGCTCTAACAAGCTAAACTCCATCCCCGTCAGGCGAATGCGCTCGTCCCCCTTATAGACCTGCCGCTTGTTGGTATCGATGCGCAGCGCGTTGACGTGAATGACTCCAGAACTGGGAATGCCTGCAGAGTTGGATTTCTCCACGCGGCGCAACACCGACCGAATGCGAGCTTCTAATTCCTTGGGAGAAAACGGCTTGACGACATAGTCATCAGCCCCCAACTCCAAACCAGTAATGCGATCGGCCACATCTCCCAAAGCCGTCAGCATAATGATGGGAATGTCCGACTCCTTGCGCAGTTCCTGACAAACGCCGTAGCCATCCAGCTTGGGCATCATCACATCCAGGACCACCAGATCGGGGTCTTGCGTGTGAAACACATCTAACGCCTCTTCTCCATCCGAGGCCGTCACGACATCGTAACCAATCATCGACAGACGAGTTTCTAAGATACGGCGAATGCTAGCTTCGTCATCCACCACCAAGATTCGTTCTTTTCTTTGAATTTCCAACGTTCAACCTCTCCGCTAGCGAAACAGTAAAAGTGCGCATCGAATTCACTAAACTCAACAGGCAGCGCCATCCCATCTCTCCGCGAGCTCGCGGCTACCCCCCACGAACCGAACGAGCGATAAACCGGGCGCAATCCCAGGCAAGAGGCATTCTGAGGCGATCTCGGGGTCGACTTTTTCGTCTGTATCCATAATTAAGTAAATTGGCACTTATCTTAAAATTTTTAATTATTGTTTCACGTCTAGCCCGCCTTTTGCAAGAATCGATCGCAGAGTGTTACTAAAATTTGCAACATTGGGCTCCTCAAACAGAGATTGAATGAGTATTTTTACCTCAAGTTCGAGCTCGAGAGCCTTACTTTTTGCGCTCCTCTTGCAGCTGATTACTTTGCAGCGAGCGTCAGTCCTCCCCGCCAAATTACCAGACCTCGTATCCAAAATTGCAAAACTCTGGTGAAATCTTATCCTCGATGGCGCGGGCGGTCAGTGGCGACCGCGAGCGATAGAACTCTTCACTTCCAGACCAATTTTGCCCTCAATACTGCCTCGAATTTGCTTGGCGATCGCCCCTCGAACTCGAGTAGATCGACCAGAATCGCTATTGTATCGAGACGGAAAACCAAGCTCATTTATTGGCGGCGATCGTAGGCCGCAACCGTTTGCCGACCGTTCACTTTCAGCCTTTTTGCGTTTCGATCGGGTGATATTGAGACCCAAATCAATTAAATTATTAAATATTGAGTGGTAAAAATCCTAGTTTCGCGCATAATGACGTCTAATTGTCCTGAGTTCGATCTTCCAGGTGAAGGTACGATGCATGAAAACACAGCCTCAAGTGAATCTGACAACCCAATTTTAGGCGATGTCGAGCGGGTTAACGGCTACGCTTGGAATGGTTCTCAATCGCAAGTGTCCGTCCAATTGGATGAAATCGTGCCTGGTAGTGCAGCAAAGATAAAAGTTGTCGGAGTTGGCGGTGGCGGTGGCAATGCCGTGAATCGCATGGTGGCGAGCTCGCTCAATGGCGTGGAGTTTTGGACGATCAATACTGACGCCCAGGCATTGGTTCAATCCCAATCGATGCAACGCTTGCAAATCGGCCAAAAGCTGACGCGCGGACTGGGGGCTGGGGGCAATCCTGCGGTGGGTCAAAAAGCAGCGGAAGAGTCCCACGACGAGATTCAAGCAGCTCTAGAAGGAGCCGATCTGGTTTTTATTGCCGCCGGTATGGGAGGGGGGACCGGCACGGGGGCAGCCCCGATCGTGGCCCAAATCGCTAAAGAAACGGGGGCTTTGACCGTGGGTGTGGTGACGCGCCCGTTTACGTTCGAAGGGCGTCGGCGCACCAAGCAATCTAACGAGGGGATTGTGGCGCTGCAAACTTGCGTCGATACGCTGATCGTGATCCCAAATGACAAATTGCTCTCGGTGATTTCAGAGCAGACCCCCGTTCAGGAAGCATTTCGGGTGGCAGACGACGTCTTGCGCCAAGGGGTACAAGGCATTTCCGATATCATTACAATTCCCGGCTTGGTCAATGTTGACTTTGCCGACGTCCGCAGCGTCATGGCCGATGCAGGCTCGGCGCTGATGGGAATTGGTATGGGTTCTGGCAAGTCGCGGGCGCGAGAGGCTGCCATGACGGCGATTTCTTCGCCATTGTTGGAATCTTCCATTGATGGTGCGAAGGGAGTGCTCCTGAATGTGACGGGGGGCGAAGATTTGACCTTACACGAGGTAACGGCGGCTTCCGAAATTATCGCTGAAGCAGTGGACGAAGAGGCCAACATCATCTTTGGCGCAGTCATTGACGAGAAGATGCAGGGGGAAATCCGCATCACGGTGATTGCAACGGGTTTTCACGGATTGCCTGCCAATCAATTTATCGCGGCGGTGGAGAGCAGGGTGGCAGAGCAGGCTGTTCCGCCAGCCGGTCCAGCGGCTCGCGAGGCCGAGGCTCCCAGTGAAGATCGCACGCTGGACATTCCCGAGTTCCTACGCAAGCGTCGCGGTCGCTAGGCAGACCTCTAGAGTGGCTTGTGGCGCATTTGATTCTGAGTCTGCATACGACAACGCCAACCTTGGGGTTGGCCTTGTTGAGCTATCCCGATCGCCAACCCCTGCGATCGCAATTTTGGTCGCTCGACCGGCAGATGGCCAGCCAACTGCACCCCTGTTTGACCGCCTTTATGGCTGACTGCCCTTGGCCGGAATTGCTGGCGGTGGCAGTGGCAGCAGGGCCAGGTAGTTTCACCGGTTGCCGGATGGGGGTGACGGTGGCGCGCACGTTGGGGCAAGCGCTATCAATTCCCGTATTTGGCATCTCGACGTTGGCGGCGATCGCGGCGGCAGTGCTATCCGATGGCGGGGAGGACCGAGCGCTGGCGGTACAAATGGACGCCAAGCGGGGAGAATGGTTTGGCGGAATTTACGAGCAGGTCGAGGGCGACCTGCAGGTTGCGAGTGGCGATCGGCTGTATTCTCCAGAAGACTGGGCGATCGCCTGCAAGGGATTGACAGCGGTCGATGCGGCAGATTGGAGCGAGCGACCGCCTGCGATGGCAGTAGCGGCGATCGCCGCGCGGCACTACGATCTGGGAGAGCGCCCCGATTGGAGTCAGGCGGTACCTCAGTACAGACGAACTCCCCCAATCCATCGGGGGTAAAGCATCGCCTGCTGTGGAGCGGGAAACGGAGAGAGAGGGATTCGAACCCCCGGACCTCTTACGAGGTCTGCTGATTTCAAGTCAGCCGCAATCGACCGGACTCTGCCATCTCTCCCGACAGGAACCGCTGCGCTGCTTGCGCCGCCAGAGACCCTACTGGCAATGTAGCAGTAAACCCTTCGATTCAGCTACGCGGTATGTTAAGCTCTTTTGCAATACTGAGCGAGATCGATAGAGGCTTTAAGATGCACTTAATGATGCTAATGGCTTCCTTGCCTGAAGGTTACGAATTGTTCGATCCCCTGATCGACGTTCTGCCTGTCATTCCTGTTTTGTTTTTCCTGCTGGCATTTGTTTGGCAAGCCGCCGCTGGGTTCAAGTAATCTCGAACCTTTCTCGAACTGAATGGGTGTCTGGCAAACTCTAGTTTGCCAGACATTTTTGTAATGTGAATTCAGCGATACCAAACCGCCCTCAACCAGAAAATTCTATTTTCGGTCGGTCTTTAATAGCCGACCTTTTTCGTGTCAGGGTTGTTGAGAACTCTATCCCCCAGGTTCGATGTCGGCCAAAACTGCAGGATCGCTGACGCGCATCGCCGGGTTGGTGGCGATCGCCACTGCCGCGAGCAAAGTTATGGGCTTGGCACGCCAACTGTTGATCGCCGACCTTTTCGGAGCTGGCGAAGCCTACAGCGCCTTCGGGATTGCCTATATTCTGCCGGGGTTCTTACTCGTGTTGCTGGGGGGGCTGAATGGCCCGTTTCACAGTGCAGTGGTCAGTATCCTCAAAAAACGTCAGGGGCACAATCACGCCGTCCTAGTCGAAACTCTTTCCACTCTGTCTGCCCTAGCGCTGGCTGTCATTGCGATCGCGCTGGCGGTAGCGGCTAAACCCATTATCTTCCTGCTAGCCCCCGGAGCCAGCCCTGCCATTCGCGATCTGGCGGCCCAACACCTGCGCATCATGGCTCCCCTAGCCGTTCTTTCCGGTCAAATCGGCATCGGTTTTGGAGCCCTCAACGCCTCCGAACACTATCTTTTGCCCTCCATTAGCCCCCTCTTGTCCAGTTTGGCCGTCATTGTCGCGCTAGTGGGCTTCGGGGATGTCAACACTCCCACAGTCCTTGCCTGGGGCGTTCTGGCAGGGGGCATTGCCCAATGGGCGGCTCAACTGCCCCTACAACGCAAATTCCAACTGACCACCTTTTGCCCCCGGTTCGACTGGAAACGGCCCGAAGTGCGGGCAGTGGTAGCCCTGGTTATCCCCGCCATTATTTCCTCCGGCACCGTCCACATCAACGTCTACACCGACATCTTTTTCGCCTCGTTCATCCCCAGCGATCGCACCATCGGCAATCTTGCTTACGCCCAACTGCTCTATCTCACCCCCCTCGGCATCCTATCCAATGCCATCTTGGTGCCCTTGATGCCCTACTACGCCCAACTGGCGGTACCCGATCGCTGGCCGGAATTTCGCCTGCGCATTCGGCAGGGGCTGGTGGTTGTCGCTCTCGGCATTCTGCCCTGCGCCATGTTACTCGGGGTTTTGGCGCGACCCATTGTACGGGTGGTGTATCAGCGGGGAGCGTTCGATAGCGAGGCTACGGTCGAGGTGGCAGCTTTGTTGGGTGCCTATGCCATCGGCATGCTGTTCTACCTCAGTCGCGACGTGCTGGTGCGCATCTACTACGCCCTCGAAGACAGTCGCACTCCGCTTCGCATTAGTGTTGCGGCGATCGCCTTTAATGCCATCTTTGACGCGATCGGCATTCATCTATTTGGGGCACCCGGTTTGGCGCTATCGACTGCGGGCGTCAATCTCGTGGCCGCCATTTGGCTGGGGAGGGGATTGCAGCGACATATCGGTCCGTGGCCCTGGCAACAAACTCTCTGGGATATTTGCAGGTTACTGGGGGTCGTGGCGATCGCCGCCGCTGCTATGTGGCAAACCTCGCGCCTGCTGGCCGTCATTTGGCCGGACTCGGGCGCGATCTCCACTCTCGTGCAGATGAGCCTTGCGGGAGGCGTTGGATTGCTGGGCTTTGTGGCTGGAGCACTGTGGCTGCGATTGCCAGAGGTAAATTTAGCAACACAACGCTTGCAACAGTTCATCTTGCGACGCTAACTGGGCCTGTCAAGATTGCGCAGCGTGAAATTTCCCCACAAAAAGCCAGAGATAGCCTTACTATGTATGGAGAAAATCTAGAGCAGTTGTTAAGAGCAGTTTGTAATGACACCTTCTTTGATTAACTTCTTGCTGAGTCTCGTCTACGGTGGTGTGGTTCTGGGTCTCATCTTTGGCGGTATCGTCTTTCTGGGCTACCTCGATAAGGTGAAGCGCAGCTAATTCACTCATTCCGCCGATGGCAGGCGAGCGTTGCTTACGAAGTCGCGATCGCTTTTAACCTTTGCAGCCTCAAAATCGTCAGAACGTCGGTCTGATCGACTTGCATTGCCGTTTCGAGTGCCGCGAGTAAATGGCGAGCGGCCTCGCGGCGCTCGTAGCCGCGATATTGTGCTCGCCGCAGGGCAAACTCGTCCGCATTGAATTGGGCGTTGTCGCTATGCAAGTTCTGCCACACTTGCCGCACCGCCAATCCCGTCACCCCTCCCGCCAGCAGAACTGACACTGGATTGTGCAGCGCCAGCTCCAGCACTGTAGCTAAGCCGCCTGCCGCTGCGACGATCTGGTATAGCCCCGGCTGTAGCCAAGCTCGACTATCAAACCAACCCGCTTCCCGCAAAAACAGCAAATCCCGTTGCGCTTGGGGAATATTCAGCCATTGCGAGAACTGAATTTGGATGGTGCCAGTGGGTTGCCAGGGGGGGCGCGGTTTGATGCCGATGAGCTGGCGATTCGGATCGCTGGCGATCGTGCCGTAGGGCATGGGGGCAATGGCCAGCAGGGGACGCAGGGAGGCAGGCAGCAAATCCCGCAACCGCTGAATTTCCTCTTGGGGATTGCTGATGGAAGCAGAGTAGGCCACAGTTGGGTCTTCGGGCAAAGAAAACAATTCTTAGCCTAGCGCCAAGCGGCGGGTTGTCAGCAGATTTTGTCTGGCGATCGCCGCGAACTGGCGAAAATGTTTAACTCCACGGGAAACCGCCACCACTGTGCAGCATCGCTGTGTATGGTGTTGCCAGACAGGAACGATTCGATTGCATGAACGCCTCTTTTTGGACGAACGTACTCAGCCTCTGCAGCACTCAAACCCGCCGCATTGGCCAACAGCTCGTGCAGGACTTTGCCCGAGTGCAGGCCACCCTGAAAGCAGATGGCAGTTTGGTGACCCGCTCGGATGAATGGGCCGATCGCGAGCTGCGGCAAGCGATTGCGCTAGCGTTTCCCGAACACGGCTTACTGACTGAAGAAAGCGATCGCACCTTTCCCGGGACCGAATGGTGTTGGGCAATCGACCCGATCGACGGCACTAACAACTTTGCTCGCGGCATTCCCATTTGGGGCATCTCGATGGCCCTAATGTACCGAGGGACTCCCGTCTTCGGCTACCTGCACATCCCCCCCCTCCAGCAAAGCCTTTACGGCTATTATCAAGCCAAACCCCACCTGCCCACCCTGCCAGCCAACAGCGCCTACCTCAACCAGCGCCCGATTCACCCCAGCCGCGATCCCCTCACTCGCCATCACTTTTTCAGCCTCTGCTCTCGCAGTTGGGATGCGGTCTCGCAATTGCCCTGCAAGCGCCGCATGTTGGGGGCTGCTGCCTACAATCTGGCCACTGTGGCGCTGGGGAGTACGTTGGGGGCGATCGAAGCCACCCCTAAAATTTGGGATATTGCTGCGGTCTGGGCGATCGTCCAAGGTGCGGGAGCCACCTGGTATCCCCTCGACGGCAGCTCGATTTTCCCCCTCCAGCCCGGACAGGATTATGTCTCGCAGTCTTATCCGACCTTGGTGGTCAGTCGTCCCGAACTGATCGAGGATTTTACCTCGGCGATCGTCGGCCAGCTTTGATCTCGCGGCCAATATGTAAGCGTCATGGCCCAAACCACAATTCCCCCACGCCAGAGAGTGGAGGAACTGCGGTCATTCGGAAAGGGGGGGGGGAAATCAACAGCTACGAGCTTAGGGATCGTAAGTCTCTCTATCGGAGAACTTAACCGTAACGGGTTCGGGGTTGTTGCCGAGGTTGCGATCGACCTTGTTAATCATTTCGCGTCCTTCGTTACTTTTCTCGGGAAAGACACCATCTTTGGGATGAACCAAAACAGGCTCTTCGCCAGGGAGGATGCGGTAGATTTTGTAGTCCTTAATTTTATAGTCGCGCAATTGAGCGCCCAGCGCCAGACAAGTCTCTTTGCGGGGCAGGTAGATGCAGTTGGTGCCCTCTACCATGACAGCTGCACCGCTCGTAGGCATTTCGAATACCTGGCCTGCTTTACCGGTCCAGGTAATGCAGTACTTTTCCTCGCGCTCGGCAGCACTGAGCAATCCGCCCGTGGTACCGCCAAAAATTGGAGTTTTGGCATCTGCGATAGTCATCGTATCTCCAGCCGTAACTTATGTTTTTCAAAGGGTTGGGAGCATCCTACCATCGTCCCTAAATCAGTTCTGGACCGCGATCGAGAACTGTAATCATTTGTTGCAGACCGGTGAAGATATTCGCGGCAGGGCTAGGAGCGAGCGTTCTGTGCCGTTAGTGGGCCGACCCATTGCCGCGATATTTATCCGTATTGTAGAAGCCGTTTTGGGTGCCGAAAAACAGGGCTAGCACCGACATCGCGATGGTCAGTCCGAGCAGGATGACTTTAAAGTCCATGGATTGCGTGCCTCTCTGTCAATATCTTTGAACAGTCAATATCTCTGAACAGTCAATATCTCCGAACAGTCAATATCTTTATACAGACATAGGTTAACTGAGATGTCGCAGTTTGTTCCAGACTCTTTAGAAAGAACCCAGATCTGGGGGCAAGAGCGGTTGGCGCGGCCCTCGCCCGAGGTTGCCCCAGAGCTGTTAGGGCAAGTGCTGGTGCGGCAAATGGCCGATGGCACCTGCTATCGCGGCAGGATTGTCGAGGTCGAGGCCTATGGGCCAGGAGACCCAGCCTGTCATGCCTACAAGCGCCAGACCGATCGCAATCGCTCGATGTTTGGTCCAGCAGGTCATTTATACGTCTACTTAATCTATGGGGTCTATCACTGCCTCAATCTTGTCACTGATGCAGAAGGGGTCGGCAGTGCGGTGTTGGTGCGGGCACTAGAGTTAGAGCAATTGCCGGATTGGGTGCCGGATAAGAAGCGCGGGCGGCCATTGCGGGTGGCAGCCGGACCGGGGTTGTTGTGTCGGGCCTTAAGGATCGATCGCACTCAGGATGGATGGCCCTTAGCGATCCGCGAGGGGGAAGCGATCTGGCTGGAATCGGGGCGGGAATTGATTGCTAGCGAAGATATCGTGCAAACGATCCGGATCGGTCTGACTCGGGGGATTGAAACGCCGTGGCGATGGTACTTGCGGGGGCATGGGGCAGTATCGAAGCGTTAGGGAGTGAATTTTTTAGGAGTCTTGTGTTGTCAAAGGCAAACTTGAGATGGCACTATGGATGAGCGCCAATTGAATCACTGGCAGATTTTGCCTCGAACGGTTTGGTTTCAGTGCGTTTTGTGGGTCGATGCCCGAGTGGTTAAAGGGGGCGGACTGTAAATCCGCTGGCTTAGTCCTACGTTGGTTCAAATCCAACTCGGCCCACCATTTCGCCCATGTGGCTCAGGGGTAGAGCACCCCCTTGGTAAGGGGGAGGTCACCAGTTCAAATCTGGTCATGGGCTTGTCGAGCGATTGTTTCTGCAGGATCGAAAGGTGCTCGAACTCGAAATATCGGGTTCGACTGATTGAACCTTTACGATTGAAGTGGATTGCGATCGCGGTCTGGATGCCTGGAATTGACTGAAATTCCATCTGGCACAGACAAAACGGTATCCTGCCTCAGTTTTGTCTCGGGCTTTCCATAATGAGTGGGATGGCAAGATTGCAGAGGCTTTCGCCCAGACGAAAGACTATTTTGGCGTTGTTCCAGAGCGATCGCAATTCCAGGCATCGATCGCGGCTGGCGAGATTCACTTGCAGCTCGAATGAGAACGTTGGCTATTGAATTGGGGGCTACAGCAATCATGGAAATTGGAGCGAACTATTTGGCGGACGGTCGTTGCAAGTTTACGGTTTGGGCTCCCCGATGCCAAAAAGTTGGCTTGCAACTTTCGCAAGAATCTGAGTCGAGACGGGTCGAGATGCAGCAGCAAGAGCGGGGCTATTGGACAGCCACTGTTGCCTCTGCGAGCCCAAACTCGACATACCTCTATCAATTGGATGACAGTTCTACCTTACGCCCCGATCCAGCTTCTCAACTGCAACCGCAAGGGGTTCACGGCCCCTCTCAGGTGGTCGATCGCAACGCCCTTCAGTGGACGGATTCTTCCTGGTCGGGAATGCCTCTCGAAGAATTCGTTATCTACGAACTGCATGTGGGCACGTTCACTCCTGAAGGAACTTTGGCGGCGATTGTGCCCAGATTGCAGTCCTTGAAGGAACTGGGAATCACTGCAATTGAATTAATGCCGCTAGCTCAGTTCCCTGGCGATCGCAATTGGGGCTATGACGGGACGTACCCCTTTTCCGTTCACACAGCTTATGGCGGTCCCAATGGCTTAAAACAACTTGTGGATGCATGCCACCAACAAGGACTGGCAGTTGTTTTAGATGTGGTATACAACCACTTCGGGCCGGAAGGAAACTACAGTAGCTGTTATGGTCCCTATCTCACCGATCGCTATCGAACCCCTTGGGGCAGCGCGCTCGACTTTGATGGCCCCAACAGCGATGGCATACGCAACTTTTTTATTCAAAATGCACTATTTTGGTTGCGCGAGTATCGGATTGATGCTCTGCGGCTCGATGCCATACATGCTATCTACGACTTCAGTGCCAAGCACTTTCTAGCGGAACTTGCAGAGGCAGTTGACACCTTCGAGGAGCAGAGCCATCGACAGGTTCACCTAATCGCTGAAAGCGATCTGAACGATACTCGAATTATTCGCCCAGCTGATATCGGAGGTTATGGGATTGATGCCCAATGGAGTGATGATTTTCACCATGCCCTCCATGCATTGCTCACTGGAGAACAGCAGGGTTACTACCAAGACTTCGGTCAATTATGCGATTTCGAGAAAGCGTGGCGGGCGAGCTTTGTCTACGACTGGAAATATTCCCATTATCGCCAGCGCTATCACGGTAGCGATGCGAGCGATCGCCCCACATATCAGTTTGCCATCTGCGCTCAAAATCACGATCAGGTGGGCAATCGCATGCTGGGAGAACGACTCGCGCGGTTAGTTTCGTTTGAAGCTATCAAGTTATCAGCAGCAGCAACCTTGCTATCTCCCTACATTCCGTTGCTATTTATGGGAGAGGAATATGGCGAAACAGCTCCTTTTCGATATTTCGTGAGTCATACCGATCCAGAGTTAGTGGAAGCGGTGCGCCAGGGACGAAAAGCTGAATTTGCCCATTGGCGCAATGCAAATGAAATGCCCGACCCGCAAAGCATTCACACTTTTGAACAATCCAAACTCGACTGGGATATGCAATTTCGAGGCAAACACGCGGTATTGCGTCAGTTCTACAGAGAGCTGTTACAAATACGTCGGCACAATCCCGCCCTGCGCCAATTCGATCGTGCTTGCCAAGAGGTATCGAGTCTGAAAACCGAAGGTATTCTTCTATTTAGGCGATGGCAGGCTAATAGCCAAATACTCGGGGTGATGAACTTTGGCGATCGCAAAACTACAATCGCTCCCGTGACTGCCGCTAACCAATGGACTAAGCGATTGGACTCTGCCGATATGAAGTGGGAAGGACCGGGGAACGCTGCGCCAAGCGTACTCCAACAGAATGAAGCCTTCGAGATACAAGCACTGAGTGCCATTCTTTACGAGAAATCTACCCTAACAAGAGCAAGCTAAACCTTAATTGCCTGCAGTAGAGCTCTTGCATAGAATTCGCGATCGGTACGATTCCATATATGCGCAAAGAATGATGCATCCAAGCTTGAGGCACCGTCAACGAAGGGCAGAATACGTGTGTCTGTCTGGTCGATAAAGGATGTTTTGTGAATGTATAGAGAAATGGCAAGTGATGTTGCAAGTGACTGAAGTCGAGAGAGGATTGGAAAGGTTTGTCAGCTCTGATAGTCTGTCATTTAAATAGCCAGTTCTAAAAATTCTATAAGTATTGCATTATTTGAGTAGTACTGTTACTGTAAAAGCGTATTGATTTTATTCACTGTAAGTTTGTATAGAAAACAACTCGTAGATATCGCGCGAATGTACGAAAGCTAACTTGCAGAGCTGTTTGAACTAAAGACTTTGCCATAAGGAGAGGGTTATGACTGGGCAAAAAGATACCCGTCCTATGCAAGACACAAATCGCGACACACAAGTCCAAAGTGACCGATCGTCTGTCAGCCAAGCGCAAGGCGATCGCAGCCAGTACCAGAAGAAAGTGCAGGCTGAGTTTGACAAGCTCAATGCTCAAATTGACGAGTTGAAGGCCAAAGCTCGCCAAGCTGAGGCAGAAACCAAGCTGGAATACGAAAATCAGATCGAGTCTCTGGCTGCCAAGAGCGAAGCCGCACAGATGAAGCTGCAAGAGCTGCAAGCCAGTGGCGAAGCAGCATGGAAAGACATTCAGACAGGATTCGAGCAGGCTTGGTCGGAGTTGGTGGATGCGTTCGACGTTGCAGTGAAGCGTTTCGAGCGGTAATCAAGGCTTCCCATATACTGATACACTTCCGATTCTCAACAAGAATGAGATCCAAAGAGGTGTCTGTCACGAATTTCTATAGCTTTCACCGAAGCTTTTTGCTCGTTATTAACTCTTTTACTTTCAGAGAGAATAAATCTAGATCGAGTAAAACAAGGCTAGATTTAGTGCAGAGTTACCCTCGGCAATCTAAGTCTTTATCATTTTCGCCAGATACTTAACTTGGCAAACCCTAATTACTGAGAATACTCAACGAGTTCCTAAAAGTTCTAGACCTGTTTTTTGGACACAAACAATTATTTGAGCCCCTCTGCAAGCATTTAAGCTTTTTTGTTTCTAAAAAAATTTTTGTTACCTATTAGCGATCTAGAATCGAGGGCTGATTTAAAATGGAAAGAGCATCAATAGCTCCAAACAAAACAGTGTAAATACTAGTGAAATTGCCTCGATCTTGGTATCGGTATGTATATTCCAGTATCAACGTATCGCATTCAGCTAACACCTGACTTTGGATTGGATGCTGTTCGACAGATTATTCCCTATCTAGAGAAGCTCGGTATTTCAGATATCTATGCATCGCCCATTTTGAAGGCGAGGCAGGGAAGTACCCACGGGTACGATGTGGTGGATTGGAATCAGCTCAACCCCGAATTAGGTTCCCGAGAAAAATATGATGCCCTGCGGGACGATCTGCAAGACAGGGGAATGGGATGGATTCAAGATATCGTTCCCAACCACATGGCTTACGACAGTCAAAATCAATACTTAATGGATGTGCTCGAACGCGGACCGAATTCTGAGTTTGTTAATTATTTTGACATCGAATGGGAACATCCTTACGAAGATATTAAAGGCAAGGTTTTAGTACCTTTACTGGGTGACTTTTATGGTAATTGTCTCGAAAAGGGTCAAATACAACTGAAGTACGAACGAGAAAGACTTGCTGTCAGTTATTACGATCTACAAATTCCATTGAGAATTGAGTCATATGCGAGGCTAGTTACCTACGATCTGAACGAGCTGTCGCACGCTCTAGGTAAAGATCATCCTGATTTTATTAAGTTAATGGGAATTCTGTACATTTTACAGAATATTTCTGAAGGAGAATCTGGCGAGCAGCGAAACGAACAATTACTATTTGGCAAAGGTCTTCTCTGGGAGCTGTATGAGGCAAATACGGAAGTCCAGAAGTTTATCGATCGCAATCTGAAGACTTTCAACGGGACCCCTGGCGAGCCAGAAAGTTTCAATTTACTAGATGAGTTACTAGCCAAGCAGTTTTTCCGACTGTCCTTCTGGAAAGTGGGTGCAGAGGAGCTGAACTATCGGCGCTTTTTTACCATTAATGACCTTGTTTGTCTGCGCATTGAAGATCGAGAGGTATGCGAGCAAACTCACAAGCTTATTCTTCAGCTCGTTCGAGAAGACTACTTTCAAGGACTGAGAATCGACCACATCGATGGTCTATACGATCCGACAGATTATTTGATTTGGCTGCGCGAGCAAATTGGCGATCGGTATCTCATTGTTGAAAAGATTCTCGAACTAGAGCGCGATTTTTTCTCAAGATATGAAGAGCTGCCCCAAGAGTGGCCCGTTCAAGGAACATCGGGATACGACTTTTTGAATGTTGTCAATCAAGTTTTTTGCCAGAAAGATAATGTGCGTCACTTTGATGAGATTTACTCCGATTTCACCGGACTGAGCGAGCTATATGATACTCTTTGCGTTCAGAAAAAGCGCTTAATTGTCGATACCAACTTGGCAGGCGATCTGGAAAACTTAGCAAATTTATTGAAGAAGTTCTCGGGCTTATATCGCTATGGCCGAGATTTTACACTCAATGGTCTGCGCAAGGCGATTCAGGAGGTCCTCGTTTTATTCCCGGTCTATCGAACTTATATTTCTTCTGGAACAGAGGTGAGAGAACGAGATCGTAACTATATCGAAGAGGTTATTCGTAGAGCCAAACAGAATATCCCCCAGTTATTGAATGAGTTAAGTTTGATTGAGAAGGTTTTACTACTACAATTTGATGGCTGGCTCACTGATGAGGAAAAAGCTCAGTGGCTTCGCTTTGTCATGTGCTTTCAGCAAGTGACCGGACCGCTTACTGCTAAAGGAATTGAAGATACGTTGCTTTACGTCTACAATCGCCTTATTTCCCTCAATGAAGTTGGAGGTATTCCCGCTCAATTTGGAATTACAACTGCTTCGTTTCATAATTTCAATCGCATGCAACAAGACCACTGGCCGCATTCTCTAAACACAACCTCTACGCACGATACCAAGCGTAGCGAAGATGTTCGAGCTCGAGTTAACGTCCTATCGGAAATTCCCGATCGGTGGAGCGATCGAGTTAACTATTGGAAACAGCTCAACCGAGCTCGCAAGTTAATCACCGATCGCCGCGAGGTTCCAGACGCGAACGACGAGTATTTCCTCTACCAAACACTAGTCGGAGCTTTTCCGTTAAACGATCGCGATCGCACTCAGTTTACCGAACGCATTAAACAGTATTCCATCAAGGCCGTTCGCGAAGCCAAGGTACATACTGCTTGGTTGCAGCCAGATACAGAATACGAAGAAGGGTACCTAAACTTCATCGATCGCCTCCTCCAACCTGCCGACGAAAACGGGTTTTCGAGTGCATTTTTGCCCTTTCAGCAGAGTGTTGCCTACTACGGGATGTATAACTCGCTCTCGCAAACACTGCTTAAAATTGCCTCGCCAGGGATTCCCGACTTCTATCAGGGAACAGAACTCTGGGATTTTAGCTTGGCAGATCCCGACAATCGCCGCCCAGTTGACTTCGAATATCGCTTGCACCTTTTAGAAGAACTCGATCGGCAATCCAGTGAAGATCTCTCCGGCTTACTAAAGGTACTTCTGAGCTCCTGGACAGACGGTCGCATCAAGCTGTTTGCGATCGCGCGATCGCTTCGCGCAAGACAGGAATATGCAGATGTTTTCCAACACGGCACTTACGTCCCATTAGAGGTTGTGGGGTCGCTATCCGATTGCGCGATCGCGTTTGCCTGGCATTATGGCGATACGGTGGCGCTTGTGGTTGTACCGAGGTTTTTGACCCAGTTCATTAAACCTGGCGAGTATCCTCTAGGTTCGGCAGTCTGGAGGGACACGCACTTGGCGATACCTGCGGAACTCGAACTGCAGTGGACAAATGTTTTCACCGATCGAGTGCTTCAGAGTCGGGAGGCGATCGGCATCGGAGAGATTTTGGAGCTTTTTCCGGTGGCTTTACTGATAGGTCGCTACGAAAAATAATTGTATTGAGGTTCGCCGCCCTTGCTCCAAGCTCCTGACAATCGATCGCACCTTGTTTCGCTGAGGAAGAACACCATGGCTGCTAACGATAATACCGACCATGGAAATGGATTAGAAACTTTTGCTTTGAAAGATTGCGCCCTGATTGCGATCGCGACTGGCTACAAAGCAGAGACTTTGAAAGAGATGCGCGATCGCCTGCAAACCATCGTCCCCGACAGCATTTACTTTCACTTTTGGGGCAGCCTACTCGAACCTCTATTTGAAGAACGAGAATATAACAACGACTTTGCCGCTTGGGCGCGGCGCGGTCTCCACGACGATAAATTGGCCGAGCGTCTGGCGATGATCGATCCCTCCGCATATATCGACATGGAGGGGCTGCGGCAGGAACTGATCGACATCATTGAGGAGCGATTAGATGAAGCCGGTACTGTTCCTTGGATAGTTGCGACGGAGCAGTTTCAATTCATTCGCTCTCAGATCGTTGTTTTCGACACCTACAAGCGAGTCAAACATCCAGAAGAGATGGCAGAATTGATGCCCCATCTGTCGGTGGGTAGTATCTTCTATCATTTCATCGACGCCAGGAGGCGATTGCCAGAAGGTGTAGACGACTTCCGACTCTGGCTGAGAGGATTGGATCGCAAGTACGGCAACTTAGAATGCCAGCTTGCGGAGATCGATCCCTATTTCGAACCCCTGATCGATTGCCGCTCCCGCTTGGCAGAGATTTTTAGAGCCTGTTGTAGGTCAGGAGTAGCTGCATGAATATTCTCGATACCTACGCTCGGGTGACGGGTCAGGAAGTGATCGATCGCCTGCTGCAATTGGCTAAGCCCCTCAAGGGCAAAACAGTCTTGCACGTTAACTCCACCGCTAAGGGAGGTGGCGTAGCTGAGATTCTCACCCAGTTGGTTCCTTTGATGCGGGAGCTCGACATCGATGCTTACTGGGAAGTCATCGAAGGCGACGTCAAGTTTTACCAATGTACGAAAGGAATGCACAACGCTCTACAGGGCAATGCCGTTCCCATTCCCGAGACCCTTTTGAAGCACTATAAAGCGGTTAATGTCAGTAATGCCGATACCTTACGCGATCGCTTAGAAGCGTCAGATTTTGTCTTCATTCACGATCCGCAACCTGCCCCCCTGCTGCAGTACTGCCCCAATCGCCAGGGCAAGTGGGTCTGGCGCTGCCATATCGATGCCAGCCATCCCTATCGCTCGGTGTGGAAGTTCCTTCGCCCGTTTATTGCCCCCTACGATGCCAGCATTTTCTCGCTGGCTGCTTTTGCCCAGGCATTACCGCATCCGAAATACATCGTTCCCCCCAGCATCGATCCCTTGACCGATAAGAATATCGATCTCGAACCCGACGAGATTGAAGCGGTTTGCAAGCAATTCGAGATCGATCGCGATCGCCCTTTGCTGATCCAGGTTTCTCGTTACGATCGTTTCAAAGACCCTTTAGGGGTTATCCAAGGCTATCAACTGGCTACTCGTTTCATTCCTTCACTTCAACTGGTGCTTGCTGGAGGAGGAGCTGCAGACGATCCCGAAGGGCAAATCGTATTGGATGAAGTCAAAGCGGCTGCAGAGGGAGATCCAGACATTCATATCCTTTTGCTTCCGCCAGACGCCCACCGCACCATTAATGCTCTCCAGCGAGCCGCTGACATTGTGCTGCAAAAATCGATTCGCGAAGGATTTGGCTTGACAGTGACTGAAGGAATGTGGAAAGGAAAGCCTGTGATTGGCGGAGATACGGGGGGAATTCGCTTGCAGGTCATCGACTATCACACCGGTTTTTTAGTGAATACGCCCGAGGGAGCTGCCCTACGCATTCGATATTTATTGCACGAACCGAAACGCATTGCCGAGATGGGAGCTAAAGCCAGGGAATTCGTTCGGGAGAACTTTCTATTGACCCGACAGTTACGGGAGTATTTGACATTGATGGTTGCACTTCAAAATGAGGCGCGGGATCGAATCGAGTTGAAATAAGTACAGACAGAAATTCTGTACGCTCTCCGAGCGCCTGTCAGAGCAAAGGCTAATTTAACCTGAGTTGAATGGCTTTGCATGGCCCTCACCCCCGGCCCCTCTCCCAAACTTGGGAGAGGGGAGAAACAGCCGAAAATCCTTACGGGGCCTCGTTCCCCTGCCCCCAAAGTTGGGGGTAGGGGTTAGGGGAAGGGGGCCACAGGCATCTAGACAAATGGCCAATGTTTCGGAATATGAATTTCGCCAGCAGTATCAATTTTGGGGGAAGGGGTTAGGGGATGGGGGCCTGAAACCTGTCGAACTGACGTTAATTGATGCCCGGATTCGGGCTAAAACTGTATCGGCTGGGGGGAGACCAAAGCAAAGAAATAGGCTCTCACCTCGGGGCCGATCTGAATCAAATCGCCACTTTTGAGATAGTGAGTTGCAACTCGCTCGCCATTGACCAATACGCCATTGGTACTGGAGCCTCCCTGACGATTGCCGTCCACTAGACAATAGGTAAATCCCATGGCCCCGGCACTGCGATGGGGAACTCGAATTAGGTAGGCATGCCGTCGGGATACAAATCGATTGGAGATGGGGATGGCATTGCTGGCGTCGCGACCCAGAGTGTATATCCCTTGCGCGAGCAGATAGCTGCGCGGCTGTCTGCCGTCGTGAACGCCGAGGGTAAAGTTGGGGCTATCGCCTGCGTCAGGAGACAGCCAGTCAGCATCGAGAGCTCCATCCGCGATCGCAGGGGGAATTGCCGGAAGGGGACCAGAAGCCACTTCCGTCGAGGGTTGTGGATATGGCTGGCCCTCCACATCGGGCACAATGAGTTCAGTGTATTCGGACATATCCGCATTGGGTTGCCACAGCCTGCGGATAGAACCCACAGGGGGTATGGGGGATGTTTACCTCTTGGGTTAGACTACCCGCCGAGTGCAGCGAGCCGATCGCATCGCGCCCCAGGCTTCAAGAGGGGTTGCCCTTCATACGAGAGAGAATGGTCTGGATAATGATATAGAGCGCCAGCGCCAGCACCACAAAACCGGCAATCAGCAAGAGCCAGTTTTCCTGCAGTTGTCGGGAGATTTTGGCCAGCAGAGAAAGATTTTCAAACCGTCGGGTGGGAGCGCCACTGAGAAATTCCAGCTCGAAGGTGTTGGGGTTGAACGGATCGGGGGTAGGGCTGAAGGTCTTGATAAATGCCGTGTCGCCCTCTAGCTGAAAGAACCAGGCATCGAAGGCCAAAAAGTCTTGGATGCGTTCGAGTGCTGTGGGGGTTTGCCCGCTAAGCGACAACAACAACCGCTGCGAGTTCCAAGGGGAGAGGGAGGTTTGGATGGCCCCTTCACTATCCGTCAGGGTTTGAATGGTGTTTCCCTGCCACCGCCGAGTCATGACATTGTAAAGGCGGAAGTTACCGGAGGTGAGGAGTTCGGGGAAGGGGAACCGCTGCCGATCGCCAATGGCAATCAGATGTCGCTCGTCCCGGACTCGAGCGGGCAAAGTGCTGGCCGTATACACCTCCCACTTCACATCTCGGGCGCGGCTGAGGCGACCTAGACGCAAGGCCAACTGCATCAGCGTTTGCATCTCCTGGAAGGAGGGTCGATCGGGCAATACTGCCGCGCTGGAGGAGAGATCTTGGGGAGCAGCAAACGGGTAACCGTAGCGCAATAGGGCTAAGTCGGGTAACTCCACCGATTGCTGTCGCCGCAGATTGACGGTCGAATCGGCATGGAGGGTGCCCCAGAGATGGCCGCGAGAGACTAAACCGCAGGCGGCGGATTGGCGCGGGTTGAGGCGAAAGGCGATGGTCATGCGGGTGTTGGGGGCAATCAGCCCCTCGGGGAGAGCGACCTCCGCTCGAACCCCGGTTTCGCCATCGAGATTGGTGAGTCGGTGACCCCCCACGACGATGTCGTCGAGCAAGACCTCGATCGCCGATGTACGGGGATTGGTCTGGGGACCATAGCTGTAGTGCAGTTTAATATGATTGCCGCGAGTGAAGCGATCGTCCGGCAGTGCCCGAAAATCAAACTCGATTTCTCCAGAGTCTGTCCCCCGTACAGTGGTATCGCGAATGGGGCTGCCATCTGCAAAGCTCAGATCGCTGAGGGGAAAGCGATCGCGATCGGGCAAATAGCGGGGCCAGTCCCGCGCGGGGGGGGAGGGCAGGTCGGCGATCGTGGTGGCCAGCAGAGCCTGCCCCGTACCGATCTCTCGATTGGTGGGGGAAATTAGGGTACGAACCCCATTCAATACTCCCGCACTGCCATTGCCGCTGATGACTAATAGGGGGACTTGTCCACTCCGCACAGTTGTCAGCATCAGCACCCCCACATCTGTCGGCAGGGGGCGATTGTTGCCATCTGTCCACTGATTGTTGACGAGGTCGAAGGGCAGGTCGAGGCTGGCCAAGACGGGATGGTCGCTGGGGGTGCCCACGATCGCGACCGGCTCGCTGGAACTGGCTTCTGCTAAGTCGGGCACGAGACGGGTTTGGAGGGGACGAAAATCGGCGAGGCGACCCATATCCACCTGAAAGCGGGAGACAGCGGTGAGCCATTCGGGAGTCACCTGTTGCGGCACGAGATAGGCCAAGCGGCTGCGACCCAAGGCTTGGGTATCGAAAAAGGGATAGGGATAGCGACTGAAGTCGAGGTCGACCGGGACGGGGGTATAGCGGACGGAGATATAGGAATCGGGCAGGATTTCTGTCCACAGTCCCGGATTGGCAGGATCGGTGCAGGCTTGGCTGTCGTATTGCTGGGCCAGCACCGATAGGATATTGAAGCGCTCGAATCGCTCGGGGGGGATGTCGAAGACCGCCGTGGCAATACCGGCTTCCGGTCGATCGAGGGGCAGGCTGCCGATGCTGGAACCGTTGAACCGCACTGTGATGTTAGAGCGTCCGGGATCGAGCAGATCGGAGTGTTGGAATCGGATAGTGGCCCGCGCGGATTCTACCGACCAGTTGCGGGGGCTGGGAAAGGCGAGTTGGTTGACATCGACGATGCCCTGCAAGCGCAGAGCATTCCCCACCACTGGGCTGCGGGAAAATTCGAGGATATATTCCGATTGTCCTGCGGGCAGATCGTCAGAGGGGGGGATGCCCGAGGGCGGATTGAAGCGAGGGGTGGTTCCTGTGTCGGAGGGCAGGGAAAACCGCCGAATCAGCTCTTCTTCCTGTTGGGTAATGTCGTCGGGCATTTGCGCTGCCGCAGGTAGCCCCGCCCAGAGGAGTGGAACTATGCCGCACCCCAATAGGGCGAGGGCAGGCGATCGCGGTTGGCGCAACAGTAAGCCAACCAGTCTAAACAGGCGATTCATAGTGCTGCACAGAAATCCTTCGAATTAGCGGGCCAGACTGGCGGGAGGCGGTTCCGAGGCCAGTAGGCCAAAGGCCACGAGATTTTGGGTGTAGTAGGCAGAGTTGTTTTCCCAGATACCGTCTCGGTATTGGGGCAACAACTTTTGCTGGCGAATGTCTGCTGCAATATCGGGGTCGACGAGGGCAAACGCGGCATACAGCATGCCATATTGTGCGGTCGATTCGAAGTCTGCGAGGGCGATACCGGACAGATCGATCTCGGCGGGAATGGCTTGTTGACTGCGCCACAGGTGCTGGAGATGCGTCAGGTGGGTGTTGAGGTAGGCGACGGCTCTGGGCTCGCCAAACCAGCGGGCATCCAGCACCAGTCGCCACCACACTCGGATGGCATCGAATCCGTAGCGGCTGCTGAGGGAACCAGCGGTGGAGAGGGGCACGTAGCGTTCGGTGCGATCGCTAAACCCCACCCAGTTTCCGGGCAAATTGACGGCGGACAAACTAGAAGCCTCTGTCAAAAGGCGGTAGCTGCCCTCCACCAGTTTGCCCCAATCGCGATCGCCATCTACGAGATCGAACAGGCGAAAGGCGTAGGGGGCGACGTAGGAGGGGTTGAGAATGAGAATCCCGTTGGGGTTGCGAAACGGGGCTTCGGGGCCGGGCAGGAGATAGCGGCGATCGCTATCAGTGACTGCGATTGTGCCCAAATTCCAAATATCGTCTAGCTTGGCGAGGGCGAGCTGCTCGTAGTCGGGGCGATGCCAGCGACGTGCAGCCAGGATTAAGGCGGTGACGGCGTCCACATCCGCATCGGTGGCAAAGTTGGTATCGACAATACCCCAACTGCCATCCGATCGCTGTTCCCATTTCCAAGCCCACAACCGATCCGCTGGGGGGGGCTCGACGGGCTCCGTTTGGGAATCGGGGGAGGGGTAGCGATCGGCGTCTGCTGCCAACCGTTCGGTGGTGCGCTGCAGGTGGCGCTCGGCCCAGCCGAGCACGAGATCGAAGGTGTCGGGATCGTCATTCCACACCGCCAACAACAGACCGTAGGCTTGCCCTTCCGAAACGGTGCGGGCATTGGCTTCCCAATCAATCACGCGACCGTCTGCCTGAATAAAGCGAGCGCGGTAGGCTGTCCAACTGCGGGCAACAAGCTGTGCGTTCGTGAGGTCGGGTAAAGGACTGTCGGAGGGTGGGGGAGCGGACACATCCACGGGAGGGGCGACAGGGGATTCGATCGCCACTGGGGGCTGGGGCGTCGAGGTGGCTGACGGCGACGGCGCAGTGACGCAGCCCCACAGGGCCAAGACGAGGATAGTGCAGACAGCGATCGCCATTGCAGACAAGCGGCGCAAATGCATGCGAGAAGGAGAGGTAGTTCTGTCCATCAACGTTCCCACTCTGGCTGAAATCCCCGTCGCTGCAGTAGGCTCTTTTGCAACTCTTGCAGGCGAGCGCGCACTTGAGGCGTCACGCCATCGCCCTGCTGCTGTCGGGCCAAGTCTCGATAGTAGCGCAGGGCGTTGAAAGTGGAGTCCCAACCGAGGCGAGCTCCATCAAACTCTTCCTCTGCTGGAGCAGAGGGGGGAGGGGGAGTGCCCGCCTCTAGATGAGAACGGGAAGACGAGTCCCCCGAGTCGATCGCCGCCAAGACGGGGGGTTGCCGTTGGGCGGAATGGGGCGCAAAAGCCAGCATCGTTTCGTAGAGGTCGCTCCAATGGGGTTGAGCGGGCAAATCGGCAGTCAGGGAATACAGTTCGAGGGGCGGTACGCTGCCGGGGGCCGAGGTCTGCCAGCGATCGATGAGGGCGATCGCCGCTGCGGTCGAAATGGCCTGCAGTTGCTGAGCTGCTGCCACCTGTCCCAGCACCGCCCGCCAATCCTCGGGGTTCTGCTGCAGCAGTTGTTCGTATAGGTAGATGGCAGCCCGAGGCTGGCTCTGTTGCAAGCGGACCCATGCCAATCCCAATGCAGCTTCGCGGGCAGTCGGCCAATGGGAGGCATAGGTTGACATGATGACTTCGTAGCGCTGGCTGCTAGCCGCGAACTTCCCCTGCCGCCGCTCGATATCGGCCAACAGCAGTTCTGCTGCGGGTGCAGTCTCTCGCCGATTGAACTGGCGGTAGTCCGCTAAGGCCAATTGGGCCGACTGCAGGTCTCCCCGCGCCACCAACATCTGAGCCACCCGCAGCAACAGGGGGGGATGCCGAGCTCCCCGCTGCAGCAATTCCAAATATACGGGCAACAGGTCTGGATCGGGGGGATCGATGGAAGCGAGGGCGATCGCCCAATCTTGTCGCTCTGTAGGGTTTTCGGGTAGGGTCTGGACGATCTGCCGCAGTTGCTGCCGCAGTTGTAGCCGCCGCAGCGGCGGCACGGAGGCTGCGGTGGGGAGGTTGCCAGCCGCTAAGAGGGCGGCTTCGAGGCTGAGGGTGTGGAGGGCATAGCTGCGGTTGTGGGGATCTTGCTGGAGTAGGTGGCGATAGAGCTGATGGGCGTTTGCTAGCAGTTCGGGGCGGCGACGCATAAACTGGGCAGCGGCCTGCAGCACTGCGGCATCGGGGGAGGGGCGAGCCAAGAGCTGGCGATAGAGGTCTATGGCAGCCAGTTCGAAATTCAGCGATACTTCGGGACGTTGGGCCACCTCGTCTAAAGCGCGAGCCAAGCTGACTGCGGTGCCGGGATCGTCGATTAAAGGCTGCAGGGTGGCGATCGCACTTTGGGGTTGATTCGAGAAGTAATAGCTTTCGGCGATCGCCACCTGCAACCTCACCCCCAACTCGCTGCGCCCATCGACGTAGGCCAATTCAGTTCGGGCGAGATCGAGGGCAGTAAGGGTCCGAGCATCGGCCCGCAAAGCCCGCAGGTATAAGAGCAGATCTTCCCCCAAAATCGCCTGCCCCGTTTGGCGATAGCGATCGTAAAAGGCGATCGCGGCGGCAAACCCCTCCCCCCTCACCGCAGCTTCCGCCGCCTGCAAGAGCACCTGCGACTCGACAGCTCCTGCCGCCACCACAAGGCGGTAATCGGCCAAAGCCTCGTTATAGAGCCCCAAGAGGGAATAGAGTCGCGCCCGATGGGTTCTGGCCTCCACGCGATCGGGCGATCGCTCCAGCAGTTGAGTTAGAGCAGCCACCCCCGAGCGATACCGCTGCGGCTCCAGCAGCGCCAGCAACCCAACCGTTTCCAGGGCCAATTCGTGGCTGGGATCCTGGTGCAGCACCGCTTGAAACGCCGCCCAAGTCTCTGCTTCCCGCCCCGCCCGACGATAGGCGATCGCCAGACCGAACTTGGCCTGCAGCGATTCTGGATAGTCTCTCACTGCCGTCTCGAATTGGGCGATCGCCGACACTACATTCCCCTGCTGTAAAACCTCATAGGCTTGGCTGACTGGAGCCGGCACGGGCGGCACTCGAGCCCCTGCGAGGGGCGTAATGGCCGAGCAACTGCTGCAGGCGATCGCCACCACTGCCGCGAATCTCCCGAACCTGCCAATTCCCCTAACCCGCCTGCATCCTGCCATCAGTTCAAATACTTCACTCAAACTCGCGATTCAACAAATCGAGCGTCGTTCTCACCCGCACCCCCAGATCCACCTCGCTAAACTCATCCCGCGCCACAACGGTAAACCCCACCCGGAAATTATCGAGCGGTTGAAAATCATAAAATGCTTCCACAACGCTGGGAAACGGCTCGTCTAGATCCTCTCGCAAATCATTATTGTCTAAGCCGAAACCAATCCCCAGACCCAAGCGGTCTTCGGGCAGGGCAATGTCGAATAGGTTAATTCCAGCACTAGCTGTAATGGCGGAGACGTCGAGATCGTTGTTGAAATACTGGCCGAAGCGGCCAAAAATGCCCAAATTGATGCTTTCGGCAAAATACTCGAAGTTAATGCCGTAGGCTTGTTCGCGATCGTCCGGTAGCGGGCCAAACGCGCCGTCTCCTCGCGGTACTGAAAACGCTGCCGGAAAGGCTGTCTCGGTCCCGGCATCGGTGCCCGTGACGTAGGTGGCGCGCACAATCGCATTGCCCACTCGAAACGCCACTTCCCCCACAAACCCATCCAGGTCGAACTCATCCAAGCGGCGGGAGGATGAAAAGGTGCCTAACTTGACCTCCAATTGGTCCGTCGCAGTCCAGTTGAGCAACGCACCAGTGCTGGCCTCCAAGCCTGCAGCCGCAAGGGCGGGATTGGTCTGAAAGACCGTATCGAAGAAGTGGGTGCCCACATCTTTGGCAAAACTATTGCGATCGAAGTACGACGTCAGATCGATTTGACCGAGAATCAAGCGCAGGTTGGGTACCCCTGGAGGGGCTACCGCCACAAATAACTCGTTGACGGTCAAGCCATCTAAAAAGGCACTGGAGAGTTCGCTGCCCTCGGCAAAATCGACTGCTCCGCCGATCAGCACATTGGCATTAATCGGCACGTCACCCCGCACCCGCACCCGCACGGAGGTGGTATCCCCCAGTTGAATCCCCAATCCATCCACGACTAGGGTGGGCTGAAATTCTGGCAGCGTGGCGATGTCGAAGGGCGTTTCCAGGGGAGGTTCCGCTAAGGGAGGGGGCTCCAGTTCCGATTCCGCCAGCGGAACGGGAGGGGCGGGGGCTCGGGCAGGCGGCGGCGGCGCGTCGGGGGGAGCTGGTGGGGCAACGGGGGCAACGGGGGCAGCGGGCGGGGGGGACGGCGGGTCGAAGATAATGGGACCGCCTCCAGCCAATGTGTTGGGGGCGAGGGGGAGTCTCGTTTCGGCTCGTTCTAGATTGGCATTGAGTTGCTGGTTGGGAGGAGGGGGAGTGAGATCGCAGACGGAGCAATTCAGTCCCGCGATCGCCTCCGAGCTGTGGGGGTTGCTCTCGGAAGCGCGAGCGAAAGAGGGCGAAAAAAATTCTGTCACGCCTCGTGCTGCCGGAGGTAGGTCTGAAGGGGGGGGAGGCGGAGCTGAGAGGGGGGCTGTTGCCGGTGGGGAGAGGGGCGATCGCAAGACTTGGCGAATCAGTTCGTCTTCTCGGGCTTGTCGGTCTGCCGAATCGAGCCGATCGCGTGTCGCCGCTCGCTCTCGCTCGGAGGGCAAGGCTTGGGCGATCGCTATCCCGTGCAACCTAACCGCAACGTCCGCTGGTTCCTCTTCGAGCGCGGCTGTGCCGAAAGCTCGTCCCTGCCATCCTCCAACGCCTGTGCTTAAGAGCACCAGTGCAGCCAAAGGCGATCGCCACTGCAGGGTAAAGTCCCGACAGACTGCAGTGGCTGACCAACTGCCGAGCGGCCAATATCGACCTGGCTGGATACGGTAACGCACGCACTTCCAAGAATCCTGCCACTACAGCGCCACAATTGATGTGGACACTACAGCTAGCGCTTAGTCTATCAATCAAATGCTAGATATGGGGCCTAGCTCAGCCGAGGGTTACAGCCCGACAGGTATTTCTCAAGCAAATCAGCAATCTTTCTGTCGATCGGGGTGTTGGTGGGCTCTTCGGTATCGGTGCCTAACGACCTTTCTTGGCGGTGACTTCGAGGTTATTGACTGCCGCTCAACTTCACTGTTTCGTGTCGGGCTCTTGGCTGGAATCAACTCGATCGGCAATCTCTGCGAGCTGTTCGAGGGACAATCCCGTCGCCTTTGCGATTGTTTCAAGAGGAATCCCTGCTTGTAAGCAGTTAGCGGCAATTTCCATGACTGCCTTTCTCCGAGCCTCTGCTTGAATTTCTGCTGTTGCTTGTTCTAGAACCTCGGCTTCGATCTCGCGATAGACGCGGGTGTCTTTTAGGTTGCTCAATCCCAACATGCGCTCGATGTCTCCTTTGCTTAATTGTGGAAACTTTTCGATGGCTAACTTTCTCAGTAGCTCTATTATGTCTGACTTGATGGCGCGATCGCCGATCGCCTGTGTCTGTTGCATCACCTGTTGAAAGCGTTGCGGGGCAGTGGTGTTGGGTTCGATGGTGAGTTGGGCGATCGCGGCTCCTAGGGGGAGGCGATCGGGGTTGAGTTCGTCGAGGTAGATGCGGGTGACTCGGGGACTTTGCAGGAGGTCGCTGTAGAGGTGGGTGTCGTGGGTGTCGGCGCGGCGGCTGGGGAAGATGACGCTGGCTCGCCAGTCGGGGATGCGATCGGGGTAGCGCAGGTAGAGGAAGAGTTCGCCGAAGAGGCGGCGGTAGATTTTGTCTTCGGGTTGGAATTGGATTTCGCAGAACCAGACGGGTTTGGGCGATCGCTCGTCTTTGGGGACGAAGACGCCGTCGATGCGAAAGGCTTTGTCGCGGACGAAGACGGTTTGTTTGACTTCGATGGAGTCGAAGCGGTAGGCGTCGGCGTCGGTATCGGTTTGGCCTTGCAGTTGGAAGAAGCTGGCGGGGTAGGTGGCGAATAGGGTGTAGAAGATGGAGTCGGTTCGCACGGTGGAGGGGTCTGGGGGGTTGGGGGAACTGTATCGGAATTGAGGCGGGATAACCAACGTAAATTTGGGGCGATCGCTGTGGGTTTCAAGGGGGTCGGGCGATCGCTGAAACCCGCATTCTCTCGTTGACCCCCTTGAATCGCTTGTGGGGTAAGGGGTTGAGGCTGTTTTTTGGATTGGTTGTTGATGCTATTCTCAATTATTTTGAGGGCGACTTGCACCCCCTTGAATTTTGGCTCTAGAATCCTTGTATGGTGGGGCTCTCAGAGCTCGCCCCTTTTCCCATTCGTTGGAATGGATTAGTTGGAAACAAATAACTGCGCACACCATTTGTGTCCAAAGAAGTCCTTTTCCCATTCGTTGGAATGGATTAGTTGGAAACAAGCAGTAAGACCGTATCCTTGACTTTGAGTTTCAGCCTTTTCCCATTCGTTGGAATGGATTAGTTGGAAACCTATTATATTTTCTAAATAGAGTACCCTACTTTCTAACCTTTTCCCATTCGTTGGAATGGATTAGTTGGAAACCAGCTCAAGCGGGAAAAGACGATAGTGGGTGACATCCTTTTCCCATTCGTTGGAATGGATTAGTTGGAAACTTAACAAAAAAACATTCGTCTGGGCGGATCGATACCTTTTCCCATTCGTTGGAATGGATTAGTTGGAAACCTCGTCAAAACTGATAGTTGACCTACGAAATGATTTTCCCTTTTCCCATTCGTTGGAATGGATTAGTTGGAAACCCACCGAAATTTTCTTCTAATAGTTCAATGTTATTCCTTTTCCCATTCGTTGGAATGGATTAGTTGGAAACGTGTCTCTACTGGTATCTATATAGGTGAGTTGATTCCCTTTTCCCATTCGTTGGAATGGATTAGTTGGAAACAAGTCTCCCATGTGAGAAGCTGTACACTTTGGAGAGCCCTTTTCCCATTCGTTGGAATGGATTAGTTGGAAACATATAGCATCCCATCGAATAGAACCTCAGGTGTTTCCCTTTTCCCATTCGTTGGAATGGATTAGTTGGAAACGTTATCTATATCAAACCAAATCAGATGATCTATACCCCTTTTCCCATTCGTTGGAATGGATTAGTTGGAAACGGCTTCCTCCTTTTTAAAATGGACTGCTACATAATCGTCTTTTCCCATTCGTTGGAATGGATTAGTTGGAAACAATGGTAGACTTTGAGGCTTTGCGCGGGATAAATAACCTTTTCCCATTCGTTGGAATGGATTAGTTGGAAACAAGACAGACAGGCGCTCGTTGAGCTCTTTATTTCGACCTTTTCCCATTCGTTGGAATGGATTAGTTGGAAACAGGGGTAAAGGGTGGTGATTTGGTACTTCGAGATTGCCTTTTCCCATTCGTTGGAATGGATTAGTTGGAAACGGGTCTTACTGCGGGCCTTTTTGACCTCATGTCCGCCCTTTTCCCATTCGTTGGAATGGATTAGTTGGTGATGCGATCGCCTAAAATTGACTGGTGCGATCGAAGATGACTCGGACTGGCATTCTAAGCTGCTGCATTAGCCCCCTAAATCCCCCATTCTGGGGGACTTGTGAGAGATGATTTGCTATTGCTTTGGGGTTGCTGGCGATCGCGTAATACCTGGTTTAAAGGCTCTATGCTATCGAGCTTTTGAGGAGGACGATCGCAACATTTGAACGCAAACAGGCGATCGTCTTACTGCTCCAGTGGCCACAACTTCTCAAACTCACTTCGAGTCTCCAAAAACTCTAAAAACTCATCAAACGTTTCAGACCCATCGGGAAACAAAGTCAGCAACTCGTTATAGTTTTTCGTTTTGACATACTCCGCCGTCTTTGGGTCCGCCTTGCGATCTTTCGGGACCGCGATCGCATACAGCCGATGCCACAACCGCCCCACCTGCCCCAAATGACCCGTCACCGATGACTTGGCGATCGTATAATTCGGCGATCGATACGGCCCGTGCAACCAAGCTGCTGCATGACATTCCTCGGGGTTGAGATGCGGATTCACCGCCCGCCGCCCCCAAACCTGTACTGTCTCGGGATGCCACACCTCTCGCCAATGTGGGTAAGGCCCCTCCACAGAAAACTCGCACTCTTCCATCCACTTGGCAGCAGCCTGCCGCACTGCATCAATAAACTTGCCCACACTCTGAAGTTTCAATCTCCCCTGCCGCAGCGATCGCCCATCCGCCCAATCCCACTGACAGCCAATCAAAGGCTTGCGATCGCTCCCCATCCCCTCCGACCAATTGGGGTAATACTCCTTAAAAAACAAACGATGGTCCGCCCGCCGCCAAGACTTGCCAAACCCACCCAACAGCACCGCAAACCGAGTCAAGAACACCATCAACCGCTGTAGCGCCCTGCGCTTCTCCTCCGGCAACTCCCTCAGCAACCGCCAGCGCAACTCCCCCGTCACTTCATAAGTGGGCACTCGATAGCGATCGCGCCCAAACGAGCCCATCTCTAAAGCTCGCAGCTCGAACTCCATCCCCAACAGTCCCACCGTCGCCCCACCCCGCACGCCGCCAAACAACTTCTCTACCAACCGTACTGCCGACTCCTCTGTCGTCAAGCCGCCAAAAATCCGTAATGCATGACCCCGCAGCGCCGCCCGAAACAGATTGGGCCGAAACTCCCCCGAACCATCCAATAACTTCGCCGCCGCCCCCTGCCCCCACAGCGAACCGCGAAACAACAGCGTCCCCTGGGCGCGACCCACAACCTGACCGTATCCGGCACAAGTACGACCGCCGAGACCCGAGGCGATCGCCCGCTCCCAAATCTGCCAAACCTCCTGCCATTGCGAATCCGAGAGCGATTTCTCCGCTGAAATGCCAAACCGCATCAGCGGACGATAGAGCGAGATCGCTGCCAACGCTCCGGTTTTATTGCCCGACATCCCTACCTGGTAGTCCTGCTGCGGGTGAACGATATCCTCCAGCCTCTCAGTCCAACTGGCATCAGTCGGATAGCCGCCGTGAAACCGCAAACTCCCCGGTTCGTAACCGTCTGCCGCTTGCAACCCGCAATAATCCTTCGCTTGTTCGCCCGAACAGGCTCGGCGGAACAAACCCTTCATACTGCTGCCGGGGAAAAACGGCCAACCCCGCGCCCCCAACAGCGGTCGAATAACGGTATCGTCCTGGCCGCCATTGGTCAGCAACCGCCAATTCACCTGATAGTCCCGCGTTTGAACGCGATCGCCAAACTGCGGCACCGCCTCATCGATCTGCCAAGTCCACTCCGTTGTCCAGCGCTGAATATCCTCCTCCTGCCCCGCTCGATTCAGAATCCGCTGCACCTGACAGCGCCCCTGCGCCTGTGCCCGAAACATCATCGGTACTTTTGTATGAGCATTGGGAATCACCGTCATATCAGTAGTCCTCTCATGGGCGACGAAATTCGGGCTCGCTTTGCTCTCGGGTTACTTGTACCGTTGCGTCCACCACACCAAGCAGTCGCACAACTGCATCAGCACCGCCAACGCCACCCGCTGCTCTTCGGTCTCGATCTGCCACAGCCTTGCCGACATCGCCAACACTTGTGCAGTATCGTTCGCGTCTACATCGTCATTGGGAATCTCTAAGCCAGCAGCAGCGACAATCTCAACAAATGCATCCCAAGTGGCCTTCCAATAATCGGCTTTGGCCTGTTCCTTGCCGCGCAAGCGCAGTTGCTCGCCCCAAAACCGTTCCAAACCGTAGGCGATCGCCATTCGCATTTTGTAAGACTGATTGAGGCTGTTGGGGTCGTTTTGTTTGGCTGCCAACACCAATTTTTGCGCCTCGCGATCGAGGCCGTAAGATTTCCATGCCATCGCTTATAAGTCTCCTCCTAAAAACACCTGACAGCGACCGAAGCCGATTGATTCCAGGCCGCCAAAATAGAGTTCCGCTTCGCTCTTCTCCCCAAACGGCGCCCAGCCGGTTTCTTTCAAGGCGATGGGAAACACCAACACCGTGCCTTCGGGCAAGGCTTCCACATTGAAAAAGGCTCCGTCTTCAACTTTCTTTTGCTCGTCAGCTAGCTTGACGCGGCTTTGGCGGTAGAGGGCCATGTCGTGCAACATGCCGATGTCGTTGTCGTCGACGACGACGAGGCGATCGCTTGGCAGATCGACCCCTTCGGGCACCCAATCGGAGAGATCGGCTTCGTGCTCGATTTCTAAAAAGCCCAGATTGAAGAACAGGACTCTTTGCTTGCTGGGTCCAGAGCCTATTTGTCTGCCCTGAAGGGTTTTGGGGGCGGTGTAGGCTTTGGGCAATTGCCGATCGAGCCCTCGGATGCGCTGATAGCGGGCCAATAACCTGGGGCAAGTCACCCACACAATGGGCTGGCCGGGACAGAAGATGGGCAGCCAGACAATGGAAGCATATTCGAACTTGACCAGAGCTTCAAAATTTTTATTCTCCTCTTGCGACGTTTCGGAGGATTCCTTACTGTCTGACGTAGCAGCTCGTCCATACCAGTTATTTGCATTCCGCTGATTTTCCGCGCTATTGTCGCCGCGCATATCCGCCCGGAATCGTCCCCGAATGGAGCTGCCGGGAATAATGCCTGTCTGGGTGAATTGGTCGCGGAAAATTAAGTTGAGATTGCCTGTCTCCTCTCCCGCGCTGGCTCCGACGTGAACTGGAGCCTCGGTATGAATCACTCCGTAAGCTTTGGAATACATGGGTCACCTTGATGAAGACTCGATATTGATTGAGTGGCTCTGCATTGCCCTCACCCCCGGCCCCTCTCCCTGGGGAGAGGGGAGGAAGAGGTTGGAATCTCAGTTTGTTGGAGTGGGGTGAAATGCTGCTGGTAGTGGCAGTGCTAGACCGCATCCCCAGCGGCTGAGATGGGGACCCTCTTTGGGGAACCACTGGTTGGGCCAGTGGTTCCAGGCGGGTTGGGGAGCTGCTAACACGTATACGCTGCCTGCTGGCGTGGTGTAACGCCCTCTGGACAAGCGCTTGACATGTCCTTTGCCTCCCATGCGGTAGCGATAGGGCTCGGGTCGTTCCGTCAGCAAAGCCACTCGACCCTCCCAAGCGGTTGGATAGCGTCGCGACAGGCGGTTAGAGCCCCAGACTGACGGGGCGATGGTGGCAAAACTATGGCCCAAATCGCGATCGAGTAACTGTGCGGTGGACTGGCTCAAGGGTTGGCAATCCACTGATGCCAGATGTCCTTCGCCGCCAAATCGATACCATCCTGACCTCAGAGACTTGTTGGCGAGATATACGAGACAGGTGTCGGGGTGCATCTGCACGCCATTTTCTAGAAATAAGCCGCCTCGGCCCTCCTCTATATCTACCTTGCGCTGCTCGGTTTCTAGGCGGGGGTGGAGGTGGGGGACAAATTGCCAGGGCTCGCCGTAGAGTTTGAGTTCGGGCCAACGATCGCGATCGCCGAGCCGATCCCAAGCGGAGAGGGGCACCCAGGTGTGAGAACTAAATTTGCCAGACGGCATGTTGCCATCGAAGTCCAGCCATTCTCCTTCCGCTCCGGGCTGCCCGCTCCAGCGCAGCGCTTGCACGATGGCGTAGTGCTCTGGCTCGGTTTCATCATCCGCGTCTTGCGGCGGGAGTTGTCGAGCCAGTATCGAAAAAGGAGTGGGGACGCAGAAGTTTTGCGGTTGCGATCGGAAGCTCCAAAACGGTCCGGCTAAATACAGGGACTGCACCTCTGCATTGCCGTGGGTTGCGGCAAACAAGCCAGATAGGGTGGGGGTGTCTGGGGGAAAATGTTGGCCCGATCGCCCCACGAGATTTTCGGGGGATAGAAACCGTCCGGTGCTGCCGTAAAGCAAGCCCAAGGGCTCGATCGCAATGAGATACCGGAACGTTTTGAGGGCAGATTCCGCTGGGGAGGCCGGGGTTGAGCGTTCGGTTACTGGCATAGATGAAATCCCACTTTGGCAAGGTTAGTCACCCACTGGTTGAGGGCGCGTCGGACGTTGGGGCTAGAAGACAGTTGCGCGATCGCCTCGTCAGCGCGATCGGGGAGCAAAAATCGTTGCGGATCGCCCAAAATGCCCGATGAAACTCGACCTTCGTCGCCATCGACATTCCACCAATGCTGTTCTGACAGGGGATTCGCTGCTTGGCGGAAATCGGGGAAGTAGACTTCGAAGAGTGCGGTGGCTACCTCGATTGGGTTGCCCTCAAAGGCGTGGCGGCTTTCCAGCTCGACAACGTCGTTATAGAAATGAGTCCAGTTTTGGCCGCCTTCGCGATCGCGGTAGCCCGAGAGCAAGTCTTTTTCCAGCCAGTGCCAGGGGCAGACCCACTCCAATGTGTTGCCTCCGGCAAATAAAATGCGCAGGGCGAGACGATCGCGTCCCAGTTGTTTGGCGGATTGTTCGGCGGCTTTGCAGTGTTGCAAGACATCCCGCTGGGGCACGCGGGGACTGCACCAGACAAATCCCACGCTGACGGTGATGGGTTTGGGGCTGTTGCCGTGCCAGACATCGCGACTGAAGGTTTGCAGCCAATTCACGCAGTCTTTGGCCAGAATTTGTGCTTGCGGGCGATACAAAACCCCTAAAAAATCGTCTCCTCCGGCGTAGATGGTGCGTCCGCCGGGAGGAAGGTCTTGTTGTACCAACTCGTGTCCCCAAGTTCTCATCAGCGCGCTAAATGCTTGCGTGTTTTGGGCGGCTGTGGATTGAGACTGGCTGTTTTGTTGTCGTTCGAGATACTGTCCGACAGAGTCGCCGTCTCCCTGAAACCAGCCGGTCCAGAATTTGGGTTCTTTCTCCATTTTGGCATTGGGTTTGGCTAAGCGATTGAGATCGCGAAAGCTATCTGGGTTGAGTTCGTTTTGGAGTTTGGCGAGCAGGTCGCTTAATTCAGAACAGCCTATTGCGGGGCGATCGAGGGCGGTGGTGAGGCGATCGACAAACTGTTCGCCAATGGCTTCGTGGGTGATGAGGCGCTTGACCAGTTCGGGAATGCTGAGTTCTTCATCGGGATCGAGAAAGGCTTGACCGATGCTTGCTTTGAGGGTTTCTCTGTCTCGACCGGAAGTCCCATTCTTGCGTCGCAAAAGATAGGCTTCTCCCAGTTCGGCGCTGAGTTTGCGGGCAAAGGCTGTCGCTTCGAGTTTGGCTCGACCGTAGTTGAGTTGTCTGAGATCGCCTTCTCGGCCCATTCCCGGTCTGACAATCGCGTCTGCGCCTGAGAGGGTCGAGCTTTCGCCCGTCCAGTTAACGCCTACCCAGTCGCGCGATCGCTTGGTGTTGTTCAATTTTTGGCGCACGGCGGAGATGCTGTCTCCGGCAACTCCCGATGCGTAGAAAAATTCCCAGGCATGGTTGCGCCAGTGGCTCCAGGCTCGTTGCCAGCCTTCGCCGTAGGTCCAATCGTCTGACTGGACGCGTTCTGCGATCCAAGCGCGGCAGGTGTCGATCGCGCTCGACCAGGTGAGGGAAAAGCTTTGGTGGGCGAGGTCGTGAGGGAAGGGGGTTGTGCCTGCGATGAGGATGAGGTTGGGTAAGCCTTGGGCGATGTTGGGGAGGGCGGGGGAGATGACGGTGTAGTTGTGGCGATTCGCTGCGGTACAGACGGACCAAGATAGGAGTGATAGCAGATAGGAGCTACCGTACAAATCTCTCAGCTTGCGAGATTTTTCGATAAAGCCTTGCACTGGTGCAAAGGTTACGACAGTGTAGATATTGCTGTCACTATCCATCAGAACGGTTTTTAGGGAGTGAGTTGACGATAATTTGCTTGTCTAGCTCGAACGGGAGATTCTAATGCTTTCTTCAGAGTTGGTGATTTTTCTCAACTGAGTGCCACGATGCGTAACGTTCGATTGTCTTGCGATGAGTCTAAGAGTCAGAACGAGAAATACCTCCCGCTATTTCTGTGTTAGGTCGAATTGCTCGAATTCTTCTTGGTTGCAAGGAATCATCAACGTTGAATCGCGATCGCCTTCTTGGATCTCATGGATTTGCTGTAGAAAAATTGGGGTATTAAAGAATCGAATTGAGAATTTTTTTTCTTCTCCTTTTAATGGAATCATGCCAATGCGCCCTAAGACTTCAGCTCGTGTGAGCTCTGAACGGCGTAGTTCGAGGGGTAATTCAAATTTATTATCGCCATAGCACAGCATTACCTTTACCTTTTGGTGCTGAAGCTTTTTCTGATGCTCTTTCTCCTGCTCGAACCTGTGTTCTAAATTTGCGATCTTCTGCAAAATAGCTCTGGAAGATTCTCCTTCACCCAAGACAAATATGCGATTCAAGAAAAAGAAGAGTATACCAACTGCCAGAAGTTCTGATGACAGGTTAATTGCGATCGCCTGGAGAGTTCCTTGAAAGAAGCGATCGCCAACTAAAGCAAGGGTGACAGACAGAGCTATCAGGAGTCCATAAACCGCTAGCTCGTAGCGTTTCAGTCCGATCTTATCTTATTTGGCATTGGCTTTGTCGGCATCACCTACGTCTCACCGATTCTTTGCGATCGGATTAGTTGGAAAAGCAAATGCAATCCACTTACATCGAAATCCTAAACGGTCTCACCGATTCTTTGCGATCGGATTAGTTGGAAAAATCTCAGCTACGAATGGGCTAGTCTGCCGGTAGGTCTCACCGAATTCTTTGCGATCGGATTAGTTGGAAACAGTCCTAAACGCCACCTCTCGTTCAGAACAGTGAGCATCTCACCGATTCTTTGCGATCGGATTAGTTGGAAACAAACACGCGAGCACCACTGTCTGTGTTCTCTCCGTCTCACCGATTCTTTGCGATCGGATTAAACCTCTTCCATGTTGAGACCTAGAGTTTTCAGACATTGCACTCAGCCCCCTAAATCCCCCACCAGTGGGGGACTTCCGCGAGGCTATTGGCTTCGTTCTGCAACTGTCGATCGCAGCGATCGCCGCTCGCCTTCCCCGTCTCCCAATTCCAACCGGCACTGCACACAAGTCCCCCAGAATGGGGGATTTAGGGGGCTAATGCAGCAAACCACAGCGCTAGTAGGAAAAACTCAAAGCTATGGGTTTCAAAACAGACTCGGTTTAGTTGGAAACTTGAGTTAATGCAACCTCCTCCAGATTTCCATATGCATCTCACCGATTCTTTGCGATCGGATTAAACCTCTTCCATGTTGAGACCTAGAGTTTTCAGACATTGCACTCAGCCCCCTAAATCCCCCACCAGTGGGGGACTTCCGCGAGGCTATTGGCTTTGTTCTGCAACTGTCGATCGCAGCGATCGCCGCTCGCCTTCCCCGTCTCCCAATTCCAACCGGCACTGCACACAAGTCCCCCAGAATGGGGGATTTAGGGGGCTAATGCAGTGAACCACAGCGCTAGTAGAAAAAACTCAAAACTATGGGTTTCAAACCAGACTCGGTTTAGTTGGAAACTTGAGTTAATGAAACCTCCTCCAGATTTCCATATGCGTCTCACCGATTCTTTGCGATCGGATTAAACCTCTTCCATGTTGAGACCTAGAGTTTTCAGACATTGCACTCAGCCCCCTAAATCCCCCACCAGTGGGGGACTTCCGCGAGGCTATTGGCTTCGTTCTGCAACTGTCGATCGCTGCGATCGCCGCTCGCCTTCCCCGTCTCCCAATTCCAACCGGCACTGCACACAAGTCCCCCAGAATGGGGGATTTAGGGGGCTAATGCAGCGAACCACAGCGCTAGTAGGAAGAATTCAAAACTAAGGGTTTCAAACCAGACTCGGTTTAGTTGGAAACTTGAGTTAATGAAACCTCCTCCAGATTTCCATATGCGTCTCACCGATTCTTTGCGATCGGATTAAACCTCTTCCATGTTGAGACCTAGAGTTTTCAGACATTGCACTCAGCCCCCTAAATCCCCCACCAGTGGGGGACTTCCGCGAGGCTATTGGCTTCGTTCTGCAACTGTCGATCGCTGCGATCGCCGATCTCCTTCCCCGTCTCCCAATTCCAACCGGCACTGCACACAAGTCCCCCAGAATGGGGGATTTAGGGGGCTAATGCAGCGAACCACAGCGCTAGTAGGAAGAATTCAAAACTAAGGGTTTCAAACCAAACTCGGTTTAGTTGGAAACTTGAGTTAATGAAACCTCCTCCAGATTTCCATATGCGTCTCACCGATTCTTTGCGATCGGATTAAACCTCTTCCATGTTGAGACCTAGAGTTTTCAGACATTGCACTCAGCCCCCTAAATCCCCCACCAGTGGGGGACTTCCGCGAGGCTATTGGCTTCGTTCTGCAACTGTCGATCGCTGCGATCGCCGATCTCCTTCCCCGTCTCCCAATTCCAACCGGCACTGCACACAAGTCCCCCAGAATGGGGGATTTAGGGGGCTAATGCAGTGAACCACAGCGCTAGTAGAAAAAACTCAAAACTATGGGTTTCAAACCAGACTCGGTTTAGTTGGAAACTTGAGTTAATGAAACCTCCTCCAGATTTCCATATGCGTCTCACCGATTCTTTGCGATCGGATTAAACCTCTTCCATGTTGAGACCTAGAGTTTTCAGACATTGCACTCAGCCCCCTAAATCCCCCACCAGTGGGGGACTTCCGCGAGGCTATTGGCTTCGTTCTGCAACTGTCGATCGCTGCGATCGCCGCTCGCCTTCCCCGTCTCCCAATTCCAACCGGCACTGCACACAAGTCCCCCAGAATGGGGGATTTAGGGGGCTAATGCAGCGAACCACAGCGCTAGTAGGAAGAATTCAAAACTAAGGGTTTCAAACCAGACTCGGTTTAGTTGGAAACTTGAGTTAATGAAACCTCCTCCAGATTTCCATATGCGTCTCACCGATTCTTTGCGATCGGATTAAACCTCTTCCATGTTGAGACCTAGAGTTTTCAGACATTGCACTCAGCCCCCTAAATCCCCCACCAGTGGGGGACTTCCGCGAGGCTATTAGCTTCGTTCTGCAACTGTCGATCGCTGCGATCGCCGATCGCCTTCCCCGTCTCCCAATTCCAACCGGCACTGCACACAAGTCCCCCAGAATGGGGGATTTAGGGGGCTAATGCAGCGAACCACAGCGCTAGTAGGAAAAACTCAAAACTAAGGGTTTCAAACCAGACTCGGTTTAGTTGGAAACTTGAGTTAATGAAACCTCCTCCAGATTTCCATATGCGTCTCACCGATTCTTTGCGATCGAATTAGTTGAAAACACCATTTACTGCTGGCTATTTTGAATCGCGCGACAAACTTGGCCGAGCTTGGCCGAGAGAAAATACTGATGCTAGGTATAGCACCCAAAAGATATTAATTGAGGCATCCCTCATCAAAAGACTTTCCGTAAAGTTATTGGCAACGATCGTCGTGAGAAAACAAAGGGGGAACCAATCTCCGGCCCTATTTGAGTAATAGGCCTTAGATAAGGCGCGACAGTAGCCAATTCCCCAACTCAAGACAAAGCAAGCAAACCCGATCGCACCTACATCTAATAGCATGTCAATAAACCCATTATGGGAATGGGGCGGCAGGTATTCGAGACCCAACGAAAATCTCTGCCCCGCCTCGATTTGATAAATCCCTCCCGCAGTCCAAAATGACCCGCGACCGAACCCCAGCCAAGGGCGATCGCTCAAACGCTCGAAGGCATAATCCCAAATCAACGTGCGCCCAGACAGTGTAGGATTGCGATCTAAGCCGAGCAGGATTTCATTCCAGTTAGCGATCGAGATCGCAGTGACACTACCGATTAACAATAACCCCAAAGATAAGAAAAGGATTGTGGTTTTGCCTCTCCAGCGATACCGCTTAAACTGATAGATGGCAGCTAGAATAAAAAACAATAACAGGAGAGAAGATTTCGATGTCGTCTGGAGTATTAAAAGGATCGATAGCCCCAGCCCTCCCCAATCCAGCCAGCATTTAGAGATCGAGTTCACTGGGTTAAACAGCAGTTTTAGATAGAACGCAATCGCACTCAAAACCATTACGGCACCCAATGTATTTTTGTGCTCGTAAATACCTTTCCACGCTCCGGGATGATCGACATAGTGAATGGCAATACCGGGCAAGATGAATGCGTAGATAGCGCTGAGAACAGCAGCTAAAGCTAGAACCCACGAGAGAGCTTTGAGGCGATCTTCGGGGCGAAAAGTTGCAGCCAGATAGACTCCAAATGTACTCATGCGCAAAAGCTCAATTGCTCGGCTGATGGTGTTCTGGGGGTAGTCAGACCATAGGAAAGAAAGGCAAGATAGCACGATTAATATGCAGATGAAGTAATCATTACTCAGCACTTGAAGTGTTTTGGCGGGGCGGCGAAAGACTGAGAACCCGAGGGCAGCCAACCAAATGGCGTAACGGGCGAGTTTGAGTGCAATGCCGGGGAGAATGGCAGGCAAAACTCCAGAGAATAGTGCGATACCAGCGATCGCCAAGAGAATTTCCAGTCGATCGAAAAATGCCGAGGAAATCTTCAATTGCCTCAGTCCCTTCAAGCGGCAGGCCACTGAACTGGATTGGGCAGAAGCCCTTGGGAGATGGTCAATCATGGCGAGGGCTCAGATGCTGAATGGGTGGATTGAGCAGCGAGATAGCCCCAGGTATAGGCTGTTGGGGCGATGGTTTGCTGAATCGTAAATTCAGAGACGGCAGGGAAGTGGTAGAGATCGAAATAGGCTTCAGCAGCGGGCCATGCTTGCGGAGATGGCATGAGTTGCTGGGCGAGTAGTTGCTTGACAAACCAATAGTCTGCGAATTGAACTAGGTCGAGGGGACCGTAGATGGTGATGCCGGGTGGGGGCGATGGGTTGGCGATACGGGCATCGACGATGAGGGGATGTTGCGGACTGCGATGGCCCAAGCCCGTCGTAAAAACGGTATTGCTTGGGTTGGCTCCTGCCGCAAATTGAGTGGCAAGCTGGGCGGCTTTTAAATAGCGGGGCTCTTGGGTTAAGGAGTGGGCTCGCAGGAGGGCGATCGCCTTGGGGGTGCCAAAACTATTGCCCCAGCCGATGGGAGTATGGGGATCGACTTTCGTCCATTTGAAAGCGGTGTCTTGCCCTTGACTGAGAGCGCGATTGGCCTCTCTGAGTAGGGCTGACTCTGCGTTGGCTTGCACCTCCCGATCCACGCTTGCTTGGGGCAGGCGAGCATAAACGTAGGCGGCATCCCGCCGATCGTGATGTTGCCATTGGTAAGTGTCGCGATCGCCCTCCACAAAGACAGTGGTATCGAGAAAGAGCTGATGCCAGCGCTTGTCCCCCGTCAAGGCATAGAGTTCGATCGCCGCTAAATCCCGGCTGTCTGTCACCCGATAAGACGCGATCGCCTCACCCGAGTGAGATTCTGCATAGTCCATTGCCTTAAGCGCGCTGTCTCGATAAACTGCAGCGCTATCCGGGCTTGTCGCCTCCAACCAACGAGCCGCCCGAGCCGCTACCCCGGCATATTCGTAGCTCGACCAAACATCTGGGGCATAGGCCATCACATCCAGCGATTCTTGCCAACTGGTTTCCCCAAACTTGGGATGAGCCCCTGATTCAATCCCGCCGCGAATTCCTCCCTCAGCCGTTTGCAGTCGCCGGAAGAAATCCACCCCCCACAGGGCTTCGTCCACTAGATCGGGCCGGTCGTTACTCGACTCGGGAATCTCCAAATTGACCCGCGCAAAATAGTCTGGAAACAGATCGGCTAGCTCCAACAGCAGTCGTGCCACGCGCAAGTGTTGAATGCGGCGATCCCAGTCCCCCGCATCGAAATATCCTCCCCAGGCGTCGGCCACCACCTCATCGGTTCGGGTTTCCTGCAACGCTTCAAAGACATTGCGATCGCCCAGGCCCATCGTCGTGTCCATCAACGACACTTGCGACTGGTAGACCTCGACGCCATCGTCGGGGTGAAAGGCTCGGGGTCGGCGGTAGTCACTGTAGGGCGGTCCCAGTTCGACGCCGCTGCGCTGGTGGTACAGCCCTCGGGCGGAGACATAGAAAGCGTCTTGCCAAGCCGTTTCGGCGATCGCAAATGACTGGGAACATCCCACCCCCTCGACACAGAGGCGATAGTCTCCCGGTTGCTGCAACGGGCTGAAGTCGGCGAGATACACATCGGTACCGTTGTAGTTGCGCCCTCGGGGATCTTCTGGGGTGACTTCGGGTTTGGAGAGTTGGGTGGTGCCGCTGAAGGCAACGCGATCGGTGGCATTATCGATGATCGAAAATGGGACGCCTTCGGGGTAATCGAGTCCGCCGCCATTGCCCATCCAGGTGGATAGAAAGCCGACTTTAGCCAGATCGGAGGGCCGAAAACCGAGCTGTGAAACGTGGATGGCTTCGCTCGCAGAACGGGACGAATCGAACGCGAAGTTTTGGAGGGGAAGGTCGCTGTTGGGAAAGGCGATCGCGTAGGTTTGACCTTCCTCAAGTGCCTGCGGCAAGTCTAAATAAAGGGTGTGGGACATGGCCCAACGGTAATCCCAGCTTCCTACACGAGCTGAATCGGTGGGCTTGCTCTTGCGAAAGACGGTTGTGGGAGAGCGACTGTCGAGATAGTGGGCATCGTTTGGGGAGGCGATCGCGTAACTTTGAGGGCGATCGGCCCAGTCGGTGTCTAGGGGGTCTCCGGCAAAGCGATCGAGGGAATAGAGAATTTGGCGATCGTCCCCCACCAAGACGCCAAGGGCTCGACCATTGCGCGTCACCCAAGCCTCCCCCTTACCATTTTCGGCAATCTCATCCCTCGGATCGGGAACGTAAATCTGTTGTTCTCCCCTGATAACCCGCCCCGTCTCGATTTCAAGCGCCAATACATCCTCTCGCACCGGGTACACTCGGGCGATTTGGGGAGCGGAGGTCTCGGCTGCTGTGAGGGAATTGGACTGAAGGGTGTCAGCCCCAGAGCCAAACCGAAATAGCCCCGAGACGAACAGGACGGCGACGACACTGCCCAGCCAAAACGATTTCCATTTCATCAGTAGGGAAGACCTAAGAGGTTGTTAGATATTGCACTCGGGGGCAGCGGATTTGGAACAGGCAATCTCTCGCCACTGTGCCACTGCCAAGCATGGCGAACAATCGTATTCAAATCGCTATAGCGAGGGGTCCAGCCCAACATTTCAGCGGCGCGTTGGTTGCTGCCCACCAGCAAGGGGGGATCTCCCGCCCGACGGGGGGCAACTCGAACGTCAAACGATCGCCCGGACACCTGCATGACGGTCTCGGCAACTTCCTTCACAGAGAAGCCCTGCATATTGCCCAAATTCAAGGTTAGGGAAGTCTGTTCTCGCTGGAGATAGCGCAGCGAGAGTTTGAATGCCTCGGCTAAATCCATCACGTGGACGTAATCGCGCACGCAGGTGCCGTCAGGGGTGTTGTAGTCGTCCCCAAAGATTTTCAGGTGCGATCGTAGGCCGAGGGCGGCTTCGATCGCGATCGGAATCAGATGGGTTTCTGGCTCGTGGGCTTCGCCGATGCTGCCGTCGGGGGCAGCCCCAGCCGCGTTAAAAAAGCGCAGAATCGCCGACTGGAGCTCGAAGGCTCGGCTGTAATCTTGCAGGATGCGCTCCACCATCAACTTGGTCGCTCCGTAGGGGCTGATGGGGTTGAGGGGGTGGGATTCGGGGATGGGTTGAATGCTGGGGGCACCGTAGACGGCGCAGGTGGAGGGGAAGACCAACTGTTTGACGTTGGCCGCTACCATCGCGTCTAGCAATGTCAGGGTGTTGGCGACATTGTTGCGATAGTACAGACTGGGCAAAAGGGTGGATTCTCCCACTTGAATGGATGCGGCTAGATGGCAGACAGCGGCAAAGGAATGGGCTGCAAATAAATGATTGAGAAACGCCCTATTGCCGATATCCCCCACCACCAGGCGTCCGTCCGGGACAAAGTCTCCGCGACCGTTCGACAAATTATCGAGAACGATCGCGTCATAGCCTGCCTCCAACAAGACTTTCGTGACGTGAGCGCCAATGTAGCCTGCACCACCTGTGACTAGGATTTTTTCTGGCATGGTCAACTTACGCTCCGGTGAATTTTGTGTACTGAGAGCTCAGTGTTTTTTCAACTCAACTAGTGCTTTTGGCCCTCACCCCCGGCCCCTCTCCCCAGGGAGAGGGGAGTGATATTCCTCAATCCTTTTTGGCTTGACGATGAACTCGGTTGGTGTCGAGATGAAAACGCTACATTTCAAGCTTGCGGCAGGCGTTTGCGACAGTACCACATTACTTTCTTGAGATTGTGGGAGATGTTGGCTGGATTTAAGGTTAGGGGATCGAACTTTCTTGAATTTGAACGGGGAAAGTCTCGCTCGGGAATTGAAACATTTAAAAAAGGACAAAGCTTCTCCCATCCGTCTCCTTTTGTAATGTCCATGACAAGCAATTGCAATGCCTTATTTCCAGAGAAATAGCTACGAACCCGATCGTTGTGGGACTGGTATGCTCGGGCAAACACGGATTCGTCAAAGGTCGTCTGGCCGTATATCAAAGTACGATAATAATGACGGTAGTGGTTGCTGCTAGGCACTGCCTTGTCTGAATTAAAGGGGGCGCTTCTACATGAATCGATCCACTTATCTAGGCTACGAACTGTGAGAATAAACTTTGAATTGGGCCAGCATTCATCTAACTGTTTGAAAATAGCTGGAATAGGGGCGTCAGAGATGGCATCGTAGCGATCGAGGATCGATAGGCGGTAGTTCTCCGATCTAAGTTCAGCTACTGTTTTCCGATCGCGAACGAAATGAATTGAGCGATAATTAAGCATTTTTAGGGCATTATGCAAGCTGGTGGTTGCTGTTTTGGGCATGCCAATTCCGAAGATCTTGTTCATGAGATGCCGATAACCTCCATTAATGAAAACTGAGAATAACATTACAAATAAATCTAAGCTCTTAGAAGTTCGAGCTGCTTTTGGAATAGCTTGAATGGGTAAGGCGATCGCGGTTCTGTGACCGCAGGAGAGCTGGCCCAATCCATCGGGAGAATAGGTTCGAAGCTAGTTTGCAATGGATAGGAGGCTCCAGTGTCTAGGGCGTTGTGAATGGCCAGCACAATTTCGTTGATGTGAAGGGAATAGCGAGCAGACAGGCGCTGGGGGCGGTTTTGGCCGATCGCGTCGGCCATTTCAGCCACCCCCCGGCAAAAGTCCATGACTTGCGAGACGTTAGAACGATGGCGGCGGCTCGCCGGTCTCGCCAGCGGCAGGGTCTCTTTCCAGGGGGCGAGCATCATTTTTCGGCGGATCTTGATGCGGCGTTGAATCTGCACGGGGGAGCGATAATCCCAGCAATCTTTTGTGGAGAGAATACCCTCGTCGCCAACAATGTGCAGGGAGCGATCGCGGGGGGCGACGATGCTGCAAGTGAGACGGGCAACGACGCCGGAGGCAAATTTGATGCAGGCAACGGAGAAGTCGGGGGCGTTGCGATCGAGGGGGATATCGGTTTGTTTGTCGGGGACGAGGCAGGAGGAGAAGGCAGATACGGAGAGGGCGGGGCCGAAGAAGGCGGCTAGCCAGGTGACGTAATATCCGGCATGTTCGAGGGTGCAACCCACTTCAAATTCATCCTTATAGGGCCAAGGGATGCCCGAGTCGCTATACCACTTGCGGTAGGGCATTCGATGCACGAGCCCGTCATCCATTTCGGCATAGACGAGGCGCACCTGACCGATGTGGTTTTCTCGCAGGGCTTTCCAGATGCTTTGGGCGGTTTCTCCCAGTAGGCTGCAGGGGGCGGAGGAGAGGCAGAGTCTGCGATCTTCGGCGATCGCCACCAGTTCCTGTGCCTGGGTCATGTCTGTGGCTAGCGGCTTTTCGGAGTAGACGTGTTTGCCCGCTTCCAGGCTGGCTTTAGACACTTCGTAGTGGCTGTCGGGGTTGGTGAGATTGAGAACGATGTCGATGCGATCGTCGTTTAACAGATCCGCGAGGGTTTCGTAGACCGGTACGGCATAGCGATCGCTAAACTGAACGGCCCGATCGCGATCGCGATCCATCACGCCCAATAGACGGAGCTGGGGATGATTCTTGAGGGTTTTGGCGTAGTAATCGGCCACAAAGCCGCATCCAACAAAGGCAATATTCACGATTTACATGCTCCTAAAATTTGGTCTAGTGATGTCGAAATAGCATTAGGCCAGCCAGTGGCTTAAATCGCGCTGAATCAATTCCTGGAGTTGGAAAATATCCTGGCGATACTCTTGCATGAGTTGATGTCGCAATTGAGGCGAGAGCTGAGGCTTGTGCAAGCTGCGCTGAATCAGACTATTGACAATAGGGCGACGGACGGATTCTGGCAGGAAGGTTTTGACAATCGTTTTGAGGGGGTCGTTCTCTTTCAGAAGATAGTTATAGACGCCGCGATTTTTGGGAATTCCTGAAGGGTTATGTTTGGACGAGGTGTCGAGAGTAAAGGCATCGCTAACCCCTAAAAACTGACAAATATTTTTAACTAAGCCGATCGCGTCGCTACACAGATCCTCGTAGAGATACACTCGAATGCGATCGCGATCGAATTTGCTGTAATACCGCTGCAGTTGTTGGAAATAAAAGCCCAATTCTTTGTAACGCCAGAGAAATTCCCAATTTTGTGCCCTGCGCTTGGGTTCCGCCTGCAGGGCTCGACCGAAGTCGGCATAGGGTTCGTGGTTGTCTCGTTTGAGGTGGAGGTAGCTGGAGTAGGCGCGATCGGCGGGCTGGCGCAAGATGGCAATCAGTTTGGCGTTGGGGATGTGCTGGTGGATGCGATCGGCGGCCTCGGGAACGGCAAGATAGGCAGTAGATGCCTCCCCGATCGCCACTTCGTTGGAGACCCCCTCAAACAGGGATTGATAAGTGGTTAAGTCTGTAATGGTGTCGTCGTTAATGTCGCGTTGATTCGGACCCCTAAACTCTAAAGGTCGATCCTCAAAGGCAAAAAACCTGGGTTCTTTGTGGGGGCTCATATAGATCTCTGGATGTCGGTTGAGATATTGGTAGAGAGCTGTTGTGCCGGATTTGGCTGCTCCGATAATCAGGAAGTTTGGCATTGACATAAGGGTGTTTGGAAAGAGGAAAGGATAGATGGAGATCGGCGATCGATCGCGGTCTCAATAGAATTAGACAGACAGTTCTAGCTGGGGCCACATCACCATCAGCGGCGAGTCCCGAACAATTGAGGCGATGTCGTCTTTCTGTTGCTTTGAAAGCTGCTTTTGCCACTTATCTAGCGTAGTTTTACTGTCGCGATACACGCTGAAATAAGCCTTGGACTGGCTGCGGAATTTGCGATCGCCAGCACGGGTTCGATCGACGAACGCTCGGGTGGCTGCTCCGAGTTCCCAACCGAGGAATTCAAACAGAGATGCGACAGTGGCTTGAGGGTCTCGGCAGAGGTCTTCGTACACCAGCACTCCAGCACGAGGGTTCCGTAGGGTGTAATCAACCAGGGGTTCCGCCAGCAGTCGCCAGTTGAGGGTATGCAGTTGGGTTTCGGACAAGTCTGCAAGGCGATCGCGATATTCGCTCAGATACACCCCCGCCAAACTGTCGATGCCCTGACGGACTCGGGCCATCAGTTGGGAGCGATCGTTGTGGGAGTGCAAGCCCAGTTCTCGACCCTTAAGAAATGACGCGAGGGTGGCGAAGGGATTGCGAACGGTGGAGATCGTCATGGGATTGAGCACTTCGCACAGCTTTGGGAACAAATAGCTGGGGAAGTTGACCTCTTTAATCAAGACAGGCGTGGCGGAGGTCAAAGGAACGCGCCCGTAAGTTTCGTAGAGAAATTTGAGTGCGTCGAGACGCTTGCCCGCGCCGAACAAGAGGTGTAGCAGTTGGGAGCTTTGCTGGCGAAAGCTTTTGGCGGGGAAAGGGGGCAGATCGACCGCCATGTGACAGTCGCGGCAGAGGGCATCAAAGCGATCGCGCAGTTCCCGCACCTCTCCACGGGCCAAGTCATCCTTCCAGTCGGTGTAGGGGGAGGGTTTCGCCGACAGAAACGGCTCGTATTTGAGCAGGCAATGTTCGTAGGTGTTGAGGATTTGGCACAGCCAAGTGGTGCCCGATCGCCCCGGTCCTGCAATCAGAACGTAGTTGAGTGGGGAAGCAGGGGCGGCGGCAGCGGCTGATGAATGCTGCGCGGAGTGAAGGGAAAGCGTGTCTATCACAGTGAAAACCTCAATGAAAATGCTCGATTTTGGCAAACAACTGACCCGTTTTTACGGCTTGGCAGCGATCGCTGGGGTTCGCTCGCGAAGCTTGCAATTGAGTGCCCGTCAGGTGGGGAGGGTAATAGTAGGTGTACAGATCGGCAGCTTGCGCGAGCCCGTTCGCCACCAAACCCAAAACAGAGATATTGGAATTCACCAAGTAATCATTGGCAGCGCTGGCGCTGGCGACATCCAGCAGGCCGGGACGGACCACAACCAACGCCCCATCGGCCATGCTCGCCAAAATGCCCGCATCGGCGGTGGCGAGTAGGGGCGGACTGTCCAAAACGATGCGATCGTAGTGGCGGGAGAGGACGGCTAACATCGATCTGAATTTGCGGTAGTCGAGCGTAGGGGGGCTGGGGCGATCGCCCATTGCCAGCACATCCAGATGGGGCGAGACCGGTTGAATCACTTGTGACAGTTGGGCACTCCCCTGCAAGACCTGTCTCAAACCGATGCCGCCATCCAACTGCCAGATCTCGTGCTGTGCGGGGCGGAAGAGATCGCCGTCGATCGAGAGGGTACGATAGCGGTTTTGGGCCATGACGCTGGCGAGGTTAGCCGCGACGGTGGTTTTCCCCTCCTGCGGCAGGGCGCTGGTCACGGCAATGATTTGGGGGGCATTGTCCAGTTGAGCAAAGTTGAGGTTGGTTTGCAGGGCGTGGTAGGCAGCACTCGCAGGGGTGAAGGAAGCAGGCGCAGAAGAGCGATCGCCGCCTGCCAGTTGAAATAAAGGTTGGCGAGGATCGAGCTGGAGGGAGTCTAGATCGGGAATGGTCGCCAAAGACCGATAGGCAAATAGTTTTTTGATATCGCGGGCAGTTTTAACGGATGGGTCCAGCAGGTCGAGGGCGAAGGCAGTGGCGATCGCCAATAAGCCACCGGCCACCCCTGCCCCTGCCACCAACAACTTGCCATTGCGACCCGTAGGACTGGTGGGCGGCAGTGCGGCAGAAATCACGCGGGCATTACCAATGGTTTGGTTCTCGGCAGCTTGCACTTCCCGCAGGCGACCGAGTAGTGCCTCGTAGGTGCTTTGCGCGGCCTGCAGTCGGCGCTCCAACTCCCGTTGGCTTTGCTCCAGTTCGGGCAGGCTGCTAGCCCGTTCGCGGTTGGCGGCTAGAGTGGCATTGACTGCGGCAATTTGGCTGCTGAGGGACTGGCGTTCGATTTCCGCTCGCACGAATTCCCCAATCAGATTGGTGCGCAGATCGCTCAGTTGCAATCCCCCGACAGCGGCGGTCGTCCCGTGGGTCAGTCGCTCGGCTACGCGGGTATCTAACAGTTGCTGCAACTGCTCCAGCTCGGCCTGCAAGCCCAGAACTACGGGGCTATCGCTGCGGAAGCGGGCGCGTTCGACGGCTAAGTCCGCTTGGATGTCTTGCACTTGCGCCAGGGCGTCGTTCACGCCGGGGGAACGGGCCACATCCACCACTTCGAGGGCGCCTTCGAAGGAGAGTCCGAGCTGGTTGCGCAAGGCTTCCGCTCGCCGCGCCATCGCTGCCAACTGGATATTGAGCTGAGCCGCCTGACCCTTGAGGGCATTCAGCGTTCCCACCGTTGCATTGGCTTCCTGCTGCAGGTCTAAGATGCCGTGCTCCTCTTTAAATGCCCGCAGCGCTGCTTCTGCTTCATTCACGGTGGCTTCGCTGCGGGGTAACTGAGTTTCAATAAATTGGCGGGCGGCGGCAGCGGCGGCTTGGTTGGCTCGAACGTTGTTTTCGAGATAGACCTCCATCAGTTTGTTTGCCACCCGCGCAGCCATTTGCGGGTCGGGGCTGAGGTAGCTGACGGCGATCGCATCCGTACCGAGCACGGAGTCAGTGGAGAGATTGCGCACAAATGTGGCGTAAGAGAGCGGTTCGCCTTCTTCTGTTTGCAAGCCCAGCTCGGCAATGGTCTCTTGCACCACAGTGACCGATCGCAAAATTTCCAGTTGAGTATCAGCCGGATTATTCTGCAATCCCAGCGTGTCCACTTCCCCCAATGTCCCCCCCAAGCCCGTCAGCGAGGCTGTTCGATCCACTTCCACCAATAGCTTCCCCTCGGCCTCGTACGCGGGGGTCTGCAGCACAATCGCTGCGGCAGTGAGAACCGGTAGAGACAGAAACACCGCGATCGCGGGCTTCCAGTGGCGTTTCAGCACCAGCCAATATTCTTCTAGTTCGATGTCTTCGTGACGCAGTTCGGCAGACACGGGATTCATCCTCAGTTCGTCAGGGTTTTGGGATCGATCGGAGAAAATCATCGGACTAAACCTCATCCATGTTGAGACCTGGAGTTTTTAGGCATTGCACTCAGCCCCCTAAATCCCCCACCAGTGGGGGACTTGTGAAAGGTTCTCGACTTCGTTCTACAGCTTCAAAAACAGCGATCTCGTTCCCCGTCTCCCAAAGCCAGCTAGTCCTGTAGTCAAGTCCCCCAGAATGGGGGATTTAGGGGGCGAATGCAGCGAGTGACAGCGCTAGTGAGATCGGCTAATAGGCATCTCCTCAAAACTACGGGTTTCAGACTAGATGCGGTTTAACAGGCTCCTTTTTGTTGTAGGACAATCCAAAAGGTTTTGAGCAGGAGGTTGAGGTCGTACCCGATGGACCATCGCTGTTGGTAGCGCAAATCTAGTGCCACAATGTCTTCGAAATCTCGCACCTGCGATCGCCCGTAAACCTGCCATTCCCCTGTAATTCCGGGCTTGACCCGCAGTCTGAGAAAGTGATGGGGTTCGTATTGGCTGACTTCTTCTAGGGTGGGGGGACGTGTGCCAATTAAACTCATTTCCCCGCGCCAAACATTCCAAAACTGCGGCAATTCGTCCAGGCTAGTGCGACGTAAAAAACGTCCAATTCGGGTGGTGCGAGGATCGCATTTACTTTTGAAAATATGGCCTTCTGCTTCATTTTTGACGAGATGCTTGAGGCCCTCTGCATCCCGAACCATCGAGCGAAACTTCCACAATCGGAAGGGCTTTCCCTGCAGGCCACATCGCCGCTGCGAAAAGAGAATGGGGCCGGGACTGTCTAGCTTAATGGCGATCGCAATGGGGACAAATAAGATCGATGTGAGCAATAGGCCGACTGAAGAACCGATCAGATCGAGGGTTCGTTTGAGCCCGCTGCTCGCGGCTGGGTGAATCCCTGCGACGTTCCAGCATATCTGTGGGGTCTGACGGCCAGACCTCGACGAGATGGCTGCGATGGGGGAATCTCGGGCCAGTTTTGGGGATGAAATGGGTTTCATACTGCAATCCCTCTAAGCGTGAGTGAACCGTCTTTGGGTTTAAGCAGACAATAACGGTGGGGTGGAAAAGGCAGCGTAGGGGAGTGTTTCGCATTCGGGGGCGACATACCGCAGAAAGAAATCCACGGTCGTTCTCGACACCCAGCCCTTACGGATCGCCAACTCTCCAAAGCCAATCCGGTAATGTTTGTGTTCCTCTAGCAGGTGGCGGATTTGCCCCTCGTTCAGGAGACCGGCTTGCCTGAGGTATTCCCCTAACGGTCGCTGGCGCATGTCCGAGGCGAGCTGGGGTAGCCGATGGGCGAAAAAGTCCACGGTTTGTTTGCTGAGCCAGCCTTTGATACCGATAATTTCGCCACATTTGAGGTGGGGATAGTCTGCCTGGAGCTGTTGGGCGATCGCCAGTTGTTGGGGGGACAGTAGGCCAGCTCGATAGAGCAGGCGATCGCAGTTTTGAGAGGCGATCGCAGTTTTCGCCGCGAGGCCGAGGCGTTCGGGGGGTCGGTAGAGTTGCAGCATTTGTAGGGGCAACAACCAGAACAGTGGCAGACTTTCCCACAAATATCGCTTCCACAATCGTTTGGGCTCGCTCATCAGGCGGTGTAGCCATTCCAAACCGCTCTCACTCATCCAGCGGGGCGATCGCTGCTGGGTTCCTGCCTCAAAATCTAACGCGGCACCAATGGCTAGAAATACTTTAATGCCAGTCAATCTGTGGCGATTCTTGTAGATCCAGATCTCTTGCTTGGGTGCGCCCAATCCGATCGCTAAAGTAGTTGCTCTCGAACGGTTAATCCGCTCAATAATTTCCTGACACTCGCCAGGATTATTTTCAAAACTATAGGATGGAGAGTAGACATCGACGACCATCATTCGACCTGTCATCTCGTTCACTCTATGTCGAGTAATCTCGGCGACTCCAGACCCAGCCCCGAGCAAAAATAGCGTGACACTTGGGTCGTTTTGGTAGTGTCGAATATAAGATGGCAGGAGGTCTGAACCCGAGATTTTTTCTCGGATTGGCTGACCCAATAGAGTCGAGGCATACTTGAGGATTTGACTGTCGCAGACGCGATAGGTGGCAGATGTATAGGCTCGATAAAATTCCCAATCCTTTTGAAGCTTCATCAGGTGATCGACATTCAGCGTGAAAACCGAGCCGCCGTGTCGCAGGTTTTCTAGCAATTGATGGCTATAAATATTGTCCAGAGAAGCATTGAGGATCTTGACTTGTTCCATATTAACCTCCTTTATCGAGTCAAGTGAGCACCAATCTCTAGCAGCGAGCAGCCTAAATATTGCGATCGCCAAGGAGCGATCGCCCTTATCAAAAGGGATGAAAAATTATTAGTAATTTCTAAGAAAAAAGATGGTATCCATGTCAAACGATCGAGCTATTGATAGGTATTTGTCGATCTGGTCTGGATTTTGCTGGGAATACATAAACCCCATCCATATTGAGATCTGGAGTTTTCAGACATTGCACTCGGCCCCCTAAATCCCCCACCAGTGGGGGACTTCCGAGAGGCTATTGGCTTCGTTCTACAACTTTAACGATCGCGATCTCCATCGCCTTCCCTGCCTCCCAACCTTCAACTGGAACTGTACTCAAGTCCCCCAGAATGGGGGATTTAGGGGGCTAATGCAGCGAACCACAGTGCCAGTGAGAGGGTCTAATAGACACATTCTCAAAACTATGGGTCTCTACTTAGACGGGGTTTAGAGCTATAGAATTGCGCTCGGGATCGCCTTTCTAAGCTGAATATATCCTAGGCCAAGATGAAGCTAATGTAAAGTTGCATAGATTACTTTTTACGTATTTCTTGAAAAGTTCTTTTGTATCAGTAATTCTATTTTTAAATATGAGTATTTTTGGTCTTTAAATCTGTAGTTAATTTTTCTTTTATTTGTCAATACTTGTTCTGATTTTCCGATTTAATTGTGTTCGTCAATATCCTGCTAAATATAAGTCCCTATGTTTGCATTTTTGCCTACTTCGGATAGGTGTTTGGGAAAACTTTGTTGGAGTTTCTGGAAATAACCTATGCTGTATTGGTCAGTTTTTTGGAGGTTGAGATTCCCGAGCCTTTCTGCAGAAAGAGCGCTGACCGTCAAAAAAATCTCCCGCCTTTAGACGGGAGAATTAGCGCGGTCTGTTGCAACTCATAGATTGAGGACGCTACACTCCACGCCCCAGTGGCTGCAAAACTTCTACCTGCCGATCGCCCTCGGGACGCAAAGGCTCGGCCTGTCCGGCCAGCCGACTGCCCATCACCCGATACAGCCACGCCACCTCGCGAGCAATGTCGAACTCTGCCGCTACCTTCGCTCGCCCCGCCGCTCCCAGCCGCGATCGCAACCGATCGTCCCCCAACAGCGTGGAGATGCGATTGCCCAACGCCAGCGCATCCCCTGGCGGCACCAAATATCCACTCTCGCCGTCATCCACCAACTCGCTAATGCCGGCAATCCGCGTTGCCACCACCGGCAATCCCGCTGCCATTGCCTCCATCAACACCACCGGCACCCCTTCCGCAAAACTGGGCAACACCAACAGGTCCGACTCTTGCAAGCACTGCCGCACCTCCAATCGCGACTTGTATCCCACAAACCGAACCTGTTCGCGAATTCCCAACTGCCGAACCCTGGCCTCTAATTGGGGGCGATCGCCGCCATCCCCAACCACCGTTAACAGCAGATCGGGGTGGCGTTCTTTCAAAGCAGCAAGACTGTCAAATAACACGGGTAACCCTTTGGCAGCGTCTAGGCGACCCACATAGAGTAGATGCCGACCGAGGCGATCGCGATCTGCGGGACGAAACTCGCTCGGGTCCACCCCACAGTGAACGACGTGCAGTTTGTCCCAACAGTCGGGAGTGGAAAACAACATCGCTTGGCTGCGACAGAAGTGACTGATGCAGCAGACAAACAGAGACTTGGCAATCTTGATGTCGATGCGCCAGCGGTGGGGTTCGAAAAAGACGTAAGGGCCGTGCAGGGTGAAGCTAAAGCGAATGCCCGCCAACTCGGCAGCGAGCATAGCCACGGTGCAACTGGAATCGGCGAAATGGTTGTGCAGGTGTCGGACGGCCTCCCGCTGGAGGTGACGGGCCAGCAATCCCGCCTCGGCGAAATAGAACAGTTGGTACAGGACTCCCCGCAGGCCGGGAGGACAAATGGCGATCGCCAGCCGCAGTGCTTGCCAGTAGCGTCGAGGATTGGCGATCGCCAACTGCAGGTGAGCGATCGCCAGTTCCAAGGGATTGCCCGGCAGGATGTAAAACGTCCGTTCCCGCTCGGCCCTTTGCTCTGGCCCCACCCAATGCTCGCTGCCGGTGGGGCGGACAGAACAGGTCAATACTTCAGCCCCCAGCTCGCGCAGGGTTTCCACTTCCCGCTGGATAAAGGTGTCAGTGGCGCGGGGATATTCTCCAGTGAGGTAGGCAAGACGCATAGCAGGCTCCTAGAGGGTAGGGGTCTTGGCGGGAGTGCGGGGTGAGGTTTGGGAAGATCTCGGTTGGACCATGCTTGGGGTCGGCAGTTCGGGCAAAGGGAACTTGCCGCGACTGCGGGCGATCGCCGTTGCCAGAAAATAGCTGGGCCGCCACCGCAGCAGTTGTTTGGCGCGGGAGTTGCTGTAGTTGAGGGGCTTGAAGCGGGCGTGGAGGCGGGCGGGGGTGAGAATGCCGGGAAGGGCGAAGGGATGGTTTGCGCTTTGGCTGAGGGTCCACACAGCGCGGGCTAGAAGGCGCATGGCTGTCCAGCCGATCGGGATGGTGCGGGGCATCTCCACCCCTTGTGCGGCCAACAGCTCGACGAACTCCCGCTGGGTGGGCAGGTCGTCATCCACAATATTGAGGGTTTGGCCGATGGCCTCGGGCGACTCCAGGGCTTTGACAATTGCTGACGCGCAGTTTTCCACATAGGTAAGGGGAATGCGGGCGCGATCGCCAACGGCCAGCCACAGATCCTCCTGTAGCTTGGCCCCCAGATGGGCATTCCACAAATTCTCCCGCCCGTAGATCGCCCCCGGTCGCAACAGCGTTACCGCCCCGTTGCGGTTCTGTTCGAAGGCACGCACCAGCCGCTCTTGCAACAGCTTCATCTGGGCGTATGCGTCGCGATATTGGGGAGCCGGTTCTAGAGAACTGCTTTCATCCAAAAGAGTTCCCTCTGGCGGGTGGAGGCGATCGTACACCGAGAAGCTACTAATCGCCACAAGGCGAGTCAGGCCCAATTCCCCCATCACCGCCAGCAGCTTTTGGGTGGCTGCGACCGTATCGGTAAATTGGCTGGCAAAGTCACCGGATTTTGCAGCGGCTAAATGGATCGCGGCATCTACTCCCCGCACGGCGGGGTACAGTCCCTCGCGGTCGTTGAGATTCAAGCGCACCCCTTCCACATCTGGGCGATCGCGCCATCTCACCTGCGACAGATCTGTAGAAGGTCGCACCACTGCTCGAACGGCGTGTCCGCGACATAGCGCCTCTGCCACCACGTACTGTCCCAAAAATCCTGCTGCACCCGTAATCAGTACTTTCATGCGTCGTTCTCCTTCAAACGTTTATGCCGCCCTTGCTATGGAGGGGACGATCGGTCTTACCAGTAACCCAGTCCCCTTCCCTGCTGAATTTGGCGATTGGCTCGGACAAATAAGGCGAGGTCGGCGACAAATGCACTGAGGGCGATCGGGAGTCGCACGATCGCCCCCAACAGCGAATGGCTTTTCAGTTTGCGAAATCTGCGAAACAGCAGTCGGGGGGGCACAATCCAACCTCCCTTGCGAACAGCAACCTCCCGCAGCCAGCGGGCCAGCCAGTCGGGATCGCGATGGTTATTCCGCCGAATCAGCTCTCCCGCATCCTGCCGTGGGGAACATTTCGCCCACAAATACCGAAACAGCAGGCTATTGATGACATCCCCCACAATCAGCCGCCGCTCGTGCCGCAGCAGCGATCGCCACCCCACATAGGCTTCAAACAGGTGGGCAGCCCCCTCCACCCGCTGCACCCGATGCTCCACTTCCGGCCCGGTAAAGCGATCGGTCAACACCATCCCCCGCAAAAAACCATCCTCCACCGGCAGCCCCTTCGGCATCCAAATCCGCCTCAACACCGCCGCCTGTCCGCAATAAAACTGCCCGCACAAAGCACTCGGGCGGGGGCTGCAACTGGCTAGCGACGCCTGTGCTAACAGTCCCTTCTGCCGTTTGAGCTGAATGTCTTTAAGCGGCAAATCGGTGACCACCCAAGTTTCGGGAGCCAGGGCTAGTTTGGCGATCGCCCGTTCGATCGTGCCGTCCTGCAAAAACTGGATGTCGGCATCCATCAAGCACAGCAGTGACGCATCCCCAGCGGAATGCTCGTGAACGAACAGATTCCAAGCATTACTTTTGCCTGCCTCGGCAATCTCCAGCACTGTCCAACTGAGCAGCGGAATCGAGATCTCGCGGGCCAAGCGAGTCAGTGCCGCTGTGGCAATCTCCACCGTGCGATCGCCACAGCCATTCGCCACCACCATCACCTCAACGGCACTGGCGATCTCCGCCTTGTGGAACACCGTCTGCCGAAACAGCGACTCCAGCGTGCGCTGAATGTTGCTAGCTTCGTTGTGGGCCAAAATGCCAATGCTGATTGCCGGTTTCATCACACCAACCTCCCCTAAGCGACCAGAGCGCGATCGCGACTGAACGGACAGGCATCCAACAGCCGATCCAAATCGAGAGTGACCTCCCGCAGGTTGCAGCCATTGATGAGATCGAAAACCGTCGTAGCTTCCGTCAAGTCAATGGGCTCGAGACCTATCAGCCCTAGCGAGGCAAAGTAGTCGTAAAACTTAAAGTCATTGCCAGGAATTTTTGCGGAAACCTTAATCCAGGCAGAAGGGATTTCGTAGGCATCTGCAGCAATCAAACCGTGCAGGGAGCTAGACGCAACGCAGTCGCACTTGCACAGGTCGTCCACCACCTTTTCGATGGGATCTTTGATGTCAATGACGAGAATGTCCGGCCGACTGCGGAAGCGCTCGATCTTTGGATCGCGGCTATCGAGGTAATGGGGGATGATGCCGAGGCTGTATTGCTTGCGCGGTTTGGGATGGTAATAGCGGGGGAACAGGAGGGCGGGATCGCCGAAAATATCGGGACAGCTAACCCCTTGCGATCGCGCGTGGGCCGCACTTAAAGGACCGCGAACCGCATAAATCTGCTTGGGTTTTTCCGCAAACAGACAGGTGTTGGAGGTGAACCCAGCCCCCCACACTACAGTGTTGGCATCGGCATGTTGCAATGTGCTGCCGACGAGCAGGTGCAAGTCACCCACGTCGCCGGGATAGGTGCCGCCAGATTCGCTCTTCAGGTTGATGTCAAACCCCCGCCCCTTGCGACCGGAGATCTGTTCGATCAGGACTGGATTGAGGGCATCTCCCCAATTTTTGGTGTCGTACCAGAGGAAGTTAATGTGGTCGGACCAAACAGTATTCCATACAGGCGCTTGCATGAAAGACTTGGTGCGCAAATATTGGCTTCTCAAGTGTTGGCGAATCACGATTCAAGCTCCACTAAAACAATGGTTTGACAAGTCAGAAACCGGTTAGGGCAGAAATCCGCCGAGGCGATCGAACGGCAACTCAATTCCCAGCAGCAACCGCAGCAGCAGCACCGCTGCCAGTGCCCCCACAAACAGGCCCGTGAAGGCCATATCCTGTCGCAGAGTAGAAATGTTTTCTCGCGTCAGCCCCACCTGAATGGCCGCATAGGTCGGCAAATCGCTCGTGCCGATCGCCACGATCGCCCCCAAGGTGCCTGCCACGTAAAAGCCCGCCGGCACCCCCACCACAATGGCGAGGAAGCGCAGAAAATTGCTTTGGGCACTGTATTGGGGCTTGCCGAGGCCCAATAAACAGGGGCTGCTGGTATAGAACAGGGCCGAGAGCCATGCCCCGCAACTGAGGATGGGTACGGCCCAGGCGGCATCCGCGTAGCGATCGTCGTACAGCCACCCCACCAGCACATCGCCGAAACCGACGAGCAAGAGCAGCAGCGCCACCACCCCCAGCAGAATGTATTTGCGCTGTTGCAAAAACCTGGCTCGCAGTTGTGCCCGAGGTAATGCCGCCTTGCGCGACACCAACGGAAAAATCACCTTGAAGCCAATCCGTTTCAACACCTGCTTGGGCAGCTCCGCCAGCACGAACGCCACCGTCAGCACCCCCAACATCTCCAGCGACAGCAACTTGCCGAGGATCAGGCGATCGGACTGCTCCGCCAAAAACATCATGATGGAGGCAATAAAAATCCATTTGCCAAACGACAGCAGCTCCCGCGCGGCACTGCCATCCCACTCCAGCCGATTGAGTTTGCCGGGAATCAGTAGGTGGGAGGAGGCCAACTTAAAAACCCCTGCAGCGATCGCCCCCGCCGCCAGTGCCCACACCGTGGGGCTAACTAACGCCCAAACCAACATCGCCACCAGACCGATCGATTGCTTGCTCAACTCCAGAGCCGTTAATTTCCCCAGCGTCATCTTGCGGTTGAGGGTGTAAAGCTTGGTGGAACTAAAACCGCTTAACAGCAGAGTGAGGCAGACGACGGCAATCAGACCTGCTAGCTGCGGTTCGTCATAAAACTCTGCCATTGGCTGAGCCACCAGCAGACAAGCAGACCAGAGCACAATTCCCCGTAAAATTTGTATCGACCAGGCTGTATTTAAAAATTGGCTTTCATCGCCACGCGGACTTTGGATGATGTTTTGACCGATACCCACATCGGAAAACAGTTCCAAGCCCATGCGCAGAGAGTTAACCAGCGCCATCAAGCCAAAAAATTCCGGCACTAAAAGACGCGTCAGAATTAAATTATTGCCAAATCTCAACACCTGGCTGGAGCCATAGGCCGCCACCGTCCACAACACCCCGCGTACCGCCGGACTGCTGAGGGAAAACATTGGCTTCGACTTTGCAATTGTAGATTCCATACCGCTCTCAACACAGCTAAGAAATGGCTCTAGACAGTTCTGGCAATGACCATTAAGCAGACTTATATTCGATTAATTGGGCGGGTTGTTTTCGCCATCGATGCAGCCAATATTTCAGTTGTCCCATGGCTTGAGCTGGCTTGGATAACACGCAAAAGACTGCATACAACCTGGCGCGAGCGCGATCGCCTCCCTGCCGCCGCCGGTACCGATAAACTCGATGGCCCAGCCAGAGATAAGCCCCCAACGCCAGCAGACTAGTCCCTGAGGTGATGGCTGCCAAAGCGAAGGAAACTGTCGGAACGACTGCTCCCCAAATCCAACCGCTCAACTGTTCGCGCACCCTATAGCGTTCGGCAGAATTGCCATACATGGCCGCGCCCTCGGCCACAGCCCAACCGCCCCGCAGCGATCGCTGCCACCATTGGGAAAAGCGCTGCATATCGGCGTCGTGCAGGGTCATCTCTGCCTCCAGTCGCCAGATGCTCCACCCCCGCCGTCGCAAGCGAATGCACAGTTCCGGCTCTTCGCCGCAAATCAAGCTGCCATCAAACCTGCCCACTTCTCGAAGCGCCACCACCCGCGCCAGAGCATCCCCTCCGCAAGCCTTGGTTTGGCCCACAGGGGTATCCCATTCCATATCCGCCATCTGGTTATAGATCGATGCGTTTGGAAAGCGCTCCCGCCGCCTGCCACAGACCGCGGCGGCTGTAGCATCGCCATCTAACTTGGCGATCGCCCGTTCGAGCCATCCATCCACAAGCTCGCAATCCCCATCAATAAATTGCACGTATTCCAGTTGGGGGAAATGCTCGACCAAATAATCAAACCCAGCATTCCGACCGCGCGCCATCGTGAATGGCAGCGATCGATCGAGTTCGATGACAATCGCCTCTAATTTCCGCGCCATTTCAACGCTGCCATCCGTCGAGCCGGAATCCACATAAACAATCGGGATCTCGCGAGATAATCTCTCGCGCAAAGAGGTCAGGCAGCGCACCAGACGCACGCCTTCATTTCGACCGATCGCCACGACGCCAACTCTTCTCATCGGTTTATCCCACTCGTCACATCAAACAAACTTTCAACTCAAGATTCAGACAAACGCTTTGTGCGAATCCATTGCCGTTCTGGATTGACTAAAAAGCTGAAATACAGCGGCATCTTCCACGCCACATAAGCGGGAATGGAAAGCAGGGTCAGCAGTGAAATATCCTGTCTGCCAAACCTCCACCAACCCAGCGCAACCGCGATCGCCAACAATCCGCTCGCCACGCCCAAAATTGTTGCGGGCAGCCAAATACCCGCCAGCAGACCGACCAGTCCGGCGATCGCTGACAATCCCGCGATCGTCAGTGCAAACAGCGACAGCGGCGGCACCCCCAATTCCAGCGCCAGCGCTAGCAGCTCGAACCGCCGTTGCCGAAACGCTTCCCGCAGCAGTCGCGGGCAATGGGTCAGCAGCGACTGCAAATGACCGTGTTCCCACCGAGTTCGTTGGGTTTTAGCCGTTTGTTGGCGATCGGGCAGGCGACCCACCACCCGTGCTGACGGGCAAAACATGGGTGCAAATCCCGCACAGGCCAGGTCGATCCCCAGCGTCATGTCCTCCACAATGTCGCCGCTGGCCAAATTCGCGGCGGCGATCGCCACCCAAGGCAATGCCATCCCGGTGCCCGTCAGCAAACAAGGCAGCCCCAACCGAGCTAACCCTAGAGGTCGCACCAAATTCTTGACGCGAAAGGCAAAGGCCGAAACCGCATCTTTGGCGCTGGGAACAGGGGGTTTGTCCAACAGGTATTGAGCCTGCACCGGACGTCCGGCGATCGCAGCCTGCAGGCAAATTTTGGCGATCGCCCCCGGAGCCACCCAACAATCGGCATCCACAATCGCCACCACATCCGGCGGATCCTCCGCCAGCAACGCGAGGCCACAATCGAGCGCATATCCTTTCCCTCGCAGTTGAGGGTTCTGCCGTTCAACGACTGCCGCCCCCGCTGCCCGAGCAATGGCTGCTGTATTGTCGTTGCAGTTATCCGCCACAACTAACAGGCGATCGCCTTGGCCCAACTGCGATTTCACTGCTGCCAGCGTCGCTCCAATTCCGGCTGCTTCGTTGTGGGCGGGAACGAGAACTGCGATGCGAGGACGCGACGGCAAAAAATAGCGCTTCGACCGTTGCCGCGATAGAGCTGCCAGACATTCCAGGCAAAATGTGGCACTTAATAGCAAGGCCGCGACCGCAAGAATGAAGAGAAAAAATGAGATGACTTCGCCAGCAATGCTCCCTAAATCCACCACAGCACCTCCGAGAAGTTAGCTGTGGGAATATCCCCGTTGGTGTGACGGGCTCCTTTTTCGCAGGGCGAAAAGAGACCTCTACAGGTCGGCAATATTTTCAGAATCATTTTCAGGACGTGATTTGCAGGACAGGTATCGATACTGAGGCGTCGAAAAAACAGCCGTTTTCTCCTAAACTCCGAAGTTCCGGGGACATCAATGCCGCCACCCTAAGTTCGCTGGGCAACAGGGAACGACAGTTCGACAGTGTCAGCATCCCAGTGCTCGAGCAGTTGCTGAGCCTGTGGGGGAGTGACTCGTGCGAGGTAGACCAGTTGGCGGTAGGCATGACGCTTGCTCTCCCGCTCCCCATCGGATTGTTGATAGGCCACTCGAATGAATTCGAGTAAGCATCTTCTGTTGAGGTGTCGGGGAGCGGGAGCAACTGCGCGGGATAGTGGTTGAGAGCCTTGAAAAGACCTAGTTAATACAGACAACATTGCAGCCGCTCCTTTTATGAAGTTTCTATGAAGCTGCTTCGGATTATGAAGCCTTCATGAAGTTCGTTGAATCCGTGAAATTACTGATTTTTCCTCTTAAGTTCAAATTTGAGTTGCAGATCGTGACAATCTAATGTATAGAAAGAATCAAGAAACTGTAGGGCTGGTGTGGCAGGATAGCGCCATCGACCAGCCCCTTCAGGGGCAGCGGGATTTTCTTGTTTTCTCTTCGAGCCCGAAGCTCTGAGAAACCAATGCTGCTAATCTAAAAACTCACCGGGGGGATTTCGGGAGATCGACTGTACGATCGCATAAATTGCGATCGCCTGTGCGCCTAGATAACCCCCGTCTAAGCAGAGACCCGTAGTTTTGAGAATGTGTCTCTCGCACAATTTCGATAAGTTACAAACTCTCTGCCTTAATTCATCGTCGCCAATATTGCCTTCCAGTAGATTGATGTCGCTGCCACGACCAGCATCAATAAGGTTGACTCAGGATTAGCGATAATCTCATCAGCGCCGTTGTTGCCACGAACTGTCAGGGGTATCTCTCCGTCAGTCCCCAAGCGAGGATCGAGATTGAGAGGGGTCTCTAGCTCTAACATAATAATTTCGGTGTCATCGATGTCAGGACCTCGACCGACGGAGAAAGGATAGTTATTGTCGTTCGCCACCAGAATGGTGTTCTTGTCGAGGACCAAAACAGCCTCGATGGTGACAAAGGGGAAATCGAAGCGGGTGCTGCCATCGCCATTTAGATCGTTCGGATCGTCGAGATTCAACAGATCGACCAGCTCCTCTTTGGCCACAAAGCCGTTATCGTCAACCTCGGAGAGGTCAATTTTAAAGATCTTCTTGAACTCGGCTGCAGCCCCTTGCAACCCATCTCGCTCGATGACGAGGAATTCGTCCTCGTTGATGGGAGTGAAGTCGCCGATCGCGTGGCTGGGATCGGCCAGTTGATAAAAGCCCGCCAGCTCGTCCGCAAACTTGCCAGCCATTAAGTCAAATTCATAGATGCGCAGCGCTCCTGCCCGATCGCCCTCCACCGTTCCTTCTAACAGCGGATAGGCGGTGGTGCGATCGGGGCTGAAGGCCAAGCCCTCGTAACCGCGCGACTGGGGCAGGTTGGGCACGAAGTCGTCAGCCATCCCCAGTGCGCTTATGTTGGGGGTGGGAATAGGGGCATCGATTAGCTTGCCACTGCTGTCGAAGTGTAGTAAAAATGGCCCAAATTCTTCTCCAATCCAGAAGCTGCCGTCGTTGGCAATGATGAAAGACTCGATGTCGAAGTCTGCGCCAGTCAGAAGGCGATCTTCGGTGTCTTCGTTAACGATGTCAAAGGGAATCAGATGGTCGGGATCGGAGAGCTGGATGAAACTTTGGACTTCGACACCACCGTCTCCCCCTTCAATTCCAGCAAAGCTGGGAGCAACTCGGTAGAGACGCAGCAGGTAATCTGCACTGTTGATTTGTGCGCCAAAACCGTTATCGGACAGAAACAAAAAAGAGCCTGCTTCAGCGGGAAAGAACTGAACCCCACTAAAGCCTTGTATGGGCTGGCCGTCAAATGGTCCCGTGCGACCGTTGGCAGAAATGGGTTTTCCGCTACCGTTGTCTGCCCCAGACTGGGGGCCTTCAGCAAAGGTGTCTGCCGGAAGCGAGGTAAAGCCAATCAGTTTCGAGCGTGGCATAGGGTTGTGGCTCCATCAATATTTGCCTTCCGATCGCCTGCACCACCGACCGAGCCTGCATCGAGCGGAAGGCACAGGCAAAATCGGCGATCGCTTCGGTTGTGGGCGATCCTGCGGCAAGAGCTGGCAATTCGTGCGAGGTCTGAGAGGAAGTCTCTTTATGATGGAGGCAGTTTGGCAGAGGGCTCCATGAAAATCTTAGTGGGATCGGATTACCATTGCGATCCTCAACTACAGGCAGAAGCGATCGCTCTGTTGCCAGAGGTGGATTGGTACATTAACTGCGGCGATTTTTGCACTCAGGCAGGGCGTTTGCCGGAGGCGAAGCGGTTGGGGGTCCATCCTCGGGGAGAGGGGGAACTCGACCAGTTGCAACAGTTTTGGCAGCGGCTGGACGCAATCGGAAAACCGTGGCTGTTCGTGCCGGGAAATCACGAGCCTCCCGCCCCAACGCTGGCTGGCCTGTACGAAAAATCGGGCTGTCAAAACGGCCGCCTCAGTTTAGCAACCGAACTGATGCAGTTGGGACCCTTGCAAGTGCTGGTGGTGCCCTGGACGCCCCCCTGTGGCTGGTGTTGGTCCCTCAGTCGCGAGCATGTCGAAGAGGTGACCCAAATCTACAGCGATACAGATGTGGATATGCTCGTCACCCACGCTCCCCCCAAAGGCGTCTTGGATGAAGGAGGACAATGGTATCGAGCCCAAACCCCCACTCTACTGCCAGTGGTACGAGCCCTGTCCCCGCGCTATTATCTTTGCGGTCACATGCATGCCGATGGCGGTCAAACCGAGACGAAAAATGGCACGACCTTTGTGAATGCGGCCAAACACAATCTTGCGATCGAGCTAGATCTGGGGTTAGGGTAAGTGCTCGTGCTTTGTCTTTCGTCCAGTCGGCCAATCCGGCGAGCATCCGCGATGGCGACCGATCGCGCACCGATTCCCCTATCCCTGACGGAGACACCCCTGTATGCCCTATCCCCGCAAGCGCTTTGGCCAACATTGGCTCAAGGATAGTAGCGTGCATCGGGCAATGGTTGCAGCAGCAGGATTGAATGTAGAGGCGATGGCAGGGCAGGCGGCATTGCCAGAGGCTGCCCCTTGCGTGTTGGAAATTGGGCCGGGAACCGGACAGCTCACGCGACGGCTGTTGGCAGCGGGGGCGCGGGTCATTGGGGTGGAACTCGATCGCGATCTGTGCGACGGCCTCAGACGACTGTTGGGGGATGAGGATCGGTTTGCGCTCTTGGAAGGAGACATCCTGCAACTGCCGCTGCCCGCCGAGCCGCGATTCATTGTGGCCAATATTCCCTACAACATCACCAGCCCCCTATTGGATAGGGTGTTGGGTTCTCCCGAACATCCCGTGGGGCAGTTCGATCGCATTGTCCTTCTAGTCCAAAAAGAACTGGCCGATCGCCTCTCTGCCGAACCGAATACTAAGGCCTATGGGGCAATGACGGTGCGATCGCGCTATCTGGCTAATTGCGAAACCCTCCAGTCTGTCCCTCGCACGGCTTTTAAACCCCCTCCCAAAGTCGAATCGGCCATTATTCGCCTGACCCCCCGTTCTTTCCCGACGGTGCCCGCCGATATCCATTGGTTCTCCATTTTGGTGCGACAGGGCTTCGCCACTCGCCGCAAGACTTTAGCCAACGCCCTCCAATCTTTAGCGGACAAGCCCGCCATCTACGCGGCACTCGAAAGCATCGATCGCGATCCCCTCAGTCGCGCCGAGGCCCTAAGTGTTAGCGATTGGATTGCGCTCAGCGATGCGTTATTATCCAGGCGCGCTGTCGAATCAACTGGAGAGCGCCAACCCTCTGATTCATCGCCATCTGCTATCTCGTGACTCAATCCGACCCGTTGAAGCGATCGCTTGTTTATGTCCTCAAACTGGCTTTGGGCAGCATTTTGCTGTCCGTGGCTGTGAAATATGGCGGCCCTTACTTGCACGTTCCCGAGCGACCGACGGTGGCGATCGGGATAATCGTCACGCCAGCGATCGCCGTTGCGGCCATCCTCTGGCGCTTGCAAGGGAAATCCTCTTCAGTTTGAATACACTGAGATTGTGGAGGTCAGCCGCAATGGTGAGTGTTTCTCCCCAACCGCCAATCATTCAGACCGATCGGTGGGTGAGGGCGAGTTGGGCTGAATTTGAAGCTTTGTTCGATAGCCCCACATTGGAAGGGGGGCGATTTTATTACGATCGCGGTCGGATGAGGATTGAGATGCCACCCATCGGTTCTTCCCACGGCCAAGACGATCCTGTGGTGTCGAGAGTGGTGAGCTTATATGCAACAGCAAATCATGTGCGGTTCAAAGAGCTAGGGAATGCAAGTTTCAGAAAGACTGGGGAGGTTGAGTTTCAGCCGGATATTGCTTATTACATTGGTGCCGAGGTCGAGTTTCCAGCTCGGGGAACTGCACCGATCGATTTGGCAGCGGTAGAGCCGCCGACTTTGGCGATCGAGATTGCGTCAACCAGTCTCAACGACGACTTAGGGCAAAAGCGTCTGCTCTACGAGCAGTTGCGGGTGCGGGAATATTGGGTGGTTGACGTGCAGGCGAGCGAAGTGATTGCGTTTGAGATTTCAGAGCAGGGGCGTAGCGGTCGCATTCAGGCGTCTCGGGTGCTGCCAGGATTGCAGATCTCTGTGCTGGAAGAGGCTTTGAAACGCAGTCAAGCTGAGGATGATGGTGCCATTAACCGCTGGTTGCTGGAGATTTTCGCCGCTGGAGGCAAGGGCTGATGGCCATTCAACTGTCACTCCCATTCCTCCAGGGCCTCGGACCAAGCTTGCATGCCCTGCAACGTTTGCCCCCGGCGAGATTCGAAGGTGGCTGCAACCCAGATGAGGGTCAAGCCCAACAGAATGCCAATGCTCCACAGGGCGGCGGCAGAAGTGGCGATCGCCAGCCAAGTCTCTCGCAGTAGGGCGATCGCAAAGGACAGCGTGCCCACATATAACAATGCCCGCGTCCGCAACAGCACTCCGGCGATCGCCACGGCCAAGCCAATCGCAACCCCCAACCAACCTCCGCCAGTGACGGATTCCGCCTCAATCAGAGCAGTTGCGCAGATTAGCGCGATCGCCAAACACCGCAACCAGTGTCGGGTTTCTCGCCGCGTTGCTGACGCCAGCGATGGTTCCACTTGAATGGCGTAGAGGGCCGAGCCCCCCAGCAGCAATACCAGCCAGAAAAAATCGAGCCATCCCCACACTTCCAAAAGCTGAACGATCCCCCAGTCAGCTAGCACTAGAGCCCCATAACTGAGTCTGACGCGACGGGTCAGTCTCGCCATCGAGGCATAAAAAGCAGCCACCGACAGCAAGCTCTGCCAGCCGACACCCAGGGCGGTCACCCCCACAACCAGTCCGGGCAAAACTAGGGCCGCTCGCTGCCAGGGTTGGGGCGACCATCCCCAGACACCCCAAGGGAGACGGTAGAGGAGCAAGCATAGTGCGGCAGCCAGGGCACCCGCCCACTGCAGCAACAGTGTTGGCTCGGGAACTGTCCAGTACAAGCCGTACCCGATCGCCGTCACCCCCCACAGCATTCCTCCATAGATCCAGAAATCCAGCTGGATTCCGCCAGCGATCGGCGCTTCAATTCGTCCGCGCATCGCGCCGTAAAGGGCTGCCGTCATTGCACCGACCAACCAAATCCAGTGGCCGAGATAGCTGACGGGAAGCATCAACGCCACCCATAGCAGCAGGCTGCAGCCAACCCAATGAATGTCGGCAATTGCTGCGAGTGCCCTGTCGCTGGAACGGGTATAGGCAGCAATCCAATTCGAAAACAAGCGGTAGAGCGTGGCGATCGCCACCGCTAGCAGTGCCAGCAGTCCGACGCCATCGCCCACCTCTCCTCCTGACACCTGCAGGAGTTGGTAGACAAGTAGTTGATAAGCAGCAACGGCGATCGCCGCCAGCCCGACGTAGGAGAATGGCCGCAAGCTGATGTGTCGGCGGCCCAAACCGATCGAGACGAAGGCGAAGGCCAAAGTATAGAGTCCGCTAACCGCCGCGAACTCTCCCAGCGGTAGGAGAGCTCCCAGTAAAGCATAGGCAGCAGGAACGACGTGCCAACTGAGGAGATAGGACTGCCCGGTTCGCCGAACCCACCAATCCCCCCCCACCTGCAGTGCCAATCCCAGGCCCAGGTTGAACAGTGCTAAGGGAATGAAGGGTTGTTCCGCAAACGCTAGCGCGCTCGCTCCCACCATTTCCAGGCCGAATGCTAGAGCGTAGAATTCCAGATTTGCCGGTCGATGCCATGCCCGGTAAGCGGTTGCAGTGACGGTCAGGAGCGCAGCAGCGATGGGCAACGAACTGGCGGACAAACTATCCGTCCAGTAAAGCTCCAGATTGTATGTGAATAAGAGCAACAAATTCGGCACAACTAGCGCGATCGCCCAGCCGTTTGCAGCGATCGCAAATGAGCCCGCTAATGCTCCTTCCCGCTTCGCCACTTGAGGGTGGAGCAACCACAGCAGCAGGGCAAGGGCGGCACTTGTCACCATCCACCATTCCCAATTCAATGGCACGAGGGCAAGCTGCCAAAAACCGGTCAATACGAGGGCGAGACCAAATCCAACCGTCAGAGCAGACCAGACAGAATTGGGTTTGCGAACGGCCAGCCATGCCATTAAGGCTGTTGCTACTGCCAAGCTAAACAGCCGCGAGATCGGCGAGGCTGCCGTTAAAACCTGTGCGAGGAACAGTCCGCCGATCGCAATCCAAGTGGGTTCGAGCTGGAAGCGATCTCTGCCGCGCCAGTCCGCGACTGCTGCTGCAATGGGCGTTGCCAACCACAGCCAGCCCCAATTCTCCCCCGGTTCGATGACCCCGAACAGGAAGCCAATGTAACTCAGACCCGCCAATCCCAGCCCTACATACCAAGTACTTTGCCGCCAAAGAGGCCAGTTTGGGGACGCGCTTGTGAAGCTCCATTCGGCGATCGCCATCCCCAAGCCGATCGCCGCCCATCCCGACAGGCCAATGCCTGGAAAGACGAAATCGATCCCGGCGATCGTTGCCGCGACCCCAAACAGGTGGGTGAGATAAATCAGTGGAAGAGACGCTGACGATCGTTTGCGGGTGACGATTGCTAAGGTCCCAGCGGTGAGGAATAAACTCAGCGATCGCACCCCCGGGTTGATGGCACCGGCCAGCGTCGAGATGGCCCCCAACACCATCGCCATTCTTTCCAACTGCAGTGCCAATCGAGGCTGTTGTCGAGCTCGCAGCCATGCGGTTCCCGCCAGCACCCACCATAGGTAAGGCATCAACCCAAGGGCTACGAGAGCCCAAGGCATCCCCGTCGCGCCGAATGTTTCCGTTGCCAGCACGACGATCTGTTGCCGAGCGGCGGCTGGCACTAATTGCCACAGCAATCCCATGCCTTGTAGGCCGACGCCAAACAGCAGCAAGAGTTCTGCTACGCGCCAGAGCCGTTGCAGGCGCTCCGCCAAAATCCATGTAGCTAGACCGCTGATGGCGAGAGCCTGTAGGGGAAGATCCGTCACCGTCACTCGCCAGCCCGCCACCAGCAACACGCCTCCTACCACTAACCAGCCAACCGGTTTTGCCCGAGAGCGCCCCACCCAACACAGTTGCCAGCCCAACACCCCCAACAGCAGTCCCAATTGCTGGATGGGAATTCCGACGACGAGCAACGCTCTGGCGATCGGCAGCATGGCGCAGGTGGCGAGGATCGCCTGTGCCGAAAGTGACAGTGGGAGGGGCTCGATTTCAGACAGGTCTGCATTGGGGCGGAATGCGTTGCGATTGCTGTAGAACAGACAGGCCGCTGTGGCGATCGCGCCCAGATAGGTGGCGAATAGCGGCCAACCGGCAATGCCCCAGCCCCAGTGCAGCCAACTGAGACAGAGCGTACACACCCAAGCCGATACCGGTAACACGGGACGCAGGAAGCGGCTGGTCAGCAGCGTCAGACTTATCCCTGCAAAAACAGCTACGAGCCAGCCCGGGCCACTATTCCAGAGGTTGAGTCCGTCGATCGCCCAAAAGTTAATCGGTACGAGCAAAACCGCCGTCGATCGCAGCATCCGACCGGTCAGTGGCAATTTTTCCTGACGTCCGGCCCACAATCCCGCCCCCAAAAACGCCAGTGTATAGGCCCACAAAATCGAGTATTGGCCGATGCTGGAAACCCGCTGCCACTGGCTGGCAGCTAGAGCTCCCGAAGAGACCACCACCACAAATACCCCCAAAGCCAGCAGCCAGTTCAGACTCAATTCTGTTGCGAGTGACTGTCTTATCTGTGCCAGTGAAGTCGGCTGGCGGTTGCTGGGCTCGACCGCAGGTGGAGGGGCTGGCGAACGAGCGGGAATGTCAGTTCGGATAGGAGCGGGGGCATCGGCCAGCGAACAACTCAAGGTATCGCGACAGATTCTCTGCACTTCTGCATCGCCAATCAGCCCCAGTTCCAGCCATTTCTCTAAACCGACGAAAACAATCTCTGGCGAGGTTTGCGGATCGACGGCCAGTTCGAGCCAGAGCGAGTAGTTGGAAGACATCGGTAACGCACTAAACCGGATGTACCCCAGCTTATTACCCGAGTGGAGGATTTTGCTGCCGAGCCAGCCGCGTTCAATTCAGCTAGCCGTCTTTTCCAATCAGGAAATTATTGCCCGATAGATCGGAGCGGAGCGCGGGGTAATAGTAGGGATGAATGCGCAGGACCCGCTGCCGCTGTATTATCAGGCCAGCGCGCGATAGCTCTTTAACTCGGGCCTGAATCAGACCTTCTGACTCTCCCAAACTGAGGGCTAAATGCTGGAGTTGCAGGCCGCTGTGCAAGAGGAGGGAGTAGAGCAAATAGCGATCGCCATGTGCCACAGAGGGTAATTTGGGGGCCGAGGGGCGGCTAAACGTCATTTTTGGAGCAGCAGTTGGTTGACCCTCCTCCTCAGCAGCAGGTTTACTCTCGTCCAGTTGCAAGGACGTCAACCAGAGCTGTGGCGCTACAGAGCTCAGCCCCATCGTCGTGCAGGCCAGTTTATCGAAAAATGCTTCTTCCAAGCGATCGTCGGGGGGGGTAACCTGGGGCATCAGTTGGGTCAAAAGCTTGCGGGTGGGAGTGAGCCATGCTTGTAATTCTGCCCCGCTGAGAAAGGGCAGCGAGAAAGAGCAATCGAAGTAGGCGTTTAATTGACAGGCATAGCTGAGGTATTCCCAGGCCCAATGGTTGCAGCCCACAATCCAGAAGCGGTTTGGGTCTTTGAGAATTTCTTTGCGCAGATAGAGAACCCCTTCCAAGCCTTCAATGCAGCGGACAAAGCATTGCGTCAAGTCGGGCAGTACGACCGTCCGTTGTGCGCGGGGTTGGGTATCCAGTTGAACGCCATCGGCACTAAACCGCAAGGGAACCGCTTTGGAGGGTTTGGCATCGGTTTTGAGTTGCTCGGAGATGTCTTTGCGCAGACCGCTGACGAAAGCGGAGGGCCGGGCCGGAATAGCGTGCCAGTGGAGAATCTTGAGCGATCTCGCATCAAGACTGAGACTCGCTTCCAAACTATTGCGAATGATATTGTCAAGCGGATCGATTGGGCTGCCCGAGACAATCAGAGCGTTTGTCCGATTGGGCTCTGCGCGCCAACGCTCGATCGCCTCGGCGAGGGCGTCTTGAAAAGCAAGGATAAACGGTTCGGGGACGGGTAGGCGATCGATGCTCTGCTGCAATTGAGTGGCGATACCTGTGGGAATTGGGGTGGCGACAGATGGATCTGTGGCGGGAGCGGATTTGGATGGAAACCAGTGGGTGAGGCGATCGAGCATGGAGGCGACCCGATGCAAACTGACCCGAGCATAGCCGATGGCGGTACGCCACGGGTGCTGTGCTGTGGCAAACGGCAAAGGCCCCTCGTTCGAGGAGCCTTTGAGTGGTATTCAAGTTCGGAGATATCTACACGAAAGTGAAATCAGTGCTGTCCAGGCTCAAGCCTGCGCCATCGCGAATCACCGCAATAAACTCGTCGCTAACCCCAATCGCGCCATTGCCGTCGCTATCGACATACAGCCCCGCATCGACTTCGCCACCAAAAGGCGAACTTCCCAGCACGTAGCTGACCGACCCATTCAACTCGATCGTATCCACACCGGACAGGAAGTCGGTAATATCGGCAAAGTCTCCCGTCCCGTTCAGTTCGGGCTGGCCGTCATCGTAGAAAATGTCGCTGGCGGTGCCCAGTACGAAGCTGTCTGCGCCAATACTGCCCCTATAGGTGTCGCGGGAACTGAGGCCGAGTTCCTCTCCTACACCGATGAGGCGATCGTTGCCGCCGCCGCCGATGAGAAAATCGTCACCGCTGCCGCCGATGAGGGTATCGTCGCCGGTTCCGCCCCGGAGAGAATCGTTATTCGCATCGCCAAACAGGAGGTCGGCATCGTGGCCGCCGCGCAACGTGTCGTCGCCATCGCCGCCACTGAGGGTGTCACCCCCAGTGCTGCCTAACAAACTATCTTGGCCCTGGCCGCCCAGCAAACTGTCATTGTCTCGACCGCCGTTGAGGGTATCGTCACCGTCGCCACCATCTAACCGGTCGTCGCCATCGCCACCGAAAGCCTCATCTTGACCTGTGCCGCCTAGCAGAGTGTCGTTCCCCAGCGCGCCAAAGAGGGAATCGTCACCAGTGCCGCCATAGACTAAGTCGTCGCCAGTACCCGCAAACAGCGTATCTTGGCCGCCGCCCCCCAGCAGAGTATCGCTACCATCGCCGCCACTGAGTTCGTCATTACCTTCGCCACCATCTGCAAGGTCGCTGCCTTCGCCAGCAAAGATAACATCCTGACTGCCGAGGGCTGCGATAACGTCTTCGCCAGCAGTGCCGACCAGAGTGTCGGCCTCGGCGGTACCCAGCAAGGTGATGCTGTCGAGGTCATCGAGGACAGCAAGATCGCTCGTATAAAGAAACGTGGATGAGAACATGGAAGTTAATTTGCCTCGTTGCAATGGAACTACAGGTCGTGAGTCTGCCGATACCGCCCCCTTCGAATACCAGTAGTGCCTGAAACAAAGGGAGGCACGGCATGGTGACAGCCGCTTGACGGCATGGTAAGGAGTAAGAATTGTCGCTATTATTGTCCGAATTGATTCTTTTTTGCGTCCGTGAAAGTACGAGATGGCTGTCAAAAGTATTTAGTTTTGTACTAGATCTCTTATCTGGCTGGGTTGGTACCGATCGATATTGTCGAACGATCTGGCTGTAGCGATCGCCGTCGCCGTCGCAATCCCAATAATTTGGCCGCTGCGATCGCCACAACCGTGCCAGCAGAGATCGCTCGTCCGACCCCATCTGCTGTTGTGCCCGCATAAGTTAAGTCCACCCGATGCACGCCCGCTGGAATCGTCACTTGAATCTGACCGAAAGCCGTTGCTTCCGTAGAAATTCGGTCGCCATCCAAACGCGCATGCCAGCCGGGATAGTAAAACGTTCTGACTAGCATGACTTTGGGAACAGCAGTGGCGTTGCGGGCGATCGCCGAGCGCCTGCCGTAGTCCCAGAGTTCGGTCTGAAGGCCAGCAGTCGAGCCATCCTGCCATTCCACCAGAGGATGGGAGCGATCGGGGGGCATGGACATCGATACGGGCTGGGCTCGATATTCCCACACATCCACTAGGCCCATGCCGTCGGCATAGATCCAGTGCCAGTACAGAAAGGGTTGCCCGGGAGGTTGGCCGGGTTCCTGCGGGAACTGCTTGGCGGCGGCAAGGGTGGCGAAGCGTTGCATCGTTTGGGCATCGTAAGCGGCGGTATCGATAACGCCTTTTGCTTGCCAGAGGGTGGCGATCGCCAATAGCAAAACGAAGCTCCCCGACACTGCGGTAACGGCGCGAGACTGGCCTGCCCCCGCAGCGACCTCCAAGCCATATCCCAACAACATGGGCAGGGTGACGCACAGCAAGACCAGCCATCGCCAAGAAAACTGAATTCGCTGCAGCGGTAATGCAAAGTCATAGGTCCAGCTCAGCAGGTCGGTGGTCATTAGGATGGCGAGCGCGCTCAGCAGCAACCAGTAGCGGGCAGCTCGTTGAATTCTGCCGTGTCGATCGATAGGGTCGGCGCGATCTCGATGGGGGTGGCGAGATCGCAAGGCTGTGCCGAAGTAAACGACTGCCCCGAAGAGGACAATCGCCACAGCAACTCCCCAAAAAGGCAGTAATGTCCGATCGAACCAATGGTCGGCAAACTGGGGCTGCAGGGAGAGTAGCCCTTTCAGCATCAAGCGGTTTTGGGGGCGATAGTCAGCCAGCGCATTCACCCAATCGATCTGGACGAAATGGCGATCGCGCAGCACTGGCCATAGATAAAATGCCGTCCAAGCCACCGCCAGCAATCCCCCAAGACAATTCCCCTGCACCGCTTCAGGCCGTTGACTTCTAGGGGAGACCAGCCAAGGAAACATCACCCATCCGATTGAAAAGAGCAATAAAGTGGGCAGATGGGAGAGCGCCAAGCACCCGTAGGCAAGTGCCAACATCCCCACTCTCCCCCAATCCCGAGGGCGATCCACCACCCGCTGAGATGCCCATAACACCCATGGGAGGAAGGCAATCCCCCACGTTTCTGCCAAACTGCCTCGCCAGTAAATGTTTGCCAAGAAATAGGGCATGGCGATCGCGAGGGTGGCGGCGATCGCGGCAATCCAGCGCGGATAAAAACAACGCCCGTAGCGATAGAGCCCCAGGCCAAAAACAAAGATGGCTAACCCCATGCTGCCAATCAGCGATTGGGGCAGATCGCTACCCAAGGCCCGAAACAGCACGGTCGCCACCATGCATAGAGGCGGATAAAAGGCGAAGGTGGCGTTGCCAAAGCCAAAATTCGAGTATTCCAACCAGCGGGGATACCACTGTCCCCCAGCCATCTGGGCTTGGTATTGAAAGGCCCAACTCAAATTGAAATGGGTGGAGTGGGTGAGGGGATAGCCCTGCTGTAACATCGGGAGGGTCAGCAGAACCGCCAGACCTGCCGCGATCGCCGCTGCTAGACTGCCTCGCAGGAGAAATCGTCCGGGCATTGCAAGGGACCGGAGCTAGATTGGCCGTTTCTTTTGGGCGATCGCCACAATCGAAATCCCAAAGGGAAAGTCGAACCAAGGCAACAGAAAGCGTTCGAAGGCAAAGATAGATTGCAAGATCGCATTCATCCAACTCGGTACCGTCGGAATACTGTCCTGAGGGGAAGGTTCGCGGTTGCGCTGAGACAATTTTTGTAGCAGTGCAGGCAGGAACAGCAGTGTATTGAAGTAACTTAATTTCTGCAGTTCAAAGCCCGTCTGGGTCAACAGCTCCCGCATCTGCTCCGCCCGATAGCGACGGAAGTGATGGTGCATGACATCGTGGGCACTCCACAACCATTGGTAGGCGGGCACCGTAATTAAGACCTGACCGCCCTCGGGCAACACCTCCCACACCTGCCTGAGGAAACTGGCATCATCGCGAATATGTTCCACAACATCCAGCATCAACGCGACCCGAGGCTGCCAATCCTTGTTTGCAGCCTCCTCCAAAGAGGTGCAAAACACCTCCTGATTGCCCCGCTGCTTGGCAAAATCTACGGCCAACGGGGAGGTGTCGATGCCAATCGCCCGATAGCGCTGGTTGAGCTGCTGCAAAATCATGCCCGTACCGCAGCCAATATCGATCGCAGTCTCCCCTGGCGAAATGTCGCAATATCTGTCCAGCAGGCCCATCACAATTGCCGTGCGGCCCTGGAACCACCAATGGCTGGTTTCCAGCTCGAAATTATTGCGATAAATAGCTGTTTCCATGCGGACAAATTACCGAGAGACATCATCCTTAAAACCACTAGGGAGGCGATCGCCCTCAAAACCGTAGCGGTCTCTCACAATATACAGCGGGCGTCCCTTCACTTCTTCGTAGACTCGACCTAAATATTCTCCCAAAACCCCCAAGCTAATCAGTTGAATGCCGCCGATAAACAGAATGGCCACCATAATTGAGGCGAATCCCGGCAGATCGACTCCGAACAACACCGTTCGCACCACTAAAAAAGTGGCATAGGAAAACGCCAGCGCGGAGATGAGCAATCCGACATAGCTCCAGACCTTGAGGGGGAGCAGGCTGAAGGAGGTCAGGCCATCGACGGCAAAGTTCCACAGCCGCCAATAATTCCAAGACGTGCGACCGCGATAGCGGGGCTGGCGATCGTATTCCACCGCCGTTTGTCGAAACCCCACCCAGGCAAAAAGACCTTTCATAAACCGAGTGCGTTCGGGCATCTGTTGCAAGACCTCCACCACCCGCCGATCCATCAAGCGAAAATCGCCGGTATTGGAGGGAATAGAGATGGGGCTCATGCGACCAATGGTCTTGTAAAACCCGCTGGCTGTAAGCCGTTTCAACCAGGATTCGCCCGCCCGCGATCGCCGCGTAGCCAGCACGACATCGTATCCCTGCCGCCACTTTGCCATTAACAGTTCGAGTAACTCTGGCGGATCTTGCAAGTCGGCATCAATCGGCACCACTGCATCGCCACTGGCATAATCTAGCCCCGCCGACAGAGCCAGTTCTTTACCGAAATTGCGGGAGAGCCCCAGTACTTTAATGGCGGGATTGCGATGGTGATGGGCGCGCAGCTGATTGAGGGTGCCGTCTCGGCTGCCATCATCGATGCAAATGATTTCGTAGCTGACCTGCAGGCGATCGCAGACTCGTTCCAAGCGTTCGAACAAATAATCTAGATTTTCGGCCTCGTTATACAGGGGCACCACAATCGAAAGCACGGGCCTAGAGTCAGGCATAGAGGTCATCCATCAAATGATTCGTGGGGGAGGCCGCCCTCTAAGTCTGAGGATTGCGGGTCAGAGGACCTTTGGGTCAAGTCTTCGGAAAGTTGTTCGAGTGAGTCAGTGGCTAGGGCTAAATCGAGCACCTCCTCTAGCTGTACTACGGTCAGCTCCTGAAGTTGGGTCTGAAGTGAACTCGGAACTGAGCCAAACCGACTTTCTATTAAGCGAAGCAGCATGCGAAGCGCTTGTTGTCGCCCCCGTTCGAGCCCCTGTTCGAGCCCCTGTTCGAGCCCCTGTTCGAGCCCCTGTTCGAGCCCCTGTTCGAGCCCCTGTTCGAGTCCTTTTGCCAGACCAATTCTTTCCACACTGCTGATGTAAGGCATCCTCTGCTCCCGCTCGTAAGCTCGAATCTCTTCCCAGACCTCTTGTTCTAACTCCTCTGGCAATGCCATCACCCAATCGATGAAATGGAATAGCTGGATAATATCTTCACGCTCGAAGCCCCGTTCGTACAGTCGACGAACCAACCGCAGCTTCCACTGCAGGCGATCGCGCTCGTCGCGACGGGTGGCTTGCGCTTGTAGGTGAGCCATCGCAATGGTCGCAAACGGATTGCTGCTGGCCTCCAACTCGGCCCATCTTTGCCTGTAGCCTAACAATTTTGCTGTGAGAAAGCGGAATTCTAAACGACAACCCAGCACCTCGCGAACAAATTCGCTGGGATGCCAATTGGGGCTGGTGTCGCAGAGGATAGCCAAGCTCGCTACCGGGCAACCGTAGCGCTCGGCAATGCGGGTGTTGTAGATGTACATGCGCTCGGGGAAAGAGGCATCTGGCTTGCCCTGCACTTCTATATGGATAAGAATCCACAGATCCCGTCCGTCGAGCAGCCAGACCCGGACCAGTTTGTCTGCATAGCGACGGCCCAGTTCGGCATCGCGAACGACTTGCTGTAATTCCTTATCGAGAAACTCGTAGGGACGCGACCAGTCAATTTGGGCGTGGGTGGCAGGGAAGAAAAGTTGCAGACAGGGCTCGAAGTAACGCTCTAGCACTTCTTTCCAGGGAGTATCGAAGTCTGCTCGGGGTGAGGTCATGTCTCGGGCGAACAAAACGTTTCACTCACCCTACAGCACTGGCAGGTCGAGGTCGAGTCTGCCGAAACGCATGGGCTGCGATCGCACAATAACCATGGAAAAATAGGGCGGTCGATAGTCCTGCAACCCTGCCAAAGAGCCAAACACCTTTTGCCGCGGCCATCCCAGCCATTCCACCAACCCTGCCTCTGCCAGCAAACCCCGCTCGCGCAACATTTGCCAGACGCGATCGAAGACGGGGGCCACCTTCATCAACACCACCACATCTGCCCAATCCAAAGCTCGCTCCAATTCCTCCAGGCCGTGCATTGCAGGCACAATTGCCACCTTCTCATCCCAAGTGGACAGCGGCATTTTCAACGCTGCCGCCGCCGCCAGTGGCGAACACACGCCCGGAATGACCTCAATGGGAATGTGGGGCGATCGCTCGTTCACGGTTCGGGCTAAATGGGTAAACGTACTGTAGAAACTGACATCCCCCTCGGCAATAAACGCCACATCGCCACCACAGTTCAGAATTGCGAGCAATTCTGCGGCCGCCCGATCCCAAGCTGCTGTCAAGGTCGCTGAGTCCTGCACAAAGGGCATATCGAGGGCCAAAATCTTGCGATTGCCCGATAGAAACTCCCGCACAATCCGATAGGCCATGCCCGGATTGCCTTGGCGATCTTGGGGACAGGCGATCGCGTTCGCGTCTTCTAAGACGTGCCGAGCGGCGATCGTCAGCCAGTCGGCACGACCCGGCCCCACACTGACCCCCCACAACGTTCCAAACGATTTGTCCATGCCATCTCCTCGATCTCGACAATCAACGATAATGCGAAGCTGAGTCCGGTATCTGGTAGCCACGATGGCTGCTGAACATTCGCTTTAGCGGGCAAGATGGAGAGAGCTGCACCTGTCGAGTGTAATGCAGGTAGACAATGTTGTTGTTTTTGTGGTGTTGCTGACCATTGCTGTAGTGGGCTTGTGGTTTGCGGCTTGGCCATTGCTGCGGTTTGTGGCCGTGCAGGCGGTTCGCGGCTGGCGGCAACGGTACAAAGTGCAGCAGCAACCCCGCCGCCAGCGTCTATCCAGTTACGACCGACTGTTGGACGTGCTGAATGGCGATCGCCAAACACTTGCAAAATTGATCGAGCACTTAAAGCAAACGTATCCTGACGAGCCTGAAGAATGGTACTGCCAGATGCTCCTGCTATCTCTGGCGATCCCGTTGAGAGGAATATTGTTCGCGGCGGGCTCGCTATTGCGATTCCAGATGCTGCACCTCAGACGCCGCTGGCATCAATGGCAAAAATCCCAATCGCAAACAGTTCAACCCCTCTCCAATTACGATCAACTCCTGGAGTTGCTAGATGGCGATCGCCAATCGGTAGAGCGGCTAATTGGACAGTTAAAGCAAAAATATCCGGGCCAGCCTGAAGACTGGTACCCCGAGATGGTGCTGGAACAACTCAAACTTTGGATCGTTAATAAGCTTTCCAATCGATACCACAGCAATGCCTTTGGCATGGGACAAGCGGCTGCATACACCATGAAGTATCGAGGTCGTCCCACTTGGTGGGTCTACCGCAAATTAGCCGTCGATTTTGAGCTGTTCGATATTCCGCCACAGAGCAGAGAAAAGAGATAAAACTGCGCGCGTCGAATCCCGAGCTAAAATCGTAAGGCTATGCACACATTTCTTCATGACTTCTGCCCAGATTGCTCCTGACTCTCCCGCTGCCCAAACGGCCCATCAGCCCTCGATCGCGATCGCCCATCTCGGCTGCGAAAAGAATCGGGTGGATACCGAGCACATGCTGGGGTTATTGGCCCAGGCAGGATATGACGTTAGCGTCAGTGCAGAAGAGGCAGATTACGCCATTGTGAATACCTGCAGCTTTATTGCAGAAGCGCGGGCGGAGTCGGTGCGCACGCTGGTGAATTTGGCAGAGGCAGGCAAAAAAGTGGTGATTGCCGGGTGTATGGCACAACACTTTCAGCAGGATTTGTTGGACGAGCTGCCCGAGGCGGTGGCGTTGGTGGGAACGGGGGATTATCGCAATATTGTCGACGTGATTGCGCGGGTGGAGCGAGGCGAGCGGGTCAACGCCGTCACCTCAGATCTCAATTACATTGCGGATGAGACAGTGCCTCGCTATCGCACCACCAATGCTGCGGTTGCCTACGTGCGGGTGGCAGAGGGGTGCGATTATCGCTGCGCCTTTTGCATTATTCCGCATTTGCGCGGCAACCAGCGATCGCGCTCGATTGAGTCGATTGCGACCGAAGCAAAGCAGCTCGCGTCTGAAGGCGTGCGGGAGCTGGTCTTAATTTCTCAAATCACGACCAATTACGGGCTGGACTTGTACGGCAAGCCCCAGTTGGCGGAGTTGATTCGGGCCTTGGGAGAGGTAGAAGTTCCGTGGGTGCGGATGCATTATGCCTATCCGACGGGACTGACGGAGCCAGTCTTGCAGGCGATCGCCGAGACGCCGAACTTTTTGCCCTATCTCGATTTGCCATTGCAGCACAGCCATCCCGAGGTGTTGAAGTCGATGAATCGTCCCTGGCAGGGACAGGTGAACGATCGCATTATCGAGCAGATGCGGGAGTTGTTGCCCGGTGCGACGCTGCGGACGACCTTTATTGTGGGATTCCCCGGCGAGACAGAAGAGCATTTTCAGCATTTGCTCGCATTTGTCGAACGGCATCAGTTCGATCGGGTGGGGGCGTTTACCTTTTCGCCGGAAGAGGGGACGCCTGCTTTCCAGATGCCGGGGCAGGTAGAGCAGGCGGTGATGGACGATCGCCGCGATCGCCTCATGACCTTGCAGCAGGGGATTTCGTTTAAGCGGCACCGGGCACAGGTGGGCAATGTAGTGCCGGTGCTGCTGGAGCAAGAGAATCCCAGTACGGGGGTGTTTATTGGGCGATCGCCTCAGTTTGCGCCGGAGGTGGATGGCGTCATCTACGTGCGCGGTCGGGGGCGTTTGGGGGGGCTGGTGCCGGTGCGGATTACGGCGGCGGAGCCCTATGACTTGTTTGGGGAGATTTTGACTGAATTACCCGCAGGTTTTAATTGGGCCGGTCGGCAGTAGATGGCCTCGCAATTGTGCGACTTTGCGCAATCAGTTGGGTGGCTTGACCTCTGAGGGTGCCTCGGAATCGAGCTACGATCGAGTCACGAAATGTTATCTATCAGAGAAATGTTATCTGCCAGAGAAATATTCTCTGTCACAGCAATGTTCTCTGTCACAGCAATCTTATCTGGAGTACTGTTCGTGAACGCAAAGTACCTCGGGCTGTCTTTACTGCCGCTATTGCTCTTCGGCAGCGCCACGAGCTTGTCTCTGACGGCCCCACCGGCTGCCGCGCAATTTAGAGCAGAAGAGCAAATTGCGATCGATGTCTACAACCGCGCTCGCCCTGCCGTCGTCACAGTCAGCAATCGCGGCGGCTCCGGCACCGGCAGCTTTGTGGACCCCTCTGGCATTGTCTTGACCAACGAACATGTGGTGCGCGGCTCCGGCCAAGTGGAGGTGAGAACGCTCGATGGCAGTCGCTATCGCGGTCAAGTGATTGCGCTCGATCGCGTCAACGATCTCGCCCTAGTGCGCGTCAGCGCCAACCGCACCTTTCCCAGCATTCCCTTTGCCCCTCGGGAGAATATTCAAGTGGGCCAGCAGGTGTTTGCGATCGGCAATCCCTTCGGTCTAGAGGGGACTTTCACGACTGGTATCCTCAGCCGCGTGGGCCGCAATGGAGATCTGCAAACCGACGCCGCCATCAACCCCGGCAATTCCGGCGGCCCGCTGCTCAATTCTCGTGGCGAGTTGATTGGCATCAATAAAGCCATTCTCAGTCCCGGCGGCCGAGGCAACATCGGGATTGGGTTTGCCACCAGCGTTCTGGTGGCTCAAAACTTTATCGGTCAAGCCAATAATGCTATAGCGGCTGCGCCATCGGCTCCATCCACACTGCCATCTCCCCGCTTGGGTGCGGGCAGCCCGCCGCCGCGATTGGGTGTCACCCTCGACCCTCGCACCCTCACCGTTCAAAACGTCCAAGCCGGATCGCTAGCCGATTGTCTGCAGATGCAAGCAGGCGATCGCATACTGGCCGTCAACGGCACGCGCGTCCGCAGTGTTGAATCTCTCGTTAACTTTTTGGATACTCGTCCGCAGTCGGCAGTTCTGACGGTGATGCGGGGCCGACAGTGGGGCAACTTACAGGTAGACTTTTAGGCTTTGTGCTGCCGCGTTCCCTCAGTTGCTCCTCTGGTAAGGGCAGTTTGCCTCTCCGAGCGACAAAAAAGAGGCTCGGAGAGCCTCCAGGGTTTATGCAAACATCAACTGAAACCGGCGTTCAGAAGTTTAAACAGTCTGGCCGTTAAGCTTTGGCCGATCTGGTCCCTTTGGGTAATCTGAGGGCATCTGGATCGACATAGTGGCAGTGGGCGTCATCAACGCAAATCAATGCCCAGCCATTTTGATCGATATCGTGCAACGTATAAGAGGCTTCGGGAACGAAGCAGCCCCGGTGGTTGCGCGTATCTACCTTGACTCGAACATTCTCTAGAGGCATATCGTTAAACTCCTGGCTGATAGAAAAATGTTGTGCAACAAATCCTGTTGCGCACACTCTATCACAGGCCCTTCTAGGGAAGTGTTACGAAATCGAAGGTTTTTGTAACGTGTCAAGCAATCCTTAACGGACTATTAAGTCGCTACGAGGTAGTGCCGTAGCCTATCCTCCACAGGCATCCACATTCAACATAGTGGCACGTTCTTTGGACCGTTGCCAGCATTATTTTGATGTTTTCCAATCAACTTTAGGATTTCTGCAATTGATACAGGCATTTTGACAGATTACAGTAAAGGCTAGCTAGAGCCAAAAGCCTTACCAATCAGCGGTTACATCGATCTTTAAACTTTTTCTGGCGAAAAATGACTCAGTCAAGCTCTTTTCACTTTTGGATTGCATTCATTGATAGCAGTCAAACAATTTTGCGCTGAGTGGCTGCTTCTACAGGACAGCACAGCTCCACCCTGAATAGGCATTTGTACTATCTAAATGGAGCGAGGATTTCGGTGGAAAATGCCCTGATGAATGAGTATTTTTACGTATTCTCTGGCTCTCGGCAAAAGTAAATTTTTGCTGTGTAGCTTCATTAAAATTATTAGAGGAGGAGAGAGAAATACCGGGTATATTATTAGCGCTAAGTTGAAATACTCATCACTTTCTCTTTGAAAAACAGTGGGGATCGTAACTGCATGGGTGAAATAATTTTTGTCAGTATCGAGGATCGCTAAATGTGTTGTTTGGTTAGCTAGATTTATAAAGTTTTGTGAATTTTTGCGTCACTTCTGAAGGGTGCAAGTGGCGGTATTGAGGATGAGATAGGGAGAACGATCGCCTCTGGCAGCTAGCGCTAGAACTCGCAATCCTGCCTAAGCCCATCGCCAACCCTTGGCTCAGGTCCGGCCTTGTGGGATGGATGCGTCAAAATGCCGTCACTTTTTTGCTGCCAGATTGAGCTTTTTTAAGGGTATTTTGGTAGTAGCTGAGTATACCAATGCTCTCGATTTAGCTTTGATGAGACTTTATTCAATAATGGGTTAACCATGATGACACGCGACTCATACACAGAAATCACACTGCCCAAAACTTGGGACAAGCGGGAACACAGCAGAACCACTACAGGTGCCGGGACGATTGTCGAAATAGAGCTGACTCTCAATAACCATTGTCGGGTGCAGGGGTTGGCGGTTGATGGCTCGTTTAGTGGCTGTGGGGTTGTGACGGTTTCCGATGCGGCGATCGCCTCTGGCCAACATTGCACCGCGATTGTCGGTGGGGCTGGGCCAATTGAAGCGAAGGTTGTTTGGGTGCGGGAATTGGAGCGAAATATCTTGCGCTTGGGACTTCAATATCTGTAGCGCACCGTATTTGAAGCACGCTGTAATTCGGCAGCAGTCTTTCTCCTAGCTGACAAGCGACGGCAGCAGGGTGACCAAACCCGGGAATGCCACGATTGCGGCCAAGACTAACAATTGCAGGCAAACAAACGGCATTGCCCCTCGATAGATATCGCCAGTCGCGATCTCGGGAGGGGCTACCCCTCTGAGGTAAAAGAGTGCAAATCCAAACGGCGGGGTGAGGAATGAAGTCTGTAAGTTGGCCCCCAGCACTACCCCATACCAAACCAAGTCCATGCCAAACTGTTGGGCAACAGGGGCAAAGAGAGGAACAACGATAAAGGCGATCTCGAAAAAGTCGATAAAGAAGCCCAACATGAAGACGACAGCCATGCTGGCGACCAAAAAGCCCAGTTCCCCCCCCGGCAAATTGGCTAGAGCCACTTGCACGAAGCGATCGCCTTCCAAGCCGCGAAACACGAGGCTAAAGGCATTGGCCCCGATCAAGATAAACATCACCATCGCGGTGGTTCGTACGGTTGCCTCGGCCACCTCCAGCAGCGATGTCCAGCTCACCTGACGGTTCGCTGCGGCTAATAGCACCGCTCCAGTCGCCCCCACGGCTCCTGCCTCAGTGGGTGTGGCAATCCCGGCAAAAATACTGCCCAAGACCAACAAAATCAGGCAGAGGGGAGGAAGCATCACCTTGACAACCTGTAGGGCCAGCTTCCGAGTGCCGATCTCCAGCATGGCATCGGGCAAGGCAGGGGCAACCTCTGGCTTGAAGCCGGTGACAGTGGCAACATAAAGGCAGAAAGCAGCCACCATGAGCAAACCGGGAATCAACGAGCCGACGAATAAGTCTCCCACCGAAATACCCAACTGGTCGCCCAGCACGACGAGCACCACGCTGGGGGGAATAATCTGCCCCAAGGTCCCGGAGGCAACAATAATGCCGGAGGCGAGTTGCTTGTTATAGCCGAAGCGCAACATCGTGGGCAGCGAAATCAACCCCATCGCCACCACCGTGGCAGCCACGACCCCAGTGGTGGCTGCCAGCAACGCACCGATGAAAACCACCGCCAGCGCCAATCCCCCCCGCACGCGACCCAAGACAATCGCGGCGGTTTCCAGTAATCGTTCGGCAATTCCAGATTTTTCCAGCATGGCCCCCATAAACACGAAATAGGGGATTGCCAAGAGCGTAAAATTGCTCATCATGCCGAACAGCCGTTGCGGCATGGCGGTCATCAGAATGGGGTCGAAGATATCCAGGGCAATGCCCAACAGGCCGAAGGCGATCGCCGTTGCCCCCAGCGAAAATGCCACTGGATAGCCAAACGACAGCAGGACTAGCGCCCCCAGAAACATGGAGGGACCGAGCCACTCAGTCACGGTTCGCCTCCTCGGGTCGTCCCTCCTCGGGTTGTGCTCTCCCCGGGTTGTGCTCTCCCCGGGTCTAGACCGCGCAGGATCGCGACATTCTTAATCGCTTCTGAAATCGCTTGCAAAATAATCAGAACGAACCCCACCAGAATGAAACTTTTGATCGGGTAGCGGGGCAGGCCGTCGGGATCGGGAGATTGTTCCAGGATGGCCCAAGATTTGGCAATGCTGCTCCAGGAAAAGGCGATCGCCAGAACGCTAAAGGGGATGGCAAACAGCAAACTACCCGCCAGATCCACGAGAGCCTTGCGCTTGCGATTGAGGCGACTGTAGAAGACATCCACCCGCACGTGCCCCCCCTGTTGTAGGGTATAGGCTCCACCACAGAGAAATACGATCGCAAACAAATACCATTGAATCTCGATCGAGGCGTTCGAGCTGAGATTTTGACCGATGCCCCGACCGAGGAAGCGACCGATGACATTCCAAACCCCAATCGATACCATTGCGATCGTCAAGAGGTAAGTGAGTTGGCCGATCTTTCGAGTCAGGCGATCGATCCATCGGGAGAGCCGGAGCCAATTGCGCAAAGATTTCACCTCAACCTATCAGCGGCTCGATACGGTTCGGGATAGAGCCGTTGCGTTCGTGCTGTATCTTACCGGATGTCTGTTGCCATTTCGAGAGCACCTGTGGCGATCGAAAAAAGGCCCAGCATGGGGGCCAGACCTTTGGAGAGTTCTATCGGATGCCACTCGAACAGTAGAGAAGGGTTAGGCCGCTTCCGCCTTCATCTTCCCAGCCTTTTCGATCGCCTCATCAATGTCACCGACCAGGTAGAATGCCTGCTCGGGCATGTCATCCAGCTCGCCAGACAGAATGCGATTGAATCCAGCAATCGTTTGTTCCAGAGTCACGTACTTACCGGGGGCACCGGTGAAGACCTCGGCCACAAAGAAGGGTTGAGATAAGAAACGTTCGATCTTGCGGGCGCGGGCCACCGTAATCTTGTCGTCTTCTGATAGTTCGTCCAGACCCAAAATGGCGATAATATCCTGCAGCTCCTTGTAGCGCTGCAGAGTCTCCTGCACTGCCCGAGCGCACTTGTAGTGCTCGGAACCCACGATCGACTCCTGCAACATGGTAGAAGCAGAGTCCAGAGGATCCACAGCCGGATAAATGCCCTTGGAAGCCAGAGCGCGAGACAGAACCGTAGTGGCATCTAGGTGAGCGAAGGTGGTGGCTGGAGCGGGGTCGGTCAAGTCATCAGCCGGAACGTAAACCGCTTGTACGGAAGTGATAGACCCATCTTTGGTGGAGGTGATGCGCTCTTGCAAGTCACCCACGTCGGTCCCCAAAGTGGGCTGATATCCCACAGCGGAGGGCATGCGACCCAGCAGAGCCGAGACCTCGGAACCCGCTTGGACGAAGCGGAAGATGTTGTCGATGAACAACAAGACATCCTGCTTGCTGATATCGCGGAAGTACTCAGCCATTGTCAGAGCCGTCAGACCGACGCGCATGCGAGCGCCGGGGGGTTCGTTCATCTGACCGTACACCAGTGCCACTTTATCCAGTACGCCAGACTCTTTCATTTCGTTGTAAAGGTCGTTGCCTTCGCGGGTGCGCTCGCCCACCCCAGAGAACACCGACAGGCCCGAGTGCTGCTGGGCAATGTTATTGATCAACTCCATGATCAAAACCGTTTTGCCGACGCCAGCACCGCCAAACAAACCCGTTTTGCCGCCTTTCTTGTAGGGAGCCAGCAGGTCCACAACCTTAATGCCAGTCTCGAAGATTTCTGGCTTGGTGGACAGTTCGGTGAACTTGGGAGCCTCGCGGTGGATGGGCATGGCTTCCTGATTCTCAACCGGACCCACCTCGTCTACGGGTTCGCCCAAGACGTTAAAGATGCGACCCAAGGTGGGGGGGCCCACCGGCACGGAGATGGGAGCGCCCGTATCGATGACTTCCATGCCGCGTACCAGACCGTCCGTAGAAGACATGGCCACCGCTCGGCAGCGGTTGTCCCCCAGCAGTTGCTGAACTTCAAACGTGACTTTTACCTCAATGCCGCTTTCATTGGTGGCTTCGACTTTGAGGGCGTTATAAATTTCGGGTAGTTTGCCGTTGGGATATTCGGCATCGATAACGGGGCCAATCACCTGAGTGACGTAGCCGATGTTGGTTGCAGTTGTTGTGACCATGCTCGCAATAAGCTCCTGGCAGCGATGTCTGTATCTATCGTCGAATGAAATCTAGAATTGAAGGAAATCTAGAATTGAAGGAAATCTAGAATTGAAGGAAATCTAGAATTGAAGGAAATCTAGAATTGAAGGAAATCTAGAATTGAATGAAGGGGTTGGCTTGAATTGAGTCGGCTTGAGGTTGCGATCGCGACACCGTCACTCGATGTGCGACGCTAAGCACTTTTGCTCACCATTTTCCGCTGACTAGGCTATCACTTGGCCGTGACCTCGGTAAACCGCGATCGCCCAGTCAGAGAGAGGCTGAAAAATTACCCTTGCCACTTGGCGGACATGTGCTCGGCTAAGTCTACAACGCGCTGGGAGTAGCCCCACTCGTTGTCGTACCAAGCCATCAGCTTGACCAAATCGCCATCGAGAACCGTGGTTAGGAGAGAGTCCACCACAGAGGAGCAATGGGCCCGACGGTAGTCGATCGAAACCAAGGGAACTTCCGAATAACCCAAAATACCGGCCAAACCATTCTCAGAGGCTTCTTTGAGGGCACCGTTCACTTCTTCGGCAATGACCTTCTGTTCGGTTTGAACGACCAGATCGACCAAGGAAACATTGGGGGTCGGAACGCGGACTGCCAAGCCCCCCAGCTTCCCCTTAAGCTCGGGCAGCACGAGTGCAACAGCGGTTGCTGCCCCAGTGGTGGTGGGCACAATGCTCAAGGCAGCGGCACGGGCGCGGCGCAGATCGCGGTGGGTGTTATCCAGCAGACGCTGGTCGCCCGTGTAGCTGTGGGTGGTGGTCATAATGCCCCGCACCACGCCGAATTTCTCCAGAATGACCTTAAGGATGGGGGCAAGGCAGTTGGTGGTGCAGCTCGCGTTGCTCACCACAATGTCTCCCACGGGATCGTAATCGTTTTGGTTGACCCCATAAACGTAGGTGGGAACGTCAGACCCCTTGGCAGGAGCAGTAATCATGACTTTCTTGGCACCGGCTTCGACGTGGCGGGCAGCGCCTTTGTAGTTGCGGAAGACGCCAGTGGCTTCGATTACCAGATCGATGCCCATTGCTTTCCAGGGCAGGTTGTTGGGGTTGCGATCGGAAACCACTGTGATGGCTTTGTCATCGAGGAGTAGCTTGCCATCTCGGGCTTCGACATTCACGCCCTCGAGAGGACCGAGGATAGAGTCGTATTTGAGCAGGTGAGCGCTGGTATTAGCATCCCCCGTATCGTTAATGGCAACGATATCGAGGCCGGAGTTTGCTCTCGTCAACCAGCATCGTAAGAAGTTACGACCGATGCGGCCAAATCCGTTAATGGCTACCTTAATCACTGACCCTTTCCTTGCGTTTTTACGAACAGGTGTTGCTGACTAGCACATCATATCGCAATCGTCACGACATCTATAGATTCAATTTAGATTCGAGCTGATTCTGATGTTGGATCTCAGAATCTATGATTTAGCTCCATGTTACTGAGTCTATACCCGAGTGACGATCGCCGACGCCTTTCATTCCTGCCGGACGTCAGTCGAGCAACGCCGGACGTCAGTCGAGCAACGCCGGACGTCAGTCGAACAACGAGGATCATTCTATTCTATTGCGATCGCGCTCCGAGCAAGCGTTTGGTGGGGTCCGTGCTGGCGATCGATCTCCAAGGGAGAGATGGGACGTAGAGAGGATATACTGAGTGGCGACTTATACAAAGCAGGCATCGCCGTTAGAGCCCCCTTTGCGAGCCTCTAGGTAAATCGCTTGCCCAGTTGAATCGGATCGCGAACGGTAATTTTTTTCTTGTGAATAGAAATATAGTTGTGTTTGCGCAAATCGCCCAATAACCGCGTAATGGTGACTCGCGTCGAGCCGATCGCCTCGGCAATTTCTTGGTGGGATAAACGCAAGTCGATGGTGACGCCATCGCTGCTGGGGAGGCCAAAGTCGCGGCAGAGAATGAGCAAGAAACTGACCAAGCGAGAGCCCATATCTCGATGGGCTAAGGTCTCGATCATCATCTCCGTTTCCAAAATCCGAGAAGACAAGCCTTTTAGCAGTAACATCGCCAATTCGGCATTATCTTCTAGCGCCTTTTGTACCTGCTCGATCGGCAGCGACTGTAACTCGACCGTCGTGAATGCCACTGAATGGTAAAAGCGATCGGAATGTTGTCCCGTCAGCAGGGAAAGCACCCCAAAAATACTATTTTCCCGCAATAGTGCTACCGTAATCTCTTCCCCCGATTCGTACACCCGCGAGAGCTTAACTGCCCCTTTCTGGAGAAAATAGACTCGTTCTGCCGGATCGCCCGGAAAGAAAATGGTCTTGCCGCGCTCGTAAGTGTCCACCATTGGCGGATACTGAGTGCCTGCCATTTCCTTAAAAACAGAGGATAGGGGTCTTTCAGGGGCTGCTACCGAATCCAATGGGATCATAATCTCTATCCTCAGTCAGGTGTATTAACTCTCAATGACGAATTGATTCTGTAGACCGATTGGTGCTCGATATTGGCTTTGGATAGAGATCTGTCGCATTCTATTTAATTGGCTGTCAATCCAGTTAAAACTCTAACGCGCTCAATTCGGCAGGTTAAGCTGGCCAATCTGCATGATGGAGCCTTAATTTTTTACATACACTAGAGGCTATCCGCCGTCAGGTTTTGTATCCTAGTGCACATTTTTCTCAAAGATAAACCGATAACAGCTCGATCGCCACCAATTGCCTGGACTCGGCAAGCCCATTTGGGTCAGAATTGCTGCTCGGGATAGAGTCCATAATTGTCTACACCCTTGCGAGTTTCATCGTTGATGTCTGTAATGACCGTCGAACCCGGCACGCTCTATTTGGTGGGAACGCCGATTGGCAATCGCGGCGATGTATCGGATCGCGCCTTACATATTTTGCGCGAGGTGGACTCGATTGCAGCAGAAGATACCCGTCATTCCGGTAGCTTGCTCAAATACTTTGGCATTTCCACCCCATTGCTGAGCTACCACCGCCACAACATTGCCCGCCGCACGCCAGAATTAGTCGCGAAGCTACAGGCGGGAGAGGCGATCGCCCTGGTGACAGATGCTGGCATGCCCGGTATCTCCGATCCGGGGGTGGAGTTGGTGCAAGCCTGTATTGCCGCTGGCATCGCGATCGTGCCCGTGCCCGGTCCCACCGCTCTGATTGTGGCGTTAGTGGCCTCGGGTTTGCCCGCACAGCGATTTGCATTTGAAGGGTTTCTCCCCACTGCGCGCAAGCAGCGGGACGCGATTCTGCAAGAGCTTGCGGAGGAGAGGCGCACGATAGTGTTGTATGAAGCCCCGCACCGCTTGACCCGCACGCTGAAGGATTTACTGGCCTATGTGGAGCCCGATCGCCCCATTGTGGTGGCCCGCGAATTAACGAAACGTTACGAGGAATTTTGGCGGGGAACGGTGGCGTCTGCGCTGGAACAGTTCGCCGAGCGATCGCCTCGGGGTGAGTTCACCTTAGTTTTGGCAGGCGCGCAGCCTAAGCCTGCGGATACGTCGGAATCTGCTTTGCGCGAGCAATTGCGGGAGTTGATAGGGCAGGGTCTATCGCGATCGCAGGCGAGCCGTCAGGTGGCCAAACAGACCGGCTGCGATCGGCGGGCTATATACCGGCTATCCCTCGCGCTAGAGGGGACCGAATCGGACAATCCCCCCGTGCAGTAGGATAAAAAGGCCCTTCGATCGGCTTGACAAAACCCTTTCCCCACAACCCTTTGACTCAGCTATGGATCTCACCTACCGCCCCCGCCGCCTGCGCCGCACTGCTGCCATCCGCGACATGGTGCAGGAAACTCAACTGTCTGTTAAAGATCTGATTTATCCCTTGTTTGTGATGGAAGGGGAAAACACCCGCGAAGAAGTTACCTCTATGCCGGGGTCTTATCGCTATACCCTCGATCTGCTCGTCAAAGAAGTGCAAGAGGCGCATCAGTTGGGCATTCGGGCGATCGCGCTCTTCCCTGCCGTACCCGAGGAGAAAAAAGATTCCTACGGCAGCGAAAGCTTCAATCCCGACGGCTTAATTCCTCAAGCGCTGAAAGCTATCAAAGCCGCTATCCCCAACATTACCCTCATCACTGACGTGGCCCTCGACCCCTACAACAGCGACGGTCATGACGGCATCGTTCGAGATGGCATCATTCTCAACGACGAAACTGTCGAGGTCTTGGTCGAGCAAGCACTGTGTCAAGCAGAAGCGGGGACCGATATTGTCGCCCCCTCCGACATGATGGACGGTCGGATTGGAGCATTGCGGGAAGCGCTGGACGAAAAGGGGTTTGAAGACGTTGCAATTCTGGCTTATTCGGCTAAGTATGCTTCTGCCTATTACGGTCCCTTCCGCGATGCCTTGGGTTCTGCTCCCAAGGCGGGCGATAAAAAGACCTACCAAATGGACCCTGCCAATGCTCGCGAGGCCATGCGCGAAATGGAGTTAGACGAGATGGAGGGGGCAGATATGGTGATGGTGAAGCCTGCGTTAGCTTATCTAGACATCATTTATCGCATCAAAGAATCTACCAATCTGCCAGTGGCGGCCTATAACGTCAGTGGTGAGTACGCCATGATTAAAGCTGCCGAGCAAATGGGCTGGATTGATGGCAAAAAGGTGATGTTGGAAACGCTGCTGAGTATGAAACGGGCGGGTGCCGATCTGATTTTGACGTATTTTGCCAAGGAAGTGGCGCTGTTGTTGCAGTAAGGTTCCGAGCTCTGAATTGCCCTCACCCCCGACCCCTCTCCCCTCGCGAAGCGTGGCGTCAGCCGTAATTCTGGGGGAAGGGGTTAGGGGATGGGGTCCAGTCCCTTGTCGAACCCACGTTGGGAGAATATCGGTATAAAACTTGAGAGCTTCTGTCAATTTATGAAGCGATCGAGCGACTCATTAAGCGCTGTGAAGTTTCGGAAAATCTTTGACACGATCGCGATAGGTATGCATTGACCTACTTACACTCAAAGTAGAAGTATCCTTATGGCATCATGGCTAGCCCCGAACGAGTTAAGGCATATGTTGCCTGTTGGTTGCAAATGGGTAAAGCCGTGGATATCGATCGCCGCGATCGCCTCCAACAGCTCAAGCCCCAATCGATCCTGAGCGCCGATGGATATAGTGCGGAATTCGAGCGTAACTGGCGATTTATGTACCGCAATGCCGGCCGGTGCTACTTGAGTGGCACAAATGAAAGTATTGAAGAGTTGCTGGCCAATCGCTGGGATATTGAAGCCTGCAGTCGCTGCGATCTGCTCGTGCCGCTGCCAGCGTCTGTCTCCGCCAGTGGCACTGGCCCCTGCCCCTGCGCCGATATTGACTCTTGGCCCGATCTGGACAGCCTGAAACCGCGGCTAGATACGGCAGAAATGCCCTTGCCCCCCACTTCTCTCCATCGCGTTCAGAAGCGACTGCAAGCCGTTGGCGCATAGTGCTGCCAGACTGGCGAGCGTTTTTGGCGATCGCGAGGAGATAAAAATAAAACTCAATTGGCCAAATCTTGGCTTGAAATGACAAGCGAATGCTTGTTTTAGGGATAAATTTGCAACAACGATCGGCTAAATTTCCAAATTCCGACCTCTCTCTGCCGCCAACTGTGGGTAATATGGCTAAGAATTAAGTTTCGATTATGGCCAATCCACCAGCCAATACGCTGCCCAACATTTTATTACCTTTGTTCTCGCACCCCTGCTCAATACTGTGGCAGGTTCTAATGTGCAGCCTGCCGCTGCTCGGTATTGCTACCCCTACTGTTGCCCAGACCGATCCTTCCTTAGAAGCTCTCCCCTTTCTCGATCCCACTCCCCCCGAGACCGAACCCGCACCGACCCAGCCGCTTCCCCCCCTCGAAGATCTCTTTCCCAACCTGCATCGAACCCCTTCTCCCCAATCGCCGTATCTACAGCCATCCCTCGAACAAAACCAGTTTGTGGTGAAGGAATTTCGGGTGGAGGGAAGCACTATCTTTAGTGCAGAAGACTTGGCAAAGGAGACTGAGCCGTTCACCAATCGCCCGATCGGCTTCAACGAACTTCTAGAAGTGCGCACCGCGATCTCCCAGCTCTACATTTCAACCGGATACCTAACCTCGGCAGCCTTTATCCCGCCCCAGACGCTTGCAGGTGGCGTGGTGGTGGTGGAGGTGGTTGAAGGCACCCTCGATGAGATTGAAGTATCGGGCACTAACCGTCTCAATCCCCGCTACGTTCGCAGTCGGCTGCAGTTGGCAGCAGATCCTCCCCTCAACGTCGATCGCCTACTCGAACGATTGCAACTACTACGCTTGGACAGTCGGATCGACAATCTCTCGGCAGAATTGTCTGCCGGTGCCCAACCGGGCTCCTCAGTGTTGGCGGTTAGCGTACAGGAAGCCAATACGGTCGCCGTTGACGTGCGGTTAGATAGCGGTCGTTCCCCCAGTGCGGGCGGTTTGCGGCGGGAAGGACGCCTGAGAGAAGATAATCTCTTCGGTCAGGGGGATAGCTTTGTGCTGCTCTTCGACAACACCGATGGCAGTAATGTCGTTCAAACCAGTTATACCTATCCCATTACTCCTCGCGGCAATACCGTCAGCTTGGCTTACGCCCGCAGTTGGAGCGAAATTATTGAAGAACCCTTCGACGTTCTCGAGGTTGAGGCAGTCTCCGATCGCATCGATCTGGCACTGACCCACCCCATCCTGCGCACCCCCCACCAAGAGCTGTCCTTACGTTTAGAGGGCACCTATCGAGCCAGCCAGATCGAGTTTCTAGATGGGTTGCCGTTTCCCAGTCGGGGTGCGGATGAAGACGGTCGCCTCGAGCTGGCAGTGGTGCGCTTCAGTCAGGATTGGTTGCTGCGCCAGCCCCGTCAAGCCATTGCTGCCCGATCGCAATTCAACTTTGGCATCGACGTGCAGGACGCACTTCCAGACGGCAGCGGCGTCGATGGGGACTTTTTTGTCTGGCGCGGACAGGCCCAATGGGCCAGACGGCTCGCCCCCCAATCGCTGGTTTTGCTGCGGGGGGACGTGCAGCTCGCCGATCGCCCCCTCGTGGGCTCCGAGCAATTTCGCTTGGGGGGTCTGGATACCGTGCGGGGATTCCGTCAGGATTTGCGCTTGACCGATAATGGGGCATTGCTGTCTGCTGAAGTGCGCCTGCCCATCTTTCAGGATGCCGATGGAGCGGGGGTTATCCAAGCAATCCCGTTTGTAGATCTGAGGGCGGGTTGGAATAATGGCGAGCTGGAGGCCCAATTTCCCAATGGCTTGGCTTCTGCCGGGTTGAGCCTCTCGTGGCAGTGGCAAGATCGTCTGTCAGCACGCATTAACTATGGGGTTCCCCTTGTGGATGTGGATACGCCAACTGATACGTTGCAAGATAGCGGCCTGTCATTTGCAGTGAGGCTCACCTTTTTCTGAAGTGTCGGCGTTTTTTTGAGGTCTCGGCCTTGGGGGACGATTGCACGGGAGGCATGGAAGCAATGATGGCAACAGGGTTGCGGGAGCTTGCCCTCACTGGCGGGCCAGTTGACTGAGGAGGCGATCGATGGCAAATGTCGGGAAGAGAATGCGGCGACGGTACTTTGGGGAATTGCTCGGTCTGTTGTTGGCTGCTGGGCTGAGTTGGCTGCTGGGCAGCAGCCACAGTTGGGCGGAGCCAACGTCGCCCTCTGGCAGCCACTGGCTGGCAGAGGCGGCGCAACAGCTCGAACTGGAGGGCCAAAGGCAGTTTGCCGAGGGACGAGAGGAAGCCGCCCTCGCCAGTTTGGCAGAGGCGATCGCCTCCTACCGGAGCAACGGCGATCGCATTGGAGAGGCGATCGCCAGCAGCAATTTAGCCTCTGTTTACGCCGAATTGGGCCGCTGGCAAGAGGCCAATCGCGCCATCAATGCCAGTCTGGATCTATTGGAGGGCGATCGCGCTCCGACCTCAGCGGACAGGGCGGTTGGGGAGCAGCAGGTGTTGGCTCAGGTGCTCGACACCAATGGCCGCCTGCTATTTCGTCAAGGTCGCCTAGAACCAGCCTTCGACAGTTGGGAGCGGGCGGCGGTACTGTTCGAGCACCTGCGGGACGAATCGGGAACCATTCGCGCCCGCATCAACGAGGCCCAAGCTCTACAGAGTCTGGGACTGTATCGGCGGGCCACCGCTATTCTCGAACGGGTGGTCGAGTCTTTGGAGGAGCGTCCTGACTCGGTGATGGTGGCGGTGGGCCTGCGCAGTTTGGGGGATGCCCTCGAAACTGCAGGGGATCTCGATTTGGCTCGCAAAGCCTTGAATGACAGTTTGAAGGTGGCCGAACGGCTGCAGGATGCCGAGGCGATCGCCGCCGCTCAGCTGAGTTTGGGCAATGCTGCCCGCGCTAGCAGAGAGTTCGATCGCGCCCTCGCCCTCTATCGCGAGGCGGCCAGCGGCAGCCCAAATAGCCGCACGCAACTTCAGGCCCTGCTCAATCAACTCAGCCTCTTGGTGGAGACGGAGCAGTGGCCGCTGGCTCTGCAAACATGGCCCGAGATCGGCGATCGCCTCGATGCCATGCCGGTTTCTCGAACGGCGATCTACGATCGCATCAATCTCGCCCGCAGCCTAGAACAATTACACCGCCATCAGGTGGACGGAGCACCCGACTTAGCGGCGATCGCGGCGATGACGGCCTTAGCCCGCCAACAAGCCCGAGAGATTGACGATCCGCGAGCCGAGTCCCACGCCTTGGGGCAGTTGGGGGAATGGTACGAACGCACGCAGCAATGGCCCCAAGCCACTGCTGCCACCCAAACGGCGCTAGAGCTGGCCCAAGCCCACCGCGACGCCGACATTGCTTACCGCTGGCAGTGGCAACTGGGCCGCATTCAAGTCGAAAACGGTCAACTGGCCCAGGCCGTGCGGTCTTATCGAGCGGCCCTCGGCACTTTACAAGAGCTGCGCGGAGATTTGGCAGCCATCAACCCTGAAATTCAACACGCCTTCCGCGATCGGATTGAGCCCATCCACCGCGAATTTGTCCAGTTGCTGCTTCGGGAAGAGGCTGAGGACTTAGGTATCGACGACCCTCTGGAGGTGGCCCGCCAAACGATTGAGTCATTACAGGTGGCCGAGCTGGATAACTTCTTTCGAGCGGCCTGCGTCGATACAGAGCCGATTGAGATCGACACGATTGACGAGCACTCGGCCATCATCTACCCGATCGTGTTGCCCCGAGAACTGGCGATCGTCCTGCGGTTGCCGGGACAACCCTTACAACTGTTTCACTCCCGAGCCAATAGCGCTCAGATCGATCGCCTCGTGGACTTGGCTCGCTTGGCTTACGGCCAGCGCAACAGCCCCCGCCACATGCCCCTCTCGCAACTGATGTACGACTGGATCGTGCGACCGATTGAAGGGGCGCTTTCCGAGAGTGAAGTGGATACTCTCGTTTTCGTGCCCGATGGCGTACTGCGGAATTTGCCGATGGGAGCCATGCACGATGGCGAACGCTATTTACTCGAACGCTATGCGATCGCCCTCAGCCCCGGCTTGCAGTTATTGCCCCCCGAAGCTCCCGACTCTACCCAAGTGAATGTCTTAATTGCCGGATTATCCCAACCGACGCAGGGATTTTCGGGCTTGCCCCACGTGACCTCCGAGGTGGACTCCATTGCCCTCCAAATCCCGGCCAGCCGGTTGCAAGATGAGGATTTCACCGCCAACCAATTTAAAAAATCTGCAGGCACGGAGTCCTACCCGATCGTCCATATTGCCACCCACGGCCAATTCAGCTCCCAGCTCGATCGCACCTTCTTGCTCACGTGGGACGACAAAATCGATATCAACCAACTGCGCAGCCTGATTTTTGCCAGTGACTTCACCCGCAGCCGCCCGATCGATCTGTTGGTGTTGAGTGCCTGTCAAACCGCCACTGGCGATCGGCGCGCGGCCCTGGGCCTAGCGGGAATTGCCACCCGCGCTGGAGCTCGCAGCACCCTGGCCACCTTCTGGCAGGTCAACGACGAATCCACCGCCACCATCATGGAAGGCTTCTATCGCAATCTCAAAACTGGCGAGATGACGAAGGCCGAAGCGCTGCGCCAAGCCCAGATTTCCTTCCTGGCCGAGGCAGATCGGCGGCACCAACACCCGTTTTTTTGGGCTGCCTTCAGTTTGATTGGCAATTGGCTGTAGGAGGAGGCCATTCGCTAATTGTCAGAGGCGTCGGCATCTGCAGCAGCAGTCTGCGGGTAGTCTGACAAAACACCGGCCTCGGCGATCGCCTTGGGATACAGCCCCAAAAACAGCACCCACCAAGCCGCCACAGGCAGCGCCACCAGCCCTGTAACCCAAAGGCGGTGGAACAGTAACCCACTGCCTGCCACGATCGCCACCCCGGTCAGCACAATACTCCAAGGCTGACACCACCAGGGTTTGTAGTTCCAAACGCTAGCTCGATGTTTTGAAGAGGTCGTGTCATTTGCAGAGGTCATATCAAGCGCGAGTCACTGCCCCCGATCGTGCCTCAGAACTGGAGATTTGTCTCGAATCAGAGCGCAGGACTGGCCAAATTCAGCTCGAACGGCTCGCCAACCTTGGGGGCGATCGCCTGGGTGGATATCCCCAACTCTCGAATTCGATCCTGCAGTTCCGCCAAACTGCCCTTCAAACTCAGAACAGAAGTTAAAAGCCCGCTAAACTCGATGCCATCATTGCCGTGGGTGCTTTGTAGGAAGTATTGCGGCCGCAACATTTTCACTAACTCTAGAGAGCTGTCTTTCCCTCGAATAAAGGCTCCCACCACTGGAATTTCAATGTTTGCCACCGGACCGATCGCGACATCGACGGGGGCATGTTGCTGCAAGCTGTCGGCATGAAAGCCGTGGGGCTCGTAGTACAGCTTAGTCCCGCTGTCTTTGAGGGCGAGCAGATAGCCATTCTCCGGTTTGATGCCGGTTAGCGCTCCTTCCGTGGCCAAGATATCGATCCGATCGGCCAGGGTAAACTGCTCGCCAATGTCGAGGGCAGTCACATCGCTATATCCCAATTCCCGCGCCAGCTTGGCCGCTTTGGGAGAGCCGACGACAGGGATGGCGCGATCGAATTGCTTCAGCGTGGGGGGATGGGCGTGGTCGGGCAATCCCTGCGAGAGCAAAATCAAATCGAGGTTCTGCGGCAGCGGCAGCGAGTCTGCTGCGCGGATGGCGCGAAAGAACCAAGAGATGCCCCCAAATTCCAATGGCCCCACCAACCACGGATCGATCGCAATCCGCTGGCCCGCCACTTCCAGTAGCCAAGAGTTTGAACCGTACCAAGTCAATCGCATTCGCTGCAGCCCTCTTCAATCTAAAACTGAATACTGGATTATTACAAATTGTAACCTCTACCCAGGGGAGGCAGTCTGAGCTGGGCTCGATTGCGCTCTTCCCGCAAGCTGGAGAGATGAAGCTACAGCTTAAAAATCAATTACCAGAAAAGATCGGCTTTCCCTACTGTTGGGTTGCGCGCGAAACCCGTAAACTGAACGAAGTAGCAACAAAACTTTACGTTGCTGGGTCCCCAACTTCAACGGTGAGATGGAGCGCAGTCTGACTTTGGGAATACTCCCTCAATCGCAGCCTTGCATCCCACCGAAATCAATCTCGATCGCCGAGTCACCCCTATCCTCTCAGCGATCGCGGTGAGTTCTAAGAGAGCAAACTAATGTTTGAACGATTTTCCAGTAGTGCGATCGCCACGATCGTCGCCGCCCAAGAAGAAGCTCGCCGTCAGGGTCAAGCCTTTGTGGGTACCGAACAACTCCTGTTGGGAGTTCTAGTGACTGGCTCCACCAAAGCATCTGCCGCCCTAGAAGCTGCCGGCATTACCTTAGCCGATGCCCGCAGGCATATTGAAACAATGTTAGGCAGCGGCTCCTCCTTTGCCCCCGCCGAGATCCCCATTACCCCCAAAGCCAAGCAGGCTTTAGAAGAAGCCCTGCGCCAATCTCGCCAATTGGGGCAAAACCAAGTCAATGCCGAGCACCTGCTACTGGGGTTGCTCGCGGCTGAAGATAGCGTCGCCGTCAACACGATTATCAGCTTGGGGGGAAATCCCGAACAGTTACGCAGCCAGATGCTGCAGAGTTTGGAGGATCTGACCGCTGTCCCGGCTGGCACGATCGAATGGCGGGGGGACAGCCGTTCTCCTTCTAACAATTCGCAAGGGGCTCTGGCCGAGTACGGCACCGATCTGACAGAACTGGCGGCAGCCGGTCAATTGGACCCGACGATTGGCCGCGATACCGAGCTCGATCGCGTCATGCAGATCTTGGGTCGCCGCACCAAAAACAATCCGGTTTTAGTCGGGGAACCGGGCGTGGGCAAAACCGCGATCGCCGAAGGTTTAGCTCAGCGTATTGCCAACCTGGACGTGCCCGAAGCGCTATTGGAAAAGCGCGTCATCAGCCTCGATTTGGGCTTGCTGCTGGCCGGAACTCGCTTCCGGGGCGAGTTTGAAGAGCGCTTGCATCAGGTCATAGATGAAGTGCGTTCGGCTGGCAACGTCATTCTCGTCATCGACGAAGTCCATACCCTCGTGGGAGCGGGGGGTTTGGATGGCGGTTTGGATGCCTCCAATATGCTCAAGCCCGCCCTCGCTCGCGGCGAACTGCAGTGCATCGGAGCCACCACGCTGAATGAGTATCGCCAGCACATCGAAGCGGATGCGGCGTTAGAGCGGCGCTTCCAGATGGTGTTGGTGGGGGAACCCACTTTAGAGCAGGCGTTAGCCATTTTGCAGGGGGTACGCGATCGCTACGAGCGCCACCACAAACTGACCGTTTCTGACGAAGCCTCGATCGCTGCCGTCCGCCTTTCCCATCGCTACATTCAAGATCGACAACTGCCGGATAAGGCGATCGACCTGATTGACGAGGCCGGATCTCGCGTGCGCCTGCGCCATGCTCTCGCCAGTACCGACAAGGCCCTGCGGGACGAACTGCGTCAAGTGCAGCGGGATAAAGAGGCCGCCATTTCTGCTCAAGAATTCGATACGGCGGCCAAGCTGCGCGAGCGCGAGCTGGCCTTGCTGGCCCAACTCAATGGCGAGAGAAACGCCAGCCTCCAGCCAGTGGTCGAGGCCGAAGATATCGCCGATGTAGTGTCCGCCTGGACGAACATCCCCGTCAATCAGTTGACCGAAGCGGAATCAATTCGCTTGCTGGATTTAGAAGGGGTGCTGCACGAGCGCATCGTCGGTCAAGCTGATGCAGTGAAAGCGATCGCGAAAGCAATGCGGCGATCGCGAGCCGGTTTAGGCAGTCCCGACCGCCCGATCGCCAGTTTCCTCTTCGCCGGACCCACGGGGGTGGGTAAGACCGAATTAGCCAAGGCTTTAGCTGATGCGGTATTTGGCTCGGAGGAGGCTATGGTGCGGTTGGATATGTCCGAATATATGGAGCGCCACACCGTTTCCAAGCTGATTGGTTCCCCTCCCGGCTTTGTGGGCTACGAAGAGGGCGGACAGCTAACTGAGGCCGTGCGCCGTCGCCCCTATACCGTGATTCTGTTAGACGAGGTAGAAAAAGCGCATCCCGACGCCTTCAACCTGCTGTTGCAAGTGCTGGAAGACGGTCGCCTCACGGATGCCAAAGGGCGGACGGTCAGCTTTAAAAACACTCTAGTCATTGCCACCTCCAATCTGGGGGCTCGCTCCATCGAGTCGGGCGGCGGCGGCTTTGGTTTCGAGTTCGACGAGGATGCGGGCGAGGCGGCCTATCGACGAATTCGCGATCGCGTCACAGAGGAGATGAAACAGGTTTTCCGACCGGAATTTCTCAACCGCTTGGACGATATTGTTATCTTCCGCCAGCTCGAACGGGCAGAGGTGCGGCAAATCGCCGATCTGATGCTGCGGCAAGTGCAGGAGCGCTTGCGCGATCGCCGGATCGCACTGGAGGTCACTGCCGCTTTTGCAGAGAAGCTCGCCACCGAGGGCTACGACCCCAGCTACGGTGCCCGTCCGCTCCGTCGAGCCATTTCGCGCCTGGTGGAAGATCGACTGGCCGAAGCGATTCTGTCCGGTCAGATTGGAGCGGGGGACACTGCCGTTCTGGATGTGGATGAGGGCGGGCAGGTTGTGGCTAGTGCCAAGCAAGTTCCTGCATTAGTGGGCGTGGCTTGAGGGCGATCGCCTGAGTCTGGCGACACCCCGATTGGCCAGCAATTTCTGACTGCAGTTCTACAGAGCTCGGAACGCAAGTTTCCGGGCTCATTATCTGACTAAACTCTCAACATCATTTTGAGAAGCAGTATTGTGAATATATCTCCGAAAATATATTTATACGTTGTTTTGTATTGCAAGAACAAAATCAATGGCAGAATTGATAACCTGGCATCAGAATTTGCTTTGCTTGCGCCGATAAGCCAATTGATGTAACACGTTATCGAGCCTGCTATTCCATTGATGAGATTTTTTAACCTGTTATAACTGCTTGCTTGTCTGCGCCTTCCTCGCTTTGCTACATACCCCAAAGTTTGAGAGGACATCAGATGTCTGTTGATTCAACCATCGTTCGTGCGGCTATTTATCCATCGATTGGGATTGCTCGGGTGGGTAACAGTAAAAATGAATATTTTATTGGTCCAGAAATTTCTTGGCCCGATCGTCAACCTATCGGGTTTTACAAAGATACAACGGGTGCATTAAAGCGACAGGCAGCCCGCTTTCGAATTTATGGACTAAATGCCGACGATCGGGTTGTGCGGGAATTGACTGCTGATGAGGCCAACATCACTTGGACCGTTCATGTCGCCAATAAAAAATCTGCTTGGTATGAATTTGAAGAAGCGCTAGATTTACCCACCACAGCACCAGCCAATCGACGCAACGCCAATTTTACCGAGGAGAAAAGAGAGCAGCTAGCGATCGATCCCGGTCCCATTTCAATTTCTGGCAAGCAAAAATCGGGTATTGAGTATCGCTTTGATAACGGTACGTTCTTAGGAGAAGAAGTTTATCTGGGAGAACTACAAACGGATGAAGTAGGCCGCCTCATTTTCTTAGGGGGGCATGGACTTTCTAAAACACCCTTTCCAAACAATCCGCCCACGACCTTTGCCAATAACAATGGCTGGCATGACGACACATCTGACGGCCCCGTAACAGCAGAAGTCTTGTATAACAATCAATCACTGCCCGTCGATCCAGCCTGGGTTGTCACTGCTCCCCCCAACTATGCCCCGGACATCATCTCAGTCATCACAATGTGGGATGTCATGGAGGATACGTTCCAGACCGCATTTTTCCTCCCCAAAGCTAAGCCATCCTTTATGCAGGATATTTACCCATTGCTGCAGCAGTTCAGCATGTGTCAGTGGGTGAACTTTGGCTTTTATGTGGGATTTGGCTACAACCAAGCCTATGACTTCGAAAATAAAGATTACATTGCTAAGCTGGCCAATCCAGATCCGGTCTATCGAGAATATCGCCGTCAAATTTTCAACTATTTCCGTCCCCCCAATCCCAAAACGATCGACTCCGAAGCTTGGCCCTGGATGTATGGAGACCGCGTCTCAATCCCGGCTGATAACCCCGATGCATTTCTGTCGGTCACGCCAACGCTCTACCGGTACCTACAGCTTTGGCTGCAGGGGGACTATATCAATGATTGGGAGCCCGATTTTGTTCCCCCCAACTCGATTGACGAGATTGTCGAGCCCGCTCGACAAGCGGAGGCAATCGACAAAGCTTCGCTGTGGTTCTGCTTGGGCGGCCCCTTCCACCCTGGCTGCGAACTGACCTGGCCAATGCGCAACACCTCACTCTATTCCAGCCCCTTCCGCATTCGCCATCGATCGCCCAACGATCCCGAACCCGACTACGGCAACACCCTCACGCACGCAGCAGTCATGAGTTCCGACGGACCGCTCTACGCCCAATCTGCAGGGGATTTGACCCGCTGGATGGCAGTACCCTGGCAAACCGATACCGCCAGTTGTCGGGCGGGATACGACAAGAAGTACGATCCCTGGTTGCCCACGTTCTGGCCTGCCCGCGTGCCCAATCATGTCTTGACCCAGAAGTGCTACAACACTGTGATGGATCGAAATGCCTCGCGTGAGAAGCGGCTGGAGGCGTTCAATCACCGTGCCTCTTGGTACCGCCTCTTGGGTGAAGGCTATCTCAAGCAGGTGGCCAATGCGATCGATCTGTTCGGCGATCTGGGGGTGGTAGAACGTCGCGATGGCATTCCCAAAGATCCCGATTTTCCTGCAGTTATGTATGTTGAATCGGAACCCGGCGCACCCGGTGGCGACGCTGCAGAGGAGAAAGCCCAGGGTCTGAAAACCGACAAGAGCGCGGTGGATGATATTCCTGACAATTGCGGCATTTACGTCGGTCCAGTCGAGAAGGTAACCCGTAAAAAGTAGCCGTTCGGAGGCCACTGGATGAACGTTGAAGTCGCCATCATCGGTGGAGGACCGGCAGGGGCAGCGGCGGCACAGATTCTGGCATCTGCTGGCTGCAAAACGCTGCTAGTGGATGCTGCGAGTCCCAAACGCTTCAAAATTGGCGAAAGTTTGCTGCCTGCGGCACAGCGGCTGCTGGAGGATTTGGGGGCGGGCGATCGCTTCTTAGCGGACAAGCATTTGCCCTGCTATGGCTATGCCTCGGCTTGGGGGTCGGCGGAGATCTACAGTACGGACTTTATCCGCTCGCCCCACGGTTATGGCTGGCATTTGGATCGCGCTCGCTTCGATGCGTCCTTGCGAGAGGCAGCAGCTGATGCTGGTGCAGTCTGCCAGTTTCAGATGGCTTTATCTCAATGCAATCGCGTCAACGGAAGCTGGAAATTGCGCTTGACGGGTTCGGGAACAGGCGACACCATTACAGCGGAGTGGGTGTTTGACTGTACGGGCCGCAGCCGCAAAGTCGCACGCAGTTTGGGGGTCGAGGCACAGGATGGCGATCGCCTACGGGCGTTCTACGCACAGTTCCAGCCGATGCAGGGGAGGCCAGATCGGGATGCGTTGAGTTCGATCGAGTCGGTACCGGAAGGATGGTGGTACACCGCAAAGCTACCGGGCGATCGCCGCATCGTGGCGTTCTTTACGGACGCAGATTCGGATTGTGCGAGTGCAGCACGAACTGAGGCGGGGTTTCTGCAACTGTGCGATCGCACCATCCATCTCAAGCAGAAGTTGGCGGAGTTCGAATATGCGATCGCCACTAAGCCCCAAGGCACAGAGGCTGGCAGTTCTCGGCTGCAGTGCTTCCACGGCGAAGGCTGGATGGCGGTAGGAGATGCGGCCATGTCGTTCGATCCGCTGTCGTCACAGGGGATTTATACGGCTATGTATGGTGGAGTGAAAGCGGCGAGAGCATGGTTGGCTTGGCAAGGGGGCGATCGCGCTGCCTTAGACCATTACGATGCCGCGCTTTCAGAAGTTTATCGACAGTACCTTCGCCATCGCTTGCACTACTACCAAATGGAACAACGTTGGCAAGCTAGCGCGTTTTGGGCTCGGAAGATGGCGGCAACGGGTTCTGTTGCCAATACGGTGTTGTAAACGGCGACTCTGAAGGTTCTCTCATAGAGAAGGAGAGCAGGAAATCTAGGAAGCAATTTCCCCAATTTTTCCGCTCTCCAAGCATAGGAAAACTCTGTTAGCTGGGCATGGTTTGTAATTGGAGTCGTTAGTTCTGACAAGGACTCCTTAGCCTTCCAGCTACCGAGTGACTCGAAATGGAAGCTAGCTACCACGCTGCTTGACTATATCGTCAAAAATATGACTCAATCGGGTGCTCGCAGTTTCGTTAGGAGTGTAGTTATGGCAGGCAAAGCAGTTGACCCCATTATCTGTACTGGCCTGAATAGTAGAGTTGTTAATCGTTAAGGTTCCTTGAAAAGTTGTCTCCATAGTCGGGTTGGCAAGTTGCAATCCACCGCGTTGGTTGTCACTAGAAGCAGGCTGAGATGGATCGCTGACCCACAGCCCGCCAATGTTGAAGTAGTTTGCCATAACGGCCATCGGATCGCTGGCTGGAAGGCTGCTCAAAATCCCGTTAGGGCCAACCAGCTGTTCGTTCAAGGCATCAACATCGATGATGTTCTCCTCACCTTTGCTATCGCCCGGTGCTGTGCCTTCAGGAAAAATCCGACAGATCTCGCTGGGAGTCATGTCGGTTAGACTCATTGCGGGCTGCGCCTGATTGTACTGACAGGCATCAAAACAACTTGAGTCGGGATTGGCCAGACAGTTACTGCAAGACTCAGATAAAAACGACCAATTATCCGCAGGGGGTGCAGCTGGGTTCAGGCAATTGGGCGCGTTGCTTTTATGCTCGTAGCTGGTCCACACCAGTTCGGGATGTTCTGGAGTACCGCGCACCAAATGATAGCCAACCATACCTAATGTTTCTTTAATGGGCTCGCCATCTTCTGGAATCACATCTGCATCAATCCAAATGTAATCAGCTTTCTCCGAGGCATCGATGACCTTCCAAGACGTTTTAATCTCAGTGGTATCGGTCGGCAAATTACCGCTGTCTGGTGCCGTACAGAGATCGCGTCCAAAGGCAATACTATAAAATACGACGTTGCCATTTTGGTCGTATATCGTTGCCCCGCCCCCTGCCTGACCGATGCGCTCGGGCAAAATGAACTCAGCGGCATCATCCGGATCTTTAACCATTCTGAGGAAGAAGACCGGCTCGGTAGAAGAGCTGCTGCAAGAGTCTTCGTCGATTTGCAAAATGGGATAATTTTGCGTGACTTGAAAATTACGCAAACTCGGATCGCTGCCAGAAGGCGACATCAAATAAAGAAACCACTGCCAGGAGAATTGATAAAACTGGCAAAAGTTTTGACCGCCACCGGGAATTTCGCTGGGTGGGTTGGGCTGAGTCACCCAATCTGCGCTCGCCATGCATGTAGATGGGGTAGATGCTGCTTGCAGTATTTCTGTATTCGGAGTGGATGCCAGCCGATTGCTTTGACAGGCCGTCAAAAAACAGAGAGAAAAAACACATGCAAAACAGATCGAGAAGAACCGAAATTTCTGTAAGAGCTTCATATTAAATCGAGTATCCGCATAGAGTTAATAGCTAAGCAACTTAGGTACGATTGGGATCTCCTCAGCAGGGCTGCTTATACTTATACATCGATAAGAGGCTCGCCCGAACAGCATTTCTTCAAGTCATTTGAATACAGTTACTGATACTGAAACTTTTTATACATAAGATGATCTCACAGATCCTGCAGCCTATCGAGGATAGGACTATGGCTTACTCCTCTGGGCGATTGTACCCACCTACTGAGAATCAAGAATTTTAGGCTGCATCAAAAACACTTCCTGCAGCAATAATTTTCTTAGATAACCATATATCGTAGGGAAAAAGCATAAATACTTTGTTTTTGTAGTAAAAGTTTTGAATCTCCCTGAAAAATATTACCGTTTGTAATGTACGGGGTCATTAAAGCTGAAAATTGTCAGGACTAGAGACTCAAATTGGGGCTATCAGGGCCGAAATCAGCAATTCCCCCATCTCTTTGGCAGAGTTGAGCCTGTCGGGAATTGGGTCAGCTCAGATTGGGGTCGCCAAATTGCGGAGTCTTTCAGGGGCCAAATAGTGGCATCTTGAGATAAGAGTGTTAAGGAATGTAAAGATGTCAGCGGACAATCCGAAGGTGGTTGTAGTGGGAGCCGGATGGGCGGGGCTAGGCGCAACCTACCATTTGGCCCGGCAAGGATACGATGTGACACTGCTGGAGGCTAGCCCCTATCCGGGGGGGTTGGCGGCGGGTTGGGAAACACCGGAGGGGCGCTCGGTGGAGGGAGGTATCCACGGGTTTTGGTATCCCTACAGCAATATCTTTGGCTTGGTAGGCGAACTGGGATTGCAGCCGTTCACACCCTTTACCCGCTCGTCCCAATATTCCCCCGCCGGCTTGGAGGTGGAGTCGCCCCTGTTTCAACACAAACAGCGCTTGCCGTCCCCCCTCGGCACCTTTCTCTACACGGATTTCAAACGGCTGCCCCCGAGCGATCGCCTTTCTGCCCTGCCCCTGCTCTACGCCATCATCGACTTCGATAACTCCGATGAGGCTTGGCGACGCTACGACTCCGTCACTGCGCGGGAACTGTTCAAACAATTTGGCGTTTCGGAACGGCTGTACAAAGAGTCGTTCGAGCCGATGTTGCTAGTGGGCCTGTTTGCGCCGGGAGAACAATGCTCGGCAGCGGCAGCGTTGGGGATGTTGTACTACTTCATCCTGGCCCACCAACCTGACTTCGATGTGGTTTGGTGTCGCGGCACGATTGGCAAGTGGATTTTCCAGCCTTGGGTCGATCGCATCGAGACAGCAGGGGGCAAGGTGCTGACCGAGCGGCGGGTCTCCGATTTGGTGTTGGACAAGCGCGGTCGAGCCAAAGCGGTGGTGTGTGGAGACGAGAGGTTTGACGCGGATGCCGTTATTTTTGCGGTCGGGATTAGCGGTATGCAGGCTATTGTCAGGGGCAGCGAGAGTTTGCGATCGCGACCAGAGTTTTTGGATGTGATGAATTTGCGATCGATCGATGTCATGGCAACGCGGTTGTGGTTCGATCGCAAGGTGGAGGTACCGCTGCCCTCCAATGCTTGTTTTGGTTTCGATCCCGCGACGGGCTGGACGTTTTTCGATCTCAACACCCTGCACGATGAATTTCGCGACGCACCGGGCACGGTTATCGAAGCCGATTTCTATCATGCCGATCGGCTCTTGCCCATGAGTGACGAGCAAATTGTACGCAAGGTCCAGCGAGATTTGACTACCTGCGTTCCTGGATTTGGCGATGCGAAGGTGGTGGATTCCAGTATTATTCGAGTGCCGCGTGGGGTGACGCACTTTGCCCCCGGCAGTTACCAATACTTGCCTTCGGCTACCACCAGTATCGAGAATCTGTTTATGAGTGGCGATTGGATTGCGAACCAACACGGTTCTTGGTCGCAGGAGAAGGCTTATGTGACGGGGTTGGAAGCGGCGAATTTAGTCGTCGATCGCTTTGGCACAGGAGAACCTGCCCGCATCGTCCCGGTCGAGCCCGACGAACCTCATATTCAGGTGTTGCGATCGCTCAATCGCTCCGCGCGATCGTTTGCGAGGGACTGGCTGCCCAGTCTCGGCTGGCTGCCTTAGGTAGGGCCTCCAGATCGGCTACAGTGGGTTTCCCCACCGATTCCGTGTCGATGCTTGCTCCAATTGGCTGGCTTCAATTAGCAATCCGACTGTGTCTTGCCCTCCTGGCCGGGACGGCCATTGGTCTGGAGCGGGAAATTTTAGGCAAGCCTGCCGGGTTGCGGACCAATATGTTGGTGAGTTTGGGAGCGGCTCTGTTTGTGCTGGTTCCGATTGAGTTGGGGTTGGCTCAAGAGAGTCCAGATGCCCTCAGCCGAGTGATTCAGGGGGCGATCGCGGGGGTGGGGTTTATTGGTGGCGGCACCATTCTGAGCGGGCACAAGGTGAAGGGGTTGACATCTGCCGCTGCGATTTGGGTATCGGCTGGGCTGGGGATTGCGATGGGCTGCGGCTTGTGGCAGCTAGGCTCGATCGGGGCGGCCTTGGCCTGGATTGTCTTGCGGGTGGTGGAGTGGCTTGAGGTTGGGTTGCTGAGGCCCCCAAAGGGCAGGGGCAAGATTGAGCGATCGCATCCACCCAGTTGAAATGAAGGCCGATAAGGTCTCTCAGCTACATCACGGTACAAAAAGGCGACCGACCCCCATAAAATTTTCAATATCGATCGAAATTTCAAGAATACGGTCAAGACAACGATTCCGGTAAACTCGATCCGCCAAAACCCGATCGGGATTTCCAATTGTAATCACAGGCAGTGAATCTGCTGCATTTTCCTCACGGAGAACTTGTTCTAGCGAATCTTTCTCTTTCATACTCCGATTAGCTGTGAGCAAAATCATTCGATTGGATTGAGCTGTTCTCCAAACCATCCGATCGCTACGATTAATCGGCAGGTTTATCTCTTTAAAAGTCACAAAACGAATCGAAAGTATCGTCAACCAACCTTGGCTGGCGATATTGCCCAGTAAAATCTCTGCGTGCCCTCCCAAGTTGTGGTCAATGAGGAAGGTCATACCTCTAATTCGTGTCTAGCTTTCTGCTCCTGGAGCTTTGCCCAAAGAGCTTCTCGACCTGGTTTAGGTTGCATTAATGCAATACGGGCAAAGTGTTCGCGATTGCGCGCTTCCCAATACTGTCTATTTTCCTCAGCTTGCTCCAGAACAGACTGATATTCTGCTTCGACTTCCGCACGATTTGCCTCAATGTAGGCTAGAGCAGCATCAATCCGATCCTTTGTAATGTCAAGCAGAGAACGGATAAACTTCGGAGGATATTGAGCTATTACATAGTCCATCACATCGTAGAGAGTGATGCGCGTACCCGAAATTGTTAGTCCGCGTTCTGTGCGAACGATCGCTGGTTGGTCCTTGGATGCCGAAGCCATAATCATAGCCTCTGAAGCTATTGAGGAACTATGTCGATCCTACCCTATGAGCTTGCCACACTGCGTATGCTGATTTTCAACGAATCTCATTCTCCCCATTTGGCCGATCTTCAAGAATACGCTTAAAGCGTTCTAGATAATCTCGAATTGGAACAGGCCGCAAAATCATCTCAGAAGCACTGGAGCGCAACTTCTGAAGCTCAATCAGTCGGCTAATAACGATTGACTTAAGTTCTGCTTTTAGTTTTTTACCCAACGTTTTTGCATACTCATGGGCTTGCTGAATTGGGTAGGGCAAAATTTTGACCCGTGTATTGCTCCGTTGAACGAGCCTTAAACGGGTGTGCTTGCCGGTTGCAGCAGCACAGTCAATACCACTCCCCCAAACGACAAACCAGCCCCTGCCGCCACGAGTGGATGTACCCTTTCCTGCAAAACGATCGCCGCAAGGACGAGGGGAGGTTCGATACGACCGAGCAAAATCACTGTATTGACAGTCGTCAACTCTAACACCCAGAAGATCGGGGCGGGGGCTAGAGCTCCCGATCGCGACCCCGCGAACAGTCTCAGCAGATCGATCCCCCAAGCCGTAGGCATTTATTCGCTTTGAGGAGCAAAGGCTGCCATGACTTGGGTGAGTTCGGAACGCAATTGGTTGAGGGCGCGATACAGACTCAGGCTTTGAAACAGGGATGGATGGGGGAGCTCGGCTGCAGTGTCTGTCGGTTGGAGGACGAGGAGATTCAGCGATCGCAGCATGCCAAAGCCCGATGGTGGCGTAACCTCAATCCCCGAAGCCGCTAAAAATTGCTGGAAGTTACCGCCAGTCGTTTCAAACAACTGGGCTTTGTCTCGAATATCCTTCCAATCGAGCACCAGCGTTTGGGTCGGGTAGCGAGCGATTAGTTCTGTGAGGACGATCTTGCCATCCACCGCCGAGCCAATCAGTGCCGCCCGTAAAGCCTGCTCCCCCGACACAGTGGGGGCGGCGGGTTCGATACCCTCTGCCAATTCCTGTAACACCGAGCTGCCCAAGTCCGATTTCAAAAAATTCACGAACGGCAAAAAATCCACCTCGATTTCTTCTTGCAGCGATCGCCTGAGGGCTGTTTCTCGTTCATCCGACAGTCCTCGCACAAAATAGCCCAACGTCCCGTCAGCCTCACCCGTGCTGGCATAAGTCTGGAGGGATTCGGCAGAGATGGAACGGCGACCGATGCCATTGACGATGGTCAGTTCTTCGGCGGCATTGGCAGTGAGAGGGAAGGTTACAGCGGCGATCGCCAACAGGCTGGCAATGAGGGGGTGGGAGGAGGAGGTCATCGTGACAACTGAAGCTCGTCTGAGGATAGCTCGACCATCGCTGACAGCTCAGTTCAATGCAACAGAATCGAACGAATCATTGTGCGATATGTAACGTAGATTCGAACGCAGCTTCTGGCAAACTAGAGAACGCGATCGCGCAATGCTATTGCCAAAAATCCGAGACCGCGTAGCCCAACTCCGCCAACAACTGACGAACTAACGGCAAGCTAATCCCAATCACATTGCTATGACAGCCCTCGATGCGATCGATAAACAAGCCACCCAAGCCATCTAAGGCGAAGCTACCGGCACAAGCCAGCGGCTCCCCCGTTGCGATATAGCGACGAATATCGGTCTCTGACATAGGCGCAAAGTAAACCTCGGTCACCCCCACACAACTCAGTTGCCGCTGCTGTCCCGTATCGATCGCCGCATGTCCGGTGTAGAGATAGCCCATATTTCCCTGCATTTTTTGCAGCCGCTGGAGCGATTCGGCAGCATCCTCGGGCTTGCCGTAAACTTCGCCATTCAGGACAAACAACGAATCTGCCCCCAACACCACCACGGCCTCCGCGTGGCGAGCCGCCACAGTCTCCGCTTTTTTGACCGCAAGAATTTCCACCAGTTGCTTCGGATCGTCGTGGCGCACTCGATCTTCGTCGAAGTCGCTGGGCTCGACTGCAAACGACAGACCTGCCGCATTCAGAAGCTTGCAGCGGGCGGGAGACTGAGAGGCCAAGATTAACGATGGCAGCATAGCGGTGGAGAGACGGACGAGACTCGGTTTAATTCTAGGGGGACGGGCGATCCTTCGCGATCCGACTGCTCGACGGCAAACTAACAATTGCGAATCTACTATCCGTTCCGAGAACTGCTCGCGTTACTCTGAAAGGGCAGTCATCGGTCAGTCTGACCGGAACTGAGGCGATCGCCCTCTCAACCTTCACCCCATTTTTCGCTATGGCCACCGACCGAACCCACGAGCGCTCCCGCTGGATTTCACAAACCGCCTGCCGATTGCTAGTCTTCTGCGTGGCGGCGATCGCCTTTGGATGGGGGGGCAGCCCTGCGGCGATCGCCTTGCCCCAAGGCAATGCCATCACCGACAGCCACCAACTCTTGAGAATGGCCTTGCCCTTCGAACAGAAGGATGTGCGCAAAGTGGATTCAGACCTCTCTGCTGCAGAGCGAGATATCAAGCGCATCCGCAGTCTGGCGAGTGCGGAGAGCAGTGTTCGCAAAGCCTCCCGCCTATTGGCGAGACAAGAATCTCGCATTCTGGCGGCGGTGCCGGAAGCCGCTCGGACAAAAGCGACTGCCGATCTCGCTCAGCTCCAGCAGTCGCTGGAATCTCTCGACGAGGCTTTAGGGGCTGGCGATCGCGAACTGGCCAGCGATCGCGTCGATGTCGCTCTCGCCCAACTCGAAACCTTCGAGCAAGATTTGGTCGCAGGCTTCCCCTTTGAGATTCCGAGTGAATACGACGGCCTGCCCCGCCTGTTGGGTCGGGCCGAGGCAGCGTTTAAAACCACTGCAGGCAGGATGGTCTTGACCTTAGATGGATACAACGCACCGCTGTCGGCAGGAGCGATCGCCGATTTGGTCGAGCGCGGTTTCTACGACGGTTTGCCCTTCGATCGGGTGGAGCAGTTTTACCTCATTCAGTTGGGCGATCCCCCCGGCCCCGAGGATGGCTTTATCGATCCCGCCACTGGTGCGAAGCGCACCTTGCCGCTAGAGATTCGGGCTCGCGGTCAGGAGGCTCCCTTCTATGGCGAGACGTTTGATATGGCAGGCTTTGTGGGTGTCGAACCGATGCTGCCGTTTTATGCGCGGGGCACCTTGGCAATGGCCCGCTATGAGGACGAACTCAATAGTGCTTCCTCTCAGTTCTTTATCTTTTTAGCCGAACCTGAACTGACTCCAGCGGGCTTGAATCTGTTGGATGGCAATTACTCTACGTTTGGATATGTCACTGACGGTCTCGATGTTTTGGATAATGCGACGTTGGGCGATCGCGTTATCGATGCCGAGCTAATTTCTGGCAGCGAGGCATTAGTCCATCCTTAAACCAAAGCTAGTCTGAAATCCGTAGTTTTGGGCACTGGTTCAGCTTGACAGGGAAAATCAATCAAACGCCTTTAGATCAAGGATTACAGCTATTCACCACCAAAAACGCTAAGATCCTTTGATAGCAACCGTTTGGAGCTATTCATCACATCCAACGGAACCAGTGCCAAGGGGCATGGAAGATGCTGTATCTCCCCAGAGGATTCAGCCATTTTGACCTCGTCTGACAACGTGCGGCTCAGTAAGGCAAGAAAAAAGGGCAGCTAGGGTGCTAACCAGCTGCCACGGGAAGGCTTCTTTGACTCCTCACAAGCACGTAGATCCGAGGTTTGGATAGGTATGCAGTTTTTATGTTTCGAGCGCCGATCGCTACAGCTTCCTCAACCGCTCCGCTAAAATCTCCGCCTGCTTCTCCAACTCTGCCAGCGCCTTGCGGTTGCCCTCCACCACGTCGGCAGGAGCCTTGTTGACAAAATTGGGATTGTCGAGGCGAGCCCGAATGCCTTTCATCTCCGCCTCGATCTTGCCGAGATCTTTCTCCAGCTTGGCTCGCAGCGCGTCGATATCGACTAAGCTCGCCAGTGGCATCAAGACCTGAATAGTACCGACAACACCGGCAGCCACCTGTTTCGGTTCTTCCACCAACTCGGCCACGATGCTGAGGCTTTCGGCTTTAGCGAGACTGGCGATGTAGTCTCGACCGCGAGTCAGGACCGAGCGCTCGGCTTCACTTTGGCTTTGTAACACCGCCGCGATGGTTTGACCGGGGTTGAGGTTGGTTTCCGATCGCAGGTTGCGCAGGACGCGAATGGTGTCGATGACCAGTGCGAACTCTCGTTCCAGATCGGGATCGATCGCCTCTGCCTGCGGCAGGGGATAGGGCTGCAGGGCGATCGAGGTTTTCGCCTCCACCTGCGTCAGGGTTTGCCAAATTTCCTCAGTCAGGTGGGGCATCCAAGGGTGCAGCAGGCGCAAGAGTCCCTCTAAGACAGTAGCTAACACCTGTTGTGCGGTTCGCTTCGATTGAGCGTCTTCGCTGCGCAGGCGGGGTTTCACCAGCTCGATATACCAATCGCAAAACTCATCCCAAATAAAGCTATACAGCAGGCGTGCCCCTTCCCCCATGCCGTAACGCTCCAGCAAATCGATCGCTTGCTGCGCGGTGGAATTGAAACGGGATAAAATCCAGCGATCGCTCCATTCCAACGCCTCTGGATCGGGGCTGCCCAATTGGGCGGGAGTCTGGTCCTTCAAGTTCATCAAGGCGAAGCGGGAGGCATTCCAAATCTTATTGGCAAAATTCCGCGCCGCTTCCACCGTGGAAGATTCTCCCGTTTTGCGGTTGTAGGCCAAGCGGATATCCTGACCGGCTCCTACCACTTCTTTCACCAAGGCAAACCGCAGCGCGTCGGTGCCGTACTTTTCCATCAACTCCAGCGGGTCGATGCCGTTATTCTTCGACTTCGACATCTTGGACCCGTCTTCGGCCCGCACCAAGCCATTGATATAGACATCTTTGAACGGCAGTTGGCCCGTGAGTTGCTGACTCATCATGGTCATGCGAGCCACCCAGAAAAAGATGATGTCAAATCCTGTGGACATCAAGGCATTGGGGAAATAGCGATCGAGATCTTCAGTTTGCTCCGGCCAGCCTAACGTGGAGAAGGGCCACAGTCCCGACGAGAACCACGTATCGAGCACATCAGCCTCTTGCACCAGTTCGACCTCGTCGCCAAACTTCTCTCGCGCTTTCTCGTAAGCTTCTGTCTCGCTGCGCGCCACGATATAGCTCTGTGGGTCGTCGTCCCCTCTGACATACCAGGCGGGGATTTGGTGCCCCCACCACAATTGTCGAGAGATGCACCAGGGCCGCAGCTTTGCCAGCCAGCCTTCGTAGACTTTGGTCCACTTTTCGGGGATAAATTCGGGGTCTTTTTGCTGCTGAGAAGCCTCCAAACAGGATTGGGCCATGTCGCTGACATCGCAGAACCACTGAATGGAGAGAAAGGGCTCGATCGGGACTTTGCCGCGATCGCTATAGGGAACGGTGTGGGTGTAGTCCTCAACTTTGTCTAGCAAGTGGTTATCTGCAAACCACTTCACCACCGCTTGGCGGGCCTCGAAGCGATCTAGGCCCTGCATGATGCTGCCATTCTCGTTAATGGAGCCGTCTTTATTGAGAATATTGATGAATGGTAGATTGTGGCGCTTGCCGATTTCGAAGTCGTTGGGGTCGTGGGCAGGCGTGATTTTGACGCAACCGGAGCCGAATTCGGCGTCAACGTAATCGTCCGCCACAATTGGGATGAGGCGATCTTGAATGGGCAGGCGCACCTGCTTGCCAACTAGCTTTCGGTAGCGATCGTCGTTGGGGTTCACCGCCACCGCCGTATCCCCCAGCATGGTTTCGGGGCGGGTGGTGGCGACGACGAGAAAGCGATCGGGGTCGTCGGCCAGGGGATAGCGGAAGTGCCATAGATGGGATTGCACTTCTATACTGTCGACTTCAACGTCGGAGACTGCCGTCTGCGTGGCCGGACACCAGTTGACCAAATATTCGCCGCGATAAATCAGCCCCGCTTCGTAGAACTGGACAAAGGCTTCAATCACTGCTCGATTCAGCCCCTCGTCCATCGTGAACCGTTCGCGGCTCCAATCGAGGGATAGGCCCAGCCGACGCAACTGTCCCTTAATCGTCCCCTGCGAAAATTCCTTCCATGCCCAAGCCTGCTTGAGGAATTCTTCTCGTCCCAAATCGAAGCGGGATTTGCCCTGCTGCCGCAGCTTGTTTTCCAAAACCGTGTGGACGGCGATGGAGGCATGGTCGGTGCCGGGGACCCAGAGGACGTTGTAGCCCCGCATGCGCTTGTAGCGGGTAATGACGTCGGGCAGTGTGAAGGCTAAGGCATGACCCATGTGCAAGCTACCCGTCACATTGGGGGGAGGTAGCACCATACTGAAAGCTTCGCCCGGTTGCTCGGGGTCGGCGACATAGACCCCTCGCTCTTCCCAAAAGGTTTGCCAGCGGGGTTCGGTGGCAAAGGGATCGTATTGTTTGGCTGGGGAGGCAGGGGCAGCAGCAGTCATGTCGATGGCTTGTAGGCAGAGTGACAATTTTAGTCTTTCACTAGCCTAGCAGCGCGATCGCAGAGGTCGCCCCCATCGATTGGGGCAAAGTCAGTCACTTCTCAAACATGCTCTGGGTGCTATACTCTGCTTCGTCCGCGCTCGAGATACAAGCCAATCGACTGGGGAATGTCAAAACATGAGTACTCTGTACGAAAAGTTGGGTGGAAAAGCTGCCGTCGATCTAGCCGTCGATAAGTTTTATGAGAAGGTCTTGGCAGATGAGCGAGTCAAGCATTTCTTTGCCAATACCGATATGCAAAAACAGAGACAGCATCAGAAGTCTTTTATGACCTATGCGTTTGGAGGCGCTGAAAACTGGCAAGGCCGCTCCATGAGAGAGGCTCACAAACAACTCGCGGACGAAATGGGATTGAGCGACATCCATTTCGATGCGATCGCCGAGAACCTAGTTGCCACATTAGTTGAACTCGACATTCCTCAAGAGTCGATCGATGAGGTCGTACAAATTGTCGGTTCAGTCGAGCACCGCAATGAGGTATTAAACCGCTAAAATGCTTGCCTCCGCCAGTTATGCTGCAGGTAGATCGAAGCAGGCGGGAAAATCATTGGGGTCGATCTTGCGGGCAGCCAGTTCCCCCAATTGATGGAGAACGTCCATATTATTGGGGTCGTCCATCGTACTCAGCGATTCAATCAGCTTTGCATCTGTCAGCGCGGGATCTAAGGCTGCCACCCCTGTAGGAGTGAGGTCGGCGTTATAGCGCAGATAACTGAGCAACTTCTGGCTAGCCATTGAGTCATTGCGCAAATCTCCCAATTCACTATCAATGGATCGCGCGGTGGGACTCTCCGCCATCCATTGCAACAGCGTTTCTTGCAACACCGAGCAGTCATCCATGAGCGATTTGAGGGAATTAATCGCGTGCAAAGCCGCCAGATTTGAGTTCTGCGCGCCAGCGTCCAGCATCCCCGTTCCCACAGACACGAGGAGGAGTTGTTCGGCCCCCTGCGGCCAGCCAACTCGATAGCCCTCCAGAGTGGCATACATCAATGCCTGCAAAGCTGGGTTATTGAATGGACTGACACCCCCATCTACAAACTCTCCTCGCAAGGGCGAGCGACCGGGCCTGTCAACGATATCGATCGCTTCCCCCTCAAAAAACGATGGAGCTGCTGTGGAGGCTCGCACCACCTGCCACAACGGGTAATCGCTATTGCCAATGGTGCCATCTGGGAGAGAGGAGAAAAACTGACCGCGCGGATTGTTGCTAATGGGCCAGGGGCTGCCCGTATCTAAGCGTTTAGTGACAACGAGTAAGCCCGTCTGCAGTTCCGGCCCCCCCAAAACCGCATCTTTATAAACCGTCTTCAGTTCTCGAATCAATGCCCCCGCATCGTATTTGGCCCGCAGAACCCCCTGTCTCAATAACCCCTTCTGAAAGACTTTGCGACCGAGGCTAATGTACTTCTGATAAAGCCGCTCTACGCTCCAGCCCATCGCCAGCGTGGCAGCAATAATCGCTCCGGTGGAGGTGCCTGCAATCAAATCGAAATAGTGGCAAAGTCGAAAGTTAGCATCGCCATTGTGCCGCTCTCGCAAGATGTCCTCGATTTTTTGCAGAATCGCCAAACTCAAAACACCGCGCAATCCGCCCCCATCTAGCGTGAGAATGCGTTTTGGCCGACCGTCGTTCTGGAAGTGGCGATCGCGATCGCGAACCACATAGCTCATCGTTTTGCCTCCTGCTAGCCTAAGCCTCAAGCTTATTGAATCAAAAGTTGCGCTGGAAGCCTCGGATCTCGACACGAGCCCAATATACTCGCGAATATCGAACACATTCATCCGCGATGAAGTAATTTTCGCGAAATAATGGCGGTCGAATGGGTATATTTATACTAAAATAGCCGCTCGCCCCATCGTCTAATTTGGGGCTGCTCGCTCCTTCTCCTGGGCGCAGGTGACCTGCAGGTGCAAGGTTGACTTTGCTTTGTGAAAGCTTCACACAATTTTCTTTCCGTAAATTCCAATAATCTCAGTTAGACTTCATCTGGTTGACATGGGTGCAACTCAGTCTTTGACTGTCGAAGCGACATTTTTCACAGCATATAAATTCTTCGTTGCTAGTCAAAGTAAGGACTTTTCCAATGGTTATGGTAGATGCAGTTCGATCCAATCGTCATGCCTCCGTCCAGAGAATCGGACGTCCCCCAGGTCAAACCGAACGCAGCCGCACTCAGTCTCGGAATTGCAATCTCAAATCAAAAACTGTCGAGCTACTGCAGCAATATCAGCACAACCCCTCGGCGACGGTTCGCAATCGTCTGGTTGAAATGAATCTAGGTTTGGTTCGCAAAGAGGCCCACCACTGGAAGCATCAGTGCCAAGAGAATTTTGACGATTTGATGCAGATTGGCAGCCTCGGCTTGATTCAGGCGATCGAGCGATTTGACCTATCTCGAGGTCTGGCCTTTAGCTCTTTTGCTATGCCTTACATTCGCGGCGAAATCCAGCACTACTTGCGCGATAAGAGTCGCCCGGTGCGCATTCCCCGACGCTGGTCTGCGCTGATGACCCTCAGCAAGAAAGTGGCGGCACAGCTCCGTCAAGACTTCGGTCGGTCTCCGACCGAACGGGAGCTGCGCGAGGCGATGGAATTAACTGCCGATGAATGGCAGCAATTCCAGATGGCCCAGCAAAACCTGTCTACCCTCAGTCTCGACGCTCCCGTTCGCCACTCCGAAAGTGAATCTAGCTCAATGGGAGACCTCGTTCCCGATATCCGCTATCAGAGCTTTCAGTTAGCTCAAGAGGATCGGGTTCGCCTGCAACAGGCCATGTCTCATTTGGAAGAGCGCACGCGTCAGATTTTGGAATTCGTCTTCCTTTGCGACCTCTCTCAGAAGGATACGGCTCTCCGGCTGGGCGTTAGTGCAGTGACCGTTTCCCGCCAAGTGAAGAAAGGCTTGAAACAGTTGGCAGAACTGCTGGAAGGTGATGAAGGATAACCGTCGTTCTGACATTGTCTGCGAGCAGCGTAGGATAGTACCGATCGATCCTCTGACGGCGATCGCCGCTCGACCCCTACGCTTATGCTCCCCGGCATTACGCTTGACAGCGAACATTCCCGCGATCTCGACGACGCTGTTTGGGCAGTGGAAGAAGGCGATTGCATCCGCTTGTGGATCGCGATCGCGGCTGTGACCCAAACCGTAGAACCCCATTCGCCTGCTATGCAGCAAGCATTGGTTTGGCTGGAGTCTCGCTATCGAGGCAGCCGTTGCATTCGCTCGATGCTCTCCCCCCACCTGACGAAACGTCATTCTCTGCTGCCAGAGCGAGAACGGCCCGTGGTGGTCTTGGAATTACTGCTGCAGGCGGATGGTTCGATTCAAGAGTACTGCTTCCGAGAGGATGTCTTACTCTCCCACGGGCAACTCAGTTATGACACGGCCGATCGCATTCTGGCCGGACGAGAAGACAGTCCCTTTGCCCTGTTACTCGAGACTCTTGCCCGGGGAACTACTTGGCTCGACCGAGGACGCCAGGGGGTTTGGGGACACGCCATCGCTGGGGAGTTCCGCGACGATATCGGTCAAACTGTCACTGGCAGCCGACAACTGATTGCCTCGACGGCGATCGCCTACAACGCTTTGGTTGCCGAGCAGTTGACGCTGGCGGGCCTGCCGGGGATGTATCGGGTGCAGGATATCCGAGGGGTGGAGGAGTTTGCCACTCTGCTGGACGAGCTGGGGGAGGATGCCGAGATGTTGGCTCCATTGGTGGCCCATCAGTTACCTCGGGCCGAGCATCGGCCTCGGGTTGCGCCCCACTGGGCTTTGAAGTTGCCGGGGTATGCCCGCGCGAGCAGTCCGCTACGGCGGGTGGAGGATCTGATCAACCAGCAACAATTGCTAGCGGCTCTGGCGGGAAAGAGGTCGCGCTGGTCGGAAACTGTGTTGGAGGGTGTGTGCGAGCGAATTGAGGACCGGGTGCTGGCGGGGGAGGCAAAGCAGCGAGAACGGATGCTCGTGCGGATGCAGAAACCGTTGGATGACCCGATATCTCTAGGGAAGTTAACAGCCAATCAGTTTGCAGGGTTATTGGAGCGGGTGGGCCGCAGTGGAAAGGCGAGCGAGGCTTTGGAGCGGTCGATCGAGCAATGGCTGCAGGAGGGTCGTCTGACACCCCGCCACGCGGCGGTGATTTTATCTCAGCCTTTCGACTTGTCTTTACGGCGGCGGGTGTTAGATGCGATCCAATTGGAGGCCCCGACGTTGAATTCCATCAGTGTGTTGAATGTGATGGAGCAAATAGGGTTGGGAGCAGTTGACTACGTTTGCAGCGGCAGCGATCGCAGTTGGGTCTGTCGGGTTACCTGGCAGGCGTTGGAAGCTGACGGGGTGGGGAGTAGTAAGTCGGAGGCGCGATCGCAGGCTGCTCGGGCGTTGCTGGAGTTAGTCTGCGAGAGGGAGGACTGTTCTCTAGGCTTACTCAACTAGAGCAAGGGGAAATGGATGAATGGACGACTGAGGATGGGCCTATATCACTGCATTGACGTTTGCCACCAACTAAGCAAAGGATGGTTTCTAGACGGTATGTATCGTCCTTTAGTCCGTATAGAATCGAGTACAGTGCGTAATTCGATCTCAGTAGCAATTGCCCACCCTCTCTGAATCGCAATAGCACAGGTTGCAGACTCGCCATCATCTCCGAGTTCAAAGGCATAGTTTACGAAGGCTTCTTCCTCTGACTCCGACTCAAAGTCAACTACCCCAAGCAAGCCCTGAATAATAGCTGTTTCAAACTGAGCTGCACTTTCATTCTCTTCCTCTTCGAGACGTTTAAGGGCTATTAGTTCTTTCTCTCTTACAACTTCAGTAACTACAACACGAGCAGGAATAGATTTCAAAATTTCAGTGAAACGTCCCGAAGCACAGAAGTTTAGAACGCAGCAAGCATCGAGAACTACGTGGGAGTGACTAATTTGCATAGCTGAGTCTCTAAAAATCCTTACGCTTGCCGCAAATCTAAATGAGCAGTCCCTTCCATCATCCCGCTTGAATATTCGCGCAATACTTCTGCAATGCGCCGAGCTTCTAGGCGATCGACGCCAAGCAGGTCGGCGAATCGGCCTTCGGTAATGAGTCCCCGATCGAAAGCCTCAATTGCAAGATGTTGATAGTGAATGGGCACTATATCAGCGCGCTGTTGGATTTCTTCTAAACCTAACTCCTGCTGTACCTTCTTTACTTTCAATCCTCGATCGCGCAACCGATCCCAAGTACCAGATGGCAAAAGTCCCATTTTTTCTAACCGATAAACAAGGGCCTCTATAGATACACCATAGTAATAGGCAAGAGTGAATAAGTTGCTTGGAGTAAACTTGCTGTGAGTACGATACATATCATTGAATCGTCTGAGCAAGCCACTTGTGGGCATTAGAAAATATTTTGGAAACGCCTCAGCCAGTCGTTCACTCTCTGGGATTCTTTGATAGTGCCCTTCGTAATCCACCACTGGCTTTCGTCTACGAACAAGAAAATGGAGATATCCATGCGCCATCGACCAACGCCGCCGTTCTTCATAGTGATTTAAATTAATTGCCATACAGCCACCAAGCTGCTCGTCATAGCTATAAATCTCCGAATATTTTGCTGGCATTCTAAGGTAGAAAACTCGAATACCGACACTCTGCTCTAGGATGTCTCGCACGAGCGGAATAGGACCATCTCCAAGCCCAAGTCGTTGTCGCTCGGCGATCGCAATACTTTCCGCAGCGGCCTCTATCGGCATATTCGTTACGTCATACTCTTGAGGATAGTTTCGAGGCAGAGGAGCATCCACAATCTTCTCGAGCTCTAGATAATTTCGGCATAGCTCCTCTAAGCGCCGAACGATCGGGGTAATTCGTGCTTCTTCCTGCTCGCTACGCTTATAGACCGCTCGAAATTGAACTTCGAAGGGTTCCATAACAGGACTAGGTCGAACAAAATCACTAACCGATCGTCCGTAAGTACGAGCTAGTTGAATTAACTCATTTGGCTTGAGACGACGTTCTCCTTTCTCAATGGCAACAATAGTAGTACGGGAAGCATGAATTACCTTAGCTACATCGGCCTGAGTCATACCGCACTTTTTACGTGCCTGCTGCAGAAGTTCTCCTAGCTTGCGTAGATCGATATTGTCCAGAATGTTAGTGGCCACAGTCTTTCCTCTTTAAGCTTACCGAACAGCGACCAAGCAATCATTAGATGTTTGCTGATGCCTGATGTGCCCTAAGAGATCTACCGAGATTTGAGATTCTACAGTTCCCCACTCTGCAAGGTAGGTTTGATAAAGGAGAATTATTTTTTTCGCATATTATGGCAGCTTCTGGATCTGACATTGTCAACTCCTAAGAGTCGTTTATTTCGTAAAAGTCAGGCCGAGGCATGGATAGAAGGTTAGATGAGCTGTGAGAGGATGCCGAGATGTGGGCTCTGTTGGTGGCCCATTGTTACAGCAGCAGCGATCGCAGTTGGGACTGTCGGGTTACCTGGCAGGCGTTGGAAGCTGACGGAGTAGGATTTGTGAGAAACTTTAGTCACTCCTATCAAATATCAAATCCTGCCAAAGACTTCAACTTCGCCCTTACCCACGACAAAAAAGGCATCCAGAGGAGCTGGATACCTCAAGCAAACCTAACAGGAATCTAAGAGTCAAACCTACTTTATCGGCGAGGCATACGATCGCGGACCGGAACGGGGATTGGCTCGGGCTGGGGCTGAACACTACCCCCTTCGAGCGCCTCGGCGACCCGATCGACTATCCGATCCACCCATTCGCGCAGCTTTTCTAGGATGCGATCGACTAACTCCATACTGCGTTCCTCGCGCTCAGTAAAATTCGTTAGATGTCTCACTATAACAGACTTTCCCGGAAGGAAGTCAAGGTTTGTCACTCACTCGTGGCGGCTGAGATCGCGTTCGATTCCGAACAGAGAGGCGGATCGAGGAACATTCAGCCGCGCAGGAGTGGCGATCGCGGGCTAGTTAGTCGGCACCTCAATCGTGACGTTTGCCAACTCGATATCGTCATAATCCACCGTTGGCATAGCGGTGCGGCGGCGGGAAGACGTGTTGATGCGGAAGTTTCCACCGAAAATAGGCCAAGCGATCGCGTTGCCCCCTCGCGACACGAGGTGAGTGGTGCGGCCCGTCCGCAACACCACTGTATTGAGCCCCTCCCGCAGCCCACTCAGGGGCAGCGGAATTGCAATATTGTCAGCCCCCAAATCGATGCGGCGAATCAGGTTGCCATTTAATTCCACTTCCAGCGGTGTCATGTCGGCAGAGGGAATTCGAGATTGACCGGCGCGATAAGCGGCGGCGGTATCCAATCCGATCAGCGAACCGATTTTGAGGGTGGGGGATTGGTTGGGAATGCGATCGAGGCGGAAGGTCCGGGCCATCTCGCGACCCTGCGTGCGCAACTGAAACTGACCGGCGGCGGCCGATTGCTGAGAATAGGCATCGTCTCCCAAATGCACCACGCTACTTTCTAAAACTAATGTGGTGTCCGTATCGAGCTTCTCTAGCTCCACCCGCAGCGTGCCACCTTCACCGGAGGTGGTTTGCGAAAAGGGGGCATAATCTTCCAGTTGAGCCGTCAAAATTTCGTTGGAGGGGACGTTATCGGGCAGTCGAAATCGCCCTTGGCTATCGGTACGCACCGCAACCCCGGCCCCTGGAATGTCCACCGCCACATCCGCCAGCGGTTGGCCGGTGGAGCGATCGATCACTTGTCCCGAAAAGGCTGAATCGAGCTGCACTTCCGAATTAATGCGGGCCGATTCAACCCGGATGCTTTGCTCCAACTGCGTGTAATCTGAACGATCGATATTGCCATCTCGATTCACATCCGCAGCGACAATCTGTTCGTCCGCAAAGCTGTTTTCGCCGGCCAGATAGTCCGACAGCAAGCTCAAATCTGCGGCAGTCACCTGACCGTTACCGTCAATGTCTCCCGATAAAAACCCCTGAGCCCGAGCGATCGCCGGAATCGACAGCGCGATCGCAGCTAGGGGCAGAAAACCAACTCTTACCAGTAGCAACCTATCCATTGAACTATTTCTCAAGCGCGCGCCTGCTTCCGTTGTAGCAGATGTCACCGCTTCCGTCGGTTACCCATTCGCGCAATGTTCGGTTTTGGCAACCCGCAAGCCCGGCCGCCAGCCGCCGAAACCCCTTAAATCGTCTTGCATCCCATAAACGAGTGCAAGACTTCAGGCACCTGAATACTGCCATCCGGCTGTTGATAATTCTCCAAAATTGCTGCCATCGCCCGACCGATCGCTACCCCCGAGCCATTCAGCGTATGTACAAACCGAGTTCCCTTTTGTCCCGGCTGCTTAAAGCGCAAATTTGCCCGCCTCGCCTGAAAATCTCCACAATTCGAGCAACTGGAAATCTCGCGATAGGTATGCTGCGATGGCAACCAGACCTCTAGGTCGTAGCAACGGCTAGCCGAAAATCCCAAATCGCCCGTACATAACTCAATGACGCGATAGGGCAACTGTAATTGTTGCAAAACATCCTCTGCATCCGCCACCAACTCTTGGTGCTCTTGCTCGGAGGTATCGGGATGGGCGATCTTCACCATCTCCACTTTATTAAATTGATGCAACCGAATGAGACCCTTCACATCGCGCCCGTAGCTGCCCGCCTCGCGCCGAAAACAGGGGGTGAATGCCGCCAGCTTGAGGGGGAGCTGCTCGCTCGATAAAATTTCATTCCGATATAGATTGGTCAGGGGCACTTCCGATGTGGGAATTAACCAGAGGTCGTCATCCTGACATTTGAAACTGTCATCGGCAAACTTAGGTAATTGCCCAGTCCCCTGTAACGCCGCACTATTGACTAATAACGGCGGTATCACTTCCAGATAGCCAGATTGAATGTGGCGATCGAGCATGAAATTAATCAGGGCTCGCTCTAAGGCTGCCCCTTTCCCCACGAGCGCAACGAAGCGACTTTGGGCAATTTTGACTGCCCGAGCAATATCCAGGAGATCCAGCTTTTCGGCAATCTCGTCGTGGGGCAAAACTTCGTGTTGGGGTTTGAACTCGTCCCCCCACCTGCGCACCTCGACATTCTCGCTTTCGTCCTGGCCCACCGGCACGATCTCCTGCGGAGGGTTGGGAATTTTCAGCAATAGCTCCTCGAGCTGCTCGGCAATCTCTCGTTCTCGAGCTTTTAATGCTTCAACTCTGTTTTTGAGATCGACCCCCTTTTGACGTAAGGCAGCTATCTCTTCTCCGTTGGGGTCAGTTCCCCCTGTCATCGCCGCCCCTACCTGCTTGCCAACGCTGTTACTTTCCGCCTGCAGATCGGTTCGTGTCTTCGACAACTGCCGCTGCTGCCGATCCAAATCGAGAACAATATCCAGATCGATATTTTCCTGACGATTGTGCAGCGCTTGACGAAGGGCATCGGGGCGATCGCGCAGCAGTTTCAGATCGAGCACAGTTGGTTTCCAAAATCCTCGATCGAGTCTAACGGGTTGGCGAAGGGAGAGCAATTGCCAGAAACTGGAGGGCTAATGATTTTGGCAACGTGCTAGCTTAATAAAGCTGTTTAATTCAATCCGCACGCTCGACCCCTCGGGTGTCTCGATCCCCAGTCTGATGCAACCATTCAGACCGCTGGCGATCGGATGCAGTCGGGCGGAGGTTAAACCCGAAGGAGAACCAAAAATCTATGGCTGTTGTCTCACTTGCCGATCTGCTAGAGGCGGGTGTCCACTTTGGGCACCAAACCCGCCGCTGGAACCCCAAAATGCGTCCGTATATCTTTACAGAACGCAACGGTATTCACATTATCGACCTGGTGCAAACTGCCGGGTATATGGAAGAAGCCTATCAATACGTCCGTACTGCTGCCGAACAGGGCAAGCGGTTCTTGTTTGTGGGCACCAAACGTCAGGCGGCTGCCATCGTCGCTCAAGAAGCCCTTCGCTGTGGCAGCTACTATATCAACCAGCGCTGGCTGGGGGGAATGCTGACCAACTGGAACACGATTAAGACCCGGACCGATCGCCTCAAAGAGCTGGAAGAAATGCAGTCCTCCGGCATCATGGATCGCCTGCCCAAGAAAGAAGGCTCTATGCGCCGTCGCGAGATGGAAAAGCTGCAAAAGTATTTGGGTGGCATCAAGACCATGCGCCGCATCCCCGATGTGGTGATTACGATCGACCAGCGCCGCGAAATGAATGCCGTGCAGGAATGTCGCAAGCTAGATATCCCGATTGTGTCGCTACTGGATTCCAACTGCGATCCCGACTATGCCGATGTGTTCGTTCCTGCCAACGACGATGCCATTCGCTCCATCAAATTGATCGTGGGCAAGTTGGCTGACGCCATTTATGAGGGTCGTCACGGCCAATTGGAGACAATGGAGGAATTTGAGTATGAAGGGGCGATGGACGTTGAGGACTTCGAAGACGATGCAGAGGTTCCTCCTGTCGAGGCTGCTGAGGCGGAGGCAGTCGCCGAGGAAATGGTAGAAGCTGCCGCTGAAAGCGAGGCTGCCGGGGACAGTGAAGTTGCTGCTGCCGAGGACAGTGAAGTTGCTGCTGCCGAGGACAGTGAAGTTGCTGCTGCCGAGGGCAGTGAAGTTGCTGCTGCCGAGGACAGTGAAGTTGCTGCTGCCGAGGACAGTGAAGTTGCTGCTGCCGAGGACAGTGAAGTTGCTGCTGAGGATAGCAAAGTCGCTGCTGCCGAGTAGATTGTCGCGCTGAGCCAAGTTCTGACTGAGTTCAGTTCGGACCTGAGGCGATCGCCGCAATAGCGCCCCAAAAGTACAGATGTATCTGCAGGCACTGGCGATCGCCTGCGACAATCCGATGTCGAGATACGTCTGAATTACCCGATAATCGGGTTGGTTTGGGTTGTGCGAGCAACATTGAGACGGAGAAAAAGGAACTGACATGGCTAAGGTAGACGCTAAGACCGTCAAGGAGCTGCGCGAAAAAACAGGCGCAGGCATGATGGATTGCAAAAAGGCTCTGGTGGAGTCTGAGGGTAACCTTGAAGAAGCAATGGCTTGGTTGCGCCAGAAGGGCTTGGCCAGTGCCGGCAAGAAAGCGGGTCGTGTCGCCAGCGAAGGTTTAGTGGAAAGCTACATCCACACTGGCGGTCGCATTGGTATTTTGGTCGAGGTGAATTGCGAAACGGATTTCGTGGCCCGCCGCGAAGAGTTCAAGGCGTTAGCCCGCAATATTGCCATGCAGGTTGCTGCTTGCCCTAATGTCGAGGTTGTCAGCACCGAGGACATCGACCCCGAGACAATCGCCAAAGAGAAGGCGATCGAGATGGGTCGCGAAGACTTAGCGAATAAGCCCGAAAAGATTAAGGAAAAAATCGTTCAAGGCCGCATCGACAAGCGCCTGAAGGAACTGTCCCTGCTGGATCAGCCCTATATCAAGGATCAGTCCATCACGGTTGAAGAGTTGGTCAAGCAATCCATTGCTCTATTGGGAGAAAACATCAAGATACGCCGCTTCACCCGCTTTGTATTGGGGGCAGGCATCGAAAAAAAGGAGTCTGACTTTGCTGCTGAGGTGGCAGAAGCTACCGGTCAAAAGTAGAGATCGTTCAGGTTGTCAAGATCTTTCTGGCCCCCATCCCTAGCCCCTTCCCCCAGGTTTGGGGGAAGGGGAACTTGATGAAATATAGAGGTTCCCGGCCGTTGCTTCCCTCACCCAAAATTTGGAGAGGGGTTGGGGGTGAGAGCTGTTATGCGTCGCCGAATTCAAGCTTGCAATGACACCCCTCGATCTCAGACTTCTTGCATCACTGCCGAGGCGAGAGTGCTGCAGTGCCCGAGTGGTTGCTCGGTCCACCGCAACTTTTTTGCCATTGTCACAACGGGAATCTCAATGCTATCGAAACCGGCATAACGGGTAACGGTATGGTTCAAAACCTCGAACCCACAAGCCCGATAAAAAGACTCGGCATTGAGTGAAGAATTCACTTTAAGCTGCCAGATACGCCGCTCTGACGCACGAACTTCCATTGCCTTCAGCAAGGCTCGACCAATTCCTTGACGGGCGTAACGAGGATCGACATACATGGCCTGAAGGGTGCGCCCCCACAGTGAGGTATATCCCACCACCTGCCGCTCGATCGCGGCCACCAAGACAAAATGAGCTCGATATTGGCGAGGATTATTTGTCTTTGACAGCACCTGCAATTGTTGAGGCGTATAGACGCCACGGCACAAGTGCAGCAAAGCCATTTCAAACACGGCTTCGAGCTGCTGGTTCTCTCCCCATCGCAGGCGGCGAATTGCGAGGCGATCGCGTATTGCTAATTCAGACATTGAAACCTCCACACCCCATCTCAATAGTCTAGATGGGCGAGTTCTGCCCGCACTAGTTGTAGAACTGCTCTACAGGAGATCGGTCCTGTATGCCGCCGCCTCTATCTTTCCCTCTACATAGCGTGACAAGCCCAATTCGATCGACTGTGCATTCTCGAATATTTGCGATCGGCGATCTGCTGAATTGCGTCGCTCTACTGATAGTGTCGGGCTCACTGCTTTTCCGCTCGTGGCAACCGCTGTAGCAATCGCATCCGTTCTCGCCCCATTTGCTTGGGATAGGCTTTTTGGGGCTGCCAGTCTTTCAGAAGCTGAAAGTGCGGACTAAACAGGACATCCAGTTGCTCTGGTTCGATACCGTGGGGCGGGCCATCGCCGGTTTTGTCGGGGTTGATGTAAAAGACTGCCAATAAGCGCCCCCCCGGCTTGAGAACTGCCGCGATCGCCTCCACATATCGCGATCGCAGCACCCGATCGAGCGCACAAAAGCAGGTGTATTCCACCACCCAATTAAACCGGTGGCTGTAGTCACTCGGCAGGGCAAATAGATCGGCTCGTTCGTAGCGCTCGTTGCCTGTGACAGGAAAGGTTTTGGCTGTGGCGATCGCCGTTGGAGCAATGTCGATGCCCAAGACGCGACCGCCGTATTTAGCAATTTCTCGCACATCGTGTCCGACCCCACAGCCGGGCACGAGAATGTCTCCTGCGAGGGAATGTGCTTGCAGGTAATCGGCCAAGCCGGGGGAGGGTTCCCCTCGATTCCAAGGGGTATCGCCTTCTCGATACCGTTGTTCCCAATCCACTATTTGCTCCTTCTGGGTCGAGCCACGCTCGGTAAGCCTAAAAGAAATCGATCGCCGTAGCGAGGCAACTCGCGATTGACACCAAAAACGGACAGAACCCAACAGCTCTGTCCGTTTTTAAATTACTCCAATGTTCGGTGCAAAATAGCCCGAACGTTAAGCGGTGGTTGCAACCTTTGCAGCCAGTTTGCCAGAGGCATAACCCGCAGCCATATCGGCCAGAGTCACCTGCTTGACCTTAGTGCCGTTGCCAGAGCAGCCAAACGCTTCATAACGCTCGGCACACACAGCCTTCATGCGCGCGATCGCGGGCTTCATGAAGTGACGGGGGTCGAAGTTAGACGGATCGGCATCGGCAGCCTCGCGGATGGCCGCAGTAATGGCCAGACGGTTGTCCGTGTCGATATTCACCTTGCGCACGCCGCTCTTGATGCCGCGCTGAATCTCTGCTAGAGGCACGCCGTAGGTCTCGGGGATGCTGCCGCCGTGCTCGTTGATGATGTCAATCAGATCCTTAGGCACAGAAGAAGAGCCGTGCATGACCAAGTGGGTGTTGGGCAGACGGCGGTGGATTTCTTCAATTCGAGAGATCGCCAAGATATCGCCGGAAGGCTTGCGGGTGAACTTGTAAGCGCCATGGCTGGTGCCGATCGCCAAAGCTAGGGCATCCACTTGAGTTTGCTCGACAAAATCAACCGCTTCATCGGGATCGGTCAGGAGTTGGTCCTTGCTCAAGGTGCCTTCAAAGCCGTGGCCGTCTTCTTTGTCGCCCGCACCGGTTTCTAGAGAACCCAAGCAACCTAGTTCGCCCTCGACACTAACGCCAATAGCGTGAGCCACGTCTACGACAGTCTTGGTGACGTTGACGTTGTACTCGAAGCTAGCGGGGGTTTTGGCATCGGCTTCCAAAGAGCCATCCATCATGACGCTGCTGAAGCCCTGCTGCATGGCAGAGTAGCAAGTGGCGGGGCTATTGCCGTGGTCTTGGTGCATGGCAATGGGGATGTGGGGGTAGGTTTCGATCGCCCCCAAAATCAAGTGACGCAGGAAGATATCGCCAGCGTACTTGCGCGCACCGCGAGAAGCTTGCAAAATTACAGGGCTGTTGGTTTCATCTGCAGCCTGCATGATGGAGATGATTTGCTCCATGTTATTGACGTTGTAAGCGGGAATGCCGTAGTCGTTTTCGGCAGCGTGATCCAGTAGCGTACGTAGCGATACTAAAGCCATGAGTTCTCCCTCCAGGACCTCTCTTTAATGCATATTTTCAACACTTAGGCTGATTTTAAGGCATATTTAACAGACCTGATAACTTTTGTTTCGACAAGTGTCGCTCGATGGGCTCTCCAAACTCACCGCTTGAGGCTGAAACCGGCCTGCGGTCGGGCCTTAGTTAAATAAGGGCGGTTTGTCGGGCTGGTGCCAAAACTCGGAGATCGCCTGCATTTGCTCGTAGGTGTTGCGGGCAGTGGACAAGTCGGGCAGATTATCGAAGGTAAAAAAATCGACGCGATCGGTTTCGGCGTTGTCGAACTCCTGCAAGCGCTCGACAATCTCGCAGCGCATGAAGATCTTATAGATGTAGAAAGCGCGAGGGAGTTGGGTGGATTTGTGGCGATCGATGATGCCCAGCAGGCGGCTGGCGGTGGCGATGTACCCCGCTTCTTCGCGAATTTCCCGCACGACGGCTTCGGCTGGAGAATCGCCTAAGTCGGCCCACCCTCCAGGCAGAGACCACTTGCCGTCTATTTTTTCTCGCACCATCAAAATATGGCCCCTGTCGTTAAAAACCACGCCGCGCACATCAACTTTGGGGGTGGCATAGCTGGTGTCCGATTCAAAAAACCCCTGTACTCGATCGAAGTCGGTGTCGGTATAGGTGGCTAAAATTTCGTGGGCGAGGGCTTCCAGCTTGCGGCAGCGTTCGATTTCGAAGGGGTTGGTGCTGTAAGCCAACGTGCCCTGAACGGTGGCTTGGATCTGGGTGGCCCATTCGTACCAGCGATGTTTGTCGGTTGGCATGGTGGAGGTCTCTTTGCTGGCGTAAGCAAGATAGCAAACATTGCCGAGTACTGTCGATATGGGGATATCTATCTGAGTTCCCAGACCCGATCGCAGGAATACAACTCCTATCTAACAATTTGAGGCGCAGGACAGATTCCCTACCCCAAATATCTATCCACAATCTCCTGCCTGCGAAAGCAATCGATGCGATGGTCGTTCACCATCCCCGTGGCCTGCATGTGGGCATAACAAATCGTCGAGCCCACAAACTTAAACCCCCGCTGCTTCAAGTCTCGACTCAACGCATCCGACTCCGCACTCGTCGCTACACAATCCTCTCGAGAGCGAATTTCATTCACAATTGGCTCGCCATCTACGAAGCGCCAAATATAGGCATCGAACGAGCCAAACTCCTCCACAACCGCCAAAAACCGCTGCGCATTGTTAATCGCCCCGTTCACCTTCAAGCGATTGCGAATAATGCCAGCATTCTGCAGCAGTGCTGCCACCTTCTCCTCCCCATACTCCGCCACCTTCTCTGGATCGAATTGGTCGAAGGCCAGTCGATAGTTCTCCCGCTTGCGCAACACTGTATACCAACTCAACCCTGCCTGCGCTGACTCTAGCGTGAGGAACTCGAACAGCAGGCGATCGTCGTGTACCGGCACCCCCCATTCTCGATCGTGGTACTCCACATAGTCCGGCTTACTCAAATCCACCCAATGGCAGCGGCACAGGTTTTGGCGATCGCCCATTCTACTCCTCCCCAAAAGGACAGCTATAGGCCACGATCCATAGCTGCTCCTATTGAAGTCCAAACTGCCAGCGAGCGGGTCGCCCAATGCGATCGCCCCGCTAGAACGAGCTATTCAGCTCGCACCCATTCAGCTCAATCTAGCTATTCGCCAGATTGCAGCCGTCGTCTAACGACTGACCGTCCGAGCGAATATCGAGCTCGTAGGCGATCGCGCTAAGCGCCATACTTCTCCCGCAACCTGGGCAGGCTAGTGGTTGCGAGCGCCGAACGTGTCCCTGCCGTGATTTTTTGATAGGTTCGCTCGTGGGCGAAAGAGAGAACCAAAGGTTGCAAACGTTGAAACCGTCGAAATCTAAGCGACCGCGAACGGTGCGATGGCTCTGGCAAGTGGTGGGGTCGAGCATACTGATTTGGCTGGTCCTCCTCTTTCCCGCGCAGGCGGAGAGCCTGCTGCTGCGGATTGGCATTGTCGAAGGACAGAACCAGATTCGGCTGGGGAGCTCGACGAACGGGCAGATTCTCGATCGCAACGGTCAGGTTTTGGGCTCGACAACAGCCATGCGACCGATTGATGCCCGCATATCCAACCGTTCCATCCGTTTGGGCAATTTCAGAGGCGATCGCCTGCGCCTGCAACCGCAAACACCTGAAGGTTATGTGTTTATTCACGATCGCTGGTATCGCGGCAGCGTCGATGTCATCATTGCGGATGGCAAACTCACCGCCATCAACCGCGTCGATCTGGAAGACTATATTGCCAGCGTTGTGGGTAGCGAAATGGGCGATCGCTTTCCCCTCGAAGCCCTCAAAGCCCAAGCGATTGCCTCCCGCACCTACGCCCTCTTCCATCGCAACCGTCGCCTGCGCGAATCCTACGATTTAGGCGACAGCCAACTGTGGCAGGTTTATCGGGGGGTCGCCTCCGAATCCCCCTCGACCCGCCAATCCACCACCCAAACCCGATGGCAAGTGCTCACCCACAACGGTCAAACGATCGATGCCGTGTTTCATGCCTCCTCCGGCGGTCGAACGGAGAATGTGGAGGAAATTTGGACGCAACCGCTGCCCTACTTGCGCGGCGTTATCGACAGCCACGTTTCTCCCCCGATGCACTGGCAAGAACGGTTCTCCCCCAACGCGATCGAGGCGGCGATCGGAGAAGTGGGGACGGTGCTGGACTTGGAGATTGTGGCACAAACCCCCAACGGTCGCGCCACTGAACTGCGGTTGCGAGGCACGGCAGGCACGATCGAAATCGCTGCTGCTAGCCTGCGCCGCAAGTTGAATCTGGACAGTACTTGGTTCTCGGTGACGGCGATCGGACCGACCGTGGGGGCTAGCACCGCCCGGGCGGAGCGAAGTCCGACTTACTTCGCACTCTCTGGGCGAGGCTTCGGACACGGTGTCGGCATGAGTCAGTGGGGGGCCTTTGGGCTGGCGCAACGGAACTACACCCACCGACAAATTCTCAATTTTTACTATCGAGATACGCAGTTGGGGGCGATCTCTATCCAGGAATAGAGGCCGATCGGTCTCGATCGAATCTTGCGGAAGCATAGCCAGTGAGTCGGTAGTGCGGGGCCTCCGAGCAGGAAGAGCTGAGCCGCCTCATTAGGAGCTGGCTGGGTAAGGCGAGCTTGACTCTGCTGCTTTGAGGGAAGTCGGAGCGGGTCGAAAGCAAGACTCGACCAAGGATGCAGACTGGATGGCGCGATCGAAGTGATATTGAATCGCCTTGCGCAGCAGCCTTTCGACCATCAACCAGGCGCGAACATCGGGGTCTGGCAGCTCGGGTAGTTTGGGTTTTGGCAGGAGTTTCAAAACAGTGCGGATGGGAGCTGACAGCATTGTGCGCTGCATGGGGCGCTGTCGGTCGATGCACTGCGAGCAGGCGACTCCCCCCGCATCGGGGCTGAACGACCAATCGGAGCTGCTGCGGCAATCTGCGCAGGGACGTACTTGGGGGGCAATTCCGGCGATCGCCAGCAGGTGATACAGGCCGTGGACCAGCAGTGGCAGTGCGTCTGCTTTGGCGGGTGACTGTTCCAGGCGCTGCAGGTGTTCCACCAGCAAGACGAACAAGTCTTCTTGGGGCTGTTGCGCTAGGGCCTGATGCAAGACCACTTCGGCCCAATATTGGGCCACGGTTAATTGGGCCAAACTAGAGCGCATGCGGGGGAAGCTTTGGGTCATGTGGGCTTGGGAGATACGATCGAGCGATCGCCCGCGAGCTATGACCAGATCGTTGACCACAAACAACTCGACTCGCCCGCCGAGGGAGGATTTTTGCTTGCGGGCCCCTTTTGCCACCGCCCGGACCAAGCCGTGTTCCTGGGTCAGAATCGTCACAATCCGATCCGACTCTCCTAGGGGAATTGCTTTCAGGTTAATGCCCGTAGCTCGATAGGTCTTGCTGCGTTCCATCGGCGATCGCCATAACTCCAACATGCGAATCTCGAATGCCCATCTTATTTCATTAGACCTCTCGCACAAGTCAAACGTCTCTATGCCTGAGCAATGTATCAATAGCTTGACCAGGGGATCGGCTCGAAACAGCCCCAAGACAGCAGAGCATTCCCGAATTAGGATGAATCGTGCAAAACTGCAATCAGACTGCAGTCACTGCTAGCCATCCTGCCACCTCCGCCATGCCCGTTAAAACCGCTCGCCCCATCCGCTCCGATCGCTATCCCGCCAAAGAACTGTGCAGCCGCTGCGGTCTGTGCGATACCTCCTACGTGCAGTATGTCAAAGAGGCTTGTGCCTTTATCACTCAGCGCATTGAGGAACTCGAAGCAAGCGCCCACGGGCGATCGCGCCAGCTAGACAGCGATCGCGAACTTTACTTCGGCGTCCACAGCCACATGACTGCCGCTCGCAAGCTAGAGCCCATCGAAGGGGCGCAGTGGACCGGCATCGTCAGCTCGATCGCGATCGCCATGCTGGAGCACAACTGGGTCGAAGGGGTGGTCTGCGTCCAAAATACGGAGGAGGATCGCTTCCAGCCCAAACCTGTCATTGCCCGTACGGCAGAAGAAGTACTCGCCGCCCGCGTCAACAAGCCAACCCTATCCCCCAATCTCTCTATCCTGGATCTCGTGCGGGAATCGGGCATGAAGCGATTGCTGGCGATCGGGGTTGGCTGCCAAATCCAGGCTCTGCGAGCTGTTCAAGCAGAGCTGGGGCTAGAAAAGCTTTACGTTCTCGGCACTCCCTGTGTAGATAACGTCACTCGCGCAGGCTTGCAAAAGTTTCTCGAAACCACTAGCCGCTCCCCCGAAACCGTCGTCCACTACGAATTCATGCAAGACTTTCGGGTGCATTTCAAACACGAAGACGGTTCGACGGAAACCGTCCCCTTTTTCGGTCTCAAAACCAACCAACTCAAGGATGTTTTCGCCCCTTCCTGCATGAGCTGCTTCGACTACGTCAACTCCCTCGCCGATTTAGTCGTCGGCTACATGGGAGCTCCCTTTGGCTGGCAGTGGATGGTGGTGCGCAACGACACCGGTCGGGAGATGTTCGATTTAGTTGCAGAGCAACTGGAGTTTCAGCCGGTGATGTCGAAGGGCGATCGCAAAAGCGCTGTCCAACAAAGTATTCCTGCCTACGATAAAGGCGTAACCTTACCGATGTGGGCAGCTCAATTGATGGGGGTCGTCATCGAAAAAATCGGTCCCAAAGGCTTGGAATATGCCCGCTTTTCCATCGACTCTCACTTCACCCGCAATTATCTCTACGTCAAACGCAATTATCCCCAAAAATTAGAGGAGCACGTCCCGGCATACGCCAAATGCATTGTTAGCCAATACAAACTCCCCGATCGGGCACTGTCTACTTAAGGAGTAAAGACTTCAAAGCTTCTGGATGAGAGCAATTCAGCGATTGCGACAGGCCGTTTGATGAATCCCATCGCCATGGCCGGAGTCTGTTTACGCGGCTGCGGGTGTTTCAGTCGAAGCCCCAGCGTTGGAAGTCTGTGCCGCGGTCTGTATTCAATCTTTAAGGGGCTGGTTGGGGCAGCGGGGATCGACAGCAGCCATCCCCCCAAATGCGGCATACGTTTGTCGCGCTTCTGGCGGTGATGGGGATGGAGGGGCAGTTGGCCAGATTGCTGACGATGCTCCGATACGATCGCCCCAGTGGTGACAGCTGGATTGCTCAACGATACGGGAGTTGAGAGTGGAGATGGCATCACTAACGACTCCGCTATTAGCGGTCAGGTCACAGACGATCGGGCTGTGGCTGGGCTGGTAGCCCGCTTTGCCAATGGGCTCAATCCCGAGTTTGTGGATGTGCTAGCCAACGTGCAGGCAGATGGCAGCTTTAGCTTTACCAACCTGAGTTCGATGACTCTGCATTGCCCTCACCCCCGGCCCCTCTCCCAAACTTGGGAGAGGGGAGAAGCAGCCTCAAACTCGGGCACTGGACAGAGGTTAGTTCAAGTCATGAAAGTCCCGGCAGGAGAGCATTTCCGCGAGCGTAAGCGGCCTGTCAATAAAGCCCATGGCCATGGCTGGAGTGGTTGCCTTGGGTAGAGAGCAATGCGGTCGTACCCAGTTGTGAATCAGGCGCAGAGCCGTAATCGCTCGGTTCAACCCCGCCTGAGTCTTGGCGTAGTGGTTCTGCCGCCGTCGATAGGCACTACAGCGGCGACGGATACTGCTGTTATGAGCCTCGCAATGGTTGGCATGGACTTCCGATTTGGCTGAGAGGGCGGTATAAGGATGCTCCGGCTTGCGCCGATGCACTCGCCGCCGACCCTGGCTCCGCTTCACCTTACTGGCCACCTCGCTCCCCTCGCGCAAGACTTTGCGCTGGCCATAAGCCTGGGGAAGTTCTTTGCCCCCAAGCCACACATGAGCCAGTTGCCAAAAGCAGTTGGCATAGCGCGGTTCTCCATCCGTGAACAACCTCACAAACAGGGCTGCTTCCACCCACCTCCAGAGAACGGCCATCCCCGCCGCAGTTGATAGACCTCTTGGGTGGCATGCAACTCAATTCGACGCATGCGCAGCCCCAGCTTGCGCGAATAGACAAAGCTGTGAAAGCGGAAGCCCTGTTCGAAATGGGCAGGCAATAGCTCCGGATGCCGCCTCCACAGTTGCATCAGATGGCTGCGGCAGGCATCGGCATTCTCCATCAAGCTCTGATACTGGGCTTCAGTCTCGACTGGCATGCAGATGCTCTTGTCTCCCCGTTTGGCTGCAGGCACGATCGGCGTCTCATCCACGACAAGCTAGCTCTATCAAACATCCATTGGTACTTCACTATACACTGGTGCCATAGAATCCGTTAGAAGCAGATCTGGGGCTTATATTTATATTTTCTCCACACCATCTGTATAGCGGATATTGGCTCCATCATGACTGACTTGACAGAAGAGGGATAGTTTTGACCATCTCATTAATAGCGATCTGGAAACGAGTTATCTGCCAGCAATAGAAGTTCGATTGATTCATTCGGCTGGAGCTTTTGGAGTTTGGAGCGTTGAAAGGTGATTGCGCTAAGTATCCCCTACCGGAAAAGCATTGAGAGCGCAGCTATCCCTCTTTTATCATATTGGCTCTAATGGAGTAGAATTATCGTCCAAAGGGGAAAGAAAAATGGGTTTAAACCGAATCTAGTATACAATATCAAAAGATATATATTTCTGGAGTTTAAAGCAGCTCAATAAGGAAACCTGGTGTCTTTAGATGTAATCAGATAAGATCATTGCATTAGACCTAGCCTGAGAAACCAATAATATCTAAATCTATGCACAAGCTGCTCTAGAAAAAGCTGCTTTTTATTCTTCTAGGTGCGTGAATCCCAATCAATCGAAGTGCCCTACAGAAGAATCTGTCTCCTCAGGAGATTTAGGTAATGTCTTGCTGACAGACCTCTCCTTTTTAGAGTCTTGCCCCATTTTATCCAAGACATCTTTTACGAATGCTTCTTCAAACCAAGTTTTGCTGACTACTGCTAAGGGGAGCGCTAAAATTAATCCTAAAATCCCAAAAAATGTCGTAAAGAATAGTTGCGAAATTAAAGTTATCGCAGGAAGTAAAGAGACTTGCCGGTGCATAACCATCGGACTGAACCAATAGGTTTCTAGATTTTGAACGACTACATAGAGGATAATGACGCCGATCGCCTGCCAAAAGGAATCAATGAGTGCAACTGAAATCGGAAAGATGGAGCTCAATACGGGGCCAATATTGGGAATAAAATTAAAGACACCAGCCAAAAGAGCATTAGCAAAGACAAATTGAACGCCTAAAATAGAAAGACCTATTGCACATAGAGTTGCCACAAAAATCGAATTAAAAAATATACCTCGGAGCCAATTGAGCAAAGCTTTTTCGCATTCGGCCAGAATCGAATCTGCTCGCGGCCGGTAAGTTGCAGGAAATAGTCGTAATGTCAAGCTTCGATAGGCTTTAGGATCGGATAGAAACATCACTGTCAGTACGACGACCAATAGTAATTGCAATGCAGTTAGGACCGAGTTCGAGAAAAATTCGAACAGATTTCCAACCAATTGCCCTGCCACTGGCCCAACTTGTTGAAGGATGTCGGAGAATTGAGGCAGGAGTTCGAAATCTTGCTCTGGAAACCAGCGTTCTAGCATATCGATCGCCCGATCGATCGCCCTTAGGAGTCGACTAAAGCCAGAGGGGAGGAGTTGAATTAATTGTCCAAATTGAGAGATAAAGGGAGGCATAACCAAAGCAGCAAAGGCAGCACAAGCCAGCAATAATAGATTAATTGCCGCAAACACTGCAATCTTTCGCCCGATCGCCAGTCTTCGCCCGATCCGGCGGACTAATCCATTGATGGAGGTAGCCAGTACTACTGCTGTAAATATCAGCAAGACCACCTGTCGAAACTGCCAAAGAATGACTAACGCGATCGTTAGAAAGAGAAAGCCAATCCAATGATTTAGTTTCACTGCGCTGACTCCTGCCTTAAAGCGAATGAATCAACTATTCGAGCAGTCTCTTGAAGATCGAGGTAATAAATTCCTTATAGAATATCGATCCAACAAGTACCCCTCAGTGTAGGTGGTCAGATGAAATTTATCGACGAGTATCGCGACGCCGACTCAATTCGGCACTCTGCAACTGAGATTGGGCAACTGCTGACTCAGCCGAGAACCCTGATGGAAATTTGCGGAGGACAAACCCACGCGATTTTGCACTACGGCCTCCAGAAGCTTTTGCCAGAGGGACTTTCACTAGTTCACGGTCCCGGCTGCCCGGTCTGCGTTACGCCCGTCGAGTTAATCGATAAAGCCCTTGCCCTTGCGGCTCGCCCAGAGATAACCTTCTGCTCGTTTGGGGATATGTTGCGGGTTCCGGGCAGCGATCGCGATTTACTCTCAGTTAAAGCTGATGGCGGCGATGTCCGCATCGTCTATTCCCCCCTCGATGCATTAGAATTGGCCCGCCAGCATCCCGACCGGCAAGTGGTCTTTTTTGCCATTGGCTTCGAGACCACTGCCCCCACCACTGGCATGGCAGCTTACCGAGCCAAACGGGAAAGCCTGCACAATTTCTCATTACTGGTGGCCCACGTTCGCGTTCCTCCAGCGATGTCGGCCATTCTGTCTTCTCCCCACAATCGCGTACAGGGATTTCTGGCCGCAGGTCACGTCTGTACGGTCATGGGCTATCGAGAATACGAGGCGATCGCCAAACGCTTTCACATTCCCATTGTGGTCACGGGGTTCGAACCCCTGGATATTATGCAAGGGATTTATCTGTGCCTGCGCCAATTAGAGGCAGGGCGAGCAGAGGTAGAGAACCAATATCGGCGATCGGTGCGCGTGGCAGGCAATGAGTCAGCCCAACAGTTGCTACGAGAAGTGTTCGAGTGGGTTCCCCGTCACTGGCGCGGAATCGGGCTCATTCCCGATAGCGGTCTGGGGCTGCGATCGGCTTATGCAGAGTTCGATGCGGAGCGGCGCTTCGACCTAGTTTTGCCAACTGGCCGAGAGGGATCGGACTGCATTGCTGGAGAGATTTTGCAGGGGGTAAAATCGCCGCTCGAATGCCCGGAATTTGGCAGACGCTGTACCCCCGAACATCCCTTAGGTGCCCCAATGGTTTCCTCGGAGGGGGCCTGTGCTGCCTACTTTCGATACCGCCAACACCCCGCACTGCTCGAACCGCAATAATATTTGGCGTTTCAGCCGCTCTTCCCACATCGATTAAAGGGATAGTCAATGGACAGTTCTTTCAACTTTGCTTGTCCCCTGCCGTACGAACGGCACTCCAAAGTGATGCTGGCCCACGGGAGTGGCGGCAAACTCATGCACCAGCTCGTCGATCGCCTGTTTTTGCCCACCTTTCAAGCTACCGAAACGCCCCCGCACGATGCTGCCGTTTTCGAGAGTCCCGGCCAGAAAATTGCCTTCACCACAGATTCATTCGTGGTCGACCCGCTGTTTTTCCCCGGCGGAGATATCGGCTCGCTAGCCGTGAACGGTACCGTCAACGATCTGGCCATGGCGGGGGCGCGTCCGCTCTATCTCAGCGCAGGATTCATTCTGGAAGAAGGACTGCCCCTCGATCGCCTCGCGCGGGTGGTGCAGTCGATGCAGCAGGCGGCGAACAAAGCCCGAGTTCGGATTATTACTGGCGATACAAAAGTTGTGGAGAGAGGTAAAGGGGATGGCATGTTTATCAATACCACTGGGGTTGGGGTGGTCGAATGCGAGACAGAAATTGGCCCTCAAAAAGTCCAGCCGGGGGATCTGATTTTGCTCAACGGAGATATTGCTCGCCACGGAATTGCCGTGATGTCAGTTCGGGAGGGGTTGGAGTTCGAGGCCGCGATCGCCAGTGATTCTGCACCGCTGGCTGGCGAGGTGTTGGAATTGCTGGCTGCTGGCGTCGAAATTCACTGCCTGCGCGATCTGACGCGAGGGGGATTGGCAAGTGCTCTCAACGAAATCGCGATCGCCCGAGGGATCGCGATTGAAATTGATGAAGACACGATTCCGGTGCGGGAAGAGGTGAGGGGAGCGTGCGAAATTCTGGGGCTCGACCCGCTTTATGTGGCGAATGAAGGGCGATTTATTGCCTTCGTGGCACCTGGCTCAGCAGACCTAGCGCTTTCTATTTTGAATCGACATGCCCTCCAAGATCCTTCAGTTTCAACGGGCAATTGCCCTCTGCCAGCAAAGTCGATCGGCACGGCGATCGACTCAACCTTCCCTAGGGTTGTGGCGAAGAATGCCATAGGCAGTGGCAGGCTTATCGATATGCTCAGTGGAGATTTGCTGCCGCGCATTTGCTAAACATGCTCTGGCTATGACAAAAATCTGAGGTGCTGATTCAGCCCGACCGAGGAAAATCGATGACAGGCCCTTAAGGTTAAAGACTACAGCGAACCCCGCTCGAAAGGCTGCGCTCGTCTTATCGCCAGCGCTTGGAGCCATTCATCAGATCCGACAGAACCAGTACCTGTCACTGCGCTGTGTCGAGTCGATCTCCTGGAAGCAGCTCCCATCGCATGAGAGCAACCGTACAAAATTAGCCGGTTTGCTCGTGGCAGTCTATGTCAGGGGTGGGGAACAGTTATACTAATTGGGCTGATTGATGCATCGCGCTCCATCAGCCTTCTCGTCAATTATTGCTGTGCTGTTCTTCCTGCGCGCGATCTCTGCATGAGTTTCTGGAAAAATCTTTTTACCCCATCCCTCTCAACCAACGGTTCCGGCCCAGCAGTTGCAAATGGTTCCGCCAGAAGGACGCTCGACGGAGCGGGGGCGGCACCGCCACCGCCACGGATTTTTCTCAGCAACAATCGCGATATCGATTTATACGAACTGGAAGAGCTCTGCGATGCTGTCGGTTGGGCGCGTCGGCCCATTCGCAAAGTCAAAAAGGCGATTCAGCATAGTTTTTTAGTGGTCACCATGTGGCGAGAGCAGGGCAACTATCGCCGCTTAATTGGCTTTGCCCGCGCCACCTCCGACCACACCTTTAATGCCACGGTGTGGGATGTGGTGTTGCATCCCGACTATCAAAATAAAGGGTTGGGCAAAGCACTGATGCAGCGGGTGATTGACGATTTGCGATCGCAAGACATCAGCAACATCACCCTATTTGCCGACCCCGATGTGGTGGGGTTCTACGAGCATCTCGGCTTTAACCCCGATCCCGACGGTATCAAAGGCATGTTTTGGTATCCCGATAGCTAAAGGTCGGCTATGTCCCTTCCCACTGTTATCCTGCCGGGATTTTTTGCCAGCGCGGAGGAATACCTACCGCTGCAGCAGGCGTTAGCAGCCGAAGGCCATCCCACCCGCACGGTGCCGCTGACACTGCGCAGTTGGCTGCCGACGCTGGGGGGACGCCCCATGACCCCCATTCTGGAGGCATTGCAGGCCACGATCGCCGCGACTCAACAGGAATTCAACGCGCCGCAGGTGAACTTAATCGGCCACTCGGCGGGAGGCTGGATAGCTCGTATTTATCTGGGCAGCGAGCCCTATTGCGATCGCCTTTGGGCCGGACTTCCGAATGTTGCCAGCCTGATTACCCTGGGCACCCCCCACCTCAGCCAAGAACGCTGGACCCGTTGGAATCTCGATTTCGTCAACACCACTTATCCCGGTGCCTTTCACCCCGAACTGAAATACGTCTGCGTTGCCGGACGCTCTACCCTGGGGCGCAAAGCCCCTTGGTGGCAGCCGCACAACTGGAATGGAGCGGAATGGCTAGCCTACTCTAGCTACCAACTCACCGCCGGGAACGGCAATCTCTGGGGAGATGGCATTACCCCCATTACCGCCGCCCACCTCGACGGGGCCACCAACCTCACAATCGCAGGAGCCTACCATTCCCCTCGGGGCGATCGCTTTTGGTACGGTTCCCCAGAGGCTCGCCGCCAGTGGTTACAATACCTGCAATGATGCGTCTATGCACACCGATGCCTGCATATCGTAATCTAGCCCCGACTGTATTCACCGGGAATGATGCGTGACTTCGGGGACCTCGCAGCCAGAAATCTAGAGAGTGACGAACAGCTCGGCATTGTTGAGCGCTGAGATAGTGATATTCTCGACAGTTGCCAGAATTTCGTCGGCAAAGAGGATGTCAGTACCGCTACTGGCTGTAGAAGCAGTGAAGATAAGCTGCTCGAACGCGAGATCCCCTGACAAGCCGAAGCGATCGTTTTGAGCGATGCGGAAATCAACAACTGTATCTTTACCTTCACCTGCCGCCAGCACGAATAGATCGGCATCCTGACCGCCAGTTAACTGGTCGTTCCCTGCGCCCCCTACCAACGTATCGTTACCGCTATTACCCAACAGAATGTCATCATCATTTCCTCCTAACAGGCTGTCATTATCCAGGCCACCTTTGAGGGTATCCAAACCATTACCGCCATCTAAGACATCATCGCCTTGAGTATCCATCAGTTCGTCATTCCCTTCGCCACCCTCTAGTGTGTCGTTGCCTTGACCGCCTCGGAGAAAATCGTTCTCGCTTCCCCCTTGCAACAGATCGTCGCCGTCACCGCCATCGAGCGAATCAGCACCACTAGCGCCCATCAACTTGTCGGTGCCGCTTCCCCCTTTAAGGCTATCGTCGCCGTCACCCCCTAGTATGAGGTCGTTCCCGCCAAACCCTTTCAGAGTATCGTCCCCTCCTAACCCATCAAGACGCTCGCCCTCGGATGTACCCGCTAGCGTTTCCAACTCTTCGGTCCCCAGAATGAGAGGGAGCGTGCCCGCAATCTCAATCGTTGCTAGAGCTGAATCTGTTCCATTGCCATCAGTGATGGTGTAGGTAAATGTATCGGAGAAGATCTCTCCTTCGGCGAGCTCGTTAAATTGATTGTTGGGGTTGTAGGTAACTGTGCCATCGCTATTGACAGATAGCAATGCCCCCGAAGATATGAGGATCTCGGCACCGGGCACAATCGCAATTCCTTCAATCTCAACTAAAGATAAGGAATCGCCATTCGGATCGCTATCATTAGCAAGCAGGTCGAGGAGCGTGATGTCTGTAGAAGTAGTGGTGGCGAAATCTGGCAGGGCGATTGGGAATTGGGTCGCTTGTTCGATCGCGTCTAATAAGACCGAAACGATGTCTGAAGCATTGACGGCTGTCAGCAACGTGCCGCCAGTAGCTGTGGCGATTTCTTGAAAATCGGCCAGAGTTTGGGAGTTGCCTCCAATGGCGATCGGAAAAATTGTGACGGGCTGCACGGGCAAAAGGGTGGGTTCTGAAGTTGCCGTCGCTGTCGCAAAAGAGCTCGCTAGTGCCAGAGTGCTGGTGGATGAGAGAAGGATCGTTTCATCGATTGAGATGGTTTCGCTATTGGCGAGGGCAATCACCTCACTTCTCAATTCCGTATCTCTGGCGGGAGCATCTCCAATCAGGATAATTGAGCGGGGTGTCGGACTCGGCCTCCAAGGCCCCAGCCCTTGCTCGTTGCGCAGTGCATGTAGTAAGCCAGAATTGACGCCTTCGGGAAAGTCTCCTCCTCCCCCAACCGATATGTTATTGATGGCCGAGATGATTTGGCTCGTGTCGGCGGTGAAGGGCGAATCGGTTTGGGTTTGTCCCGGATCTCGGTAGGTGACGAGCGAAAATCGGGTGAATGGGACGTTTTCGGCAGTTTGTTGGATGATTTGGGTGACTTGGCTTTGAACGGCTGCAATGTCGTCAAACATGCTGCCAGTGGCGTCAATGACAAACGTGAGATCGATGCCCGATAGCGATACATTTCGATCTTGAAACTGTCCGAATTCAATATTAGTTAATGTATCTGTGCCATCAATTCCAGATCCACCTGAATGGATAGCGGTAATGGTTTGACCGTCGGCAGAGAGTTGAAATTCGTAGTTGTCGAAGATATCTGAAAAAACAGCGGTGTCAGTTCCTTCTCCACCATCAAGTTCATCATTTCCCACATAGCCAAAGAGGATATCGTCTCCTCCGCCTCCGTCCAAGACATCATTTCCCTCAAATCCAATAATTGTATTGTTGGCTCCGTTACCCGTAATGGTGTCTGCGTTGGGACTGCCGAGAATATTTTCAATTGAGATGTAAGTATCGCCTGCAGCCTGTCCTCCCAAACCAGTGCCTTGCAGATCGACTGTTACACCTGAAGCACTGCGCAGATAGCTGACGGTATCTTCGCCAGCGCCTCCATCGTGAAGGTCTGCGCCCAATCCGCCAATAAATAGATCGTCTCCACTCGCTCCTCTCAGTGTGTCGTTCCCGCCACTGACCCCTGCTTCATCAATGCCTCCAAAGATTAAATCATTGGTTCCGCTATAGATCCGGTTAGCTTGGCTTTCTCTACCGTTGCGATCGACAGTGAAAGCTGTTATCTCGCCAGCTTGGCTAGATTGTATAGGAGCAGAAACATACACTCCATCCAGTGACGATGGTGCGAGCAAAGGACTGCCAGGGGCGATTGTACTTAGAGCCTGTTGAATGTCTGTTTGGAGTGTGGCAAAGTTATTGATTAGGACTGTCCTAGCGGGCTCAAATTCCATCCGCACTGGAAGAATACTGGCAATTGATATCCCCGTAAGTCGGCTGTTAATTGCAGCAATGTCGGCATTGGCAATTGAGATCGCTCCGTTCAAGCTAGCTTCATAAAGGCTAATACGCGCCTCATGCTTATTGAAAGTCCTGAATACTTTTAGTGCATCCATTTCTGGAGGTTGGAAATTGGGCCCTGGATTTGAGATGTCATAAAGTCCAAATACTTTTGACTCGATATATCTACGTCTCGCGATCCCAAGATCTAGCCCAAGGTTGGAATTATGACGAATTTCGAACCAAGCCTCAGGTCTGTCGTTATTATTAAAGGCTGTCCTCAGGCCAGGGCCGATGAGAGTTGGACTATTAAAGGCAAGCGAGACTAATACGGCACGTTCTAATGAATCATTGACACCAGAAATCCTGCTGCTTACTACATTCTCATCTGTAATAATTCTGTCGTCAAAAGCATCAATTGACTCCATTCGGTCGAGGAAAGCAAATGTCGATCTTCGATTAGATGCCAGTACGTTAGTGTCATTTGCACGCCGCATCATGACCTCATTTAAGTCATCTCTCAATTGAGATACTTGACTTGGGGTCCAGGTTTGGTTGATGATGTTGATGAGTTCCGTTGCGTACCCTGCATCTACTGGATCGATGTTGGCATCTTGTTCGATGCCAAAACTAAGAAAGGCAATATTTCTAGAGCTAGCATCTGAAAGATTTAATCCAACACCAATTGTAGGAAGACCTTCAATGTCTATAATAGGATTGAGCAAAGGGTCTAGATTGTTACTAGTTTCCAACTGATTAATGAGTTCAAATCTAAGGTTTTCATAGTCACTATTGTTTAGATTTTGTGTATTTATCACAGTTCATCTCCATTCCATTTAAATTCACACACTGGCAGCATTGCTAAAGATTCTATCTCAGGCACATTATTTGGTTCATAGATAAGGGCTCCTCCTGTTATTAATCCCAACAGGTAAGTACGACCTCTAAAGAAGAAAGAGTCTAGCGTAGAACGAGAATAGAAGAGTATATTCTCACTAAGAATAGGATTGTCTCTATCCAAAACGTGATATGACCAAGCAGAAGGAATCTCATCCCCTGTTTCTAAGGTACAGTCTGCTCTAGAATATCGATAGACAAGATCTGGATCGCCGTCAAAGTTAAGATCAAAATTACTACTCTGAACGTTTATTTTCCCTTGAGAAAGTTCCTCTTTGAATCGATCTTTTCTTCGCTCCCAAAAGTCATCTACAATCGCTCCGTCTCTAAACCAGTGCCCCAACCACCCACGAAGAAAAATTTCACGTGCTAGCTTTCTATCAGCAGAAATATCGACATCATTCCAGGTTGGTTGAGGAAAGAGAGGGGGCTCTAAAATCTCGGAGGTTTTACACCAGAAGTCTTCCTCAGACTGGATAAAGACTGCATTAAATGTTTCCTCTAAAGACCGACAAAGCTCGTACTGTTGCCCCTTAACTAGCGATAAGGAAAGAGATTCAGTCTGTGCTCGCAGGCGATCTTGATGAACACTCATCCCAAAAATGAGTAAGCCCAGGAAGATCGTGCAGAAAGATATAATCCTTTTCAAAGCATATCTTCTATCCATTGTGTCACCTCATTCAAGAACCTAAATCTTCACGAGTGCCACAAAAAAGTTTTAATCAAATTGACTTCTAATGAATGTAATGCCTTTAATATTTACATTAAAGCTGTCAATTTATACTGACGATCCTGTAGTATCAACCCAGAAAGAATCAGTATTCCAAGACCTCAATTAAATAATTCAAGCAAAAACAGATCTATCCAGAAGAAAAAACAAACTCCTTTCAGAAAGGCAATCTAATTTAGCTATCAATTAAAAGTATACGCAAAAATATTGCCAATTCCAGCGTGTTTTCCTCGAAAATACATATTAATTTTATACGATAAGTCGATGGGAAATTAATATATATTTTTATTACCTCAAAGCCGACTACTGATACCAATCTGATGTGAGTCTGAACCTAATACTTCGTAACGGGCTCATCTAGCGGTTTGGGGAGACTTGTCAATCTGGTGACAGAAGCGATGTGAGGGAGGCTGAAACCCTTGAAGTCTCGTTGGCGATCTCAGTAATTCTGCACATCAACATAACCCTTGAGCAGCCCTCCCCCAACTATCAGGATGCGCCCCTTCGTAACTCAACCGCCTGAAAGCTTTTGGCAACAAGCAGTTTAGTTTCTAAAGATTAAGCGCAAGTTTAGATGGAAATAGTATGAGATCCTAAGTAAGGAAATATTCTTTTCTTTTTAGTGAATATACGTACTCCAAGATTTGACTCAATATCAATTGTAGAGATGCCCGCGCTATTTGTAATAGGACTCAATAAAGTATTTAGACATTGCTGGTTTATGATTGATTAATAAGCTCAAATCTAACAGCGTGTTCGAGAAGTTTACCGTCTACGAAGGAATGGGGGTTACGGACATCAACTCCGAACGAGAGCATAAGGGTTTCAGGCTGGTCAACTACCTTTTTAAACACCCTCTAAGATTTTCGAGTCCATGGGATCTGTTAGTGTCTTTCACCCCGAGCTGAAATACGTGTGCGTCGCCGGACAAGCGACCTTGGGTCGCAAAGCCCCGCTGTGGCAGCCGCACAACTGGAATGGAGCGGAATGGCTAGCCTACTCTAGCTACCAACTCACCGCCGGGAACGGCAATCTCTGGGGAGATGGCATTACCCCCATTGCCGCCGCCCACCTCGACGGGGCCACCAACCTCACAATCGCAGGAGCCTATCATTCCCCTCGGGGCGATCGCTTTTGGTACGGTTCCCCAGAGGCTCGCCGCCAGTGGTTACAATACCTACAACCATCCCAGCATCTCCAAACTTCAAACCCTACTGAATTTACCGGCAATAACGTGTGACTTCTGCCGTAACGCCCAGCCTGCAAGAACTCTTTCCCTTCGAGTTAGACGATTTCCAAACCGAGGCGATCGCCGCCCTCGATCGCAACCAGTCCGTGGTGGTCTGCGCCCCCACGGGGTCCGGCAAAACCCTGGTGGGGGAATACGCCATTTATCGGGCCATGTCGCTGGGTCGGCGGGTCTTCTACACCACTCCCCTCAAGGCCCTCTCGAACCAGAAATTTCGGGATTTCGGCCAGCAGTTTGGCGTCGAGAACGTCGGCCTGCTGACGGGGGATGTTTCGATTAATCGGGATGCGCCAGTGGTGGTGATGACCACCGAAATTTTCCGCAATATGCTCTACGGCACGGCGATCGGCGAGGTGGGTACCTCCCTCGAAGGGGTGCAGGCGGTGATATTGGACGAATGCCACTACATGAACGACCGACAGCGGGGCACCGTTTGGGAGGAATCGATCGTCTACTGCCCCCCCTCCATCCAACTGGCTGCTCTCTCCGCCACCGTCGCCAATAGCGGACAGTTGACCGACTGGCTGAATGCAGTCCACGGCCCGACTGTGCTAGTCGATTCCGACTACCGCCCCGTACCGCTGGAGTTTAGCTTCGTCAACAGCAAAGGGATGTTCCCGCTGTTGGAGGAAAAAGATGGCAAAATTGTGGGCAATTCCCGGCTGAAAACCCGCCGCCCGCAGAAATTGCAGCGCCGAGACCAGCGCCCGCAAGGGCCGGACATTGCCCGTGTGGTCGAGCACCTGCGCAGCCGCGACATGTTGCCTGCCATCTACTTTATTTTCAGCCGCCGAGGCTGCGACTCGGCGATCGCCACGTTAGGAGATGCCGATCTGCTCACCTCCGCAACGGAACGAGAAGCCCTGAAAGCGCAAATCGATCGCTTCTGTCGCGAAACCCCCGAAGCCATCCGCACCCAACAACTGGAACCCCTCTATCGCGGCATCGCCGCCCACCATGCCGGTATACTCCCCGCCTGGAAAGCCCTGATCGAAGCACTGTTTCAGCAGGGGCTGATCAAAATCGTCTTCGCCACCGAGACCTTGGCGGCAGGTATCAACATGCCCGCCCGCACCACCGTGATTTCTTCCCTATCCAAACGCACGGATGACGGCCACCGCCTGCTCACCGCCTCCGAGTTCTTGCAAATGTCCGGGCGGGCGGGGCGCAGAGGTAAAGATGAGATCGGTTATGTGGTCACCGTCCAAAGCCCCTTCGAAGGAGCCCGCGAAGCTGCCTATCTAGCTACCTCCGAGGCCGATCCGCTGGTGAGCCAATTCACCCCCAGCTACGGCATGGTGCTTAACCTACTGCAAACCCATTCGCTGGAACGGACGAAGGAGCTAATCGAACGTAGCTTCGGTCAATACCTGCTCTCATTACAGGCATTGCCCCAGCAAGTCGAAGTGCAATCTCTGCAGGCAGAACTGGACAAAATCGACAATGCTCTGGAAGGCATCACGGAAGCCCACTTGCAGGACTATCAAAAGCTGCAGGGTCGCCTGCGGGAAGAGCGCCGCATTCTCAAATACCTCAAAAAACACAGCGAATCGACAGACGCCCCCGAACTGTTGGCCCAACAGGAACGCCTCGAAGCCGTTTACACCCAAATGAACGCCAATCCGGTGTCCCGCTTTCCCAAACCCGTCAAGTTAATTCGCATGCAGGAGAAGCGCCAGCGACTCGAACGCAAACTCCAACAGCAGTCGAAAGCCACCGGACGCCCACAGCAGCAACGCTGGCTGGAATTTTTAGCCTTAGCCGATGTGCTGACGGAATTCAAACACCTACAAGACTACAAGCCCAACATGATGGGGGAAATTGCCGCTGCCATTCGCGGCGATAACGAACTGTGGTTGGCGCTGGCCCTGGAGTCGGGTCGATTGGACGATCTGGACCCCCATCACTTGGCAGGGGCGATCGCCGCCTTGATTACCGAAAAACCGCGATCGGGCACCTTCACCCGCTTCCACACCTCCGACATCGTTGAAGATGTGTTGTACGCGCTGCGACGGGTGCGCCGCCGCCTATTCCGCACCCAGCGGGAACATCAGGTCTTTATGCCCGTTTGGCTAGAGTACAAGTTGGCCGGTTTAGTGGAACAGTGGACCTTGGGGGTGACCTGGGAAGCACTAACAGCGGGCACGAATTTAGACGAGGGAGACTTAGTCCGGCTGTTGCGCCGCACCCTCGATCTGCTCAGTCAGATCCCCCACATCCCTCACATTCCCGGCGAGATTAAGGACAACGCCCGCCGAGCTGCGATCGCGATCGATCGCTTTCCCATTAGCGAAGTTCTCTGAAGGGGCGATCGCAGCTGCAGCCAATGTTGCATCTGGAAATCAGCATTCGTCTGGGTAACCTGAGTTCGATAGCTCTGCATTGCCCTCACCCCCGGCCCCTCTCCCTAGGGAGCTATCCATTAGGCAAAAGTAGCTGAACCATAGACAGGCACTAGCTTTGAGAAGCCAGTTGAGCCCCTTCAAGCAAATGGTGGAGTTTGGTCAGCCCTCGCCAAAGCGTCTTCAATCCAGGGTTGCCATCGCCCTTGCGAGCCAAGAAGCCTCCCAATCGAGCAATCCACAGCATTGCCTGTTGCAGAGTGGGTGGCTTTTGAGAGCGACTTTTCGGCACAAACTTGCGTCGTAACAGCCGCCATTCAGCAGGCTGTAAAACGAGCTCACAGGAGGCTTGCGGGGTGAGTCGAGCGCGGTAGGTCAGCCACATCAATCGCCAAGCTACAACGTTGTAGGTTGCCAGAGCCTTGAGCAAGCGCTCATAGCTTTGCAGTTGGAGCTGTTCGATGCCACAGCCACTTTTGAGGGTGAAGTGAAACCGCTCAATCAGCCAGCGGTAGCTATACCAGCGGATGCACTGACAGACCTGCTCGAAGCTCTCAACTGGCAAGCTGGTCAGCAGAAACCAGCGAATCGGCTGAGCGCCATCATCAGGGGGGACGGTTTCTTCCACGAAGATGGCATTGAGGCGCACGGGCTCTAAGCTCGCGGCTTTGAGGTGATGCGATGGCACCTCCAGCGTCACCGCCATCGCCCGCACCTGCAACTGGGCAATGCGGGCCGCTCGCTTGGGATTACGCTGCACTTGCAGGCTCATCGCTCCCAAGACTGGGGCTTGTTCGAGGGTGGGGATGAACTTGCCCAGCTCGTGGCTAAGTTTGCGATTGTGCCTTGCGCGGATGAGTAACTCCCTGTTGTCCGCACGGGGATGGGCAAACAGTTCGAAGATGTCTGCTTCTCGATCGCCAATATGAACCACTTGCTCTTGGCCCGCGAGCTCTCGCTCTACGGCTGCGAGAGTTGCTATCCAGCGATAGCTTTCCTTTTGCTCGATGGGAGTCACTGAGCGTTTTTCTTTCTTCCCGCGCCGCTGTTTGCGATTCCAGATGAATTGACTCAACAGACCTAAGGGTTCTCCCTCGCCGCTCACCGCAAAACAACTGTGGACTTTGATTCCCTGTTGATGGCTTTGATTGATGAAGCCCAGCCCTTCGGTCTGGGGGTGAGTGGTGAAGTCGAAATCCGTTGTGTCTTGAATGGCCAGCACCGTCTTGCCCGTGAGGGCCCGCCTGACCACTCCATCACGATGACTGTCCAGAATGCTGCTCGTGCTCACCTTCGGGTTGGCCCAAAATCGATAGGTTCCTTGGGCCACTGAGGCATTCCCACTCGCCTGAGGCACGCTCGCTGTGGGCTGCTCACTCAAGTCTGTGACGATCTGCCCCAACCGCTTTGCATGTCGCAAATCGGCGAAGTGGATCGGGTTGATTTCTTGGCTGACCCAATCTTGCATGGTTTCTCTCCCTCCGGCTACAACTGCTTCAGTCTCTACTGCAGTTTATAATCCAGTCACAGTAAGCTCTCCATCGACTTGTGCCTAATGGATAGCTAGGGAGAGGGGAGAAACAGCCGCCAAGCTTGGCTGGATTTTGTTAGTACTTGCCAACCACTGGAAATTCCGAGGTGGAGGGGGGAGAAACAGCCGCCAAGCTTGGCTGGATTTTGTTCCTCTAGCCTCAAAGTGATGGTTGATGCCGCCCTTAGCGGGGGCGTAGGGGTAGGAGACACACTTTGGTCGAACTGAGGTTGGGTAAACTCGGCCCATTCTATCCACCCGCTCGCATGAAACATTTCGGATTTCTGTCGTGGCTCTCGATCTCTGTCTCGATCCACCCTCAGTTAGCCCTCGCCCAAGCTGACCCCCCTCTGGCCCCTGTGGTCTGGACAGATGTGGCATTCGATCGCTCCGCCCGTCAGGTCACCCCCGAATTCTTCGGCCTGCACCTTTATGCCGGGGTCACCCCCGCAGATTGGCCCGCCGTCCCCTTCAAAACCTGGCGCTTGCACGATGCGGGAACGAGGTGGGACGAACTACAACCGGAACGCGATCGCTGGAATTTCGATCACCTCGATGCCCTAGTCGATTTGGCCGAGCAGCAAGACGTAGAGGTCATTTTAGTGCTGGGGCAAACCCCCGCTTGGGCCTCCGCTCGCCCCGCCGACGAGTCCCCCTACGGCATCTCCGGGCTGCCCGCAGAACCCGCCCGGATCGAAGACTGGACGGCCTACGTTCGCACCATCGCCAGCCGCTATCGAGGTCGCATTCACTATTACGAACTCTGGAATGAAGCCAACTTCCGTTGGTTCTACACCGGCAGCATCCCCAACCTGCTCGAACTAGCCGCTGCCGCTTACACGACGATCGAGCAAGTCGATCCCGACGCCCAAGTGATTTCCCCCAGCGTCATTGCTGGAGACTATCCCAGCCTGGAACGCAGCGGAGCGGATTGGTTGAAAGAGTATTTTGCGTTGGGAGGCGATCGCTACACTGACATTGTGGGGGCACATTTCTATCTGCCCCGCGACCTGCCCCCCGAATGGATTGTCTGGCAAATTCACGATCTTCGGCAGGTGATGGCAGCGTCTGGCCAAGCCCATAAGCCGTTATGGAATACGGAAACGGGCTTTGGGCGAGTCGATACCTATCCGGTTGAAGGGGATAGAGCGGTGGGGTATGTAGGGCGAGCGCACATTCTGCAATGGGCAGCGGGAATCGATCGCTTTCAGTGGTATTCCTGGCGGAATTTTAATTTTGTGGGTTTGCGCATGACCGAGCGGGATGGCAGCGTGACGGTGGCAGGGGAAGCGTTTGGGGCCATTCAGGATTGGCTGCTGGGCTCGACGCTGGGATTGTGCCAGATTTCTAGCGATCGCACGCGGCTGTGTCCGATGGCTCGGGCCAATGGCGATCGGGGCTGGATTGTGTGGAATCCCAATAGAACAGTGCAGGTGGAGGTGCCCGCAGGGTTGCAGGCGAATTGGGGACAGCGGCTCGCGGGGGAGAGTTTCCCGATCGCTCCGGCCCAAAGGATTGAGGTGGGAGAGATCCCCGTCTTAATCGAGCGGCGCAGCAGTAGGGTTCCGTAGGCGAGCGCCATTGAGGGCAATACCCGCCGAGCCGCCCTTGCGATCGCCTGCCTTTCTGTTGGAGTCACGCTCTAAACGGGCGATCGCCTCTCGGCACCACTCCACCCAAGCTGTCTGGTAGCGAATACCACAGCGCATCGTCAGATAAATCATCAGGGGACTGCCCGTCAGCTCGTCGGGCTCGGGGTAGTGTTCGGCCTCAACCCCGCGCAAATAGTTCAACTTCTCCTGGTGCTCGGCCAACCGCCGCCGCAACTCCGCCAGCATTGTCTCGGGCTCCACCAAATGACCGCCGCGAATTTTGACCAATAGTTCTTCGCGAATCGCCATCGGATCGGACGGTTCTGCCAGCCACTCCAGTAACGTTTGCTTGCCCGCCTCAGTGATCGAAGCGCGGCGAGGCAGCGATTTGGGATTCGAGCTAGCGGGTTTGGTCATGCGAGTGGCAGTTGAGGAAGGCGATCGCGTCGAACCCGGACAGATCGTCGCCGAACTCGACACCCAACGCTTGCAAGCCCAACGACAAGAATTGCTAGCCCAAAAAGCTCGGGCAGAAGCCGTGCTGTCCGAACTCGTGGCAGGGCCGCCGCCAGCCTCACCCCCGGCACCCCCTACGACCTCACCATCAACAACCGCCCCTATCGAGCCCAGCTCAAAGCCCTCCTCCCCGAACTCGACTCCCCCAGCCGCACCCTCACCGCCATCCTCACCCTCCCCCCCGATGCCCCAGTCGTCCCCGGCCAAATCGCCCGCCTCAACATCGCCAGCACCATCGAAGATCGCGGCTACTGGCTCCCCGCCACCGCCCTAGTCCGCAGCGATCGCGGCCTCTGGTCCAGCTACGTCTTAACCCCGAACGATACCGTCAACCCCAACAGCACCGCCTTCAGCATCTCCCCCCAAGAGGTCGAAGTCCTCCATTCCGAAGGCGATCGCGTCTTCGTACGCGGCACCCTACAACCCGGCGATCGCGTCATCGCCAGCGGCACCCACCGCATCGTGCCGGGGCAATTGGTCATGCCAATAGAGACGGTGGCGAATGGCGATCGGTCTAGATTTGAACTGGCTGTTCAGTGAAGTTTTGTCGGTGGGAGAGACTGTCACGATCTGCCCCCTAAATCCCCCACTTGTGGGGGACTTGACCGAAGCTGTATCGGCAAGTTGAGAACTGGAGAGATAGAGACCTGATTTCGATAGCTCTGCTACCCTCACCCCCGGCCCCTCTCCCCAGGGAGAGGGGAGAAATAGCCACAAATCTTGGCTCGCAATACAACGCTCCTTCACCCTATCAATGCGAACCCATAACCCCCATCGGAGGGGTCCAGGGGAAGCGGGCCGTCCCCTGGTCGGGGGGGTGTGGGGGGAGTCGACACTCCCCCCACGACCTCAGGTTCCCAGCCAAAACCTATCAACAGCGACCCCCCCCCAACTCCTCACCCGAGGCTTCAACCATCCTCAACTTTCTGTCCTCTACCGCCGCTTTCTCAATCTCCTGATTTCCCGCCCCTGGCTGGGAGTCGCCCTCGCTCTGGCCATCCCAATCGTCGGATTTGCTCGAGCCGGAACGCTCTCCCAGCAGTTTTTCCCCCCGAGCGATCGCAACCAGTTCCACATCGACTTCGAACTCCCCGTGCAAGCCTCCTTAACTGAAACCGAACGACAGGTGCAGGACGTTCGAAACTTGATCGTGCAGCAGCCCGAGATCGAAAAGGTTACCTGGTTGGTAGGCGAAACGTTTCCCACCTTCTACTACAACGTCGTCGCCCAAAAAGAAAGCGTCTCCAACTTCGCTCGAGGTTTGGTACAACTACAGCCCAACTTACTGCCACAACCCATCGTTCGCCGCCTGCAACTCCAACTCGATCGCCAATTTCCCCAAGCCCAAGTTCTCGTCCGCCAGCTAGAGCAGGGACCGCCATTTGAATCCCCCCTCGAACTGCGCCTTTACGGTCCCGACCTCGATCGCCTGCGGCAGTTGGGCAATGAGTTGCGGGGGGTGATGGCGCAAGTGCCGCAGGTCGTTCACACTCAATCGACGCTGACCGAAGCGCTGCCGAAATTGGGGTTGCAGTTGGATGAAACTTCTGCGCGGATTGCGGGTTTGGATCGAGCGGCGATCGCTCGACAGTTGGATGCCAACCTAGAAGGAGCGGTGGGTGGCTCGATTTTGGAGTCAACGGAAGAACTGCCGGTGCGGGTGCGCTTGAAACAGGGCGATCGCGGCAATCTCAATAGCTTGAATTCCATCGAGCTGCTCTCGCAGGAGGAGGCAATTCCGTTAGATGCCCTGGGTCGAGTTGAGCTGTTGCCCGACATTGCGGAAATCGATCGTCGCGACGGCCTGCGGGTGAACATTGTGCGAGGCTACCTTGAAGCAGGGGTGTTGCCAGCCGATGCGCTAGCTCAGTTCGAGCAAGCTTGGCAGGCGAGTGGAGTGACATTGCCGCAGGGTTACAGCTTCGAGTATGGGGGGGAGGCTGAGGCGAGAGGAACTGCGGAAGGCAATTTGTTCTCGACCGTGGGCATTCTGGCGGTGTTAATGCTGGCGACGTTGGTGTTGTCGCTGGGGTCGTTTGCGCTGGCGGGGAGTATTGCGGCGATCGCGATCGCCGCAGTGGGTTTGGCCTTAGCAGCCCTCAGGTTGTTCAATTATCCCCTCGGCTTTATGGCTATTTTGGGGGCATTGGGCCTGGTGGGTTTAGCCATCAACGATTCGATTGTGGTTTTAGCGGCCCTGCGTTCCGATCCAGAGGCTCGTCGGGGCGATCCAAAGGCGATGCAGCGGGTGGTTGACCGCAGTACTCGCCACGTTTTAACCACGACGCTGACGACGATGGCGGGGTTTACGCCGTTGTTATTCGATCGAGCGGGGTTTTGGCCGCCGCTGGCAGTGGCGATCGCGGGTGGCCTCGGGGGGGCGACATTGCTCGCTTTATTCTTCGTCCCGTCGCTTTACAGTCTTGCGATTCGAGCGGGTTGGATTGCTGGGGGCGATCGGGCTGAGTTGGAAGCGGTGCCGGATTGAGTTTTGGCTATCGGTGTCGCCTGAGTCCAGTACGGCGCCTAGTTCAGCGACATCTGTGTGGGTTTCACCTGAAACACTTCAGCCCTTTTATAGCAATCCTAGATGAGTTATAAATTTGAGTCCTTGCCAGCGTTGGGTTTCAGCCCTCAAGTCGTCTACGACTGACGTAGGATCGCTATATATGACTTCAATGAGCTAGGGATTGCCTGATGGCAACAAATAGGTGATACCTCGTTGAGATAGTGCCGCCCCCAAACCACCGGTGAATGGCTCCAGGGAATGCACATCCTCATCACCAACAAAGTTCCTAAAACCATTTCAGTCAAAACCTCCTATTCGACAATCTCCCACAACTAGTGGCATCAACCCTAATTAAGCCTATCCGATCCCTAATTTCAGGATGGCATGATGCCTATAGTGTTAATCTACTCACTGTAGATACTGGATAGAGTCGAGCGCAGCATCAGAATATGGCAAGGGGAGAAATCATAAGAAAGCTTTTCCAAAGCTTCTCTCACAATGAGAGAGAAGGATTTTATGCTGCAGCTATGGAACTAATTCAAGAAGAGAAGAGCAAGAATCACAACTTACTTGCCAGAGATTTAGAAAGAATCTTGAAAAATGGCTATTCTAAAGCCCTTCCTGCTAGTAACACTCTCTACGGAAATTATCCTGAAGAGCCAAAAGATAGGGAGACGGGTTTATCGCTAATTGATGTTAAACTATTCAGTCTAAGTTGGGATGATGTTATTCTAAGCAAGGATAATTTGGAGATTTTGCAGCGCGTTGCATTGGAAAATCGAAAGCAAGAGATTTTGGAAGCTTATGGGTTGCGACCCAAATCAAAACTTTTATTTTGTGGACCTCCAGGCTGTGGTAAAACTCTCACATCCAAAGTGTTATCTGGTGTTTTAGGTATACCTCTTGCCTATATTAATTTAACAGCAGTCTTCTCTTCCTACTTAGGTGAAACAGCGACTAATCTAAAGAAAATCTTTGATTATGTTGAGAATGGTGAATGGGTTGTTCTGTTTGATGAGTTTGACGCGATCGCTAGAGATCGTAACACCCTTAACGAACATGGTGAGGTTAAGCGACTTGTTAATAGCTTACTTCAACTTATTGACGCTTCAAGCAGTAACAGTTTATTCATTGCAGCAACAAATCATGAGTCCTTACTAGATAATGCTATTTGGAGGAGATTTGACGAGATTATTTTCTTTGCTAAACCCGATCTAAAACTCCGAAAAAAGCTTTTGAAATGCTATCTTTCTAGAATTCGATACTCTGGTATTAACCTTGGAGATTTTGCCGCTGAATTGGAAGAGGCAACTGGTGCAGATATTGAACGAATTTGTATTGACACAATTAAAACTGTCATTCTTCGCGGCGACCAAGAGCTTACTCACGCTGACTTAACTGCTGCTGTAGAGCGTTATTTAGAAAGAAGTCGTATAATAGTGAGTTCAGGAGAATCTCCAGAGGCAGGAGCCTGTGAGTCAGTTTGAGCATCTAGAATTGCCGAGAACCAGTATCGAGCTACCGAGGCGTAGCAAAGGTGGTGGAGGTAATAGCTCCCGCAGAAGTGATCGTAGTAGTCATGGTCGGCAATTACTAGAACAGGCTTCGATCCTGACTCAACGTTCGAAACAAAAGACTTCACCGTTTCACCTTAATCCAAAGCTTATTTTCAAAATTAAGTTGAGCCCAGACAGAACTCTGCAAGAGAGTGCGCTTTCACCTCTCGGATTAACGTTACTTGCCCAAGAGCCAAAAGCAAATAAAGCCATTGTCGTTTTTACCTCGGATGAAGAACTCACTCAATTTCGCTCGCGTTTAGAAGCCTACAGCGGCATCCGTGATTCTCAGTACGAATATGGTCACTTGGATGCAATTGAAGCGTTAGTACCACTAGAGCCTTCAGATCGAATTGGGCGCTTATTAGAGCTTGAGCCCATTCAAGTGGATGAACCTGATGTGTTTGACCTAGAGCTATGGCATACGGGGGATAGGGCTGAAATGAATAAATACCTGGATGAATTGGATGAGGTTTTGAGGAATTGGTCAAATGATTCTGCCATGCAGATCAGCGATCGCTATGTAGGGGAATACCTGTGTATTGCCAGGATTAAGGTTATACATGAAGTTCTCAATCTTTTGCTAGAAGAAGAATTTGTCAAGGAAATTGATCGTAGACCTAAACCTAGCTTTGAGACCCCTGCTGAATATAGCATCCCACTATCTGATTTCCCAGAAGTTGATTCTCCTCCTGAGCAGAATTGCGGAGTTTTGGTTGTTGACTCTGGGGTGCAGCGCGGACATCCTCTTATTGCTCCAGCATTGGGGGAGGCTGAGGTTTTTCCAGATTCAGCCAGAAAACTTATTACAGGCAGTGCTGATGATGGAGATGAGAAAACAGGGGGGCATGGCACAGGTGTATCAGGAATTGCTATTTATGGAGATATAAAACAAAGCATCAAGAACCGGCTCTTTCAGCCAACAACTTGGCTTTTCTCGGCGCGTGTTACTGACAGCAATAACGAGTACGATCCAGACTCTCTATTAGAGAACCAGTTGAATGATGCTATTCAACACTTCACACAAAGTTATAGAAACTGCAAAGTTATCAATATATCTCTTGGAGACTCTCGATTAACCTTTAGAGATGGGCAGAAGCAATTTCGTCTTGCCGCGAAGATTGATGAAATTGCCTATGAGCTCCAGCATAGAAACTTGGTGTTTGTTATTTCCGCCGGAAACCTACCTTACAAAGCAGGTTCAGGGGAACAGGTACGAACCGGCTATCCAAACTATTTGCTCAGTAAAGAAGCTCGAATTATTGAACCGGCCACTTCTGCGATTGCCCTCACAGTTGGTTCACTTTCACTTGGCTCTGGCAGTCTTCAATATCCTGAAGATGCCAAACGAAATATAGTTGCACGGGTTCAAGGATATCCTTCCCCATTTACAAGAAGTGGCTTTGGTGTCGATGGTATGATCAAGCCCGACCTAGTAGATTTTGGTGGTGATTTAGTTGTTGACGGAAGCCGCGTAATCATCAATGAACCAGGCACTTCGATTTTGACACTTGCCAAAGACTATGCTGGTTCAATGTTTCGTGCCTATTGTGGGACTAGCTTTGCAGCTTCCCGTGTAGCTAACATAGCAGCCCAGCTCTTCACTCAATTCCCTAATGCAACTTCAAATTTGATTAGGGCATTGATTGTAAACTCAGCTACTTTACCTATTGAAATTCCAAATGTTTTTCAAGCAAAAAGAAAAGATAAAAAGCAATTGCTGAAACAATTGAAAATTTATGGATACGGCCAAGCTGACTTATATCGAGCAAAGTACTCTGCCGAGAACTATGTAGTACTTTTAGAAGACAATGTACAGATTCCTGTTGGAAGTTTTCAGATATATGAGATTCCATCTCTTCCAGATGAATATCTAGAGACTAAAGGAGATCGAACATTATCTATAGCACTTGCTTTCGACCCACCCACTCGACCAACACGAGGAGACTCTTACCTCGGAGTTACGATGGAATTCAACCTTTTCAAAAATCTCGACAAAGATAATATTGTTAATGCATTCGTCAAGGCTAACAAGGAAAATTCGACGGAATCGTTTACAGAAATTTCTCTGACCGAGTTAAAGAAAAGGTACGGATCAGGGATTTCTATAGATCTTTTTCCTGGAAGTAACTTAAGAAAGAAGGCTTCTCTTCAGAGAGGCCAGGTTACAATTACCTCTAGAGCAAGAGGATATAATCATCAATCTTTATATCTTGTTGTTAGCTGTGGTCGAAAATGGGCGAAGAAGGGAGAAAAAGATGTACAAAGATATGCATTGGTTGTATCTATTAGTCACTCGTCTCCTGAAATTAATTTATACAATCAGATCAGGTTAAGGACCCAAGTTGCCCAAAGAATTCGCGTCTGATGGAATCTATAAAAATAATGTTTTTACGTGTTAACTCTATGCTTGATTGGAGTAATTATGCAAAAGCATCAAGATATAATAGAACTAATTTCTTCTTGGTTCTGACTTCAACAAATAGGCATCTCGATTAATTCAAACTTGTTGAGAATAAAGTTGAGTTATTGAGAATGCTCAACGAGTTTTCAATGGTTTCAGCCTTTGACTTTTTGGCGAAAGCAATTTTTCGAGGTCCCCAAATGTCTATTGATCAATTGATGCAGGAAGCTTTGTCTCTACCCAATAATCTTAGACTCCAACTGGCGGAAGAACTGCTGGCAAGTCTTGAGGCTGAGGTAGACGAAACTATTCAATCCGACTAGCTAATAAAAGTCCAGAAACGACGAGATGATATTCGTAACGGGCTAGTACAGCCTATTCCTGGCAAGGAAGCTCTGGCACAAGCCAGACAGATCTCGAGTGAATGAAATACGCTTTTCATCCAGAAGCGCTGACTGAATATTCAGGGCTCTACCGGACTTGGTATGCTAGTTCCGGCCTGATAATTCCTCAAAGCTTTATTAGCTAAGGGTTTGTTGGCAAAACACCCTTTTCTGGAGACAAAATCGCATATAAGCCTTACTGGGTAAGAGGTTTGGTCAGTTACAAGCTTCCATCAGCATAACAGGTACCGAAGAACCATATTTAGAAAATGTACCCATTAAACCCCAACCATCCGATGCTGAATTTCCAAATACACTAACAAGGCATTAATATCCGCTGGATTGACCCCGCCAACTCGAGCTGCTTGCCCCAACGTCAGCGGTCGCACATTCGCCAACTTTTCGCGAGCCTCCTTCGATAGGGTCTCGATCGCCTCATAATCGAGATCGGGCGAGAGAGCTCGTCCGTACTGCTTCGCCACCCGCTCAATTTGCGTTTTCTGCCGCTCGATATAGCCGCGATATTTCACCGCAATTTCAGCCGCCTCCTTTTCAATCTCGTCCAGCTCGGGATTGCCCAACTGATTCTCATCTAAATGACAGTAATGCAACCCCGATCGCCGCAATAATTCCGCCAGCGTCGCCGACCCTTTAATCCCCTGCCCGGTCAGCTCGCTCAAAACAATGCCCGCCGGATCGTGGCCCTTGACTCGCTGACTTTCCAGGCGATCGATCTCGGCCAAAATCGCAGTCTGTTTGTCTTGGAAAAGCTGCCAGCGGCGATCGTCCACCAAGCCAATCTCCCGACCCAATGGCGTTAGCCGCCGATCCGCATTGTCGGAGCGCAGCAGCAGCCGATATTCCGATCGGCTAGTCAACATGCGATAGGGCTCGCGCAATTCCTTCGTACACAAATCATCAATCAACGTGCCCATATAGCTACCTTCGCGGGGCAACACCTGCAGGGGTTTCCCTGCAGCCAACAGAGCAGCATTAATCCCCGCCAGCAACCCCTGCGCTCCCGCCTCTTCATACCCCGTCGTACCGTTTAACTGGCCCGCGCAAAATAGCCCTTCCACTTGTTTGGCCATCAGAGTGGGATAGCACTGGGTTGCAGGAATATAGTCGTATTCCACCGCATAAGCCGGACGCAGCATGTCGCAGCTTTCCAAACCGGGCAGCGTGCGCAAGAGCTGGAGCTGCAGATTCTCCGGCAACCCCGTCGAAAACCCTTGAATGTAGAGTTCGGGAATATCGCGACCTTCTGGCTCGATAAAGATTTGGTGGCTGGCCTTGTCGGCGAACCGGACGATCTTGTCTTCGATGCTGGGGCAATAGCGCGGCCCCTTAGCATCCACATAACCGCCGTAGATGGGGGTGAGATGTAAATTATCTCGAATGATTTGATGGGTTTCGGCAGTGGTGCGAGTTAAATAACAGCACATCTGCTCCCGCTCCACCCAAGCACTGGGGTCGAAGCTAAACCAGCGCTGTTCTTCATCCCCCGGTTGGGGCTCCATTTGGCTGAAATTCACCGTGCGGCGATCGACACGGGCAGGGGTGCCGGTTTTGAGGCGATCGGTTTCAAAACCCAACTGATTGAGGGTGTCCGTCAATTCCTCGACTGCAAATTCTCCCGCTCGCCCCGCCGCCATCGATCGCGGTCCCACCCAAATGCGCCCGCCCAAAAACGTCCCCGTCGTCAAAATGACCGCTGCGCAGGCATAGGCCGTCCCAAAGTAGGTTTGCACCCCCTCGATATTGTCATTCGCTCCCAAGATGATGTCTGTCACCATCCCCTCCCGCAGTGTCAAACCCGGCTGATTTTCCACCACAGCCCGCATTTCGCGCGCGTATTCCCGCTTGTCGGTTTGCGCCCTCAAGGCCCACACCGCCGGACCTCGGGAGCGGTTGAGCACTCGTTTTTGCAGGTAGGTGCGATCGGTAATGCGACCCATCTCGCCGCCTAAAGCGTCAATTTCACGGACCAACTGCGATTTTGCCGGACCCCCCACCGCTGGGTTGCAAGGCTGCCAAGCAATTCGATCGAGATTGAGCGTCAACATCAAGGTGCGAGCCCCCAATCGAGCTGCCGCCAATGCCGCCTCGCAGCCAGCATGGCCGCCCCCCACCACAATGACGTCGTAGCGATCGAGATAGGTGACGGAGTCGTGCAGCATAGGGAACACAAGAATTGGAGAAACGAGGCGATCGCTCGGCCGGCAGTCGGGAAAGCGCCACTGACTGGCGCGGGAGCAGCCCAAGCGGCTGGCAAGCTCGCCAATCGAGAGATACTTCTTTATTATGGCGATAAGCGATCGACAAAGTGATACGCCTTGCGGGTCGTTTTCACGGATGGGTGCGGTGAGGTAGCTTGTCGTCTCGGCACATTGGCCAAAGTTGTGGGGAATTTTGGGTAAGTTTAATAACAGCTCCATACTTAAGGGATCCTGCATATGTTAGATCGCAAGATCTACCAACTGTGCCAGAGCAACAGTACCGTTAGTATCTTTCTGCGGGACCAGATGCGGTGGATCGATCGGGCTACGATTCTCAATATCGAGGGAGATATCGTTACTCTGCGGTATGAAGTGGAAGATGAAGATGAGATTTTTGCACTAGAAGAAGCTGTGCGTCTCGATAGTATTGGTTCTGTGTCTCGACAGATTGCCTCGGTGCCGAAATACGACACCACACTGCTCGTTTCCGAAGACTGCCCGGACGAGGAAAAGTAACCTCTGATTAGACATGAGAACACTTAATTTTACGGGGTGATG